>NZ_CANMRQ010000007.1 GCF_947500325.1 uncultured Lacinutrix sp.
ATCAGAATGATAACTCCATCATTCCAGCGCACTCCTCCGAAAAAATTGTCCTATCGAAATGGACTATTGCATACAACAATTATATAATAGCAATTGCTATTATATCTCTTGTATATATTATAAATTTAATAGATTTTAATTATTTAATACTATTCAAGTATTTTTTTAACAATATGTGTTTTACCGTTTGTGTAGCGTAATATTAACTTTACTTGGGTAAATACTAGCAAGCGTTGGGTCGTTATTACCTTGATCATCGTAAGCAAAGCCGTAAGCCAAGCCAATAGAAGAGCCAGGAGCAGTAATACTTACACCGGCATTGTGCAAAAATCCTGCATAAAAATTAGACCAATTACTTCCAGTATTTGCTACTGGGTAAAAGGTTGTATTGTCATCCCATGCAGCAGAGACATCGCTACCTGCGGCAACTGCATTAGCAATACCGCGGTTAAAAGCAGATACAATGGTGTTTTCTATATCTAGTAAGATTTGAGCACTCGCGTCTGTTCCAGTAAATTGTTTTGCATAGGCTTGAAAAGTGCCATCGGCAAAGGCGCCTAAATTTCCAAATACCATTCTACCAGCAGAGGCTTGTGCAATCCATGGTGGAGCACTTGGTTTTGTTGTTGAGGTAGTACTTTTAATTGGAAACCCTGTTGGGTAATTACCAGCTCCAAAATACGGCGCATATATTTGGTACACTTGTCCTCCAGAAACAGGTGTAGTATTTGTAGCTGAGGTAATTTGTGTTAATTGTAATACTGTATAGTTGTCTGGTACTGCAAATGTATAATCTGCAGGATTACCTTGTGCAGTAGTCGCAGGATTTAGTGTAACGGTTGTGCCAGTGCTGTCTACTTTTACTTTACTAATTGTTGTTGCAGCTGTTATACCTGTGCCTGTAACTTGCATTCCCGCTTGCAAACACGTTTTTGTGGTAGATGGTATTATAATAGAAGTTCCTGTACATGTACCGTTATAAGCATAAGGAGCAGGAGCATAACCTATAATGGTTTTACCACTAAAATAAAATCCATTGCGTTTAAGAATAAATGTTTTTTTACCTGTAGTATACTTATTAAAAAAGGTGGTTAATGCAGTATCAAAAAAGCTATCTAGAGCTGGTAATGTCGTGCCTCCAGGTGGATTTGTAATAGCATCGGCAGGATTAAGTATTCTTGTGTTCATGGCCAAAGCATTGAATGCAGTATTGGCTTTAGTACTAGTAGCTGTAGGAATTTGTGTATTAATATATGTCGCGTAATCTGTTTTAAGAGTAGCATAAGAAGTCGTGATTCCTACACCATCTGTATTAATTGCGTCTGCTGGAACAGTTTGCATTTTAAAAGGAATACCAACTTGATCAACTTGGGTTGTGTTTATAAATAAAACACCATCATTAGGTGCGTTTCTTTGAGTGAATTCTACAAAATCGTATATCGTTTTATCATTTGGATCATTTGCATTAGAGCAAGCTGGAAAAGCGGGTGCGCCACTTAAAATATCTATTACTGGTGGCGTGCCAATACTAAAAATAATACGGCAAGCAGTAAAGCGACCAAATGGTGAATTTGGTATAATTAAATTTGTCTTTGAGCTAAGAGCAGAATTTGCTTTAAATAGTTTAAATGTAGGTACTTTTTTTTCTGTAGTGATCTCTGTATATGTTAATGCTTGGCCAGCTGTGGGTTGCGTTAGGTAGCCATTAGTTAAATTCCCAGAAGCATCATAACGTTCTCCTGCGATTGCTACATATATCTCGTCTGTACTTGTAGTATTATTAGTAAAGCTAAATGTAATAGGACTATTAGCAGTCGATTTTACAGCTGTACCAATAGTAAATGTTCCAGCTTTTTTGCAAGTAGCTCCTGTGAAAGCAGTACTTGTTAAACCAGTATAGCTTACAACTTCTATAGAACCGTTAGACATTGGCATTAGTAAATAACCAGGTTTACTTGCTGTGGCTTTAGCAAAACCTACAGTTGTAGAGACTGCTTTTAACGTAAATGAAGTATTGGCTTTTACAGTTATAGTTTCGCTTGTAATTGTTGCGCCTTCTGTAGGCACAGACGATTCAATCACGATGGTTTCTGCAGGCACAGTAATTGTAAATGGATCTTGACCAGGAGTAACACCAAAAGCCTCAACTAATACACAATCTTTAAAAACACCTTGTTGGGTTGCGGTAGGTAAGGTACTTGTCGTTTTATCGTAACTAAAAATACCATTTCCTCCAGCTCCCAAAATGCATATGTATCCTGTACCTATAAAGGTAGGCCCTTTTTCTATAGTAAAAGAAGTTGTTGTAAAGCTTGCGCTAGACCCTTTTAAAGTTTTTCCTTGTGCTGCGACATTAACAGTCATATTTCCTTTTAAAATAGTAGTGCCTTTTCCTGCCATTTGTGCTAATACATTGAACGTGTCATTTTTGATATTAGCATAGGAGATTAAAGCGAAATTGTCTTTGGTATCATTAAGAAGAAGATATCCAGGTTGATTTGTAAAAGGCTTAGTTGAAGATACCGAAAGGCCATTAGTGCCAGATATAACAGAGGTTAGCGATTGTCCAACCGATGGGGAAATAATATTGGTAGTTGTTGTTTTTGGTGTTGCCATGTTTTATGTTTTTTTGAATTGAGGATATAGTACGCTTGATATTAAACCGTTTTATATAAGCGCTTAAGCGAAACTACTTGTTTTTCTTACAAATTAAATGCGTAGAACTACGTGTTTTTGAGCTGTAAAATGCTCTGTTATTAGAATAAAAGCATAAAAAAAACACTTCTTTTTTGGAAGTATCTAGATTAAATTGGTCTATACTTTACATTTAAAAACAGAGATATGTAAAATTAGCGATGTTAAGTATAACTAGTATAAAGGTTATAATCGTTAATCTATCTGGGAATTTAAAAAAGAGGACCAAAGCAATAAGTAGTAACAATGGGAAAATTAATCCTGAATAGATACGAAGAGAGTACGTTTCTTTTTGTTGCGTTTTTGTAATTTTAGCACTATTTACTTCATTAAATATTGGAGAAATGGCGAGTTGTAAAGCAGTATTATCTTCTACAGCGTCTTGAAATGCTTCTGTTACTAAAAAATTATAGTTTTCTGTTATAACCCTATGCGAAGTATGCGAATTACCACCTGCATTATAATAACGTTCAAGCTTTGCTTTGGTATCTATAGTTAATTCTTCTATGGTTTGTCCTGTAAAGCTAAAATCTATAATTATAATAATAGCTAATATTGCAGACAGTCCTAAAATTATGTTTTGTAGTCTTTTCATGATAAAAGATAGGTAGCTTTTCTATTGCGTTTGTTACAAAATAATAGTTTAGTTTATGTAATAAAAAAACCACCTTGTACAAACAAAGTGGTTTAGTTGTTATAACGTTTATAATATACGTTATTTTATCATTTCGTAGCTACGCTTAATAAAATCACTCAATTCTTTTCCTTTTAAAAGACCTTGAGATAAACGTGCTAAGTCTAAACTTTGGTTAATTAAGCGCTCTTGCTTTTTCTTAGTTTTTGTACTTAAAATCTCGCCAACTAATTCAGAGTTTGTATTAACAATTAGGTTGTACATCTCTGGCATATTACCAAACATATTCATACCGCCGCCGCCTGTTGCTTGCATCTCTTTCATACGACGCATAAATTCTGGCTGCGTAATCATAAATGGTGTTGCATCACTTTCTTGAGGTTCTAATTGTACTGTGAATTTTTCTGAAGGAATAACTTCTTTTAATAACTCATCTAATACTTTAGTTTGGTCTTCATCTAATTTAGAAATAGCCTTATCGTCTTTGTTTATTAATTTATCGATAGCATCTCCATCTACACGAGTAAACGTAATATTTTCTTTTGTGCTTTCTAATTTCTGCATTAAATGAGAAATAATAGGCGAGTCTAATAACAATACCTCATAACCTTTAGCTTTAGCAGCTTCAATGTAAGTATGTTGCTCGTCTATATTACTAGCATACAAAATCACCATTTTACCATCTTTGTCAGTCTGGTTTGCTTTAATAGCGTTTTCTAATTCTTCGTATGTATAGTATTTATTATCTACAGTTGGGTATAATGCAAAGGCATCTGCTTTTTCGAAGAATTTATCTTCAGACAACATACCATATTCGATAACAATTTTAATATCGTTCCATTTAGCTTCAAAATCTTCACGGCTATTATTAAATAACGATTTTAATTTATCTGCAACCTTACGTGTAATGTAAGAAGAGATCTTTTTTACAGCACCATCGGCTTGTAAATAAGAACGCGATACGTTTAATGGAATGTCTGGAGAATCGATAACACCACGAAGCATTGTTAAAAATTCTGGTACAATACCTTCAACATTATCTGTTACAAATACTTGGTTTTGGTATAATTGGATCTTATCCTTTTGCATGCTCATATCTTGAGTCATCTTAGGGAAATATAAGATTCCTGTTAAGTTAAATGGATAATCTACATTTAAATGTATATTAAATAAAGGCTCTTCAAATTGAGCAGGATATAACTCTCTGTAAAAACTTTTATAGTTTTCATCTTCTAATTCTGTTGGTTGTTTTGTCCAAGCTGGATTAGGATTATTGATAATGTTATCTACAGTAATTTTCTTTTGCGGCTCAGTTGTTTCTTTACCTTCAGCATCCTTTGTTGTTTCTGGAGTATGGTCTGGATCGTTAACCTCTTTGGTTCCAAATTTAATTGGAATAGGCATAAACTTGTTATACTTAGATAATAAGCTACCAATACGAGATTCTTCTAAAAACTCAGTTGAGTCTTCAGCAATATGAAGAATTATTTCTGTTCCTCTGTCTGTTTTATCATGAGCTTCTAAAGTAAATTCTGGAGAACCATCACAAGTCCAGTGTGCAGCTTCTGTTCCTTCTTTATGAGATTTAGTAATAATCTCTACTTTTTCTGCTACCATAAATGCAGAATAGAAACCAAGACCAAAATGTCCAATAATTCCAGAGTCTTTAGCTGAATCTTTATACTGATCTAAAAATTCTTCAGCTCCAGAGAACGCTACTTGGTTGATGTATTTTTCAACTTCTTCAGCAGTCATCCCTAAACCTTGATCTATAATATGAAGTTTTTTGCCTTCTTTATCAATTTTAACTTCAATAACTGGATTTCCGTATTCAGATTTACTTTCACCAATACTTGTTAAATGCTTAAGTTTTAAAGTTGCATCTGTACCGTTACTAATTAACTCACGTAAAAAGATTTCGTGATCACTGTACAAGAATTTTTTAATTAATGGGAAAATGTTTTCTACTGAAACATTAATATTTCCTTTTGCCATAATTGAAATAGTTTTATTTGTTCTTTTCCGGTTAAACGAAAAAGGTTTGTTTATTTTCTGACATGCATAAGTCAAAAAAAATACCATTTCTACTTTTTTGACAACTTGGCATAAAAAAAGTCATTCTTACCTAAGAATGACTTTTTTAACTTAAAACTATTGTTTTTTATTTTTTAATAGACTCTTTTTTATTTATAGTTGATGCGTCATTCTTTAAGTGCTTTTCTAGCCATTGGTCTTGTTCCCACAGCATGTGTAATACAGATTCTTTAGCTCTGTATCCATGACTCTCTTTGGGTAGCATCACTAAGCGTACTGGAGCACCAAGACCTTTAAGCGCATTAAAATAACGTTCACTTTGTAGTGGATATGTACCAGAGTTATTATCTGCTTCTCCATGAATTAATAATAAAGGGGTTTTCATGGTGTCTGCGTGCATAAATGGTGACATGTTATAGTATATCTCTGGAGCTTCCCAGTAATTACGTTCTTCACTTTGAAACCCGAAAGGTGTTAATGTTCTATTATAGGCTCCACTTCTTGCAATTCCGGCAGCAAATAAATTAGAATGCGATAATAAATTAGCAGTCATGAACGCACCATAAGAATGCCCACCAACAGCTACTTTTTCTCTATTTATATAGCCTAAATTATCTACAGCATCAATAGCAGCTTTTGCATTAGAAACCAATTGCTTAATAAATGTATCATTTGGTTCTTCTTCTCCTTCACCAACTATAGGGAAAGAAGCATCATCTAATACAACATAACCTTTAGTTACCCAATAAATTGGAGAACCATACCATGGATAGGTGAATTCATTTGAGCTTTTAGTATTTTGTCCAGCACTGCCTTTGTCTTTAAATTCTTCTGGATAAGCCCACATTATCATTGGATATTTTTTTCCTTCTTGGTAGTTAGTTGGTAAATACAAAGTTCCAGATAGTTCTAATCCATCATCACGTTTGTATTTTATAACTTCTTTATGTACATTTTGAATACTGTTAAAAGGGTTTTTAAATTGAGTTAATGGTATTGGTGCTATTTTCTTTTTTATATTCCTTATGTAGTAATTTGGATACTCGTTTTTAGATTCAATTCTAACCAGTATTTCTCCTTTATTCATATCGATAGCAGAAGAAATATCTTCAATCTTATCTGTTAATTTAGATTGATATAAACGTTCAGTCTTTTTTGTTTTTAAATTCATCTCATCTATAAAAGGAAATTTTCCTTTTTCACTATAACCATCTCCTCTTAAATAAGCATTATCTCCAACTAGATCTAATGTATAGCGCCCAAATTGATTACGCTTTGTAACAAAAGCACCGGGATCGCTATAACGATCTTGATAGTTTCTATCATAAATCATTATAGGTTTAGAGGCATTATTAGATGGATTAAAGACATAAGATTTTGTATTTCTTGTATTCCACCAATAATCATGAGCAATAGCAGTATTATCATTTCCCCATTCTACATCGTAAAAACGCCCAATAGTTTTTATTAAGGGTTTGCCATTGCCTACAAAAGGTGCTTTTAACTCAAATACTTGATCCCTAAAATCGACTTCTTTTTCAGGGTCTCCAGCATCTAAAGCTTCAGCCCAAACCAAGGTTGCTGGTTTATCATCTCTCCAAGTAAGATTTCTTTTTCCTTGTCTTACAGCCATAAAACCTTTAGGTAAATCTTCAATTAAAGGCACTTCTAAAGCAGTTGTAATTAAGTTTGCTTTAGTATTATAAATATTCGTTTTAGAAGGGAATCTAAAATAAGGTACTAAATAAGAAAAAGGTTTTTCTATAGTTGTTACCATGATATAATTTCCGTCTGGTGAAAAAGAAATACTTCTATACATATCACTTTTCATCCACAAACTTGTTTTACCGTTTAAATCTACTTTTTGCAATTCAGACAAAACTAATTGTTCAAAATTATGCTCATCAGTTTTGTTTTTTAATAGATCTTGATAAGTTCTGTTTTGAGCTTTTTTTCCTACTTCACTAATAGAAATTGTTGGACCAGTTGGAACAGCAGTTTTGGTATCTATAAGCGCTTTTTTGTTTTTTAATAACGTTTTAATCAATAATGACTTACTGTCTTTAAACCATGAAAATGGTCTTCCGGTATTTGCATTAAGATTGGCTTGTGTTATTTTTTTTGCAGATTTTAAAGCAATATCAAGTATCCAAAGTTCTACACCATTATTTACAGTATTTGTAAAGGCCATCATTTTTTGATTTGGAGACCAAGAGAAGTTTGCATAACGCCCATTATTTGGTAATCCATTTATAGTAGTTTCGTTACTATTTCTTCCTAAACGAACTTTTATATCATTAAAATAGGTTTGTCTACTGTTTATATTTGTTTTTGGGTTTATTCTTAAACCTCCTAATCGCATTTCTTTTTCAGAAAGCGTTTCTATGCTTTTAAAGTTACTTCTATAAAGAAAAACAATGTTTTCTCCTTGATCATCCATTCTAATATTAGGAGCTAAAGGTGCTTCAGCTAATTCTAGAATTTCCTTTGTTGGTTTTTGATAGGTTACATTTTCTTGAGCATATGTTAGAGTGCTCAAAAACAATGTAATTAAAAAGATTATTTTTTTCATTTTTTGATTGTATTTGAAGTGGTTTTAGTAAATCTAATTAATTGATACTATTACTAATATTAAAAGAATGTTAAAGATTTGTGATAATCGAAGTATTATGCGTGCATAATTATTGAAAAGGATTCATTTATTCTTTATAGTTGAAAGCATTAAATTGCATGACTAAATTATTTATATGTACAATTCGAAAATAATAGGACTTGGCAAGTATGTGCCAGAAAATGTAGTGACAAATGACGATTTGAAGCAGTGGATGGATACTAATGATGAGTGGATTCAAGAACGTACTGGTATTAAAGAACGTCGTTGGATTGATACAGAAACTAGTGATGATACTACATCATCAATGGGAGTGAAAGCAGCAAAAATAGCAATGGAACGTGCTGGAGTAACTAAAGATGAAATTGATTTTATCATTTTTGCAACTTTAAGCCCAGATATGTATTTTCCTGGTGGTGGCGTTCGTGTTCAAGATATGTTAGACATGCCAACTGTTGGTGCTTTAGATATACGTAACCAATGTTCTGGTTTTATCTATGCAGTGTCTGTTGCAGATCAATTTATAAAAACTGGAATGTATAAAAACATTTTGGTTATTGGAAGTGAAAACCATTCTGGTGGTTTAGAACGCTCTACACGCGGTCGCGGTGTTACTGTTATTTTTGGCGATGGAGCAGGAGCAGCAGTAATGACAAGGGAAGAGGATAATAGCAAAGGTATTTTATCTACGCATTTACATAGTGAAGGTAAGCATGCTGGAGAACTGGCTTTAGAAGGCCCAAGTACTGGTCGTTGGGTTGATGCTATTATGGAAGAAAATGATCCTGAAGATGTGTCTTACTATCCTCACATGAATGGGCAATTTGTATTTAAACACGCTGTAGTTAGATTTAGCGAAGCTATTATTGAAGGTTTAACAGCTAATAATTTGCAAAAGGAAGATATAGATATGCTAATTCCGCATCAAGCCAATTTACGTATCTCTCAATTTATACAGAAGAAGTTTGGATTAAGTAATGATCAAGTCTATAATAACATAATGCGTTATGGAAATACAACTGCTGCATCTATACCTATTGCTTTAACTGAGGCCTGGGAAGAAGGAAAAATAAAAGAAGGAGATAATGTTGTCTTAGCTGCTTTTGGTAGTGGTTTTACTTGGGGAAGTGTTATTATTAAATGGTAATAATTTATCTCAAGAGATTGATTGTGTTTCTTGGAATTATGATTAAAAATAGTTATACTTAATTTCATTAATTTTTAATACATATATCAATGATAAAAAATAATTTCCTTACTAATGTTTCAAAAAAAACAGTATTGATTTTTGTTTCTTTATGGGCAATAGGTTCTTGTTTATCGATTTTAGCAATGACTAATCTTTTTACTGAGTCTATTCTTCAAAATAAATATAGTACGATGCTTTTACTATTAGGACTTTCCACAGCCGCAGTTGCTAAGCTAGTTTCTAATTATTTTAGTAATAGGAAATAATACATTGAGTATCCTTTTATAAAATAGAAAGCCTGAAACTTTAGTTTCAGGCTTTCTTGCTATTAATCATATAAACTTAACGTGTTTACGAACGTTTTAATGGA
Source organism: uncultured Lacinutrix sp. (assembly GCF_947500325.1). Classification (GTDB taxonomy): domain Bacteria; phylum Bacteroidota; class Bacteroidia; order Flavobacteriales; family Flavobacteriaceae; genus Lacinutrix. Next base: position 9,533 of record NZ_CANMRQ010000007.1, read on the forward strand.
AGACTAATTCAAATTAATGTATTCGTATACTTATGTTGTGTTTCTTATAAGACGAAAGAAAACTGTTTTTATTACACTGATTTTCAGTATTTAACATAATTTAACGTTGACATAAAAATATGTTAACATTCAATAACATTTGTTAGTTGTGGTTATATAAAAGCAAAAACCCAAAACTTATAAAGTTCTGGGTTTTCTTGTTTAATAACCTAACATTAACACTAACCATCAACTATTACGTAGGTTATTAACACTAATTAGTACTGTTGTAATTTTTATATAAATCCGCCTCCAGATTTTTCATCATTATCTCTAGATTTTCTTGATTTTGCACGATATTTTCCACCTCCAAATCTATAATTCAAGCCTAAGAAAATATTTTGATTTTCCCATCTAAAAGCTCCAGTTTGTCTAAATGGGTTTTGTCCTTCAAATCCAAATTGCATTGTATTGAAAACGTCACTATAATTTAAACTTAAAGATCCTTTTCCTTTAGCGAAACTTTTTCTAGCCCCAACATTTACAAAATACATTGGGTTGGTTTCAAACTGAATGCCTTTATTTTTAGCACGATACATTGCAAATAATGAAAATGATAATGTCTTGTTTACTTTGAAATTATTAAAGGCTCTAAAATTCCATGCTACGTTATCTACTTCTACTTCACTTCTTATAATATCATTAACTGTAGCATCTTCTAATGGTACATCTATACGTTCTGTAATACCAGTTTGCGTTTGCGAAAATAAATCGAAACTAGCATTAATACTCCACCATTTTGTTGGCCTGTAATTACTTGATAATTCTATACCATATGCAGATGTATTATCGAAATTATCATTTGTAAGAATTAAACGGCTTAAATCGGTTTGATCTACAAATACGGCTGTATTAATTTCGTCTTCAATAATTCTATAAAAAACACCGGCAGTAATACTTCCACTTTTTAATTGACGTGTATAATTAACTTCTGCAGAGTTTGTGAATTGAGGTAATAAGTTTGGATTACCAAATTGAGAAATTAAAGGCGTGCTCCACTCTCTAATTGGATTTACTTGTCCAATACCTGGTCTATCTATTCTTCTACTATAACTAAATTGGTATGAATTTTTCTCTGAAGGATTATAGGTTAAAAATAATGAAGGATATACTTGAAAGTAATCATTTTCAAATGGTTGCGGCGTTGTAACATTTGTAGCTACTTCAGTTTCTAAAGCATTTGCTTCGACAGTTACAGTTTCTGCACGTAAGCCTAATTGATAAGTGAATTTTTCTAATTTTTTACCATAAGTGGCATAAGCAGAAAAAATATTTCTTTCATAATCAAAATTTGTAGTTGGTATTTGTCTTATCATACCAGCTTCATTAAAGCTTAACCCAGTAGAAGAGAAATCAATATTAGTATCAAATAATCTAGCTTGTAATCCTAATTCTAATTTTGTCTCATCGTTTAATGGATTAACATAATCTAAATTAACTGTTGTCCTGTTTCTTTCTGTATTAACTATATCTTCACGAGTAGGACTTAAAATTCCGGCGCCAGAGCTAAAAAAGTTTGCGTCTTCATCTTGAGCAAAGTCATTATAGTCGACTTCTAATTCAATATTATGCCCATCTTTAGCAAAATCTAATTTATAATTAAAATTGTATTGTCCAGAATTATTGTCATTCTCGTTAAAAAAAGTTTGTGATTGATTAAACTCACTAGCATCATAAAATAATACATCAGTATCATTATTAGATTTAGAATCAAATGTGTTTTGATTAGTAAAGAAAGAAATAGTATTCTTATCGTTTAGATAATAATCTATACCAACTTTAAATAAGTGGTTTTTAGTGTTAGATAAGCCACTAAATAACTGTTCAGAATTATCGTCTACTCTAAAAATGTTTCCTCTATTAGCATTTCTTGCAATATTATTACCATAGTTACCGTAAATATTAAATTTACCGTTTCTGTAATTTAAGTCTATTGAAGAATTGAACTTTGCATTAATATCGTAATTCAAACCTAGGTTTATACTACCATTAAATCCAATTTTAGCGTTCTTTTTCAAGATGATATTTATTATACCACTCATACCTTCAGGGTTATATTTAGCCGAAGGATTTGTAATTAATTCAATACTTTTTATAGACGTAGAAGGGATTTGTTTTAATAATTGAGCAGCAGGAATGTTAGATAGCTTTCCGTCTACCATTACTCTTACGTTTTGATTACCTCTTAAGCTAATATTACCAGTTTGTTGATCTACACTTACACTTGGTAAGTTGTTCATGATATCACTAGCTGTGGGACCAGTCGTTGTTAAATCTTTACCAACAGTAATAACTTTTCTATCTACTTTTTGTTTAATAGTAGTGACTTCAGCAGTAATTTCTACTTCTCCTAAACTTGTTGCAGATTCAAATATTTTTACATTACCAAAGTCAATTCTATTATTTTCTTTATCAATTGTAATTTCTCTGCTAACAGTTTTATAGCCTAAATACTCTATGCTTACTTTGCTTTTGCCTTCAGGAATATCATTCATATAAAAAGTACCATTATCTTTAGTAATGCTACCAGTAATAATTTCGTTTTTTAAATTTCTTACCACTATATTCACATATGGTAAGGGTTCATTAAGTGTGCCGTCTAAAATAGTTCCTGTAATAATTCCAGATTTAAAGGCTGGTGCTTTTGTTACAGAAGTTTGTGCTTGTAATGAGAAGGAAAACATTAACAAGCAAATAATCATTAATTTTTTCATTAGGTTGATTTTTGATTGATTGATTGATTTTAATTGGTTTTAAGCATTGTGTTATATTAAAGACGCTTAATTTTATATTGTGTTACTATATTTAACAATCGTTAACACGTTTTTAACATTTGTAAAAAAAATAGATGAGTTTAAATAAGAAAACATTAGTAATTGGAGCATCAATAAAACCAGAGCGATACTCTAATATGGCTATTAGGAAGTTAGTAAATTATAAACATGATACTGTTGCTTTTGGAATGCGTAAAGGTGAAGAATATGGTGTTATAATAGATACAGAATTAAAACCATATAAAAATATAGATACTGTAACTCTGTATTTAAATCCTACAAGGCAGAAATCATATTATAATTATATTATTTCCTTAAAACCTAAACGTGTTATTTTTAATCCAGGAACAGAAAATCCTGAATTTTATAACCTTTTAAATGAAAATAAAATAGATTATGAAATAGCATGTACCTTAGTTTTGCTATCTACGAATCAGTACTAATAGTATTCTTCTTTGAGATAAATAATAACCCTAGAAATGTTATTAAACCATTAACTATTAATATTTCAAATCCAAATTTATAGCCGTTAAACAAAGTTTCAGAATACATATTCATTAGATATGATAATAATGGCGCAACAAGTGCAATAATCCAAACATATCTGTCTTTAATGTGTTTTTTAGTTAAAATACCAAAGGCAAATAAACCTAGTAATGGACCATAAGTATATCCGGCAGCTTTAAATAGTTCCCATATTACTGAGACGTCTGTAAAAATAGTATCAAACAAAACAATAACAATTACTAAAATAAAACTGAATAAAACATGTACACGTTTACGTAATTTCTTTTGTTCTTCTTGAGGTTTTTTGTCTAACTCTATAATGTCAATACAAAAAGATGTTGTTAAAGAAGTTAAAGCAGAATCTGCACTAGAATAAGCTGCTGCAATTAGACCTAAAAGAAAAAAGGCAGAAGTTGCTATTCCAATTTGCGGTAACATTGCTATCGCTGGGAATAAGTCATCTTTCTTAGCTGTAATACCATTTTGAGTAGCATATTGTGTAAGCATTAATCCTAATGCTAAGAATAAAATGTTTACAAAAACAAGTACAACAGCAAACGAAATCATATTCTTTTGAGCTTCTTTGATATTTCGGCAGGTTAAGTTTTTTTGCATCATATCTTGATCTAAACCTGTCATTGTAATGGTAATAAAAATACCAGCTAAAAAGCTTTTCCAGAAGTATTGAGGATTGTTACCATCTCCAAAAAAGAAAACTTTACTTAAATCACTAGTCTTAACATTAGCATATATTTCAGAAATACTATTTAAATCTAAAGCAGATGCTAAAAATGAAATAGTTACTATAACCGAAATAAGCATGAATAGCGTTTGTAAAGTGTCTGTAAAAATTATTGTTTTAATACCACCTTTAAAAGTATATAGCCAGATTAAAGCAATAGTAATTATTACAGTTATAGGAAATGGAATGTTAAATTGATCAAAAACTAATAGTTGTAAAACTTTAGCAACTAAAAATAAACGAAAAGCAGCACCAACAGTTCTAGAGATAAGAAAAGCGACAGAGCCCGTTTTATAGCTAATAGTTCCAAAACGATCTCTTAAATAGGTGTAAATCGAAGTTAGATTTAAGCGATAATATAATGGCAATAAGACGTAGGCAATTATTAAATATCCTATAAAATAGCCAAGTACAACTTGAAAATACCCAAACTGTTTTGTTTCAACAGCACCAGGAACAGAAATAAAAGTTACACCAGATAGAGAGGCTCCAATCATACCAAAGGCTACTAAATACCATGGCGCAGATTTATTTGCTTTAAAAAAAGCGGCATTGGTATCTTCTTTTCCAGTGAAATAAGAAATAAGAATTAGGACTCCAAAATAAGCTGCAATAAGTAAAATTATTTGTGTTGCTGTCATGTTAATCGTTTTGTGATGTCCAAAATACGAATTACTTTAAAAGAAGGATAAACAAGTTGATAATAAATATTAAATTCGCAGCTATGGAATTCTCTTCAAAACTTCTAGAAAATGCAGTAAATGAAATTTCGCAATTACCAGGTATAGGTAAGCGAACAGCTTTACGTTTAGCTTTGCATTTATTGAAACAACCAAAAGAGCATACAAGTAATTTATCTCAAGCAATTACTAGTATGAGAGAGGATTTGAAATTTTGTAAATCTTGCCACAATATTAGTGATGTAGAATTATGCGAAATATGTTCTAATCCGTTAAGAAAAGTTGATGTTATTTGCGTTGTTGAAGATATTCGTGATGTAATGGCTATAGAGAATACAGCGTCACATAAAGGGTTATATCATGTGCTTGGTGGAAAAATAAACCCAATTGAAGGTATAGGTCCACATGATTTAAATATTACTAGTTTAGTAAATAAGGTGAAAGCAGGAAATGTTAAAGAACTTATTTTTGCATTAAGCCCAACAATGGAAGGAGACACAACAAACTTTTATATTTTTAAACAATTACAAGGCTTAGATGTTGAAACGTCTACTATTGCTCGTGGAATTGCCGTTGGAGATGAGTTAGAATACGCAGATGAAATTACCTTAGGGCGTAGTATCTTAAATCGCATTCCTTTTGAAACCTCATTAAAACAATAATTGCATTTGCAACTTTCAGTTATCATACTCAATTATAATGTGCGCAATTTTTTAGAGTTGTGTTTGCAAAGCGTTGAAGCTGCAGTTAAAGGTTTGGATGCAGAAATTATTGTAATAGACAACAATTCACAAGATGATAGTTGTGAAATGGTTAAAGAGAAATTTCCGAACATTAAGCTTATAGAAAATAAAAAGAATTTAGGATTTTCAAAAGGAAATAATATTGGAGTAACTCAGGCAAAAGGACAGTATTTATGTATATTAAATCCAGATACTGTTATTCCTGAATCTATTTTTAATAATCTTCATTATTTATCTACAATAATAAAAGATCACGGCATTTTTGGATGTAGATTAATTGATGGTAGAGGTACATATTTACCAGAAAGTAAGCGTAATGTTCCAACACCATTTATAGCAATTAAAAAAGCTTTAGGGTTTTCTAAAGAATATTATGCTAATCATTTAACCGAAAAGGCATCAGGTTATGTATCGGTTTTTGTTGGTGCTTTTATGTATTTAAAACGTAATAAATATAATGAAGTTAATGGCTTTGATGAAGACTATTTTATGTATGGAGAAGATATTGATTTGTCATACAAAATAGAACAATCTGATGTTAAAAACTACTATTATGGTAATAGCACTATTATTCATTATAAAGGAGAAAGTACTTTAAAAGATAAAGTGTATGCCAAACGCTTTTATGGTGCTATGCAAATTTTTTATAAAAAGCATTTTTCTAGAAATATAATATTTGATCTTTTAGTTTACTTAGGAATTAAAAGTGCAAAGTTTTTAAAAAGTAACTCGTTAGAAGAGAAAAAAACTATTGAAAGCTATGTGTTAATTTCAAATAAGAATTATTTAAAGTTAGAACAGCAATTACAAAAACCTATAGAAGTACTTTTAGAGTATAAGGATATAAAGAAAAATACTGAAGTGATTTTAGATGCTAATTATCTTTCTTTTGAAACAATAATTAATATTATTTCAACTTCAGAAAAAAATAAAAATTTATCATTTAAAATCCTTCCAAAAAACGCTAATTTTATCATCGGAAGCAATTCGTCTAAAAGTAGAGGCGAAGTGGTAACCTTTTAAAAATCATTTTATTAAAAATTACGATTTCAAAATTATATTGAATAGTTAAATAAATAGGCTATTTTTTATTAATTTTGCAATCTCAAAATATAAAAAGACACTATTTTTATCAATATGGCAAGATTTGAACTAAAATTACCGAAAATGGGAGAAAGCGTTGCAGAAGCAACGATTACATCTTGGTTAAAAGAAGTTGGAGAGACTATTGAAGCAGATGAAGCAGTTTTGGAAATTGCTACAGACAAAGTAGATAGCGAAGTACCTAGTGAAGTTGATGGTGTTTTAGTTGAAATGCTATTTAATGTTGATGATGTTGTTCAAGTAGGACAAACAATTGCAGTTATAGAAACAGAAGGAGAAGGCAATACAGCTACCGAAGCTCCAAAAGAAGAAACTGTTGCAGTAGAAACACCAGCTGTTGCTGAGGTAGCACAAACTGTTGTTGCTGCAAAAGAAATTACTGCTCCAATTAGTTCTAATGGCGATCGTTTTTATTCTCCATTAGTTAAAAATATGGCAAAAGCTGAAGGTATTGCTCAGGCTGAGTTAGATACTGTTCCTGGTACTGGAAAAGATGGACGTGTTACTAAGGCAGATATGCAAAGCTATTTAAAGACTAGAGGATCTCAACCAGTACAAGCTGCGGCTCCAGTTGCTAAAACTATTTCAACTCCAGCAAAAGCAACACCTAAGAAAGAAGCTGCTCCTGTTGTTGCAAGTGGTGACGATGAGATTATAGAAATGACTAGAATGGGCAAATTAATTGCGCATCATATGGTAGAAAGTGTACAAACAAGTGCACATGTTCAAAGTTTTATAGAAGCAGATGTTACCAATATTTGGAACTGGAGAAAGAAAGTTAAAAGTGATTTCATGAAACGTGAAGGAGAGAATTTAACCTTTACTCCAATTTTTATGGAAGCTGTTGCTAAAGCGTTACGAGATTATCCTATGATGAATATCTCTCTTCAAGGTGATACTATCATTAAAAAGAAAAATATAAATCTTGGTATGGCTGCAGCTTTACCAGATGGAAACTTAATTGTACCAGTTATTAAAAATGCAGATCAGTTAAACCTTGTAGGGATGACTAAAGCTGTAAATGATTTAGCTGGACGTGCAAGAGATAATAAGTTAAAACCAGACGATATTCAAGGCGGAACATATACTGTTACAAATGTTGGTACATTTGGTAGTATTATGGGCACACCAATAATTAATCAACCGCAAGTAGGTATTTTAGCTTTAGGAGCTATACGAAAAGTACCAGCAGTTATAGAAACTCCAGATGGCGATTTTATTGGTATTCGTTACAAAATGTTTATGTCACATTCTTACGATCATCGTGTTGTAAATGGAGCACTTGGCGGACAGTTTGTAAAAGCAGTAAAAGATTATTTAGAAGCTTGGGATTCTAATCGCGAGATTTAATTATCTTATTTAAGACTATATTATAATTAATAAAAAAGCACAGTTTTAAAACTGTGCTTTTTTATTGAATCTACTCTTTGTAATAACCACTTATTGAATTCGTTTTGCTTCTTTATTAATTTTTTGAGACTCTTGTTGTATTATGTATTTATCAACTTCTCCTTTTTTATTTAATATAAAAGTGTAGGTAACTTCTGGAGAAAATCCATCAACAATAAATTTATTTTTTGAGACAGGTATAAGTTCTAATTTAAAATCGGGACTCATAGGTACGTAAAGTTTATCATTAAGAAATATTATTTCTTTTTCTTTTTTCTTTTCATTTAGATATTTTCCTGCATACAATTTTAATATTTTAGTGTCTAATACAATTGGTTTTTCAACATTTTGACTGTATAAAATTCTGCGAGTATTTTTTATTGGTATCTTAGTGTTAGAAGTCGAATTGTTTTGAAGAATTATTATAGTCTTATCATTATCTAAATCTCTTTCCATATAAGAAATATATCCAGCCCAACCACCTGAATGAGAAACTATTTTTCCATAAGTTTTTGTACTATCAATCATCCAACCAAAACCATAATCAGTTTCCGTATTATTTTTTGTTTTGTAGGATGAAAAAATTACTTTTCTATCTTCATCATTAATTAAGTTATTACCGTAAAGCGCTCTGTCCCATTTTAATAAATCTTGTAGATTAGAATTTACCATACCATCACCAAGTATGCCATCTAAATAGACAACGTAAAAATCTTTTCCTAGTTCATCTGGTAATATTTTTCTTTTCAGGCTATCAGAATAAATATAACCTTGAGCGTAATTTTTGATTTTTTTTGGTTGAAACCTTCTTCTATAAACAAAGGTATTAGTCATCTGTAATGGCTTAAAAATTTTTTCTTTTAAATAATTTTCAAAAGACTTATTGCTAACACGTTCTATTATAGTTGCTAATACCATGTATCCAGTATTACTGTAATCCCATTTATCATTGGGCTCAAAAAGAATTTTTGGCTTTACTTTTTCAAATACTTTAAGGATATCATCATTTGTAGCGATATTTAATTTATTCCAATTTAATTTAGCAAGTTTCATGTAATCTGGCAGTCCACCAGTATGGTTAAGTAAGTTTTTTATTGTAATTCCTGAGTAGTCTTTTAATTCTGGAACATATTTATTTATTTCATCATCATAAGATAGTTTTCCTTCTTTTTGTAGTAGAACAATACCCATAGCTGTAAATTGCTTTGAAACCGAAGCTAATTCGAATATGCTATTCTTGTTTAGTTTTTCTTTCGTGTCTTCATTCCTTAGTCCATAACTTTTTTCAAAAATGATATTTCCTTTTTCAGCTACAAGTATATTTCCATTAAAAGAACTTTTTTGATATAGCTCACTATAAAGTGTATCTAATTTGAGAGCTTTTTCGTTTTTAATAATTTTAGTTGTAGTGCTTTTGCTTTCTTTTTCACAGGAAATTAGTCCAATAATAATAATTAATGATAAGTATTTTTTCATATTAAAATAAATTTGTATTCTACAAACGTAGAATATATATATGTATTCTACAAGTGTAGAATTACTTTTTGTAAAAACTTAATACAATAATTCTATTATCTGCAGAAAGTGACTAAAGGACTAGGTAATTCTACTCCTTTTTTTTAATCAGCCATTTTACTCTAGTGAAAATGATATAATTGTTAAATATTTGTATTGTAATCATCAGTAATACAATCGATTGTCTATTTACTATTACAAAGGTAGAATCTGAAAAGCCTATTTTAAATAGAGTAAGAAAATAAAGAATTAAAGAGATGGAAACATTAGAAAAACTAAAAAAAGGACAAGAAAATAGTGATGCTATTTATAAAAAAACAAAAACGGAAATCAGAACAATTAAAGATTTATGGAAAGCTGTAATTGAAGCTTACGATGATGAGGATTATGATACTGAAGCTATGCGTGATGTATATAAAAGAATGAATCCTAAAATAACTTATCAAGATGTTGCAAATGTTTTTGCTGCAGTATACGCAGATACATATTGGTCTGTTATTAAAATGGATCCTTCTATTTTAAGTAAGAGTATGGTGCAAGGGTTAAGTTTAGATAGAGCTCAAGCTAATAAATATGCTACAAATGCTATGAAGCAATGGAGAGGATCGTTTTCTAGAAATAATAAATCTGATAGAGGGCAAATTCCTAGTCCAGGTTCATATAGTCAAAGTATAGATATTGTTTGTAATCAGGATACAGAGTTAGAGCCAGCTCAATTAATTAATGAATGGAATAACGAGTTTTGGAAAACGCCATCAGTAGGAAAGAACTACGTTTATGTTAGAGTTCAAAACTTAGAATTTAGAGGTGAATTAGCGCCTAAAGCACAAATGTTTTACGCAGATGGCGGTTTTAACCAACCACCTAGTAGTTGGAATCAATGTCTTACAGCAAAAGATGGGAGCCAAGAAGGAGAAATATTGTCGACTGATAATGAACCGGCATTATTAGATCGTGGCGATAGAGGTGCTTCTGAGGCTTTTAATTTTTCTCCAAAATCTGCAGCCCATGTTTGTGTAATTGGAGCAATTAACGATCAATATTTTACTCTTAATTCTCCGTTAGGAGTTTCAGATGGTAACTGGAATTCTGCAACTTGGTTGACTCATAATGGAGCATCTGTATGGCATAATGTTAATCCTCAGATAGCTAAGGTAACCAGTCTTAAAATATATAATCAAGATGGAACAAAGGAGAAATTTGTTTTAAATGCTCAGTGTAGAAATGTACCAGTTGGATCTACAATCAATATAGCGACTAAAGACAATTGTTTTCTTACTGAGAAGCCTATAACTATACATAATAGTTCTCAGTTTCTTGAAATTGAAGGTGCGCTTCCTGGTTATTATGAAGGTGATTTGCAAGTAACTATTCAAGATGCTAATGGTAAATTATTACCAAGTAATGCAGCTATAGAATTTACTTTATTATGGAAATTAGAAAAGGGCCATGATTTTTATGCAAAAGCAGCTAATACATATAGCGAATCTGAATCGTTAAAGAACGAGCAAGCTATTTATACTTCACTAGGTTCTTATACCATTAGGGGAGCCGAATAAAAGCGTTGTATTTTTTATTGTAAAAGACCATCTTAATTAATTAGGTGGTCTTTTTTAGTTATTTTATAATTAGCTTATGAGAATAGGTATTTATTATGTTATATTTTATCCCATTCATGTATTTCGTTTGCTGGAATATTATTATATTTTTTTATTCGACCATCGCAATGTATATAATTTGCATTCTCTATTTCCTCGTCTATTAAATTTATGGTACCACAAACTTTTCTTATTCCATTTTTATAAATAAAGCTATCTATATCTTTCCTTGATTTAAGATTAGTTTCTCTGCATTTTAATTTAATATTAATAGTTGTGTCTTTAATAATTTTGTATTCTCTTTCAAAAGGTTTACAGTCTATCCCAAAAACTTGAAGTTTAATTTTATTATTTAATATTTTTTTTGAGCAAATATTTAAACGGCTAAGACCATCGTAATCACTCAATAGTGTGCCAATATTTTTTGTGTCTGATGATATTTTGCTAATTGCATAAGGTATTGCATAATTTGAGTCATTATGTGTAGTTACTATATCAATAGTTATTATAGTATTATTGTTTTCTAAAGTTTGTGAATTTATTTTAGAAAACAGAAACAGTGTTAATAATATTAATGCCTTTTTCATTTTTTTAAATCTAATTAAAAGCCTCGCGTAAAGCACCTATAAAATCTTCAGTGCTCTTAATATTGTTGAAAACTTGATTATTTACCTTTAAAAGCGGAATACGGTTTTCGAACCTATTCTTTTTATCTGCTTGAAACTCTTTAATAATTCTAAGGTAATTAGTACTGTCTTTATCAATATTATACTCAGTATAAGCAATGTTATTAGTTTCTAAAATACGTTTAGTATCTGGGCAAATAATACAATCATCTTTTGTGAAAAGTGTCACTTTTTTATCTTTTATGGCACGATCTAATTTAAAATCTAATCCTTCATGGTCTTTATTTACCTCAAGGGCATATGCCACTTCATTGACTACAAAAATAGACTTGTATTTACCTTTGGTACCAGTTAATTGTATTAGTGTTAGTAGTTTTATTTTGTTATTAGCAGCAATGGTTCTAATTATTGGTCTATTGCTACTGCGTCTATAATCTTTAGTTTCTACTTTCAAGAACAAATCGTATGAAATAGAATCAGTATTAGTAGCATATAATGTTAAGCGCTTTCCTTTCTTTTCTTCAGATAGCTTAACATATTTATGTTCAGTTTGTGCGAGTCCATTTAAAGTAATTAAAAAGACAAAAAACAAGACTATTATTTGTTTCATATTTCAGAATTATTACGAAGTAAAAGTAACTTAATACATTTATATTTGCATAAACCATACCATAATTTATGCAGTTAAATCTTAAAAAACCAATTTGCTTTTTCGATTTAGAAACAACAGGAATTAATGTTTCTAAAGACAGAGTAGTAGAAATTTCAATTTTAAAAGTATTTCCAAATGGGAATAAAGAAAGCAAAACTTGGTTAGTAAATCCAGAGATGCCAATACCAGCAGAAGTCTCTGCAATTCATGGAGTAACAGATGAGCGTGTTGCTAATGAACCAACATTTAAAGAGTTGTCAAAAGAAATAAATGCTATGATTAAAGATTGCGATTTGGCAGGTTTTAATTCTAATCGTTTCGATATTCCATTATTGGCAGAAGAAATGTTGAGAGCAGATATGGATTTTGATATGAAAAATAACGTAGCTATAGATGTACAAACTATTTTTCATAAAATGGAACAACGTACATTAGGTGCAGCTTATAAGTTTTATTGTGATAAAAGTTTAGAGAATGCACATACAGCAGAAGCAGATACTTTGGCAACTTACGAGGTATTAAAATCGCAATTAGATCGTTATGACGATTTAGAAAACGATATGAAATTTCTAGCAGAGTTTAGTGCTCGAAAAAAGTTTGCCGATTTTGCAGGTTTTATTAATTATAATAAAGAAGGAGAGGAATGTTTTTCTTTTGGAAAACACAAAGGAAAAAAAGTGACAGATGTTTTAAATGATGAACCCGGTTATTTTGGATGGCTTTTAAATGCCGATTTTCCGCTTTACACTAAAAAAGTATTAACGGCTATAAAGTTGAGAGCATTTAATAATAAATTTTAATAGTTAATGAAATTAATTTGCATAGGAAGAAACTACACAGAGCATATTAAAGAGCTTGAAAATGAAAAACCAACAGATCCTGTTGTATTTTTAAAACCGGATACTGCTATTCTACTAAAAAAACAACCATTTTTTATACCAGAATTTTCAAATGATGTGCACCACGAAGTAGAAGTTTTAGTGAAAATAAATCGTGTTGGAAAATATATAGATAAAAAGTTTGCTCATAAATATTATAAAGAAATAGGACTTGGAATCGATTTTACAGCTCGCGATTTACAAGCGCAATTAAAAGCAAAAGGATTACCATGGGAAAAGGCTAAGGCCTTTGATGGAGCAGCCGTTGTAGGTAATTGGTTGGATAAGAGTGAATTTGAAAATGTAAATAATATTAATTTTTCATTAAAAAAAAATGATGAATTAGTACAGCAAGGTAATACAAGTCACATGCTTTGGAAAATTGATGAGATCATCGAATATGTGTCAAAATATTTTACTTTAAAGATTGGAGATGTTATATTTACCGGAACACCAGCTGGAGTTGGCAAGGTAGTTGCTAACGATAAACTAAAAGGATACATAGAAGATAGAGAACTATTTTCTATTACAGTAAAATAAATGGAACAACACTACAAACTACACAGATTAAGAGAATTAGCCGATAATGATGAAGATTTTATTATGGCTTTAGCAGAAACATTTTTAGAAGAAGTGCCTGCAGATGCTTTAGTTTTAAAAGCTGCACATTCTGAAGGCGATTTTTTAAAAACGTATCAAACTGCTCATAAAATGAAACCAACAATAGATGTATTCGAATTGGGCGTTTTAGACAAATTAATAGAAGTGCAAGATTGGGGGAAGTTTGAAAAAGCAGGAGAAGATGTTGCCACTCAATTAGCAGAGGTTTTAGATGCAGTAGAAAAAGCAACTGCAGAAATAAAATCAGACTTTAATCTGTAATATTCAATGCAAGCAGAAATTATTACCATTGGAGATGAAATTCTCATTGGGCAAATAGTAGATACTAATTCTGCTTTTATAGGAAAAATTTTAAATAGCATTGGTGTTTCTGTATATCAAATTACATCAATACAAGATGATGAAGCACATATTTTAAAGGCTTTAACTGAAGCCGAAAACAATGCAGATATTGTAATTATAACTGGTGGTTTAGGGCCAACAAAAGACGATATTACAAAACATACTATTTCCAAATATTTTAACGATACTCTAGTAAGAGACCTTTCAGTTACCAAAAATATCGAAAGGTTATGGCGAGACTATGTAAAACAACCAATGCAACAGGTTAACTTAGACCAAGCCTTAATACCTTCTAAAGCAGAAGTATTAATGAATACAGTTGGTAGTGCACCAGGTATGTGGTTAGAAAAGAACGAAAAAGTTTTTATATCTATGCCTGGAGTGCCTCACGAAATGAAACTACTAATGGAATATGAGGTCTTACCAAAGATAAAAGCAAAATACAAACGACCATTTATTTTACATAAAACATTACTTACATATGGTATAGGAGAAAGTATGCTCGCTTCCAGAATAGAGGAATGGGAAGATAATTTACCAGAGTTTATAAAACTTGCCTATTTACCAAATTTAGGAAAGGTAAGATTAAGATTATCAGCTAAAGGTTTTGATGAAAAAATAGTTAAAACAGAAATGGAAAAACAAATACAAATCGTTTTACCATTAATAAAAGATGTGTTTGTAGGCTTTGAAAATGATGGAGATCTGGAAGTGCTAATTGGAAAACAATTAGTAAATCTTAATAAAACACTATCGGTAGCAGAAAGTTGTACTGGAGGGAAACTAGCAGAAACATTTACAGCTAATGCTGGCGCATCATCATATTTTAAAGGAGGATTAGTTACCTATGCAACAGAAACTAAAATTGATGTTTTAGGTGTTTCTCAAGCCATAATAAAAGAACATTCAGTTGTAAGCGCAGAAGTTGCAGAAGCAATGGCTAAAAACTGTAGAGCATTGTATAAAAGTGATTATGCAATTGCAACTACAGGTAATGCCGGACCAACTAAAGGAGATGCAGATGCAGAAGTAGGAACTGTTTATATAGCTATAGCTTCAAAAGAAAATGTTTTTTCTCAAGAATTCTCACTCGGAACTAATCGAATAAGAGTTATAAATAAAGCAATAAACAAGGCGTTAGAATTGTTTCAGAAAGAAATTTTTAAAAATTGATAAAAAACAGATTGTCAATACTAAAACATTTCATATATTTGCACCTCGAATTTTAATAACACATTTAAAGTTATAAGTAATGTCAAGAGTTTGTGAACTTACAGGAAAGAAAGCAATGGTTGGAAACAACGTATCGCACGCAATGAATAAAACGAAACGTAAATTCAACGCGAACTTAATTAAAAAACGTTTTTTCATTCCTGAAGAAGATAAGTGGGTAACTTTAAAAGTATCTACATCAGCTTTAAAAACAATCAACAAGATTGGTATCGCTGCAGCATTAAAAGATGCAAGATCTAAAGGATTTTTAAAATAATAGCCACCGCATTTAAAGAATAAGAAAATGGCAAAGAAAGGTAATAGAGTACAAGTAATATTAGAATGCACTGAGCATAAAGGATCTGGACAACCAGGAACGTCACGTTATATTACAACTAAAAATAAAAAGAACACACCAGATAGAATGGAGATTAAGAAATTTAATCCAATCTTGAAGAAAATGACTGTTCATAAAGAAATTAAATAATACATAATAAGTATAAGTTATGGCAAAGAAATCAGTAGCATCGTTACAAACAGGATCTAAGAGACTATCTAAAGCAATCAAAATGGTGAAATCTCCAAAAACAGGAGCTTATATGTTTGTTGAATCAATTATGTCACCAGATTTAGTGAACGATTGGTTAAAAAAATAAGACATTACCAATACAAAATATAATAAGCTGCTTTCATTTAGAAAGCGGCTTTTTTTATTTTAAAATATTACGTTTCTTTACGTGCATAATGACAAAGTTGCAGTTTTTAAGAAAAGGCGCGACTATTGTTAGTAGTATCACTATACAATTAACAACAATACATGAGTTTTTTTAAAAAAATATTCTCTTCAGAAAAAAAAGAAACCTTAGATAAAGGTCTAGAAAAAACTAGTACTAGTTTTCTAGGTAAATTAAGTAAAGCAGTTGCAGGAAAATCTAAAGTTGATGATGATGTTTTAGATAATCTTGAAGAGGTTTTAGTATCTAGTGATGTAGGAGTAAATACTACGTTAAAAGTTATAGAACGAATTGAAGAGCGCGTAGCAAAAGATAAATATTTAGGAACCGATGAATTGAATAGAATTCTTCGTGAAGAAATTGCTGGATTATTAAGTGAAACTAATTCTGGAGAAGACACCGAATACACAATTCCTATATTACCAAAGCAAGCAGATGGAACAAAAACACCATATGTATTAATGGTAGTTGGGGTAAATGGAGTAGGTAAAACAACAACTATAGGTAAATTAGCATACCAGTTTAAAAAGCAAGGATTAAAAGTTGTTTTAGGAGCTGCAGATACTTTTCGAGCTGCAGCAATAGATCAATTACAAGTATGGGCAGATAGAGTAGATGTGCCAATGGTAAGACAAGAAATGGGTAGTGACCCAGCTAGTGTTGCATTTGATGCTTTAGAATCTGGAGTATCTCAAGATGCCGATGTTATCATTATTGATACAGCTGGACGTTTACATAACAAGATTAACTTAATGAACGAGTTAACAAAAGTAAAACGTGTTATGCAAAAAGTAGTTGGAGATGCACCTCATGATGTTTTGTTAGTTTTAGATGGTTCTACTGGACAAAATGCTTTTGAACAAGCTAAACAATTTACTGCAGCAACGGAAGTAACATCATTAGCTGTTACAAAATTAGATGGTACAGCAAAAGGAGGCGTAGTTATTGGAATTAGTGATCAGTTTCAAATACCAGTAAAATATATTGGTGTTGGAGAAGGTATTGAAGACTTACAGGTGTTTAATAAATATGAGTTTGTAGATAGCTTTTTTAAATAAGAAGGATATATTGAAAAATGAAAAAACACTAAGAATACTATCTCAAATTAACTTAGTGTATGCTATTATTAAAATAGTATATTATCTTTTTTCTTTTATAGTATTGTTTTGGCATGATTCAAAAAATCCACTAATGCCTGATTATTTGAATAAGTATATAGCTTTTCCTAAGATTATTGTTTTTCTAATATTCTTACTTATTGGAAATTATAGTTATAGAAGCTTAAAACAAAAACAATATAACTTTTATGTAATTTTAACTATCTTTAGTTATACTATACTTTATTTATTTTTTGGAGTTTATTTTTATCAATTCGTAAATAGTTTTAATCCTTATGGCTTTTAATATCCATCATAACTTCGTTATTAAAACATCTAGAGAAAACGTTTTTAACGCTTTTACACAACCAGAGCATCTAAATAATTGGTGGACATTAAAATCGTCAGGAAAACCAGAACTTGGGTCAGAATACAATTTGAATTTTACAGATACTTACAATTGGTTCTCGAAAGTTTCTGAGGTTAAGCAAAATGAATCGTTCTATTTAAAAATGACAAAATCTGATAAAGATTGGAATTCTACAACCTTTGGTATTCATTTAAAAGAAGTAGAACAAGGAACGCTTCTGGAATTTTCTCATAAAGATTGGAAAGCGTGTAATAACGAATTTAAAACCTCTTCTTTTTGTTGGGCTATGCTTTTAAACGATTTAAAAAACTATTTAGAAAAAGGTAGCATTGTTCCTTTTGAAGATCGTAACTAATCAATTAATAAATTAATTTTTTCCCAGAGATCATTGTCAAAAGTAGACAATGCAAAATTTTCATTACCAGCAGCATTTCCCATTCTTATTATTACAAGATCTTTACTTGGTACAATGTATATTTTTTGATCATTCTTACCTAATGCACAGTACATATCACTAGGAGCATTTGGTATTAAAGAACCTTGAAATTCTACTTGACTTTGTGGTAAATGGTAATTAGATTTTCCGTTTAGCCACCAGAGGTAACCATAAGATTCATTAATGTTTTGAGAAGTATTTGTAGCTTCATTTAAAAAACTCTCAGATACAATTTCGGTAGTCTCCCATTTACCTTTAGCCGAGATCATTAACCCAAAACGCGCCATGCTTCTTGTATTACTGAAGTAAATACTAAAATTATTTACATTTTGCCATGAACCAGATAGTCCAATTTTGTCTTTCAACACTAGATTAAAATAATCATTCCAATCCATATTAGTAGCACTAGTAATTACGTCTTGTAATTTTACATATACATTATGATAAGCCCATCTTGAATCTGCATCAGCAAGATATTGTAAATCTTCCATAGCAACCGATTCGCCTAATGAGTCATCTAAACCAGAATTCATTGATAATAAATTTTTATTGGTGACTAAATTTTCTTTTTCAATAGAAGCACTAGTCCAATTTGTTCCTATATAATCTGAAACCTTATCGTTTATATTCAATAAATCTTGATCTTGAGCAATACCAACAATAGTAGATGTTAGCGTCTTGCCAGCACTTGCCCAATACCATAATGAGTTTTCGTTGTGGCCATTAAAGTAGTTTTCAGTAACAATTTTTCCTTTATGTAAAATAATAAAGCTTTTTGAGTTTTTTTCTTCAACAAAATCTATAAGAGATTGTAAATTAGATGTATCCCAGCCAAGTGATTCAGGACTAGTTGTTTCCCAAATATTACTTCCTATTGGAGGAAAGTAAAGTGATTCGTTTTCAATAAATTCTTCATCTTGAGTAATAGGCTCATTAGAAGCACAACTAATAAATGAAATTACAATAATAAATAATACTTTGATTTTCATTTGAAATGGGATTTTTTATTAAGACTAAAGAACACATAAAAGGTTTAAAAACATTAATTTAAAATCATGTTTTGTATTTTTAGCTAAAATGTATAAAAATGAAAAGAGCCATATTATTTCTATTATTAGCATTATTATTTTTTGTAAACTGTAAAGAGGATAAAGAAAATACAGAGACTAATATTGAAACAGAATTAAAATCTGATACTAGTGCAATTTCTACTAAAGATTTTAGGGAATTTAAGGTTTTAGATTCAAAGTTTATAAAGAATGAGATGCTTTGGAAAGATTTTAATAATGAATTAGCAGATTTCTCCGAAGCTATTTATAATTCTATAAAACCATTAGTTTTAGAACAAAATATACCAACTATTCAAAAGCATATTAGGAGTGGAGAACTCACATATGAGGAGTTAGTAAAGTTTTATTTATATCGTATAAAGCGATTTGATAGAGAGAATGATTTTAGCTTAAATTCGGTAATATCTATAAATCCTAGAGCAATACAACTAGCGCGAATTGCAGATGTAGAAGCTAAAGCACCAGGTGAGCGTCACCCAATTTTTGGAATGCCAATATTACTTAAAGACAATATTAATGCAAAAAATATGTCTACAACTGCTGGTGCAGTTGCATTATTAAATAATGAAACAGATGATGCCTTTGTAGTAGAAAAATTAAAAGAAAACGGAGCCATTATTTTAGGGAAAGCAAATTTAAGTGAATGGGCTTATTTCTTTTGTGGTGAATGTCCAAGTGGTTATAGTGCAGTTGGCGGGCAAACATTAAACCCATATGGAAGACGTATAATAGATACAGGTGGATCTAGTTCTGGAAGTGGTGTATCTGTAGCTGCAAATTTTTGTGTAGCAGCCATAGGTAGCGAAACGGCAGGATCTATTTTGTCGCCAGCTAGTCAAAACTCTGTAGTAGGCATAAAGCCAACTATTGGTTTGTTAAGTAGAACAGGAATTGTGCCTATCTCATCAACATTAGATACATCTGGCCCTATAACAAAAAATGTAACAGATAATGCTATTGTTTTAGATGCTATGTTAGGTTATGATAGTAAAGATTCTAAATCTATTGAAACGAGATGGTCAACAGGTTATTATTTGAATAATTTTAATAAAGAAGATTTGAAAGAGAAGCGCTTTGGAGTGTATAAGAGGTTACTAGAAGATTCTTTATATACAAGAGCCATCGCTGTATTAAAATCTAAAGGAGCAACTATAGTTGAATTAGAAGAACCTAAAGTTGACTTGCCAGAGTTTATCCGGTTATTAAATTTAGATATGAAAAAAGATTTACCTCATTATCTATCTGGTTTTACCAATGCTAATATTGAAGTGAGATCTGTTAAAGATATTATGGAGTATAATAGTAAAGATTCTTTACTTAGAGCGCCATACGGACAAGCGTTATTTAAAGGAGTTCACGAAGATAAAAGCACAGATAAAGAATTCGAGACAATTAAAAATGTTTTAAAAACTAATGGAAGACAGTTTTTTGATGAAGCTATAAAAGCAAATAAATTGGATGGTTTTTATCAATTAATAACTATCACGCTGCGTTTGCTGCGGTAGCAGAGTATCCTGCAATGACAGTGCCAATGGGATACACAAACAAAGGAGAGCCAAAAGGTATAACCTTTATAGCGCCTCCATTAAAAGAGCTAGATATTTTAAATTGGGCATATAATTACGAGCAAGCATCAAAAGAACGAATTGCACCAGTAAATTATAACTAATTGTGTTTTAGATTGTATCTTTGCAGTCCAAAATTAGGATATGCGTACAAAATCACTTAAAAAGAACAAAATCAATGTAATAACTCTTGGTTGTAGTAAAAATGTTTACGATAGCGAAGTGTTAATGGGGCAGTTAAAAGCTAGTGGTAAAGATGTTGTACATGAAGATGAAGGAAATATTGTTGTAATTAATACTTGCGGCTTTATTAATAATGCCAAAGAGGAAAGTGTGAATACCATTTTGGAATACATGCAGAAAAAGGAAGATGGAGATGTTGATAAGGTTTTTGTAACTGGTTGTCTTTCTGAAAGGTATAAGCCAGACTTAGAAAAAGAAATCCCTAATGTTGATCAATATTTTGGAACTACTGAATTACCGGGGTTATTAAAAGCTTTAGGAGCAGATTATAAGCATGAATTAATTGGAGAACGTTTAACAACGACACCTAAAAACTATGCTTATTTAAAAATAGCCGAAGGTTGTGATAGACCATGTAGTTTCTGTGCTATCCCATTAATGAGAGGTAAGCATAAAAGTACACCAATAGAAGATTTAGTAATTGAAGCCGAAAAACTGGCTGCAAATGGAGTAAAAGAGTTAATCCTTATTGCTCAAGATTTAACCTATTATGGGTTAGATTTATACAAAAAAAGAAATTTAGCAGAGTTACTAGAGAACTTAGTAAAAGTAGAAGGTATCGATTGGATTCGTTTACATTATGCATTTCCAACAGGTTTTCCAATGGATGTGTTAGATGTTATGAATCGTGAACCTAAAGTTTGTAATTATTTAGATATACCATTACAACATATTAGTGATTCTATTTTAAAAAGTATGCGTCGTGGTACTACAAAAGAGAAGACCACAAAACTACTTAAGGAGTTTAGAAAGGCAGTACCGGATATGACTATTCGTACAACTCTTATTGTTGGTTATCCTGGTGAGACAGAAGAAGATTATCAAACTCTAAAAGAATGGGTTCGTGAAATGCGTTTTGAACGTTTAGGTTGTTTTACATACTCTCATGAAGAAAACACACATGCTTTTAACTTAGAAGATGATGTGCCACAGGAAGTAAAGCAAGAACGAGCCAACGAAATTATGGAAATCCAATCTCAAATTTCATGGGAATTAAACCAAGAAAAAATAGGTCAAGAGTTTAAAGTTGTTATCGATAGAAAAGAAGGTGATTATTTTGTTGGACGTACAGAATACGATTCTCCAGATGTTGATAACGAAGTTTTAATTGATGCTAAAACGGTCTACTTAAAAACTGGTGAATTTACAACAGTTAAAATAATAGAAGCAGCAGATTTTGACCTTTATGGAGAGGTAGTATCTCAATAAATTAAAACTTTAATTTTGAGTTTGTTTTTTTATTCAGGATAGTTTTTAAATGTAAATGATTTGTGAATAATTTTCCATTTCTTATTAACTTTCAATAACATTAAATAGTCTGTATAAATACGTTTTCTTTTAGGCATTAATATTTCAATTTTTGCGATTGCTGCATCACCTTCAAAATCAATAGATAAAACTTTACCAATACGATTACTTTTTCGACCAGGTTTTATATTGCCTACATATTGTTTTCCAGACCATACTTGTAGAGAATCTTCTTTTACAAAATAGAGGTTAAAATCCTTATGAAAAGCTCTTTTTAAGCGATTAGGTTCACCATTAGCTGTACCTTCAATATAATCGTAAAGTACACTGTTTATTTGTTCGATTTCTGATTGAGCATTACTATTTGATAAACTAAATATTAAAAATATAACTAGGATTATTTTTTTCATTTCTTTTAGATTATAATTTATATCGTTTTTAAAGTATTTTAATTATGTTTTTTAAACGACCTTATTTGGTTTTTACTAAATTTTCATTTGTGGTAGTTTGCTTTTGGAACCATATGTCAGTAATCCCATGAGCAGACATTTTAAAGCCTTGTATAGTACCGTTTGTATTTCTTTTGAATGCTAAAGACGAAAAATGTCTTTTGTTTCCTGTGAATAAATCTGTTATTGTTGGGTCTAATTGTACAGGTTCAAATCTTGGATGGGTAAGTATAAGCTTATCTTGATCAATAGACAGAGAATATGAAGTATTTAAGGCAGCTGCATAATAATTTCCAGTAAATGATTCAAGATCCTTACTCCAGTTAGCATTTTTGTTATAAGAAATTAAATGAGAGGTATTGTCTCCAACTTTTACCAACATGGTTTTGTGTACAGCGTTAGAGTCGAAGTTTACCATTACATCTCCTCTTGTAATCATTTTAAAGGACTTATTAGTAATAGGCACAAGTGAACTTTCATTACCTGGGCCTCTATAATATCTTAAGGTATCGTTAACAACATGAATTTTTCTTTTAGTATAGTTATCAATATCCCAGTAATCTCCTTCAAATGCAGATAGTTGTTTTTTTGATAATTTTTTTGAGGTAATTTTAGTAGATTCCTCATTCATTTGGTCTAAGAAGTCTTCAATATAGAGTGCACTTGCTCCTGTGGCTGCATATCCATTATAGGCGCCATCATTTCCCATAACAATAACTGCTAGGGAATAATCTGGATAGCGAATTAATTTGCTAGCATATCCACCTGCAACTTCAACATGGTACAACTTTTTTACTCCTCTAAAATTCCAAAATCTATGGCCGCCTGTATATAGAGCAGTATTAGTTTCGTCTACCTTTTTATTATTAACAATAGACAACTCATCGAATTTTTCAATCATTCGTTTAGTACCAACTTTAGGGGATTCAAGTTCTCTTGCCCAGAAGCACATATCTCTTATAGTAGTGTATACATTTGATACTATTGTTTGTCTATGGTTTATTGTTGAATTAGTAAAACTATCTTTTTGTGCGAAGTATCCTTGAGCTTTGTTAGCGATTACAGTTCCTTGCGTATCAAATACTGAATTTGTCATTCCTAGAGGTTTAAATATTTCTTTGGTTACAAAATTGGTATATGGCATTTTGCTAATATTGGTAATAAGATCTTCTAGAATCATGAACCCAGCATCTGTAGGAAGTTGTATAGCATCTCTATTAGATATGAATTTCGATTGACTCCAAATCATTTTATATGCTTGTTCTTTTGTAAAGACATCTTCTGTTTTCCATCCTGCAAGAGCTTTGGAAATTTGATCATTGTTTAATCCGCTTGTATGATTTATCAATTGCTGGATACTTATTGAATGTGGAAGAGATGTTAACTTAGGCATGTGCTTTCGAATATCGTCCTGAAGAGAAAGTAGTTCGCGTTGTTCTAACAACAAGAGCGCATAAACTGTAAATTCCTTAGCTAGGTCTCCAATATAAAATTTGGTTTCTTGATTTATTGGAACCTGATGTTCTAAATTGGCTAACCCATAACCTTTAGCGTGTACTATTTTACCGTTGTTAAGAATTCCCACAGCTATTCCAGGTTTATCTTTGGTGTTCCATTGAGAAAAAACAGCATCAATTTGGTCTGTTGTTATTTGTCTTTTTTGGGTTTCTTGAGAAAAAGAAATTGTCATTACTAAAAGTAAAAATGCTGTATATATTTTTTTCATGATTGAATTTATGATTGTTTTAATGTTTGAATAATCTTTTTTGCAACCGATGCTGCTGCTGTAGGATCTTGTCCAGTAATAAGTCGTTTGTCTACTTTGTAATAGTTATCCCAGCCTTCATTTGAATACGAAAAATTGCCACCTCGTTCTTTAATTAGTTGCTCAATTGAAAAAGGAAAGGTTTCATAATATTTTGCTGCCTTATTCTCAAATACATCAGGGAAACCATTTACATCTCGACCTTTATACAAATAGTCGCCGTTTTTAGCCTTAAGGTTAACAATTCCAGCAGTTCCATGACAAATAGCAGAGACAATACCGTTGTTGTTATATATAGACATTGTGATGTCTTGAATGTTTTTGTTTTCAGGAACGCCAAACATAGCTGCACCACCACCAACATAATAAACAGCTTTATATGCTGAAGGTAAAATATCCACTGGTTTTAAAGTGTTTTTGAGTTTTTTCATAAAGTTAAAATCGTAGAGGTATTTTTTTTGTATACTGTTCGATGTTGCTAAATAACCAATGGGAATTGCTCCTCCATTTGGACTAACAAAGTCTACTTTATAGCCTCCATTAACTAAGATGTCATAAGCATAAACAATTTCTCCAAAATGATTTGAAGTGTTCATGTCTGTATCTCCATAGGTATGCTGATTGGATACAATAAATAGAATCTTTTCGGAAGTTTTATCTTCAATATTTGATGTATTAGAACATCCTGTAAATAGAATTATTGAATAAAATAGAATAAATAATCGCATGCTGATTTTAATTTTTCAGCAATATCAAGCAATATCTAACAAAAGTGTTTTTGAGTTATAAATTAGAAGTTCGGATTTATAAAATAATACTTTATTGGTGTTTTTTAAATTGAGCAGGAGTTTTTCCTGTGAGCTTTTTAAAAGTAGTGAAGAAGGTAGATTTTGAATTGAAACCACATTCATAGCCAATGGCTTCTAATGTTAAATTAGTATCGTTTTTAAGCATTTTTTTAGCAGCTTCAATGCGATATTCGTTTATATATAATGCGAAGTTTTTACCTAAATTATCATTTAGTAATTGTGAGAGTTGATGTGTAGTTATACCAATTTTTTTAGCAACATCTATGGATTTTATATTCGAGTTTTTATAAAGTGCGTCCTCTTTGCTCATAACTGTTTTTAATCTTTGAATCAATTGTGAAGCTTCACTAGTGTCTATTTTTTTATTAGCGTATTTATTTAAAGAATTAAAAAGAATAGATTTGTTTTTTTTGTTATAAAACACAAATAGTAATAAAATATATAGTAGAAAAGAAAAGGTAAGTGCGCCAGAAATATAGTTTACAAAACTTGTAAAATAATAAGATGATACGAGTAATATATTACCAATTAAAATACTAAACAACCAAATGTCTATACTTGAAAGTTTTTCATTTTTATTAAATATTTTTTTGATACGATCTCGTATCAAGTAGAAAGACATCAATATATAAAGAAACCATTGGATGTAAATGGTTTTTATAATGTGTGGTCTCCATAAATCTACATGGTTGTTAAATGGGTAAAGGAAACCAATAATTAATGCTATAGGTACTAAAATTAATAAATGATACTTCCAAGTATTATATGCATTGCTTGAGGTTCGAGTAATTGAATTGACATAGAAATATAAAAAAGGTCCAACAAAAAAACAGGCAGTTAAACCAAATTGCAAATAATGAAACGATAATTCATGATTAAAATGAAAAAACACAGATTTGCCAATACGTATACTTAGCATGCCTAAGAATATTCCCAAGAATATATTCGAAATGTGTTTGGGTTTAGCAAAGAAAATGAAGTAAACACTTAAAACAATACCGTTAAAGGCGCCTATGGCACTAAAAAAAAATAAGAGTTCTCTACTTACTTCCAAAAAGACTGTTTTTAATTTTTAAATATACGTTTTATTTTATATTAAGGTTTTAAATTATAATTATTATTAACGTCTATAATAAAACCTAGTTTAGTTTTACTTTTAGTAAAATAATAAATACCTTTTTTAAATTTTTTTATGTAAAAGAGAAGTTTATAAATAACATAAATAATTAGTGTAATTAGTATTTTTATAGACCAGTTATGCTTTAGTCTTCTTTAATTTTTTGCTAATTTTTTTAATAGCAGATTCAATAGATTTTTCTGGTTCAATAATGTTGTATTCTCCCCAAAATTTAGGGTCAGCAAAACCAGAAGTTTCATCGGTTAAAATGATATTGTACTTTAAACGATTTTTTGGCCTATTTACAAATTCAGTATTAGTTGGTTCCCAATCGGTAATAGCCATTTCACTTTGTAAAGTATAGCGACTATTAAATAAACGATTAGACCATTTTACTTTAAAAGAAAGCAAAATATTACTATAACCATAATACCATTTTCCATTTTTCACTCTATAGTTTACACGATAAGCAGCTTCTGTTGGAAATACTTTTGCATTAACAGGTTTCTTTCTTACAAATAGTTCGCTAGCTAAATCACGGTTTGATACATTTAAATTATAAACAGCATTAGTTACTGCATATGTATCTGCATCTATGTATAATTGCCCATAATACATAGGTTCTTTAATACCTAGCTTTTGTTTAAAATCTACAACATATACTAATTTATTATTTACTTGAGTAGACTGCTTAAAAGAAAACTCATATGAGCTTAAATTATTTTCAGTAAATATAAACCTTGGATATTTCATTACATCTGTATAAAGTGCACTAAATGGACCGCCTTGTAATTTTAAAGCAATAGTGTCTAATCGAGAATAGTTTGTGTTTTTTCTAGACTTCACTAATGTAATAGCATCTTTTTTATTTGAGACATATGGTTGCTTATAGATTTTTAAAACCGCTTCAGAGAGCGATGCATTTTTATTTCGCTTTCTAATGGTTTCTCTATAAAATGCAGTCATTATTGTTTTGCTATTATGATAATTCTCACCTTTAAGTTTTAAAGCTTTTTTTACCAAAGATTTAGCATCTGCAGGCGCATTTACATCTACTTGAGCTAAAACAGTAGCAGCTTCTGGAAGTTTGATTTTTGCGTTTTGTTTTTTTAATTTAGACAGTAAGATTTCTGTTTTTTTGTACCCTAAATAAGTGACTATAATACTTTTGTCTAGGTCTGTATTAGGTACTTTAAGAGCAAATTCTCCATCAGAATTACTTACTGTACTAATGTTAGTATTTTTAATAACAATATCTGCTAGAGGTAAAGATTTACCACTACTTTCAGAAACAATTTTTCCTTTAAATTCAGTGAAATTCTGAGCTTGTAAAGTGTTAAATAATAAGGTGAGACAAGCTAAAGTTAACAGTACGAGATTCTTTTTCATTATTAAATTTTCAATTGAATTTAGAGTATTAAATTACAAAAAACAAGAAGGATGCTTATCCTTTTTTATGTTAATTTTAAGATAGAGTATGATATAAAGTGTCTTATCTTTACACTAGATTTTATTATTGACTATGCCATCAGACTGTATTTCGTTTCAGAAAACCGGATATTTCTCAGAACTTATTTGTGATTATTTAGCTGAAAATAAGACGCTAAAGCCATTTTACAATCGTTTTCCAAAACTTGAAAATTTCAAGAATCAAATCGATGAAAAAAGTAAATCTTTTGATTCTAAAACAAGAAGCGTGCTTTTTAAAGTTTTAATAGAACAGTATAAAAATACTGATGCCTCAGAAGCTACTATCAATAATATTAAAATTTTAAATCAAAATAATACTTTTACTGTAACTACAGGTCATCAATTAAATTTGTTTACTGGACCACTATATTTTTTGCATAAAATTGTTTCGACTATCAATTTAGCAAATGAGTTAAAAAGCGAGTATTCAAATTATAATTTTGTACCAATCTATTGGATGGCAACAGAAGATCATGATTTTGAAGAAATTAATTATTTTAATTTCAAAGGAAAGAAAATTCGTTGGAATCAAGATGTTTCTGGTGCAGTAGGAGAATTAAACACTGAAAGTTTAAGTGCCGTTTTTGAAACTTTTTCTAAAGAATTAGGAATTAGTAAAAACGCTAATACACTTAGAGAACTATTTAAAAATGCCTATTTAAAGCATGATAATTTAGCCAATGCAACTCGTTATTTGGCAAATGCATTGTTTGCAGAATATGGATTGGTTGTTGTAGAAGCTAATGATAAAGGTTTGAAGCGATTGTTTATTCCACAAATTGAAAAAGAATTAACAGAGCAAATTTCATATAGAACGGTTTTAAATACAAATAAGCAGATAGAAAAACTTGAAGGTAAAAATTATCCTATTCAAGTAAATCCAAGAGAAATTAATTTCTTTTATTTAAAGAATAATCTTCGCGAACGTATTGTTTTTGAGGATGATTTGTACAAGGTATTGAATACAGATATTGTTTGGAATAAGAGTGAATTATTAGAGCATGTTAATACAATGCCCGAGTGTTTTTCTCCTAATGTTATTTTAAGGCCATTATATCAAGAAACTATTTTGCCAAACTTATGTTATATTGGTGGAGGTGGAGAATTAGCATATTGGTTTCAATTAAAAGCTAATTTTGAAGCTAATAATGTTACATTTCCTATCGTATTACTTCGTAATTCTGTATTAATTAAAACAAAACAACAATCAGATAAATTAGATAAATTAAATATTTCTAATGAAGAAATCTTTTTAAAACGAGATGCTTTTATAAATGGAAGAGTAAGAGCGATTTCAAATATTGATATTGATTTTTCTAAACAGAAACTACATCTTAAAAAACAATTTGAAGAGCTATATAAATTAGCAAAACAAACAGATAAATCTTTTATTGGCGCTATTTCTGCTCAAGAAAAAAAGCAGATTAATGGACTAGAAAATTTAGAAAAACGTTTGTTAACTGCTCAAAAAAGAAAACTAAAAGATCAAGTTGAGAGAATGACTGAGCTTCAAAATCAATTATTTCCTAATCAAAGTTTACAAGAACGCAATACTAATTTTAGTGAGTTGTATTTAGAGTTTGGAACTCAATTAATTCCACAATTAATTAAAAATTTAAAACCTTTAAAAGGAGCGTTTACAATTATTTCTATGTAACCATCATAGTCTAGCGTTAGATTTGTTGTCGTATATATATAAAACCAAAATATATGTCTAGGGCAATACTTTATTTAGTGCTAATTTTTTCTTCAGTTTCATTTAGTCAAAAAAGGATTTTAATATATCATGAAACTAATCAATTTAGGCATACAGGTGCTATAAATGCTGGTATTTCTATGTTCGAAGACTTTGGGGTTGCAAATAATTTTATTGTTGATAATTCACAAAATTCTAATGTTTTTACAACAGGTAATTTAGCATTGTATGATGCTGTAATCTTTTTAAATACTTCTGGGAATGACGAAACGGGGAGTGATGGAGATTTATTGTCGTCTTCAGAAAAAGCAGCTTTTGAAAATTTTATACTTAATGGAAAAGGGTTTATTGGTATTCATGCAGCAACAGATACTTATCGTGATGGTAGTTGGGATTTTTATAATGAACTCGTAGGTGGTATTGTACAAACAAACCCTAATCATACAAATAATAATTATAATGCAAATATAGAGGTTAAAGCAAGTCACCCTATTATAGATTTTTTAGGACCAATTGGAAGTGTCTGGAATAAAAATGAAGAGTATTATTATTGGCAAAATAATGGAGGGCAACTAAGCATAGATAATACTGTTTTATTAGAGGTTGAAGAAACTGAAGGCCCAAACGGAATTATAAATTCTTACGA
The DNA here is from genome assembly GCF_947500325.1 of uncultured Lacinutrix sp. Lineage (GTDB taxonomy): Bacteria > Bacteroidota > Bacteroidia > Flavobacteriales > Flavobacteriaceae > Lacinutrix. The sequence continues at coordinate 39,670 of NZ_CANMRQ010000007.1, forward strand.
TGTAGCTAGACCAATAACGTGGTATAAAGAATCTGTTACTTATGATGACGATAATAATAGTATAACTCCAGATGTAACAATAAATAATATACGATCATTTTACACGGCTTTAGGACATAATGGAAGTGATTATTCTGGAAATAATAATTTTAGAACGATGTTACTAAATGCAACACTTTGGGCTATTGGTAATACTTTAACTATAGAAGAGCAAATTATTTCAGATTTTAAAATAGTGCCTAATCCTGTGAAATCTATTACAACTATTCAGGTTGAAAAAACCTTAGGAGATATTAGTGTAAGATTATATACTATTTTAGGTAAAGAGGTGCTAGTTAAAACTATAAATAGTTCATTTTTATACAATAACGAGTTTAGTTTGAATCTGTCTAATTTAAATAGTGGTGTTTATTTACTAAAATTATCATCAAAAAACGTTGAGAAAAGCATAAAATTAATTAAAAAATAAAGGTTGAATTTTATTAAAATCAATGTTAATAAAACAAACAAAAATTCATTATTTTTAATAATAGTATTTATAAAATCAATTAGTATTTTTGCGCATGCAACACGACAAAGTACTTATTTTAGATTTCGGATCGCAATACACACAACTTATTGCGCGTAGAGTTAGAGAACTTAACATCTATTCCGAGATACATCCATTCAACAATCCACCAAAAAATGTTAACGATTATAAAGCCGTTGTGCTATCTGGTAGCCCAATGTCTGTAAGGTCTAAAGATGCTTTTCATCCAGACCTTTCAGAGATACGAGGAAAAAAACCAATGTTAGCGGTGTGTTACGGCGCACAATATTTAGCACATTTTTCTGGAGGAGAAGTAGCTGAGTCTAATACACGTGAATACGGTAGAGCAAACTTAAGTTTTGTTAAAGACAATGAAGTGTTTTTAAAAGGTATTAATACTGGGAGTCAAGTATGGATGAGTCATAGTGATACTATTAAAAAGTTGCCTACAAATGCTATGCTCTTAGCTAGTACAAATGATGTAGAGAATGCAGCTTATAAAATTGAAGGAGAAACAACCTATGCTATACAATTTCATCCAGAAGTTTACCACTCGACAGATGGTAAACAATTATTAGAGAACTTTTTAGTAAACATAGCAAATGTAAACCCAGATTGGACACCAGATAGTTTTGTTGAAGAAACGGTAGATGGTTTAAAAGCTCAATTAGGAAATGATAAAGTTGTTTTAGGCTTATCTGGTGGTGTAGATTCTTCTGTAGCAGCAATGTTATTACATAAAGCAATTGGTGAAAACCTATACTGTATTTTTGTAAATAACGGTTTGTTACGTAAAGATGAATTTTCTCAAGTTTTAGAACAATATAAAGGCATGGGATTAAACGTAAAAGGCGTAGATGCCTCAAAACGTTTTCTTGATGCATTAAAAGATGAAAGCGATCCAGAAAAAAAGCGAAAAGCTATAGGTCGTGTTTTTATTGAGGTTTTCGATGATGAAGCCAATCAAATACAAGATGTAAAATGGTTAGCACAGGGTACAATTTATCCAGATGTGATAGAAAGTGTTAGTGCAACTGGAGGCCCAAGTGCAACAATAAAAAGTCATCACAATGTTGGTGGATTACCAGATTTTATGAAATTGAAAATCGTTGAACCTCTTAAAGCTTTATTTAAAGATGAAGTTCGTCGTGTTGGAGGATCAATGGGTATGGATAAACAGTTACTAGGACGTCATCCTTTTCCTGGACCTGGTTTAGCTATTCGTATTCTAGGTGATATTACAGCCGAAAAAGTACGTATTCTACAAGAAGTTGATGCTGTTTTTATTAATGGCTTAAAAGAAGCAGGACTTTATGATAAAGTTTGGCAAGCTGGAGCTATTTTATTACCAGTAAATAGTGTTGGTGTAATGGGAGATGAGCGTACTTATGAAAAATGTGTTGCACTTCGTGCAGTAGAAAGTACAGATGGGATGACAGCAGATTGGGTAAACTTACCATACGAGTTTTTACAAAAAACGAGTAATGATATTATTAATAAAGTAAAAGGAGTTAATAGAGTAGTTTACGATATTAGTAGTAAACCACCAGCAACTATTGAATGGGAATAGAAAATCTTAGGAAAAGGAATCTCATTAATAAGAATTAGCGTATATACATTTAGTGTGTTGCTAAAAGATGGAAAAAAAGCATACATTATTGAAGCTTTCAATTAAAATTCACTTTAAGTAAGACGAAACTTTCTTTGCAAATAACTATACTAATATTGGCGTGCTTGTTAAGTTTGTTTCTTTTTTTGGAACGGTAATTGAATATTAAATAAAAACAGTAATTTGTCGTTCTGTAATTGTATGCAGAATATAAATAATATTGAGAGTCTATTTTTGTGTTTGCAAAAATGAAAACTTAAATCTTATATGAAAAAAATAATATACCTATTCACATTAGTAATGTTCTTTGGTTGTTCTGCAGCTAAGGCGCAAAATTATGTAACCCATAAAGTAAAGTCTGGAGAGACTATTGAGACTATTGCCGAAAAATATAAGGTAACAAAGGAACACATCCATAAATTAAACCCTGATGCAAAAAAGGGCATTAAACAAGATGCGGTACTAATTATAATGAAAACTGGTGGAGTAAGACCAGTAAGAGGTGGCGTTAAACAACCTCCTAAAAAGAAAGTGACAGAAATTAAGGAACTCACTGGGTATAAAAAGCACAAAGTAAAAAGAAAAGAAACATTATATAGTTTATCTAAAAAATATGGTGTTACTGAAGCAGAAATAAAAAAATATAATACTTTTTTATATTCTAATAATTTGAGAAAAGGAGATCGATTACAAATTCCAGTTTTTGAAATAAAAAAGGTTGAAGAGAAATCTACAACAACGACATATACAGTATTGCCAAAAGAAGGTAAATGGAGAATTGCATACAAGTACGGTATTACTGTATTGGAACTTGAAGAACTAAATCCTGGTTTAGCAGAAGTATTACAACCAGGTCAAGTTATTACAGTACCAAATTTAGAAGACAATTCAATAAAACAAGTAGATGAGCAGTATAGTTATTATACTGTTTTACCAAAAGAAGGTTTCTTTCGTTTAAAAATTAAAACAGGGTTAGAGCAAAGTGATTTAGAACGATTAAACCCTGGATTATCTACTTCTGGTTTAAAAGAAGGTATGGTATTAAAAGTACCGTATGGAGCAATAGAAACAGAAAGTGGAGTTGAAACAGTTGTTGATACAACAACTTCAAGTGTTATTAATCTTTCAACAGCTATAAAAGATAGAGAAACAAAAAATATAGTTGTCATGTTACCTTTCGCGTTAAATAAAGTTAACATAGACTCTGTAGTTGATACTAAACAAAAAATTAAAAATAATAGAACTTTAGGTTTAACTTTAGATTTTTACTCAGGTGTTTTAATGGCTTTCGATTCATTAAAAAAAATGGGTGTTAACTTAAAAGTAGATGTATACGATACTCAAAACCGAGAAAGTGAAGTTAATGCTATTATTAGAACTAAAGATTTTACAACAACAGATGTTGTTATTGGTCCATTATTACCAAAAAACTTTAACACAGTAGCATTTGCATTAGAAGGTGAAAATGTACCTATGGTTTCCCCAGTTACCAGAAAAGTAAACATAGGTAATAATGTATTTCAATCAAGACCAGACGCAAAGGTTATGGAAACGAAAATCGTTGATTACTTTGTAGCAGATACTACAGCTCAGGTTATTATTATTTCAGATTCGAAAAGAAAAGTGACAAGTGCTATGCTCAAGACAAAGTTTCCTAAAGCAGCAATGGTAAGTTCAAGGTTAGATAAAAAAACAAAAAAAGATCAATACTATATTCTAGAACAAGATTTACTTGATGTTATAAAACCAGGAAATAATGTTGTGTTTCTTGAAACCGATAATTCTAGTTTTGTGTCTAGTGTATCTAGTATGTTAAATGCATTATTAATAGATGGAACAGATATAGTTTTAACAACTACAAGCCAAAACAAAGCCTTCGAAAATGAAGAAGTGTCTAACTATCACTTATCTAATTTACATTTTACATATCCTTCTATTTCAAAAATAGTAAGTGAAGACTCAAACAATAGTTTTGTTAAAATGTATAAGAAACAACATAAAACATCTCCTAATGCATATGCCATTAGAGGTTTCGATTTAACTATGGATGTAGTTTTACGTTTAGTAACATCTGGCAATTTATATAACTCTGTTATAGATACACCATTTACTTCATATGTTGAAAATAAGTTTTCTTATAAAAAGAAAATGTCCGGAGGTTATTATAATGATAGTGTGTATATAGTGCGTTATAACGACTTAAAAATTGAAGAAATAAAGCAATAATATGCTTGTTTTTGCGTTTTAAAAAATAGTTCCTTAACTATTTAATATGTATAAATTATTTTTAATATTCGCTGCTGTTTTATGTTTCCAAAGTGATACTTCAGAAATTTCTTGGAATCAAAACTACAAACTTACTTGGCAAGATTTTAAAGGAAAACCAAATAAAGAAACAGATGCTGTAGCAGTAACTGCTTCAGGAATAACTTTTGGCTACTCTATTAAAAAGTCTTCTACAAAAGGAATTACTGGTTTCAATACTACAGTTTTGGCACATTTTTATCCTGAGCATTCATGGTGTAAAAAAGATGTAGTAGATGATCATGTTTTAGCACACGAACAATTACATTTTGATATAACAGAGCTTAATACACGTTATTTTAGAGAGAAAATTTCAAAGTTAAAAGTGAGTAATACTATTGCAGATGTATTAAATTCCATACACAAAAAAACTAATGAGGAATTAGAAGCCATGCAGCAACGTTATGATAACGAAAGTGAATATTCTATAAATAAAGAAGGCCAATCTAAATGGTCTACTTTTGTGAGTAAAGAGTTAAAACGTTTGCAGGAGTTTCAATCTCAAAAATAATGATGCTTCAGCCTGACCCTAAATTTTTAATACAATTGGCGCATACTAAAATGCCGTATGGTAAATATAAAGATAGATACTTAATAGATTTACCCGAGTATTATATAGTTTGGTATCATAATAAAGGCTTTCCTAAAGGTAAATTAGGTGACATGTTGGAAACCGTCTATACATTAAAGTTGAATGGTCTAGAAAACTTAATAAGAAATATTAAGAAACAGAATCCTAAGTAGAGATTAAGATTACTGAGTCTTGTTTAAGGATAAATGCTTTATTTTAAAAGAGTTACTCCTATTATTAAAATAAACAAAGGAATAAAAAGTACTATTTGACTCATTACACTCCAAAATAAAAATTGGGTCCATTGCCAAATACCCATTTTAATTGTCTTTTCTTTCTTAGTAATAGTTTTTAATTGATTAAGTTCCATTTTCATAAAGTCAGATTTATTAATTTTTAGGTCAATAATTCCAATATTATTAATTCCTTTTTTATAACCATTAAAAACAGCTCTAGGATGTAACCATAAACTATAACCCATTGCCCATAAACTTAAAAAAACTAAAGGGAAATATTTCCACATTCCGGTAGCGATTTCCCAACCAGATATAAATCCTTCTCCTTTCCATGAAGTATCGCAGTTGTTTAAAATATGCTGAATATCATGAATGTGTATTACTTTTTTTCTGAATTTAGGATTTAGCAATGTTAGACTTATACCAAAAGCTTTCATTTTAAAAGTCTCATTACCAAACCATCATCTTCAGGAATCCCATTTTCTCTATAAAAATGTGTTAGAAGTTTGTCTAATGTCATTTTCAAGTTATTTTATATTATATACAACTCGCTTTTTTAAGTTTAGGTATTTTGTGTTAGAACTAAATTAGTAAAAGAAAACATTTTAGAAGAAAGGTTATAGGGTTTTCTAGATAATTAGAAAATAAACAATGAACGATATATGTTTTTAATGTTTTACGAACAACTCCTTGACTTCATTATATTTCTTTTTTCTAGCCAATAGAGTTTATTAGTTTTTATGCAAAAATAATCAAACTATAAGTGAAAAAAGAAAGCTGCTCGAAAAATGAGCAGCTTTATAATAATTATTTTCCGTGATAGGCTCGTGAAACTTCAAAGCTATCTTCAAACCAATTCCAAAGTATAACTTTCCCATCTTTAACTTTTACACGTAATGCATAAGTAAATTCCTTCGTTTGTTTGTTGGATTTCGTTAATAGACCAACCATTTGGCCAAAGAAAGCAGCTGTATCTCCATTAGATACAGCATCATTCGGTTCCCATTTAATAGTTTTAAAATTTCCTCCAAAAAGGGGCATGAATTTTTCAAGGATTATTTCTTTACCTTTCCAAGGACCAATCCATGGTAAACTTTTATCTCCTGCATTTTGCCATACCATATCATCATGCATTAAACTCATCATTTTATCCATCTCTCCTTTGCCCATAGCATCCATAAAAGCCATTGCAACGTCCATTGTCTCTTTAGACTTTTTATCCATATTGTTGTTTGGTTGATTCCTTTTTAATTGTTTCATTGCAGTTGCCCAATCTTCAACATGATATGTGCTAACAAATTTACCATCTTTCATGGTGTGTCTGTCTATAGTCATGATTTTAAAAGATTTACTCCCATCTGTAGGAACTCCCATAAAATTACCATTTGGAGTTCCGGATGCTATACTTCTAACAATATATACATCACCTTCATTAAATATTTCTTGTGGTTCCCATTTTAAATCTGGAATTACCTTCCAAAAGAATTCTAATTGTCCCATTAATTCTTTTGCGCCTTTTGAATCTAGTGAGCTTGAAGATTTATAGCCTTCTGCTAAAAAAGGTGTTAAAGCTGCTGTAGGCTTTGTCGAATTACTTACAGTTAATGCTTTATTGTAAAATGTAGCAATAGCGTTTCTATTACTTTTGTCTTGAGCTCTATTGGTTTTATTGCAACTTGCAAATAGTATAAATGCAAAGCATATTATTAAATACTTATTCATGATTATTTTATTATTTAATTAATAATTATAATTTATCCTTTTAATTGTTTCATTGCAGTTACCCAATCTTCAACATGAAAAGTATTTACAAACTTTCCATCTTTCATCGTATGAATATCAATGGTCATAATTTTAAAAGATTTGCTGCCATCTGTAGGCAATCCCATAAAATCGCCATTTGGAGTTCCGGTGGCAATGCTTCTAACAACATATAAATCACCTACATTAATGATCTCTTGAGGTTCCCACTTTAAATCTGGAATGATCTTCCAGAAAAATTCTAGTTGCCCCATTAATTGTTCAGCTCCTTTAGATTCTACAGAACCCGATGATTCATATCCATCTGCTAAAATGGGAGATAAAACCTGAGTAGGCCTTGTTTCTGTATTTGTTGTTAATGCTTTACCGTAAAATTTAGTTATTGCCTCTTTATTACCCATACTTTAATTGATTTATTAGATTAATTAATAAAACAAAGGTAAATTTGGCTCTTAAGATTATCAGGGTAAAAAAACTTCTTTTTAGGATAAAAAAAAGAAAGTAAAGCTATTTGTAATTTTCTTTAAATTCCTTAGGCGATAGCCCAGTTTGTTTTCTAAAATATTTAAAAAAGTTAGTCGATACATCAAAACCAGCTTTGTAAGCAATCTCAGTAAATGAGAGTTCTGAGTTAATTAAAAGTCTTTTAATTTGAAGAATAACAATTTCATCAATAAATGACTTAGCGTTTTTACCAATTACATTATGGGTGATATTGTTTAATGTTTTGGTAGTAATTCCCATTTTATTGGCATAATGGGATACTTTTTTACTTTCAAAACAATCTTTTTCTACTAGCTCTTGAAATAAAATAAGTTTTAAATAATATTTTTTGTTAGTGAAATTATCATTTTCATTAGATTTTATTCTAAAAAGCTTAAGTATTAAAAGTTGTATCAAGCTTCTAATTATTTCAATTGAGTGGCAATCATTTAAGCTTAGATGTTCTTTTTCTATTTGGTATACCAGACTTTCAATTTCAATATAATCGTTAGTATTAAGTTGTAATTTTGAAGATCCTAACATCTCATTGAATAATTGAAATAATTTTAAGATTTGAGTTTTGTTTGAATGTCTAATAATAAAATCTTCTGTAAAGACAAGAAGTTTTCCATTAGCATTAGATTTATAAAACTTATGAATATTATTTTTTCTTAAAGTAAAAATAGTACCTTTTTTGTATGAATAATCTACAAAGTTAATATTGTGCTTTCCTTGTTTATCTATGATTAAGAATATGACATAGAAAGAAACTCTGTGGTGGTCAAATTGGTTATGGTCTTTAGGTTTTAATTTAAGAACATCCCTTAAATCTACCAGGTCGAAATAGTAAGTATTTTCCTTTTTTTTGTTAAAAACTATTTCTTTGATATCCATTTTATAGTGAGCTGTAATAATTTTTTCTTCAATTATTGTTAATAGCTAGTAATTAAAATTACTCGTGTTAGTGGAACTAAATTAGTAAATAGAAGAAAAATTGTAGTTTTTTCTATTAAAAATAAAATAAGTGTTAATTCTAAATATTGATTAATATAGTTATTTAGTACAATATTTATTAATCATTCTAATTGCATTAGCTACATTTAATCTCAAATCTGTCATTATTTCAGCATACTGTTTTTTTGTAAATGAAGCTTTAACTTTTTCATTCCACTCATTTGGTAAAATTCCAATAGATTCAAATTCAGAATCTGATTTTAGATGTTCAAAATCATATAATTTGTATGCAATAGCACCTTTTTTTATGGTGTATTCAAATTTAAATTGCACTTCTCCGGCTGAAGCTTCATAATCATTAACATAATAAGAATAGGAATATTCACCTTTAACGAATGATGATTCAATAGCAGCTTCTTTAGATTCGGTTTTAGATTCAATTCCCATAATCATTGCAGAAGTAGAAATACATTCAGACAAATCATAATTACTTTTATTCTCAGTATTGATATTACCAATAAACTGTAAGTTGCCAAATTTGTCATTAGAACTAATTATTTGGCTATAGGCATTTATTGAAAAAGTAAAGAGAATTAATAAGCTGAGCGTTTTAATTGTCATCATTTATATTTTAAGTTCTATACAAAGTTAACTCAAAAATAAAAGCAAAATATATATGTAATCACCTCTTCTTAAAAACACTAATAACTTCCTTTAAAAATAAACTGTCAATCTTTAAGTTTTCCAACTTAAAATTGTAAATTTGCTCGCGTTTAACAACGTACAATGGCAACTAAAACTAAATATATCTTTGTTACTGGTGGCGTAACATCATCTCTTGGAAAAGGGATTATTGCTGCATCTTTAGCAAAACTACTTCAAGCTCAAGGTTACAGAACCACAATTCAAAAACTAGATCCATACATTAATGTCGATCCTGGTACTTTAAATCCATATGAACATGGCGAATGTTATGTTACAGACGATGGTGCAGAAACAGACTTAGATTTAGGGCATTACGAACGGTTCTTAAATGTGCCTACTAGTCAAGCAAATAATGTTACTACAGGTAGAATTTACCAAAGCGTTATAGAAAAAGAACGTCGTGGTGAATTTTTAGGAAAAACAGTTCAAGTGATTCCGCATATTACAGATGAGATTAAACATCGTATTCAACTTTTAGGTAATTCTGGAGAGTACGATATTGTTATTACAGAAATTGGTGGAACAGTTGGTGATATAGAGTCTTTACCTTATGTGGAAACTGTAAGACAGTTAAAATGGGAATTAGGAGAAAATAATGCTTTAGTTATTCACTTAACATTAGTTCCTTATTTATCTGCAGCTGGAGAATTAAAAACAAAGCCAACCCAACATAGTGTAAAAACATTAATGGAAAGTGGAGTGCAAGCAGATATATTAGTTTGTAGAACAGAACATGAATTGCCTACAGATTTAAGAGAGAAATTGGCACGTTTTTGTAATGTAACACCAGAGTCTGTTATTCAATCAATTGATGCTTCTACTATTTACGATGTACCAAATTTAATGCTAGATGAAGGCTTAGATAAAATTGTATTGAAGAAATTAGCTTTAGAAAGTAATACACCTAATTTAGAACGCTGGAATGCTTTTTTAAAATTGCATAAGAATCCTAAATCTGAAGTAACTATTGGTCTTATTGGTAAATATGTAGAACTTCAAGATTCTTATAAATCCATTTTAGAAGCTTTTATTCATGCAGGAGCCGAAAACGAGGTTAAAGTAAATATTGAGTCCATTCACTCAGAATATCTTAACGAAGACAATATAAAATTAAAACTCTCTCATTTAGATGGTGTATTAGTAGCACCAGGTTTTGGTGAACGCGGTATTGAAGGAAAGATTGATGCAGTAAAATACGTAAGGGAAAATAATATTCCTTTTTTAGGAATATGTTTAGGAATGCAAATGGCAGTTATAGAATATTCTCGTAATGTTTTAGGTTTAAAAGATGCAAACTCAACAGAAATGGATGCAGATACTAAAAACCCTGTTATTGATTTAATGGAAGCTCAAAAAACCATTACAGATAAAGGCGGTACTATGCGTTTAGGTGCTTGGGATTGCGAATTGTTAGAGGATAGTATTGTTAAAGGAGTCTATAATAATAAGACTATAGAAGAAAGACATAGACACCGTTACGAATTTAATAGTGATTATAAATCACAAATTGAAAATGCGGGTATGATAGCCACAGGTTTAAATCCTGAAACTAAACTAGTAGAAATAGTAGAAATACCAAGTCATCCTTGGTTTGTTGGTGTACAATATCACCCAGAATATAAGAGTACAGTTGCAAATCCACATCCACTTTTTGTGGCCTTTGTAAAAGCAGCTAGTAAACACAATAAAAATGTAAAAGGTGCCACTATGGCACAAAATAAATAACGGATTACTTTTTGAGTAACTCTAAATACCTCTACAACTAAAAAGTAGGGCGATAGACAATGGAAGAAAAAAAATTTGATTTAAATTCAATTATAGGTTTTGTACTTATTTTCGGAATTCTATTATTCATGATGTGGCAACAAAAACCAACACCAGAAGAAATAGCTGCTGAAGAGAAAGCAAAACAAGAACAAATAGAGGCCGCTAAAGCAGAAGAAGCTAATAAAACTGAAAATGTTAAAGTCACAACGCCGCAAGATTTTTCAAATACACCAGCGTCAGACTCATTACAACAAGTTGCACTTCAAAATAAATTAGGTGCCTTTTCTTATTATACAACAGATGGAGAAACAACTGTTGAAAATGGTGTTTTAGAATTAAAATTTTCTAATAAAGGCGGTCACCTTTCTGAAGTAAAATTGGCTAAGTTCGTTGATTTCGACTCTGTACCAATTTATTTGGTTAAGGATAAAAATGCAAGTTTTAACATAAACTTTGGGACTACAGATAGTCGTATTCAAAATACAAAAGATTTATTTTTTCAACCAACTGTAACTAAGAATGGAGAAAACACTATAGTGTCAATGAAACTAAAAGTGTCTGAATCTAAGTTTTTAGAATACAAATATATTATTAAGCCAAATGACTATATGATTGATTTTACTATTCAATCTCAAGGCTTAAGTAATGTTATAAATGGTTCTCAAGAAGTTAATTTAGATTGGACACAAAAAACGTATCGTCATGATGAGAGTATATCTTATGAGAATAGATATACGCGTTTAACGTACCAGCATGATGGTGGTAAAATAGACAAATTAGCACAAGCAGGAGAAGATGAAGAGATAGAAAAAGATATGGATTGGTTATCGTTTAGACAGCACTTTTTTAGTTCTATCATGACGACAGATAAGCCATTTAAATCAATAGCAATAGCGTCTAAAGATCTAGTTGAAGATGAAGAAATCGATACTGTTTTTACAAAACAATTCTCAGCAAAAACAGCTTTAGCTTTAAATGGTAATGAGATTAATGAAAATTTAGGGCTGTTTTATGGACCAACACAGAGTAAAATTTTAAAAACTTACGATAAAAATTTAGAAGAAAGTATTCCATTTGGTTGGGGGATTTTTGGATGGATTAATAAATTTTTATTCATTCCATTATTTAGTTTTTTAAGCTCATTTTTACCTTATGGTATTGCTATTATTGTAATGACAGTCTTAATTAAATTAGCCATGTCATTTGTACAATACAAGCAATATTTGTCGCAAATGAAGATGAAAATATTAAAGCCAGAATTAGATGCTATTCGTGAAAAGCATAAAGACAATAAAATGAAAGCGCAACAAGAAACTATGGCGTTGCAAAATAAAGCTGGAGCTAGTCCATTAGCTGGGTGTTTACCAGCATTAATACAAATGCCAGTATTCTATGCTTTATTTATGTTTTTCCCAACAGCATTTGCTTTAAGACAAAAAAGTTTCCTTTGGGCAGATGATTTATCTTCTTTTGATTCTATTTATAAGTTTCCAAACGGATTTAGTATTCCTTTATATGGAGATCACATTAGCTTGTTTCCAATATTAGCAGCTATTGCTATTTTCTTTTACATGAAATTAACAACTGGACAACAACAAATGTCTGCTCCACAGCAAGAAGGTATGCCAGATATGGCGAAGATGATGAAATACATGATTTATTTTGCACCAATTATGATGATGGTATTCTTTAATCAATATGCATCGGGATTGAGTTTGTATTATTTTATATCGAACTTAATTAGTATTGGTATTTTAATAGCTATCAAAAATTTCATTTTAGATGAAGAGAAAATATTGGCAGGAATTGAAGCTAGTAAAGCAAAACCTAAGAAAGAAAATAAGTTCCAAAAGAGAATGAAAGCGATGATGGAGCAGGCAGAACAACAAAAAAGAATGCAAGAACAACAGCGTAAAAAGAAATAATACATATTATTTAATTAAAGCTGCCACTTGATAATTCAAGTTTGGCAGCTTTTTTGTTTTATACAATTTGAATAGGCTATAATACGTTATTGTCATTCCTGCTACGGCAGTAAATCTATCTTATAAATAAAAAATATGAATAAATTAATAATCTTCATTTTAGCTTTAATTTCAACGTTTAGTTTTGCGCAAGAAATTAATCAGTTGGATGCTAATGGTAAACGACATGGCGTTTGGAAAAAGAATTTTAAAGGCACAAAAGTGTTGCGTTATGAAGGAGAGTTTAATCATGGAAAAGAATTAGGAACTTTTAAATTTTATAAAAATATAGATGGTAAGTCTGTATTAACTGCAACTAGAACATTTAAGTCTAATAGTAATTTGGCAGAAGTAAGGTTTTATTCGTCTACTAAAAATCTAATTAGTGAAGGCAAAATGAGAGGTAAGACTTATATTGGTAAATGGATATATTACCATAATAAGTCTAAAGTAATAATGAGTGATGAGGTTTATAATGATAAAGGAAAATTAGACGGCGAGAAGAATACATATTATTTAAGCGGGAAAATTGCTGAGAAAGCAAAATATAAATCTGGAAAATTACATGGTGAGTCTAGAACATTTTCTGAGACAGATAAGTTAATGAGCATGTTTAATTATAACCAAGGTGAATTACATGGCCCAGCAAAAATATACGATACTAAAGGTAATATTAAAATGGAAGGTGTCTATCAAAAAGATAGAAGACATGGTATTTGGAAATTTTATAAAAATGGAAAATTAGAAAAAGAAAAAGATTTTACTAGACGTAGTAAGAACCCTTATAAGAAGAAAAAATAAAAAACGCCTCTGTAATAGAGGCGCTTTTAGTTATAATATAAAAGGGATAATTACATTTGTAATGGTAAAATTACTTTATCTATAGCATGCACTACACCATTAACCGCTTGAATATTTACTAGAGTAGTAATAATACCACTAACTCTATTATTTACATCAGTTAATGTAAAAGCAGTATTATCTGCTGTAATATCTCCACCTAGAGTAGTAACAGGGCCATTTGGTAAATCAGTAGATTGCACATTTGCATTTACTATATGGTATAATAAAATAGCATCGGCAGTAGCAGCATCTACATCTGTTAAAGCTGTTAAGTTAAGTTCTGTTAATAAACTAACAAAGGCATCGTTTGTTGGTGCAAATACGGTATATGGACCAGCTGTAGCATCAGATACAGTGTCTATGTATGGTACAGTTGGAGTTCCTGTATCTGCTAATTGTAAAGTAGCTACTAAATTAGATAAATTAGGGTTTGTTGTAGCAAAAGTAGCTATAGTTGGTAGAGTGATTACCTTATTAACTATATGTACTATTCCATTAGTTGCTGCTACATCTGGAGTGCTTACTGTGGCTAAACCATTAAATTGTACCCCATTTGAAGTATCAAAATAAATACTCATTTTATTTCCTCCTGGTGCATCTGCCATAGTATTAGAGTATCCAGAACCAGCAGTCGTTAAATCTGAAGACGTTACCGTACCAGAAATAACATGATTTAATAAAATTTGAGTTAAAGTAGCATTATCAATATCTGCTATACTATTCCATGCTGTATTACTATCTAATAATTCTTGAAAAGCAGCATTTGTTGGTGCTAAAACAGTAAATGGTCCTGTACCACTTAATGTAGTTGCTAAATCTGCTTGAACTACAGCGTCAACAAGAAGACTTAAATCTGCAGTAGCTTGAGCAGTTTGAACGATATTTAATGTAGGTGTTGGATTTGGAATTGGTCCAGATGCATCATCATCATTACTGCATGCAGAAAATGTAAATACGACTAGAACTAACAGAGATAATTTTTTTAATGTTTTCATAGATTTCTTTTTTAGTTTGTTGATTTTTTTTTGATTATATAAACAAGTTCGTCTTTTTGTTTCACGAAATTAACAAAAGATTAAACAAAATTATTTAATGTTTTGTTAATTTTTTTAACTAAAAGGTTCAACAAAATATACGGATTGAAATGGTGTATGGATTTTTAACTTTAAAAAAATATATTTCTCGTATCTTTGTGGGCTATAAAAAATAACATGAAAAAAAGAGTAATAGTTGGGCTTTCAGGAGGTGTAGATTCTAGCGTTGCTGCTTATTTACTTAAAGAGCAAGGTTATGAAGTTATAGGACTTTTTATGAAGAATTGGCACGATGATTCTGTGACAATTTCTGATGAGTGTCCTTGGTTGGATGACAGTAATGATGCCATGTTAGTGGCAGAAAAACTGGGTATTCCATTTCAAACTGTAGATTTAAGTGAGCAGTATAAAGAACGTATAGTAGACTATATGTTTAATGAATACGAAAAAGGAAGGACACCAAATCCAGATGTACTTTGTAATAGAGAAATTAAATTTGATGTCTTTATGAAAATAGCATTAGATCTTGGTGCAGATTATGTTGCTACTGGTCACTATTGTAGAAAAGGAACTATTGAAAAGGATGGAAAAGAAGTCTTTCAGCTTTTAGCAGGAAAAGATAATAATAAGGATCAATCTTATTTTTTATGCCAACTATCACAAGAACAATTATCTAAAGCATTATTTCCTATTGGAGAACTCCAAAAACCAGAAGTTAGAGATATTGCAGCAAAAGCAGATTTAATTACTGCAGATAAAAAAGACTCTCAAGGTTTATGTTTTATAGGAAAAGTGAGGTTGCCAGATTTTCTACAACAGCAATTAAAACCTAAAGAAGGTGTAATTGTAGAAATACCAGCATCTAATGTTAACTATGAAACTTCTTCAGTAAAAACTTTTAATAATAAGACCGAAGAATTACAATACTTGTCTAAAAAAGCAGAATATAATATTGAAGATGGAGAGATAGTAGGTAAACACCAAGGTGCTCATTATTTTACTAAAGGACAACGAAAAGGTTTATCGGTTGGCGGTAAAGTAGAACCTCTTTTTGTGATTGATACAGATGTTAAAGACAATGTAATTTATACAGGTCAAGGTAAAGCACATCCTGGTTTATATAAAAGAGCTCTTTTTGTTTCTAATGATGAATTACATTGGGTAAGACCAGATTTGAAATTAAATACAGATGAAACATTGGAAGTATTAGCACGTATTCGTTATCGTCAAGCCTTAGAAAAAGCAACATTATATAAAGTGGATTCTGGATTATATGTTGAGTTTAAAAACATGCAATCTGCAATTACAGAAGGCCAATTTGTTGCTTGGTATTTGGAAGATGAACTGGTTGGCTCTGGTGTAATTTCATAAAATTATATAGTATCTTTCATATCATGCTAGACTTATCTATGCATCATACAAATAGAAAATATGCAAAACAAAATAACAGAACTTTTTAATATAGAATACCCAATTATTCAAGCTGGAATGATTTGGAATAGTGGTTGGCGTTTAGCTTCTGCTGCAAGTAATTCAGGGATTTTGGGTCTTATTGGAGCTGGAAGCATGTATCCAGATGTATTAAGAGAACACATTCAAAAATGTAAAAAAGCAACTAATAAACCTTTTGGTGTAAACGTCCCAATGTTATATCCTAACATTACAGAAATTATGGATATCATTGTTGAAGAAGACGTTAAAATTGTGTTTACTTCAGCAGGAAACCCTAAAACATGGACCAAATGGTTACAGGATAAAGGTATTACAGTTGTACATGTTGTAAGTAGTGTGAAGTTTGCTTTAAAAGCACAAAATGCTGGAGTAGATGCTATTGTAGCTGAAGGTTTTGAGGCTGGAGGTCATAATGGTAGAGACGAAACTACAACACTTACTCTAATACCAATGGTAAAAGAGCAATTACAAATACCATTAATTGCTGCTGGAGGTATTGCAACTGGTAAGGCTATGCTTGCGTGTATGGTTTTAGGTGCAGATGGAGTTCAAGTAGGAAGTCGTTTTGTTGCTAGTGAAGAATCATCTG
This sequence comes from uncultured Lacinutrix sp., assembly GCF_947500325.1. GTDB lineage: Bacteria > Bacteroidota > Bacteroidia > Flavobacteriales > Flavobacteriaceae > Lacinutrix. The sequence goes on from NZ_CANMRQ010000007.1 coordinate 56,471, forward strand.
CTCATGATGATTTTAAACAAGTTGTAGTAGATGCTAAAGAAGGTGATACGCAATTAACACTTAAAGAATTAGCGCCTGTACGTTTAGTTAAAAATAAGTTCTATAATGAATTACAAGAGTTGTATAAAACTGCACCAACACCAGAACAACTTAAAGAGTTATTAGGTAGAGCTAGAGCAAAACGAGGCATGTTTGAAGGTGATTTAGAAGATGGGGAATTAGAAATAGGGCAAATTGCAGGATTAATACATGATGTAAAGCCAGTAACTAAGATTGTAGAGGAAATGATTACCGAGTTTGAAGAAGCAAAAAAAAGAGTAGTTAGTTTTTAATTCATTAAAAAATGAATAGGGATTATCATTTAATATACTGTAAAATTTGTACAAACAAAGCTATAGATTTAAAAAGAGGGACTTATTGTAGTTTGACTAATAAAATAGCTGATTTTAATGATAATTGTGAAAATTTTAATAAGAATGAAGTTGAGGTTTCTAAAATTAAAGAGAGAATAAAAAAGAAAAAAGAAGCACTTTATTCTTTAAACGAAATTGAGAAGCTTTTATCCAATAATAAACCCAAATATTCAGATTCATCAAAGTTTAAAAGAAGTCAGTACAAGTACAAAGAAGAGACGCTTGGTTTAATCTTTAAAAAAGATAATTTTGATGATTACCTTACAGCAATTGCTGTATTTACTATGTACTTAGTTTTTCTAATGTTTAATTATGATAAAGGATTTGATTTAAGTTATGATTCTACAGTAACAATAGTTAGTGTTTTTTTTTTAATAGTTTTCTTTTATTCATATAAAAAAGCTTTTTATCATAAATATAAACCTGAAATAACTGTTTTAGAAAATGGACTTCTTATAAAAGATAAAACTATTTTTTGGGAGGATATTGTAGAATATGGTATAGAATACCATACTGGAGAATACAGTATTTCAAACTTGGTAATATTTACAATGTCTTCTGGAGTAATAAGAGTAACTGATTTAAGTGAAATAAAAGCTGGAGAAAAAGATATTATTCAAATTATAAAACTTAACCTGCAGTAAAAAAAAGAACTTTATATAACCTACTCGATCCATTTCTATATTAAAAAAAACGTTGGATGTTTATTACATATATTTAGTATAAGTGTAATTTATTAAAAAGCTATGCAAAACTAAATCTAAAGTTTACTTTTGCTAAATGTTTCTAAATAACTACACAAAAGAATTTAAATATAATTGGCAATTAGCAGCACCAGTAATGTTAGGTATGCTTGGCCATACTTTTGTGAGTTTTATAGATAATATTATGGTTGGCCAATTAGGTACTGCTGAGTTAGCCGCTGTATCGTTGGGTAATAGCTTTATGTTTATAGCTATGTCTCTAGGCATTGGTTTTAGTACAGCTATTACACCATTAGTAGCTGAAGCAGATTCTGCTAAAGATTTTAAAGGCGGAAAATCGTCATTAAAACATGGCTTGTTTCTATGTAGTGTTTTAGGAGTTTTACTTTTTTTGTTAGTCTTTTTCGCTAAACCTTTAATGTATTTTATGAAACAACCTGTAGAGGTTGTAGAACTTGCAATTCCATATTTAGATTTAGTAGCTTTTTCTTTAGTCCCACTTATTATTTTTCAAGCGTTTAAACAATTTAGTGATGGTTTATCTATGACAAGGTATCCAATGTATGCAACTATAATTGCTAATATTGCAAATGTGGTTTTAAACTATTTATTAATTTTTGGAAAGTTTGGCTTTCCGGAATTAGGGATTGTAGGTGCTGCATATGGAACATTATTGTCTCGTTTTATAATGCTTTGGTATTTATGGTATTTACTTAGAAAAAAAGAGAAATCGAAAGCTTTTGTCACAAATATTAAACTATTTGTTTTGGATAAATTAATGCTTAGAAAGATTATTAATTTAGGCGCGCCAAGTGCTATGCAAATGTTTTTTGAAGTTGCCATTTTTACAGCAGCTATATGGTTAAGTGGTTTATTAGGGAAAAATCCTCAAGCAGCTAATCAAATTGCTTTAAATTTAAGTTCTATGACATTTATGGTAGCTATGGGATTAAGTGTAGCTTCTATGATTAGAGTAGGTAATCAAAAAGGGTTAAAACAATATTTTGAGTTACGGCGTATTGCATTTTCACTATTTTTATTAGGTACAATTTTAGCTATTGGTTTTGGGTTGATTTTCTTTTTATTCCATGATTATTTACCTAGACTATATGTTGATTTTGACGATGCTATAAATTTTAATGATAATATGGAAGTTGTAAGTATTGCTTCAAAGTTATTATTGGCTGCTGCAATTTTTCAAATAAGTGATAGTATACAAGTTGTTGTTTTGGGAGCATTAAGAGGTTTGCAAGATGTGAAAATACCAACATTAATTACTTTTATAGCTTATTGGATAATAGGGTTTCCTATTAGCTGGTTTTTAGGGAAAGAAGAGGCGTATGGTAGCTTTGGTATTTGGTTAGGGTTACTAGCTGGATTAACTAGTGCTGCACTTTTATTATATATTAGATTTAACTATCTAACAAAAAGATTAATTTTACAAAAAGAAAACTCATAATGACATTACCAAAATTCATACTAGGCGACAATACAGATTTTCCTAATGCAATATTTGTGATTCACACAGAATTCCCAATGTTTATTATAAACCTTGAGGATGATGAAGTAGAATGGCTAGAGGATTTTGACCAACATGATCAAAAACAATTAGAACTAGAGGCAGAAAGTTTGATTGAAGAAGCAACAGCTTTTTATGATAGAGAAGTTTCAAGATATGACGATTAATTTTTATGTTAGAACAATTAATACAGTACGATAAAGAACTTTTTTTATTTTTAAATGGACTAGGAAACTCTACTTGGGATGGTTTCTGGATGTTTTATACTACTAAATTCTATTGGATTCCGCTATATGCGCTTTTAATCTATTTAATTTATAAGAAAAAAATAAGTCTAAAACCCTTTCTTTTAGCGGTTGTAGTAATAGCTTTAATGGTATTAGTAACAGATCAAGTAACTAATATTTTTAAACATGGTTTTGAGAGATATAGACCTTGTCATGATACAAGTTTAATAGATATTATGAGAATTGTTAAAGAGGGTTGTGGTGGTCGTTTTGGTTATTTTTCTGGACATTCTAGTAATTCTATGGCTGTAGCTGTATTTACAGGTTTAGTACTTAGAAATAAATATAAATACCTCGTTTTTATAATGTTATTTTGGGCAGCACTAATGGGATATAGTCGTATTTATATAGGTGTGCATTTTCCTTTAGATGTTATTAGTGGTTTTATTTTTGGGGCAATTACTGGATTTAGCTTTTATAAGTTAGATAAGTATCTTGAAAAGCGTTTTAAAAAACAGTCTTTATAAGGGTTATATTTCTAATATATATAATTATACCAAAAAGGTGAGCAATTATTAAAACTGGATCTTTTCTAAAAAAACCATAGATTAAAATAAGTATTGCTCCAATAAGGCTAAGTACCCAAAAACCTAATGGTAATTTTGATTCTTTTTTTTTCTCAGAATATAACCATTGGTAAATAAAACGAAATGTAAAGATTACTTGAGAAAAAATACCTAATAGCAAAAGCCAATTAGTTACCGTTTTATTTAAGAGTAAGTATTTAATATCAAAGTTGTTATTTATCAACATATAAGTAATCATTCCTATTGGAAATATAACAATAATTACTTGGAAAAATGCGGTAAGCTTTTGCCACTCCTTTTGTAATTGTAAATTTCTAATGTATATAAAATAGGTAAGAACTTGTCCTAACATAATTGGAAAATCATTTCTTAAGTAACCGTAAATAAAAAGCAATATAGAGGCTAATAAACTAAGAACCCAAAAAAGTTTTGGAGTAACAACGCTTTGCTTTTTTTCACTTAATACCCATTGTATTATTAATCTTGAGGAAAATAATAGTTGTGCTAAAAAACCAATACTATATAGTAACCAATTAGTCATTAACTTTTTTAGAAATATGATAGTTTATATAGCGTTTCTTTATCCAAAGGAAAACAAAGCAATCTGTAAAAGGACCGATAGAGCGGTTCCAGAAACCAAATTTTGAAGTGCCAGAAGTTCTTTCAAAATGCTGTACAGGAACCTGTTTAATATTCCCGTTTTGTAATAAAACCATAGCTGGTAAAAACCGATGCATACCTTTAAACATAGGGATGTTTTTTGCATATTCAGTTTTTATTACTTTTAAAGGGCAACCAGTGTCATCTATTCCATCTTTAGTAAAGAGGCGTCTAAAATTATTAGCTAATTTTGAAGACCAGTTTTTTAATAAATTATCTTTTCGTTGATTACGAATTCCTGTTACCAAGTCATAATCATTAATATGTGCTATGAGTAAATTAAAATCGTTTGGAGATGTTTGCAAATCGCTATCTATGTAGCCAATATATTTAGTGTCAATATTATCAAAACCAGCTTTAATTGCAGCACTTAAACCATAGTTTTTATTGAAAGAAATACATGTAAATATTTCATTTCTTTTACATATAGTTTCAATAAGATCTTGGCTGTTATCTAAAGAACCATCATTTACAAACAAAATTTTTGTTTTTTTTAATGCTACTTTAGAGTAGGCTAGTAATTCGGTTTCAACTCGTAATAAATTATCACTTTCGTTATAAACGGGAACAATAATTGTAAATTCATAATTCATAAGACTACATTCATTATTACAAATGTATTCTTTTTTAAACTTTGAATATCTTATTTTTTATAGCATAAATAACTAATCCAATTCTATTTTTTACTTGAAGTTTTAAGAATAATGAATCTCTATACCCATCAATAGTTTTTGGGCTTAAAAACATTTTATCGGCTATTTCTTTATAAGTTAATTCTGTGCAAACGTATTTTATAAATTCAATTTCCCGTTCTTTTAATTTATTTTTAGAATTATTAGAATCTTCATGTAATGTATTTATAAGAATATTAGAGACGTCTTTTGTATGATAATAACCGTTGGAGATAACTTCATTTAAAGCGATTTCAAGAATGTTTTTTTCTACATCTTTTAATAAATAACCTTTGGCTCCAGCTTTTAGCATTTTAATAATAATGTCTTCATCTTCTTCAACAGATAAGGCTATTACTTTTATTTCAGGATAATTCTCTTTTAAATATTGAGTGGTTTCTATACCATTCATTATTGGCATATTCACATCCATAAGTACAATCTCTGGAATGTTTTTTGGTGTTTTTAATTTGGTGGTAAGTTCTTTTCCATTTTTGCATAGATATAATACATTAAAGTTTGCGAATGAATTTACAAGAACACTTATGGCTTGCGAAAGCAATATGTGATCTTCTACAATAACTATATTATGAGTTTTCATGTCTATTTTACTTTAAAAAGAATACGAAATATGTAATTGGGTTCCTTTATCGACGGCTGAATTAATTGTAGCTGTAGCATTAACTAATTGCGCTCTTTTTGTCATATTAGAGATACCTATTCCAGTACTTTTAAGTTCTTTTTTATTAAATCCTTTTCCGTTGTCTTCAGCAATTATGTCTAATTGATCTTCTGTAAATACTAAAATAACTTTTAATTTAGTTGCTTTAGCATGTTTAATAGTATTAGAAAAGAATTCTTGAAGAATCCTAAAAAAAACAATTTCCACTTCATGATCTATTACCTGTTCTTCTCCTTTGGTTATTAAAGTAGCTTCAATATATTGAAGTCTATTTAATCTTTCCATTTCTTGATCTACAGCAGTAGTTAAAGATGTGTTTTTTAATGCTTCGGGGTTTATTGCTTTAGATAGTGTTCTTAATTCTTTTAAACCTTTATCTAAAGTTAGTATAACTTCTTTAATATCTGTATCGTTTTGTAATTGTATTTTTGCTAAAGTTATAAGTTGGCCTATATTATCATGTAATTCCCAACTTATATTTCTAAATGTTTCTTCTCTAATTTCAATTTGTGTTTTAGCAATTTCTTGTTCAAATTGCTTTTCAGTTTCTTTTTGTTCAAGTAATAAACTGTTTTTTCTTCTTTGAAATATTATGAATAGTATAATAATGATAATACATAAAATAACTAATGTTATAATTGCTGCAAGTACAATTTGCCCTTCAGGTGATGTCTTTATTAATATTGCTTGTCCTTTTTGCTGCATATAAATCCGGTAATAAAACAAATATTCATAACAATACTTAAAATAAATTCAACTACTAAAATTTCATTATAGAATGATATATCTTTCCAATAGTAATTTCTAATAATTCTAGTTGATATTTTACCTACAAAATATAATAGAAGTCCTATACTAATCCAAAATAGTAAATTCTTAGATACATAAAGAACTTTATTTGTATTTAAAATTTCTAAAAAATAGAATACAATACTAATTATGATAAATAAGCCTCCAATTATAAAAGGAATAACCTGTATCTTCAATAAATAATCTCTAAAAAAAATACTATCAATGCCTATACTTATTATATAAGTTATAATAAATCCTACAATCCATAGTTTCTGTTTTTCATTTTTTATATAGGTTTTAAATAGAAATAATAAGAATGAAAAATTAATAAAATGATATATATTATATATAATAGTATTATTTCTAAGAATATAGTTCTCAAATAAAAAACGACCTAAAAAACCATTAATAGTTACATACCATAGTACGATTAAAAAGTACTTTAAAAAAGTATGTTTGTATTTATAATAATAAATAGAACCTACTATAGCAGTAATAAGTTCTATATATTTAATTGATTTGCCTAAAGATGTAAACGAAATTTCTAATAGCATAGGTTGAGGTTTGTTAGTGGAAACAAAGATTATTCTGGTGGTGGTGCTAAATCACCTTCATTAAGAATAGTTTTTGTTACATCTTCTCTCATTAATTGACTACTTGTAGTATTACTAGATATTCCAATTCTTTGTGAATTATTACTATTGTTACTATAGAGACTATAGCGTTCATCTTTTTTATATCTTAACATAAGATCATCTAATATTTTAAACTCCCCTTTAAGTGGCATATTAGAATTACTAGGTTGTACTTCAAAAGGTAAATGATTCATTATTTCAAATTCTGTATCATTAAAAGCTGTTTTTACAGTAGGTACCATAAAAATTGTTTGCTTACCTGGGTGTTCTTCATTAGATTGATTAGGGTAGGCCGCAAAATAAATACGTATTCCAGATACTACTTTTTCAGGATTAGCAGAATTAATAGCTTCTATGTAATTTATATATGACTTCATTTTTTCTAAACTAAACCACGCAAATTTAGAGTCTCTAAACTCATTATTATTATAACGATCTTTTAGTATGTCGTCTAATAAATCTATTCTATCTGTTTTATATAACTCTTTAATATTATTAGCACGATCCGATGAAATAAGATGATTTGCAAGTACTTCAGGATTAAAAGGTGATATGTGTAAAGATTTACAACAGACTAATAATATAGCTGCAAAAATAACGGTTAATAAAAGGTGTTTTTTTTTCATAATAGAATAATAATGGTTGTTTGCCAAAATTAGTTTAATAGTGAATATGTTAAAAGGGTGTTTTCCCCCTTTATAAAGAGTTTTATCTCTGTATTCGTTAAAAGCATGTAAAAAGATATATTCTTAAATGTTATGGACTAATTTTTTCGATACTATAATTTAAGCGCGAGAAGTTTTATAAAGTGGTTAGATAAACCTATTATTTAAGTTTTAGAGAAGTGAAACGGTAGTTATTAATCTAATTTTTTAATGATAATAAATATTCTGCAGCTACAAAAGGAGTCGTCTCGTTATTTTCCACTAGTTCTAACTGTTTTTGTAGTTCTTTTTTAATATCTATATGATTAAAGAAGTCACTTTTTAATTGCTCTTCAATAGTTTGTAATAACCAAAATTTATTTTGCTCATTACGTTTAATATTAAAATAGTCATTTTTGGAAGTTAGGGAAATATAATCTGAAATGATGCCCCATATGGTATCTATACCATCTTCTTTAATAGCACTACATGTTGTAACTTTTGGAGTCCATGTTGATGCTTTTTGTGGGTATAAGTGTAAGGCTCGATTAAATTCAACTTTTGCCAGTTTAGCACGTTTAATATTATCTCCATCTGCTTTATTAATAGCAATCATGTCTGCCATTTCAATAATACCACGTTTAATACCTTGTAATTCGTCTCCAGCTCCAGCAAGTTTTAATAACAAAAAGAAATCTACCATACTATGAACAGCAGTTTCACTTTGACCAACACCAACAGTTTCAATAATAATAGTATTAAATCCAGCAGCTTCACAAAGTATAATCGTTTCTCTTGTTTTGCGAGCTACACCACCAAGAGAGTCTCCAGAAGCAGAAGGGCGAATAAAAGCATTAGTATTTTTTACTAAATCTTCCATTCTAGTTTTATCTCCAAGAATACTGCCTTTGGTTAAAGTGCTACTTGGGTCTACAGCTAACACAGCTACTTTTTTACTCGTATTGGTTAAATAACTACCAAAAGCTTCTATAAAAGTACTTTTTCCAACACCAGGAACACCAGTAATACCTATACGAATTGATTGATTTGCATAAGGTAAACAGGCTTTTATAATAGCATTTGCTTGTTTTAAATGTTTTGGATTTTTGCTTTCTACTAAAGTGATAGCTTGACTTAGAGCGGTTATATTACCCTTTAAAATATCAGAAACTAAAGCTTCAGCAGTGCGTCTTTTTTTACGATTTTTTTTAATTCTTGAAATAGAATTAGCATTAGTTATTTCTGGAGGAGAAATACCATCATTTTCTTTCAATGCTGATTTTTTTGAATCTAAACTCAAAGTCTTTATTATCTATTACTTTAAAGGCACAACAATCTTTGCAAAATCCCAAGCCATTGTTAAAGATAAGTTATCTGTAGAATTATCAAAAGCAATAGTAAATTGTTCTACGGGCTTTTTTAAATGTTCAACTGGAGCCGTATAAGTTACAACATCAAAATCTGGCTCACGCATAGGCTTCATGGTCTCATCAACACCCCATTTATATTGTTTAGAATTAAACATCACATTCCAAGAAGTATCGTTAGGAATGCTCCATAAAGTATATTTTCCAGCTGGCAAGGAGTCATTTCCTATTTTTAACGCTTTATTGGTTTCAAAAGTTGTAGCTTCATTAGCACCAGTTCGCCATACTTTATTAAATGGTACTAAAGCTCCAAATATATCTCGATTTCTTTTAGAGGGTCTATTGTAAAAAACTTCCAATTCTATATCATCCACTTCAAAAACTACAGTTTTTTTAGGACTTAAAGGCTTATTTAATATGCCTCCATTAAAATAAGAGTAACAAAATGTGCCAACAGCTGCAAGTAAAAGCACGACTATAAGTCGTTTTAAGAAATTCATTTAATAAAAAATTTAAAGGTTAAAGATACTTCAAAAAGTGGCTGTTAGTCAATATAAAACGATAATTTATTTACAAATAGTATACCTTTTTTGAAAAAAAAAATAACAATTTTGCAACAGTACGAAATTTGTGTCGTCTTTATAGAGAACACCAACTAAAAAACCAATAAGTGAAAGTAGTTCAATTAGATATTATTGAATTGTGTAAACAAAACAATCGCAAGGCGCAATTACAATTGTATAACCAGTATTGCGATGGTATGTACAGTATTGCGAAACGTTTTGTAATCCATACGGCAGAAGCTGAAGATGTAGTACAAGAGTCTTTTATTAAGGCCTTTTCTAAACTACATCAATTTAAAGGAGACGTTACTTTTGGAGCTTGGTTAAAACGAATTGTTATTAATAAAAGTATAGACTTCTTAAAACTTAAAAAGCAACGCTTAGTTGAGTTAGAAGATGCGCATCTTAAAGTGGTAGATACTTCTAGTGAAAGCAAATGGTTAGTGGACGATACAGTTACTTTAGACGAAATTAAAGTAGCTATTAATAGTTTGCCAGATAAATATAAATATGTGTTGATGCTGTTTTTAATTGAGGGTTACGACCATCAAGAAATATCACAGATATTAAATATAACAGAGGTAGCATCACGGACACAATTGTCTAGAGGAAAACAAAAATTACAAGAATTACTAAAACATAAACATTATGGCTAAAGATATTAGAGACTTATTTGAAGCAGATAAAAAAATGTCTGTAGAAAAAATGCCAGAAGGTCATGAGCATCGCTTTCTTAAAAAGTTAGAAGCTGTTAAACCTGAACGCAAAAAATCAAGATTTAGTTTTATAAATATTGCAGCTAGTATTGTATTGCTTTTAGGATTAAGTTTTGGAGCATTTCAAATTTTTAATACAGATGATCCTTCTGGAAAAGAAGTTACAGTGACAGAACCAGAAGAGAATGTAAAGACAATGACTTTAGGCGAGATATCTCCAGACCTTAAAAAGGTTGAAGACTATTATTTAGCTAATATTAATTTAGAGTTATCTAAAATTAAGCTAACACCAGAGAATAAAGAATTGTTTGATGGTTATGTAAATCGCTTAAATGATTTAAAGGCAGAGTATCATAGATTATCTGTTGAGTTAGCTAATGAAGGTCCAGATGAACCTACTGTAGATGCTTTAATTAGTAATTTAAAATTGAGATTAAAATTAATGTATCGTTTAAAAGAACAATTAAAAGATTTGAGTGCAGCAAATTCAGGTCGTATTTAAACAATCAAAAATCGAACAGTGTATACTGAAAATTGAATTGAGTTTATCAATGTATTCAGTATCACTTTAAACAATCAAAAGAAATGAAAAATATAAAAATAATAATGTTACTGTTGCTTACAACTTTTAGTGTGGCAGCACAAAACAAATTAGAGAAAACCTCTCAAAGTATAAAGGTCAATAGTGATGTAACTATAGATTTAAATACTAGTCATACTAACATTGAAGTAGATACTTGGAGTAAGGATTATGTAGAAGTTGAGGCTTATATAGAAGGAAAAAAATTAACACAAGAAGAACTTCAAGACGCTTTAGATGACTGGGATTTAGACGTTAAAGGAACTCGAGGTAAAGTGAAAATTACATCTAAAGGTTCGCGTGGTGCTTGGTCTAATGATATGAGCCTTAGTATTCTAGATGAAGAATCTGTTGAAGCTTTAGTGAATTTACCTACAGATATTAATATGAATTTAGAACCATTATTAGAGAGTTTAACTAGTTTAGAGTCATTAAAAGATTTGCCTGAAGCCTTAGGTGTATTGCGTATTCCAAAATCTCCAAATGGCAATTATAATATAGACTTTGATTATGATCGCTATCAAAAAGAAGGCGAAAAATATTTAGATTCTTGGAGTAAAAAATACCGTAAAGAATATGGCGAAGAATATGAAGCAGAAATGCGAGAATGGGCAAAAAGCATCAAGCAATCAGATTTAGATAATTTTGAAAAGCGCATGGAGAACTGGGGAGAGCAGTTTGGTAAAGATATAGAGAAAGCTTTTGAAGAAGGTTTTGGAAAAGATTTTGAAGAGCGTATGGAAAAGTGGGGAGAAGAGTTTGGAAAGAATTTTGAGAAAAATGTGGCGCCGGCTATAGAGAAATGGGGAGAGGAATTTGGAGAAGCATTTGGAGAAAGAATGGAAGAAGCGTTTGGTGATTCTAAATCTAAAAATAGAAAATCTAAGAATTTTAAGAATTATGATTTAATTAAAACCATAAAAATTAAAATGCCTAAAAAAGCAAAGCTTGAGCTAAATGTTAAGCACGGTGAGCTAAAAATGGCTTCTGTAATTAGTAACCCTAATGTGACTGTTTCTCATGGCACATTATTAGCAAATACCATTGATGGAAGTGACACTTCCATCAATGTTTCTTATTCTAATGCTAAAATTTTAAATTGGAAAGAAGGCGGTTTAAAATTAAATTATGCAGATCAAACAACTATTAAGTCTGCAAAAGATTTAATGCTAAATGCCATTTCATCAAATATAGATATAGTAACTTTAGGAGGTAATAGTATTATTGATGGTAGTTTTGGTGATTTATATGTTCAAAACATATCAGAGAATTTTAATAATTTAAATATAGTTTTAGAAAATAGTGATGCACTTTTAAAACTACCTAATGCCATAGATTATAATCTATACTTTAAAGGTAGTCACTCTAAATTTAATAGTGAAAGAGTAAACAACAAGACGATTAAAAATTACCCTAAGAATAATAATAGAAATAGAACTATTATAATTAATGCCAAGTATAGTAATGTGGTAGCAGAATAAGTGAAGATTTAATTGTAATTTAGTGAGTACAATTAATCAATCAAAAAATGAAATCACTTAAACAACTATTTATAGTATGCTTTCTCTTAGCATGCTTTTTTTCTTGTAAAACAGAACATAAACAAGATATAGAAACTAATCGCTATGCAGAGTTTCTAAATAAACTTCAAAAACAAGGTATTACAACAGGGAATGTTCTAGTCTATAAAAATGGAAAGGTCGTTTATAAAAATGCTTCAGGTTTAAGAAGTATTAACCCTAAAGATTCCTTAACTCTTGATTCTCAATTTCGTTTAGCCTCAGTAAGTAAACAGTTTACAGGTATGGCTATTATGAAATTAAAAGAAGCAGGAAAATTAGATTACGATCAAAAAGTAAATAGTATTCTTCCAAACTTTCCTTATGCAGATATCTCTATAAGACATTTATTATATCATACTTCAGGGTTAACAGATTATGAAAGATTGCTGGCTTACAATTGGAAACCAGCAGATTCTACTAAAAAATACATTTTGGGGAATGATGAAATTATTAAAGAAATATATAGAGTCAATCCAGAATTAGATTTTAAAACAGGAGAAAAATGGGAGTATAGTAATACTGGCTATCTGTTTTTAGCATCTATAGTTGAAAAGGTCTCTGGACAGCACTTTAGAACATTTTTAAAAGAGCAAATTTTCGAGCCTTTAAAGATGAACAACACTGTTTTATATAAATATCAAGAAGCTGAAGATTTAAATATGCCAAACCGTGTTTTTGGATACGAAACAACACTAAATCAATTAGATTTAAAGCTTAATGACTATAACTTGGTAAATGACGTAAGAGGTGATGGTGGTATTTATTCTACATTAGAGGATTTATATAAATGGAATATGGCACTGGTTAATTCTACAATTATTTCAAAAGAGTATTTAGATGAAGCATTCAAACCCGGAAAACTTAACAATGGAGAAGAAACACGTTATGGGTTTGGTTGGTTTATTGAGTCTAAAAACGAACCTAAAGTCGTATTTCATTCTGGCGGCTGGGTTGGTTTTGGAACCTACTTGTATAATGAACTTGATGATCAAAGCGGGATGATTTTGTTAACTAATAATTCAAACAACAATCTTCGTGATATTGTTTTTGGTTTAACAAATATTTCTAAAAATAAACCTTATGAAATGCCTAAATTAAAGGCAGAACGTGTTTTAGCAAAAAAAATACTGAATGAGGATATAGATAAAGGTATTGCTTATTATCATGAAATAAAAACAGATACAACAACATACGAAGTGACTGAAAATAATATTAATCAATTAGGGTATTTATTATTACAAAATGGTAATGTAAATGAGTCTATACAAATCTTCAAATTAAATATTGATGAGTACCCAGAATCTGCAAATGTATACGATAGTTATGGAGATGCTTTGTTAGAAAAAGGAGATTCTATAAATGCTTTAAGTAATTTTAAGAAGTGTTATGAGATGGATAATACACTAGAATATGCATTAGATAAGGCTACAAAATTAGAAGCAATGATTAATAAAAATATATAGTTGTTATTTTAATGAATAGTTTTAAAGAATTTCTACAATTTCATAAAGCGCATCCAGTAATTGATGCTTCTATTTCTAGAAGTGATTATATAGCGATCGATTTATCTCAAGCGAATAATGATTTAAAGACCTTTGATATTTCTTCATCTAAAGCATGGGAGAAATACATTGTTAATTATTTAAAAAAGCATCAAAAAAAAGTTGCTTTTGGAGGTTATTTAGAAAAGCGAGGCATTTATAATAGAAGCGATTATTTTAATAATCCTAATCCAGAAACCGAACGCAATATTCATTTAGGTTTAGACTTATGGATTAAAGCTGGAACTAATGTTTTAGCAGCTTATAATGGCGAAATACATAGTTTTAAAGATAATACCAACTTTGGGGATTATGGACCTACTATTATTTTGCAGCATAGTATTGGAAATGAACTATTTTATACACTATATGGCCATTTGTCTCGTGAATCTTTAATAGGTTTAAACGTAGGAGATAAGATTAAAAAGGGGCAAAGTATAGCGCAATTAGGAACAGCCCAAGTTAATGGTGATTATGCACCGCATTTGCATTTTCAAATTATAAAAGATTTACAAGGTAATAATGGAGACTATCCAGGAGTATCTTCTTTACTTGATTTAGAGTTTTATAGCGCAAATACTGTAAATCCAGAATTGGTTTTGGAAATAGAAATATAATCATAACATTAAAAGTACAATTCCAGAGAAAAAAAGTTTAATATTGCAGCCAATTTTACACTTGACCTATGAAACATATTTACATTTTCTTATTTGCTTTCTTTTCTTATTCATTTTTAAATGCGCAAACAGTTAATATTCCAGATGTAGCTTTTAAGGAAATCTTATTAAATGAGAATTGTGTTGATACAAATGGCGATAATGTTGGTGATAGTATTATAGATTTAAATAATGATGGCGAAATACAGGTGTCTGAAGCAGAGTCTGTTATTAATCTTGTGATTCCAACAAATCAATATAATAATACATCTACTGGAGTAGTCTCATATATCGCCGATATGACAGGAATAGAAGGTTTTTCTAACATTCAAAAATTGTTTATTGATAGCCCTTCTATTACTAATTCAGGAACTTTTGCGTTAGATTTAGGTATTAATAATATAAATTTAGAAGAGATTACAATTAGTAATTTACCAGGTTTAAGCGATTTAAATTTAGGGAGTAAACCTAATCTTACCAATTTTGATATTTATAATACATTAGAGTTAAATAATATTGATGTTAGTAATTGTCAGAATTTAAACGCTTTATATCTAGGAATGACAAGTTTGTCATCTATTGATATAACTCAAAATGTTAATTTGGTTAGTTTTGGGACAGAGATGTATTTTGGATCTAATATTGATTTTTCACAGAATATTAATTTAGAATCAATAAGCTTTGGATATTCAGGAATTACAGCTATTGATTTAAGTAATAATATAAATTTAACCTCTTTTAGTGGTATAGGGTTTGATAATATTACTGAGTTGGATTTTTCAAATAACCCAAACTTAGTGACTTTAAATTGCTACCAAGGATTTATGTTAGAGTCTATCAATTTAAAAAACCGAACAGCAATAACAAACCTTGATTTTTCAAATTGTGATATGCTTAATTCTGTATGTGTAGATAATAATGAATTTGATTTAGTTTCGAATTTAATTACTCAATATGGTTATACAAATTGTTCTATTACAAATTATTGTACTTTAAATCCGGCAGGGACAAATTACATTGTTGAAGGTTCTAGTACTCTGGATTCTAATAATAATGGATGTGGAGATGCTACAGATGTAGGTTATAATAATTTAAAGTTGAATATTTCTAATGGAACATATAATAGTACTCTTTTTGCAAATAATTCAGGCGATTATGAATTACATTTATTAGATGGCCTAAATACTATTACTGCAGAGTTACCTAATTCAGATTATTATAATATTTCTCCATCAAACGTTTCTGTTGATTTCCCAACAGACGCTAGTCCATTTAATTTGGACTTTTGCATTAGTCCAAATATTACTATTATAGATACAGAAATATATGTAATACCAATTACAGAAGCGCGTCCTGGTTTTGATGCCATTTACAGAGTTATATATAAAAATGTGGGTAATACTGTAGTCTCAGGCTCTGTAGAATTTAATTATAATAGCGATTTTGTCAATTATGTTTCATCTAGTATTGCTGTTGACCAACAAATAGCCAATACATTGGTATGGGATTATATTGATTTACAACCATTAGAGCAAAGAGAGATTCTTGTTACCATGAACCTTAATACACCAACAGATATAGATTTTCCATTAAATGATGGAGATATTTTAAGCTATAGTGCTATCGTAAACCCTATTCCTGATGATGAAACTCCATTTAATAATACACACTCTATAAGACAAGACGTTGTTAATTCTTTCGATCCTAATGATAAAAGATGTTTAGAAGGAAATGAAATAGAATTAGATAAAGTAGGAGAGTATCTACATTATATGATTCGTTTTGAGAATACAGGAACTGCTAGTGCTGTTAATATAGTTGTAAAAGATATAATAGATGAAACTAAGTTTGATATGGCATCTTTTATTCCTCTACATGCTAGCCATAATTTTGTAACAAGAATTCAAAACAATAATGAGGTTGAATTTATTTTTGAAAACATTAACCTTCCTTTTGATGACGCTAGTAATGATGGTTATGTGGTTTTTAAAATAAAAACACATAATACTCTTGTAGTAGGAGATACATTTAGTAATGAAGCAGAGATTTATTTCGATTTTAACTTTCCTATTATTACTAATAATGAAACTGTAACAGTAGTTACAAATAACTTAAGTGTTGAAGAGTTTGAATATCCAAATGTTTCTATTTATCCTAACCCAGTTAAAGAAGTGTTTTTTGTAAATACAAATTCAAAAGTAAATACTGTTTTAGTTTACAATATTAATGGGCAAATAGTTAAAGAAATAAAGCTTCTTGATCATGCTATAGAAAATAAAGTAGAAGTGAGTGATTTAGCTAAAGGGATCTATTTTGTGAAATTAAATACTGATAAAGGTGAATTTATTAAGAAGCTTATCAAACTTTAATTTTTAATTGATTTTTAAAGTTGAAATTAAAACCGTTTTTAAATATTTGTTTTTTCCAGTAAATAAAAATGTTCATTCAAGATCATATCCTTTTCAAGTTTTACTTGATGATTGTATGTTTTAGAAAGAGTAAAATAATCTTGATGATCAATTAATTTATAATGCGGTCTTTGTTTGTAGTAATCGTTTTCTATTGTTTGGTAATTGTCTTCATGCAATTCAGGCATCTTATCTCCCATGAAATTCAATAATCGTTTGAAGGCAACAGTATCTTTAAGTGATTTTTGAAACGAAACACTACCAATAAAACCTTTTTTGTTTTGAATGGTTTCAAAAAGTTGAAATAGTGTATTTGTTTCTGTTCTATTTAAAAAAAATAGAACTCCTTCAATAAGTATAAACGAGGTTTTGTTTTTTGTTATAGTATTAATTTTAGACAATAAACTTTGTACATAATCTTTACTGAAATCAACACCTATAAAATGAATATTACGATTAGGTAATACGTTTTCATTTTGCCAATACTCGATTTTATTTTTCTTATAATCTACTATTTCAGGTTTGTCTATTTCTATATTAATTAATGTTTTATCTAATAGAAAAGGGTACATGCTAAAACCAGAACCAAAATTTATTAGTACTTCAATTTTACTGCTACTTATTAACTCTTTTATTTTGTCGAGAAAATACCTGTTTCTTAAACAATGTGTGTAGACTTCTTCTGTAGATACGCTATTAAGATATATGTCACTTAATTCTTTACTTCTAGCATTACACCATAGTTTGGCATAAACATCGTGACTTAGGTTTTCGTTTATGGAACGAAAAGTTGACGTTACAAATGCGGTTTCGTGTACTTTTATGTTTTTTTTATTATTCACATTAAAGCATTAATTAGTCAAATACAAAACGTTGGGCTAAAGACTTTCCAAAAAAGAAACCAGCAATTACTAGTATAGCATCGGCTACAATAAACCACAGGTCTTTTGGTAGCATAAAAATTGTTGCCGCTGTAGCTAAAATCAGCAATACACCAACAATGTAGGCCGGTATCATGCTTGTTTTAGATATAAATCCTGCTACAGCCATACCAGCAAGTATACCCATAAAATGACCTATCACTACAAAGGTTTTAGAGCCTACAGGTATTTTATTCATATTACTTTTTAGCCAGTCCATATTTGTGGGGTCTGAACCTTCTGGTAAGGGAAATAGATTATGACCAATAAGTGTTTCAAAAATATAAACAACTAGTGATGCTACTATAAAGCCGGCTATTGTTGCAAGAATGTTTTTAAGCATAATAATAAGAGTTAGTTATTACTTAAAATTACGAAAAAGTTTTGTCATTCTTATAAATAGGAGATCAGTCTTACTATTACGCTTATGAAATTAAAATTAAAACAGTTTAAAAATAAAAACCTCGAAACTAATTAGCTTCGAGATTTTTATTTTTAATTATTAAGATTTCTATCTTTAAGAAATGAAATTATTCGTTAACCATAACCCATTCGCCTTTAGCGATTAAAGGTTCTGCTTGTTTGTATTTTACGGTTTTGTTTTCTCCGCTCATAACATGTTTTATAGTCACACGATCATTACGCCCAATTTTTGGTTGGTCACGTACAATAGTCTCAACTACTTGTGGT
This sequence comes from uncultured Lacinutrix sp., assembly GCF_947500325.1. Taxonomy (GTDB): domain Bacteria; phylum Bacteroidota; class Bacteroidia; order Flavobacteriales; family Flavobacteriaceae; genus Lacinutrix. The sequence goes on from NZ_CANMRQ010000007.1 coordinate 75,008, forward strand.
TGACGTTGTGTATTACCAGCAGCTCTATTTTGAGCAGAACGTTCGTCTAAATTAGGAATCTCGTCTTTTTGAGTTTGTAAATTGTCTTTCTTTTTTACTTCTCTAGCTTCACTAATAGAGTTTGTGTTTTCAGTTGGTAATTCACCTTTAAATAAGAATGATATAACATCTTTATTCACTTGGTCTATCATGCCTTTAAACAATTCGAAAGCTTCAAATTTATAAATTAATAAAGGGTCTTTTTGTTCATGAACCGCTAACTGTACAGATTGCTTTAACTCATCCATTTTTCGTAAATGCGTTTTCCAAGCATCATCAATAATAGCTAGAGTAATATTCTTTTCAAAGTCATTTACTAACTCTTTTCCTTGAGATTCGTATGCTTTTTCAAGATCTGTAACTACTTGTAATGTTTTTACTCCATCTGTAAATGGCACTACTATACGTTTGTACTTATCACCTTGAGTTTCATATACATCTTTAATTACAGGAAAAGCAACTTCTGCATTACGTTCCATTTTCGCTTTGTAATAGTCAAAAGCTCCATTATAAATACGTTTAGCTAATTCTGTAGCCGATAACTTATTAAACTCTTCTTCAGACACAGGAGATGCCATAGAGAAGTAACGAATTAATTCGAATTCAAAATTCTTGTAATCGTTAGCGCCTTTATTTGTTTCAGCAATACCTTCAGAAGTATCAAATATCATATTCGCTAAATCTACACGTAAACGTTCTCCAAATAAAGCATGGTGACGACGTTTGTATACAACTTCACGTTGCGAGTTCATAACATCATCATATTCTAATAAACGCTTACGTACACCAAAGTTATTTTCTTCAACTTTTTTCTGTGCACGTTCAATAGACTTAGAAATCATAGAATGTTGGATAACTTCACCTTCTTTTAAGCCCATTCTATCCATCATTTTGGCAATACGCTCACTACCAAATAAACGCATTAAGTTATCTTCTAAAGACACGTAAAACTGTGAGCTTCCTGGATCTCCTTGACGACCAGCACGACCACGTAATTGTCTGTCTACACGACGTGAATCGTGACGTTCTGTACCAACAATGGCTAAACCTCCAGCTTCTTTAATTTTGTCTATTAACTTAATATCTGTACCACGACCTGCCATGTTTGTGGCAATTGTTACTTGCCCTGGTTGTCCAGCTTCGGCAACAATATCTGCTTCTTTTTTGTGCAGTTTTGCATTTAATACATTGTGAGGTACTTTTCTAATGCTTAACATTTTTCCAAGTAACTCTGATATTTCAACATTAGTAGTACCAATTAATACTGGACGACCTTGTTGAGATAATTTTGTTACTTCGTCTATAACAGCATTGTATTTTTCACGCTTTGTTTTGTATACTAAATCTTCTCTATCATGACGAGCAATTGGTCTGTTAGTAGGAATTTCTACAACATCTAACTCATAGATTTCCCAAAATTCTCCAGCTTCTGTTACCGCTGTACCTGTCATACCAGATAATTTGCGATACATTCTAAAGTAATTTTGAAGTGTTACTGTTGCAAATGTTTGCGTTGCATCTTCAATCTTTACGTTTTCTTTAGCTTCAATCGCTTGGTGTAAACCATCACTATAACGACGACCATCCATAATACGACCAGTTTGTTCATCTACAATCATAACCTTGTTGTCCATAACAACATATTGATTGTCTTTTTCGAATAAAGCGTATGCTTTTAATAACTGGTTAAGTGTATGTATACGTTCAGATTTTACACCAAACTCTCTAAATAAATCTTCTTTTAAATTAGCCTCTTCTTCTGGAGATAAACCTTGAGATTCAATTTTTGCGATCTCAATACCAATTTCAGGCATTACGAAAAAGTCAGGGTTGTCTTTTCCAGACAGATATTCAATACCTTTATCTGTTAACTCAATTTGATTGTTTTTTTCCTCAATAACATAGTATAACTCAGCATCAACCTTTGGCATTTCACGGTTGTTATCTGCCATGTAAGTGTTTTCCGTTTTTTGAAGTAATAACTTAATACCTTCTTCGCTTAAAAATTTAATTAAAGCTTTATTCTTTGGAATACCTCTATATACTCTTAATAATTGAAAGCCACCTTCTTTAGTATCTCCAGCTGCAATTAATTTTTTAGCTTCTACTAAAGTTTGCGTTAGTTGTTTACGTTGTACAGCAACAATATTTTCTACTTGTGGCTTTAATTCTGTAAACTCATGAACATCTCCTTTTGGAATTGGTCCTGAAATAATTAATGGTGTTCTAGCATCATCAACTAATACAGAATCTACTTCATCTACAATAGAGTAGTGGTGCGGACGTTGTACTAAATCGTCTGGTGAATTGGCCATGTTATCACGTAAATAATCGAAACCAAATTCGTTATTTGTACCGTATGTAATATCAGAATTATATGCTTTTCTACGACCTTCAGAGTTAGGTTTATGATTATCAATACAATCGATTGTCATACCATGGAATTGGAAAATAGGAGCCATCCATGCCATATCACGTTTTGCTAAGTAATCATTTACCGTTACTAAATGCACACCTTTTTCGGCTAAAGCATTTAAATAAACCGGTAATGTTGCTACTAAAGTTTTTCCTTCTCCTGTTTGCATTTCTGCAATTTTCCCTTCATGTAATGCAACGCCACCAATAAGCTGTACATCATAGTGAATCATGTCCCAAGTAATAGCTTTTCCTGCTGCATCCCAAGAGTTCGACCATGTTGCTTTATCTCCATCTAGTGTTACATAATCTCCCATACCAGAAACTTCCCTATCATAAGGACTAGCTGTAACTGTAATTTCTGTATTGTTTGTAAAACGTTTTGCAGTTTCTTTTACAACAGCAAATGCTTCAGGCAAAATAGTATTTAAAGTTTTCTCAACAGCTTCGTATGATTCGTCTTCGATCTTATCAACTTCTTGATAAATATCTTCACGTCTATCAATATCATCTGTAGCTTCTGCTTCTTCTAGAAGTGATGCTTTACGTTCATTAAATGGTTTACGTGTTTCTGCAATAATAGCTTTGAATTCTATTGTTTTTGCTCTAAGTTCATCATGTGATAAAGCTTCTAAAGCGGCTTCAAAGGTTTTAATTTTATCTACTAAAGGACTTATGGCTTTAACATCTTGTTTCGATTTGTCGCCAACAAATACTTTTAGTATTGAATCTAAAAAACTCATAGTTTTATGTTTTATTTTCGATTGTTTCGTTAAGACTGCGCTAAACGTAACATTTATTTTAATTTCTGGTTATGTAAGACAGCTGCTATATTGAGCAGTCTATGAATGGCCCTTTTTTTAAGGGCTTAAATATACGTTTTGTTACTGTGCTTTTCTAAAAATTGAAGCACAAAAAAAGTCTCAATTTGAGACTTTTTCTTTGTTTTTTTATTCAAGCGTTAAAATAACGTTTGTATTAATATTCGTCCTCATTCCAGAGGTAATCTTCATCTGTTGGGTAATCCGGCCAGATTTCTTCGATAGAATCGTAAGAATCGCCTTCATCTTCAATGGCTTGCAAGTTTTCTACAACTTCCAATGGCGCTCCAGTTCTAATCGCGTAATCTATAAGCTCGTCTTTTGTTGCCGGCCAAGGTGCATCACTTAAATAAGATGCTAATTCTAATGTCCAATACATTTCTTAATAGGTTTATTTTTTTGCAAAAATAATTTTTTAGTTTAAATAGTCAAGAAAAAAGTGAATTATTTTCAATAATAAAAAAGAACGTCGTTTTTCACTGAAACTATTTGATTGTAAATCTTTTGCAGTGTTAATGTAATCACAGTGTCTTTAAAATGCTTAATTTGTCTAGCCTTAATGCTTCTCAGGAATCCATTTTACTTCATCTGCTTGTAAGTCAAATGTCAACTTTCGTGCCAACACAAAAAGATAGTCAGAAAGACGGTTTAAATAAGTAAGTGCTTCTGGTAAAAAAGGTTCTAAATCATTTAAAGCAGAAGCTAAACGTTCGGCACGACGGCAAACACAACGCGCTACGTGACAGAATGACACCGTTTGATGTCCGCCAGGTAAAACAAAATGAGTCATTGGAGGTAAAGCTTCATTCATACTATCCATCTCGTGTTCTAATAACTCAATGTCATTTAAAGAGATTTTATTAATGTTTAGACGCTCTTTTCCATTTTTAAGAACCATTTTTTCTGGATCTGTAGCTAGAATTGCACCAACAGTAAATAATTTATTTTGAATAGTAATTAAAATAGATTTGTATTGTTCGTCAATGTCTTGGTCACGAATAAGACCTATGTATGAGTTTAATTCGTCAACCGTACCGTAACTATCTATTCGAATATGGTGTTTAGGAACTCGTGTACCTCCAAATAAAGCAGTTGTGCCTTTATCTCCAGTTTTAGTATATACTTTCATAGTTACGAAGTTAAAAGTAAAATAGGGAAAAGGCAAAAGGTTTATAAAAAAGCTTATCTAACTTTATTATTTCCATGTTTTAAGTTATATCCATACAGGTTATGCCCTAATAGTAAAATGCTCTTTAGCCTGTTCTTTTCTAAAAAAGACAATGCCCCAAAAAAAAGTATCTATGGTTACAGTTACTTTTGGGTGTTGTTTTATAACTTCCCATGCTTCTGTCATGCCTTTACTCCAGTAGATGTCATCAAAAATAAAAATAGAGTTATTAGAAGCAGTAGGTAATAATGTTTCAAAATAATTTAGTGTAGCTTCTTTTTGATGATTGCCATCAAAATAAATTAAATCGTAAGTATTGGTTGTTAATTTTTGAATAACTTCCTCAAAATTACCAGTTAAAAGTGTAGTGTTTTTTATTCCGAATTGCTTAAACTTATTTTTAGTAAACTCAGAAATATTAGGGCAGCCTTCAATAGTTGTGATTCTGTTTTTTGTATTGCCAAGATGGATCGCTTGAGTAGCAATACCAAGTGATGTCCCTAATTCTAGGCTATTATTAAATTGAAAATAATGTGATAACCTATAAAGTAAACGAGTTTCTTTTTTTGATGCACCAACCTTTTTTACCATTCTAGAAACACTACGTTCGTTTGTTTTAAAAACACGACTGCCAGAACCTAAATCTGTAACTGAAATGGTTTTGTTTATGGAGAGTAAATGATTTTTATATTCTTTTAATAACGAATAGGTGCTATATCTTTTTTTATCGTAGAAGCATTTTGTAATTAAATCATAAATAAAAGGTGAGTGAACCCCATGTTGATTGGTAGATTTTATTAAGAATTTAAAATAAGATAAAATAATGTAAAGCATTATTCTTCCATTTTTTCTGTAAGTTCAAACCAACGCATCTCTTTTTCATCTATAGAGTCAATAATAACTTGTAATTTATTTGAAAGTGTGTTAATTTCATCTGGAGATAAGTCTGGGTTTAAAAACTCTTTTTCTAGTTCTGTTTTATCAAATTCTAAAGACTTGATTTTGCTTTCAAGATTTTTATACTCTTTTTGCTCATTGTAAGAGAGTTTTACATTACTATCTTTTTTCCAGTTTTTCTTTTCTTTTTTACCCTCAGTAGCTTCAGATATAACAGGTTTACTATCATCATATATTCTAAAATCACTATAGTTTCCAGGGAAATCTTCAATAATACCTTCACCTCTAAATACAAATAAGTGATCTACAATTTTATCCATAAAATAACGATCGTGAGAGACTACTAATAGACAACCTGGAAAGTCTAACAAGAAGTTTTCTAGTACGTTTAAGGTTACAATATCTAAATCGTTTGTAGGTTCATCTAGAATTAAAAAATTAGGATTCTGTATTAACACTGTACATAGATACAACCGTTTGCGTTCTCCGCCGCTTAGTTTTTCTACAAAATCGTATTGTTTTTTTCTATCGAATAAAAAACGTTCTAATAATTGCTGCGCACTAATTTGCCTTCCTTTTTTTAGAGGAATATAATCCCCAAACTCACGAACAACATCTATAACTTTTTGCTCGGGTTTTGGAGTAATACCACTTTGAGTATAATAGCCGAACTTAACGGTTTCTCCAACTACAATTTTACCAGAATCGGGTTGCGCTGTTTGTGTTAATATGTTTAAGAATGTTGATTTTCCAGTTCCATTTTTTCCAATAATACCAGCACGCTCGCCTTTTTGGAACATATAGTCAAACTTATCTAAAATAACTTTGTCCTTATAGGCTTTAGATACCTTTTTGAGTTCTAATATCTTACTGCCTAAACGTTCCATGTTAAGTTCTAGTTGTACCTCATGATCTTTACGACGTTGATGCGCACGGTGTTTTATATCTGCAAAATCATCAATTCTAGATTTAGATTTTGTTGTACGCGCTTTAGGCTGACGACGCATCCAAGTAAGCTCTTTTTTATAAAGTTGTTTGGCTTTTCCTGTTTCTGTAGCTTCTTGTTCTATTCTAGCTTCTTTTTTCTCTAGATAGTATGAATAATTGCCTTTGTAATTATATAATTTACCATGGTCGAGCTCTATAATTTCATTGCAAACACGTTCTAAAAAGTAACGATCATGCGTTACCATAAATAAGGTAATATGCTCTTTTGCAAAAAACTCTTCAAGCCATTCAATCATTTCTAGATCTAAATGGTTAGTTGGTTCGTCTAGAATTAATAAATCTGGTTTATTTATTAAAGCATTAGCTAGAGATAGTCGTTTTTTTTGCCCACCAGACATGCTACTTACCTTTTGTTGTAAGTTCTCTAGTTTTAATTTAAATAAGATTTGTTTGTATTGTGTTTCAAAATCCCATGCATTATGAATATCCATTTGTTCAAATGCATTTTGGTATGCTTCTGTATCTTCTGGGTTTAATAGTGCATTTTCATAATTTCTAATCACTTCAAGAATAGGATTGTCACTACTAAAAATGGTTGCTTCTACTGTTAAATCACTATCTAAATAGGGTTCTTGAGGAAGAAAGGAAACCTTGATGTTTTTTCTAAAAATTATTTGACCTGTATCTGGTTCGTCAGTTTTGGCTAGTATATTTAAAATAGATGTTTTTCCTGTACCGTTTTTTGCAACAAAAGCTACTTTTTGGTCTTTGTGGATACTAAACGAAATATTTTCAAAAAGTGTAAGCTCTCCGTAGGATTTCGATATGTTTTCAACGTTTAAATAATTCAAGGTCTATTTTTGATACAAATAACGTATAAAAAACTAAAAAATCTGATAAAAATTTACTTCTTCATATTTAGATATGGGTTTAGATTTAGAAATTTTATAAAACTTTGTTTATTCATCATTTTTATAAATAACGGATAAAAAACCAAAAAATCCGATAAAAGTTTTATTATTCACGATGAAAAGCTATATTTGCTACTAATCAAAGTACTTAGAAATGAATAAATTTATAGTAGCTATTACTATAGTATTTAGTGTATTATCTACATCTTGTATTACTAATAAAGATGTAGTATATCTTCAAGATAAAGGCACTGTTACTGATAATGCTTTATTATTGAAAGAGCTAGCAAAGCCTTACAGAGTTCAGATTAACGATATTTTAAGTATAGATATAAAATCTACCGATTCTGAATTGGCAAAGCTAGTAGAGATATTTCAACCTACAGAAAAAGGAAGTGCAGGAGGTCAAGAAGGATTGTATTATAGTGGATTTACTGTCGATTTACATGGTAATATAAAATTTCCAATATTAGGAGATATTAATGTATTAGGTTTTACCACTGATGAGATTGTTGAAAAAGTAAGGCAGTCATTACTAAAGAATTATTTAAAAGATATTTCTCAAATTTTTGTAACTGTAAAATTAGCAGGATTGAGATATACAGTCTCTGGAGAAGTTAATGGAACAGGTGTTTTAACACTGTATCAAGATAGAGTAAATATTATAGAGGCTTTGGCAAATGCAGGAGATATAAAAGATACTGGTGATAGAACAGATGTTATGGTGATACGTCAATATCCGCAAGGACAAAAAATACACCATATAGATTTAACAGATATGGCAGCTATGCAATCACCATATTATTATATTCAACCTAATGATATGATTTTAGTTAAACCTTTAAAACGTAAAGCTTTAGGTGCTGGGCAAACAGCAACACAAACATTTACTACTATTGCATCTATTTTCTCTGTAATAGTCTCAACCTACTTTTTAGCAAGAAACCTATAAAAGTGATTATTTATGAATGATGAATTTGAACTTTTAGAGTCGCAATCTCAAACACAATCTCCGTTTGATCTTAAGGCATTTTTAATACGCGCTTTAAGTTATTGGAAGTGGTTTGTTTTATGTATTGGTCTCGGTATTTTTATTGTTTATCAACAAAATATTAGAAAACAACAGTCTTATAGATTAGGGACTCAAATTTCTATAGAAGATGATAAAAACCCTTTGTTTACTTCTAATACAAGCTTAACTTTTAATTGGGGAGGCGTTTCTGGAAAAGTACAAACTATCATGACGACTTTAAAGTCTAGATCTAATCATGAAAAAGTGGTTGATAGCTTACAATTCTATATTCATTACTTAAAACAAGCTCGTTTTAGAAAAGATGATATATATAAAGCAGCTCCATTTGTAGTAGAATTAACTCCTAATACTTTTCAAGCCTTAAATGTGCCTTTTAAAATTACTTTTCTTGATGAAAATAATTTTGAGCTACAAACAAATTTTGAGCTCAATACATTAAGAACTCAAAACTTTGATACAAAAGAAAGAGAAGCTATTGCGGTTACAATTGGAGAGAAAAAGTATAAGTATAAATTAGGTGATACTATTGATTTGCCATTTGTAAAAGGGATTTTATTTCCTCGACCTAAACGTAAAATACTACCTAATGATGAATATTTTATTCAGTTTAGTGACTTTGATGCCGTTGTAGCTCAATACAAAGGGAAATTACGTATTAATAACCCAACGAGTTCTTCTATACTTAATTTAAGTATGAGTGATTTTAATACTTATAAGATTGTAGATTATTTAAATAAAACAGTAGAAGTATTACGTAAAGATGAATTAGATAGAAAAAACCAATTTGTTACTAATACCATTGCATTTATTGATAAGCAATTGGCATTAGAAAAAGAAAAACTGACTTCTAGAGCAGATTCATTAAATCGCTACAGAGAGAAAAATAAAATTTTTAATTTAAATGAAGAAAGCCTTCAAATAAATGCAAAATTATCTGAATTTGAAGAAGAACGAGATGGTATAAATAGAAAACTAGCCTATTATAAGAGTTTAAAAAACTATTTAGAAACTAGTAATACGTTTACCAAATTACCAGCACCTTCAATTGCAGGTATAGATGATAGTAATATTTTAAATAATATTTCGAAAATAAATGCACTATCCGTTCAAAAGTCTAAGTATGAATCTACAGTAAGAAGTGATGCCTCAATTTTTACAGATTTAAATAATCAAATTGATGGTTTAAAGTCGGTATTATTAGAAAACATTAGTTCTGCTACTGGAGGATTACGTAGAGAATTAAACCTTGTAAATGGAAGAATAGGGCAAAGTAATAGTAAAATAAGAAAACTGCCGAAAGACCAACAAGAGTTACTAACAATACAAAGGCAATATAGTTTAAGTGAGGAAACCTATAATTTATTTTTAGCTAAGAGAAGTGAAGCAGATATATTAAAATCGGCTAACGTAAGTGATATTTTAGTAATAGACACAGCTAAAGATACAGGTGCTATACCAATAGATTTAAAATTAAGTGCACGTTACATATTTGCTTTTTTAGGTGGTTTTATAATTCCGTTATTAGTTGCCTTTTTGGTAACCTTTTTTGATAATAAATTACATAACCCTCAAAGTCTTGAGAAATTATCGAAAATACCTCTGTTAGGTGTTGTTGGAAAGAACAATACCAAAAATAATTTAGCAGTACATCTAAAACCAAAGTCTACAGTTGCAGAAGCTTTTAGAGCGATTAGAGCGAGTTTACAATATATTTATAAAAAACATGGCGCAGAAGGTACAAAGACTGTAATGGTTACTTCATCTGTTAGTGGAGAAGGAAAAACATTTTGTTCCATAAATATAGCTACTGTATTTGCCTTAAGTGGTAAGAAAACGGTGCTTGTAGGATTAGATTTAAGAAAGCCTAAAATATTTGATGATTTTGAAGTTAAAAACGATTTAGGAGCTGTAAATTATTTGATAGGGCAAAAATCTGTAGATGAGATTGTTCAAGAAACCCAAATTGAAAACTTAGATTTAATATTATCAGGACCAATACCTCCAAATCCATCAGAATTATTGATTGGAGAACAGATGGATAGTTTTATAGCTCAGTTAAAAGAAAAGTACGATTATATTATTTTAGATACACCACCAATAGGTCTAGTATCTGATGCTTTAGAACTAGTAGAGTATGTTGATGCTTCATTATATGTGGTAAGACAAGATTATACTAAAAAAGGGATGTTAACGCTTATTAACGATAAATATAAACGCGGAGAAATAAAAAACTTAAGTTTTATTTACAACTTTTATAATCAGAAGGGTAAATATGGTTATGGCTACGGTTATGGCTACGGTTACGGTTATGGTTATGGTACATACGGTAATGGTTACCATGAAAATGAAGAAAGAAAAAAAGGAGTATTTAGTCGTTTAACATCGTTGTTTAAAAAGAAAAAATAAATTTAGTGAGTAGTATTTATCATAAAGAAGATTTATCAAAATTACAATTTTTAGTTACCGGAGGCGCTGGGTTTATTGGGTCTAATATTGTAGACTATTTATTAAAGCATAACGCAAAAAAAGTACGTGTATTAGATGATTTATCTAATGGATATATGGCAAACATAGACGCTTTTATGAACTTGCCTAATTTTGAGTTTATAAAAGGAGATATTCGAGATATAGAAACTTGTAGGTTAGCTATGGAAGGCATAGATTATGTTAGTCATCAAGCTGCATTAGGATCGGTACCAAGATCAATTAATGATCCTGCAACTTCTAATGCCGTAAATGTATCAGGGTTTTTAAATATGCTTATTGCTTTAAAAGAAAGTAATACTGTTAAACGTATGGTATATGCAGCATCTAGTTCTACTTATGGAGATAGTAAAAGTTTGCCAAAAATTGAAGATGAAATAGGGAAGCCTTTATCTCCTTATGCGGTTACTAAGTATGTAAATGAGTTATATGCAGATGTTTTTGGTAAAACCTATGGCACAGATGTTATTGGTTTGCGTTATTTTAATGTTTTTGGGCCAAAGCAAAGTCCTAATGGAGCTTATGCAGCAGTAATTCCTTTATTTATGCAAGCTATTATAGATAACAAGCCAGCAAAAATAAATGGAGATGGTGAGCAAACAAGAGATTTTACCTATGTAGATAATGCTGTTCAAGCTAATATTCGTGGTTTCTTTGCATCTTCAGAAGCACAAAATGAAGTGTTTAATGTAGCTTGTAACGATCGTATTAGTGTTAATCAATTATGGAATATGCTTAATGCTTCTGCAGGGAAAAATATAAAAGCGAATCATGGGCCAAGTCGTTTGGGAGATGTTAGAGATTCTCTAGCAGATATAACTAAAGCTAAGAACTTATTAGGTTACGAACCGCAATACAATACAAAAGAAGGATTAGTAAAAACGTGGAATTATTTTAAAACACACACTGTTGAGTAAAGCTAAAACATCACAAGACTGGTTATATACTATTTCTCCTAAAAAGAAGGCAATAGACCTAAATTTTAAAGAAATATGGCGTTATCGTGACCTACTGTTTTTATTTGTAAAGCGAGATGTTATTACGCAATACAAACAGACCATATTAGGCCCTTTATGGTATTTTATACAACCTTTATTTACTAGTGTTATATTTACGCTTATTTTTAATAATCTAGCAGCAATACCAACAGGAGAAGGTATTCCTGCATTTTTATTTAATCTAGCTGGTATAACATCTTGGAACTATTTTAGTGCCTGTTTAACTGGTACCAGTAATACCTTTACTGCAAATCAAGGAATTTTTGGAAAAGTTTATTTTCCAAGAGTAATTACACCATTATCAGTTGTGTTTTCAAATCTTTTAAAGTTTGGAATTCAATTATTAGTATTTATATGCTTTTACATTTACTTTGTTTTTTTTACAGACAAAGCGTCTAATGCTGTGCCTCAAATTGCTATTTTATACCTCCCAATTCTCATTGCTTTTATGGGTTTATTTGGTTTAGGTTTTGGGATGACAATTTCTTCTATGACTACAAAGTATAGAGATCTTAGTTTTCTAGTAGGTTTTGGTGTGCAGTTATTAATGTATGGTTCTGCAGTAATGTATCCTTTGTCTTATTTTAAAGAAAAAGTGCCAGAATACGCATGGTTAGTAGAATATAACCCAATGACCACAATTATAGAGCTATTTAGATATATGACTTTAGGAATTGGTGAATTTTCTCTTTCTAAATTTTTATATGCTGGTAGTGTTAGTATTGTGTTTTTTTTAGTAGGGCTGATTATATTTAATAAAACAGAAAAAACTTTTATAGATACCGTTTAGTATGAAAGAGCAAGACATTATCTTAAAAGCAGAAAACATTTCTAAACAATACCGTTTGGGATTGGTAGGAACAGGAACCATTAGTCACGATTTAAACAGATGGTGGTCGCAAATACGAGGAAAAGGAGATCCTTATTTAAAAGTAGGAGAAACTAACGATCGTAGTTCAAAAGGAAACTCTCAATATGTTTGGGCATTAAAAGATATTAATTTTGAAGTTAAACGTGGCGAAGTATTAGGCATTATAGGAAAAAATGGAGCAGGTAAATCTACACTATTAAAAATTTTATCTAAAGTTACAGGTCCAACTACTGGAGAAATTAAAACCAAAGGCCGTATCGCTTCTTTATTAGAAGTGGGTACTGGATTTCATGGAGAAATGACTGGACGAGAAAATGTGTATTTAAATGGTGCCATTTTAGGAATGACCAAAAAAGAAATCAAAACTAAAATTAGTGAGATAATTGAGTTCTCTGGTTGTGAACGTTATATAGATACACCAGTAAAACGATACAGTTCTGGTATGAAAGTGCGTTTAGCATTTGCAGTTGCTGCGTTTTTAGAACCAGAAATTTTAGTCGTTGATGAAGTATTGGCTGTAGGTGATGCAGAGTTTCAAAAGAAGGCGATTGGAAAAATGCAGGATATTAGTAGTGGAGAAGGTAGAACAGTTTTGTTTGTGAGTCATAATATGGCTTCAGTAGAAAAATTATGTACCAGAGGAATATTATTAGTAAATGGTTCTATTGCTTTTGAAGGAAATGTAGAAGACACAATCTCATACTATAGAAAACAAGTATCTACAGATATAAATAAATTTGGGTTTTCTAATAGAGATAGAGCAGGTAAAGAAGTTAGTTTTACTGATTTTAATATTTTAAATCAAAGAAATGAAATTACGGAAAGAATCTTAATTGATGAATCCACTAAATTTCAAATAAAAGTAGAGAGTAAAGTAGATATAAAAATAACAACTAGAATTACTGTTTTTGATCAAAATGAAACACGAATTTTTGCTTTTGATTCTAAAAACACATCTACTTATTTTAATATAGAAAAAGGAGAGAATACATTAGAATGTCTATTACCAAATGGTTTAGAAATTAAACCTGGAGAATATTATATAAATATATCGATTAGATCTTTAGATAAATTACTAGATCATATTGTAAAAGTTTCTGAAATAATAATTGAACCAACAGATTATTTTAATTCTGGAAGATTGGTTACATCAGATATTCCTTTGGTCTTAAAGAAAAATCAATGGATTTTTTCAAATTAATATGGAAACACCTCTAATTCATACACTAATAATCTGGTCTAAAGGGAATTCACATGTAGATCATATTCTTAAAGATATTGGAGACTCTTTTCAAATATTAAATATTTTTAACTTCTCATGGAAGGATGATCTGTTTTATGAAAATTTAAAACGATTTTATTCTCATTCGCAAAAAGATAAAAATGAAGCCGAATACAATTATATAATTAAAAATAAAATAGAGCATTGTGGCTCAGGTGATTTTACATTAATAATATTTGAAGATTTAAATCCGAAATTTGAAAATAGAAAAACATCTAATGGAGTTAATAATGTAAATGTAAACGTATTTGATAAAAAAAGAGATTATAGATTGTTAACTGGTGGAGGACATAAAATCCATGCATCTGATAATTATTTTGAGTCTAATAAGGATCTAGTTTTATTATTAGATACTACATTAGATAATTATAGAAATAAATACGAATCTTCACCTAATATAATAAATAGAAGTAATAACATTTTGGGAGTTCCTTTTTGGAGTTCAATTAATGAATTGTTTTTTGTTCTTAATAACAGTCTTGAGTATGTAGTATTAAGGAATTTTGAATGTTTGCCCAATGATTATCATATAGATGGTCATGGAGATATAGACCTTTTAGTAGAAGATTATAATTATGCAAAGTATATTACTGGTGCATTAGATGTGTTTCCTGAAAAAGAACATAGAGTTTATCATTATATAGATATTAAAGGAGAAAAAGTTCCATTTGATTTTAGATATTTAGGAGATAATTATTATGATAAAAAATGGCAATTAGATATTCTTAATAATAAAGTGTTTTCTGAGAAAGGTTTTTATAAACCAAATAAAATAAATCATTTTTATAGTCTTTTATACCATGCATATATACACAAAAAAGAAGTGTCTATAGATTATAGAGATATATTATCAGAATATGCAGAAAAAATATTTATTCCCTTTAACTCAAAAACGAAAGTTACTGATGCAATAGGTTTATTGTCAGATTTTATGAAAGAAAAGTTATATAACTTCTCTTTACCTAAAGATTTGAGTGTTACTTTTAATAAAAGTAATGTTGAGGTAAATAATATTAATCTTAAAGATAATGAGAAATTAATCTCTTCATCTTCTTCCAGAACTATAGATCGTAGTTTTTTATCGGAAGTATATGAGAGTAATAATAAAATATTAAAGATAGCAGCTAAACCCATAGCTGAGAATGAGTATTTGTTCTTAAATAAACTAAGGGATTATAATTTTTTTCCTAAAACGTATTCATTTAATAATTTTGGTGAGTATGATAAAGTTGAAATAGAAAAAATTGAAGGACTTGGATTTGATAAAATAACAGAAATACCTATATCTTATTGGAATAATAAAAATGTTTTAAATCTAATTAAAGATTCTACTTTAATTTTAGTTTCTCTATTAAAGTCTAATACAAAGCATCGAGATATAAAGCCTAATAATATTATTTTAAACAAGAGAGATGGGACATATAAAATGTTTTTAATTGATTTTGGTTGGGCAGAAAATATTAATGACAATAAAGAATCAATCACACCTTTAAGGTTGGGATCTAATTTTAAATATATAGGAAACGGTTTTAGTGATGCTTATTCAATGGGGAAAACTTTGAAATTTGCATTTGGTAAATTAAAAATTGCTAAATATTTCATAGATGAGTTTTTAAGTATAAAACCAGAAGATTACCAAGACAAAGTTTTAATAGAAAAAAGATTTAATTTAATATTAGAAAAGTTGGATGTTGAACTATCTAAAGCATCAGGTTTTAGTTTAGATCTTTTAAAATGGAAACTAAAAGCTTCAATAGGAGAGAAACAAAAAAAACAATTAATCAAGCTTTTAAAAAAGGCTAAACTGTTAAGGTGAAAGATGAGTTATACAGCAGTAATAATAGTGACTTACAATGGAGAACAATGGATTAGAAAATGTCTAAATTCCGTTATCGATTCTACAATCAAGTCTCATATTATAGTTGTGGATAATAAATCTACAGATGGTACTTTGTCAATTATAAAAAATAATTTTAAAGATGTTGTTTTAATTGAAAATGAAGAAAATTTTGGTTTTGGTAAAGCAAATAATATTGGGATTGAAAAAGGATTGGTTTTAGGAGCAGAGTATTTTCTTTTATTAAATCAAGATGCTTATTTACAAAAAGAGACTCTTGAAAATTTAGTTTCTAAAATGAAGAAAAATGAATCTCAAGGTATTATTAGCCCAGTTCATTTAGATGGAAGTGGAGAGCAATTAGATATTTATTTTCAATCTTATATAGCGCCGTCAAACTGTAAAAATTTATATTCTGATGTCTTCTTAAAGAAACAATTAAAAACGCTTTATACGGTAGATTTTATAAATGCTGCTATTTGGTTACTTTCTAAGCAAACAATAAAAAAAGTTGGCGGTTTTAATCCTTATTTTTTTCATTATGCTGAGGATAACGATTATATAAATAGATGTAAATATAAAGGTTTGCAAGTCTCAGTAGATCCTAATTCGTATGCTTATCATGATAGGCTGCAAAAAAAACGAATGGTGACAAGTAATGTTTTAAATAATGTTCGCGATGTGAAGCTTATGAATCCAAATAATAATATAGATGCATCTAAAATGCTAAATCTAACTTTTAAGAAGCTTGTAAAGTCACTTTTAACGTTCAACAAATCAAGTTTTAAAAATGATTTTAAATATTTAAAGAAAACGTATAAAAACAAGAAGCAAATAAGAGAGATTATAAAACAAGTTAAAAATGATGATTACGCATTTTTAAATTATAACGAATGATTTTGAATAAAAACAAACTACTTGCAGTATTAGTAAATTATGGAGATGAGCAACTTAACTATTTGGCAGAGGTTGTTTCTGGTTTAAAAAGTTTTAAACATTACGATGTTACTGTAATTGTACAAAGTAATATAACTTTAAATATAGAAGGTATAGATACAGTTAATGTAATAACATTGGAAGACTACCAATTATTACCATTAACATGTAGAAAAGTGATTTGGGATAATAGAGACGATTATGATGTTTTTCTCTTTGGTGAAAACGACCATTTGTTTCTTGAAAGCCATATCGATAAACATTTAGAATACGAGAAAATTCTTCCAGAAAATAGAATTACAGGTTTAATACAGTTTGAAGAAAACGAAAAAGGACGCTATTATCCAGGATACCATCATCATTACGATTGGAAATACAATACTGTAGAAGAGTATAATGGTTTAAAATTTGCACATTTTTCTAATACACACCAAGCAACCTTTATTTTATCTAAAGCACAATTACATAAAATTGGTGAACGATTTAATTTTAATAACTTAGTTAAAGATCCATCATTATCATTTATGGATAAAGTTCTAAATAAATTAAAGAAAGTAATGCAGAAACCTTTAAAGCATCCTAATACTTATAGTGTGAAATGTAAGGTTAATACAGATGTTTATGATTATGGAGGAATGAAAAAACTAATATGTATATCTGAGTTTGAAGACAATTTAATTCATCATTTACCAAATATATATATAGATGGATTAAAAGGTAGAAACAAATTTAGATCTCATGAAGATAGAATGAGTAATGCGTTAAAAAAGTTACTAAATTAATTATTGTGGTTTCATTAGTAATCTTATCGAATACAAACAGCAGCATTATTTATAATATGAATGTAGAGTGTCTAAATTCATTTGTAAAAAGTGCCAAGCTTGCTAATAAACCATTTGAAATTATTCTTGTTGAAAGTAGTAATGAAGCAGATTATACATACAATGAAGACGTTAAAGTTTTAAAGCCTAATACCGTTTTTAATTTTCACAAGTTTGCCAATATAGGTTTAAGAGCTGCAAAAGGAGACTATTTTATTTTTAGTAATAATGATGTAGTTTTTGATAAAAACTGTTTGGTAGAATTTTTTAAAGTTATTAATAATAACAAAAATATTAAGTCTTTTTCTCCATACGATGCACGTTCAAATAAATTACCAAAAGCGAAAATAAATACAGAATCACATATCTTAGGTTTCGAAATACAGAAACATATAACAGGTTGGTGTATAGTGATGCATAAAGACGTCTATAAAATAATAAAAGAATTAGATGAACGATTTGATTTTTATTATGCCGATAACGATTATGCGATGCAACTACAAAAATATAATATTAAACACGCACTAGTTACAAAAGCTTATGTGGAACATTTAGAAGCACAGAGCACATTAAAAGACGTTGTTGAAACTAATTTTAAACTTCCTGAAAATACGCCTAAATATATTATTGAAGAGCAATGGACTTGGGTTTTAAGTAATGAAAAAATGATTAATGGTTTAATTGCTTTTCATAAAAAATGGGGAAGTAGAAAGTTAATTAAAATGAAGTTGTTTTTAGCTAAAAACTGCTCTAATTTAGGACTAGGGTATTTAAATAGATATATAGTATAGTCGCATATGAGAAATGGTGAAAATATAGTTAGAGATAAACTTGTTGAGGTTAGTAAATCTTCACACAGGGTTATTATTCCTGTTTATATACCTAATGAAGAAGGCTATTATAAAGATGCCTATAAGGTTTTTGAAATTTGCGTAAGCTCTATATTAAAAACAAGTAACTCTCCAGTAAAAATATCTATAATTAGTAATGGTAGTAGTGATGCAATTAATACAAAAATCGCATCATTTTGTAATACTAATGCTATAGACGAACTCATTATTACAACATCTAAAATTGGTAAAATTAATAGTATTCTTAAATGTTTAAGGCATAGTAAAGAACGCTTAATAACTATTACAGATGCAGATGTATTATTTCTAAATAATTGGGAACAAGCAATAGTAGATGTGTTTAATGCCTTTCCAAAAGCAGGTATGGTAAGTCCTGTGCCAATGTATAGAACCCAATTGCGTTTAACATCTAATATTTGGCTGCGTTATTTTTTCTCTAATACATTAAAATTTAGACCAGTAAAAAACCCAGAAGCACTAGAGCGTTTTGCGAAAAGTGTAGGATGGCCAAATTTATCTAATAAGATGAAAGATGTTGCTTTAACGCTAAAGTCTAAAAGTAATATTATTGCTTATGTAGGAAATTCACATTTTGTTGGAACCTATAAAAATGAAGTTTTTAAACAATTACCCAAAGAAGATTCATTATACAAATTAGGAGGCAATAGTGAGTTTTTATATCTGGATGAGCCTGTATTAAAAGTTGGTGGCTACCGTTTAGCAACGTATAATAATTATGCCTATCACTTAGGGAACAAATTAGAAGATTGGGCCGAAGAGACTTTTAAAACATTAGAAGACTCTAAAAAAGAGTATAATGATTACGATATAATACCAAAATTATCATCCAGTTCAATTAGTTATTTTATATCCGAAAAAATATTTAAAAAGTTATTTTATATAAAATCATTTAAACGTTTTGCATACAAACGTAAAGGACTTAATAAAGAACAATTGCACAATTTTACTAATAGTGATTTTTTATAATTTTGAGATTAGAACAGCTTACTTTTACTAGGTTTTTAGCAGCAATATCGATTGTTATATTTCATTATGGACAAAATATTTTTTTATTTAATAATGAGTATGTGTCCTTTATTTTCGAACAAGCTAATTTTGGAGTAAGTTACTTCTTTATCTTATCTGGTTTTGTAATGATTATTGCATACTACAATAAGAAATCTGTAGGTTTTTTTCAGTTTATTAAAAATAGATTAGCGAGAATATATCCACTTTATTTGTTGGCTATTATTATGGTTTTAGTAATAAACCGTTTTAGAATTGAAGACTACCAAGAGTTATTATTAAATATAACAATGCTACAAACTTGGATGCCCTTAAAAGCATTAACTGTAAATCCGCCAGGTTGGTCTCTATCTGTAGAACTAATTTTTTATATAATGTTCCCTTTTTTATTCAATAAAATTTATAAAAGTATAGAGACTAAAAAGTTAGCTATTAGTCTTATTGCGTTTTGGCTAGTAAGTCAAGTTATATTCTATTTAATAATTAGTGAGATAGTAATGGTGCCTAATTTAACAGTAAAGACGGCATTATATCATCCATTACTTCATTTAAACGAATTTTTAATAGGGAACTTGGCAGGATTATGGTTCATGAAAAATTATAAAACCTATAAAGGGAATTATTTAAAAGCGATTTTTGTCTTTATAATTGCGTTTTTATTATTATTAAAATTTAATAACGGTTTAATATACCATAACGGTTTACTGGCGTTGGTTTTTACACCAATAATTGTACTTTTATCTCTGTCCAAATCTAAATTTGTTAACTTTCTATCAAATAAACAATTTGTGTTTTTAGGTGAAATAAGTTTTGGTATTTACATTCTACAATTTCCAGTATGGTTGTTTTTATCAGATTTTAGAATGAAAAATTATTTAGGACTTATAAAAGGAGAAGATGATTTGATTTTGTTCCTAATTAGAATAGTAGTCTTAATTGTAATGTCTGCAATAAGTTTTAAGTATTTTGAAACACCAATTAGAACATATATAAAAACCAGATTCGTAAAAAATTAAAGAATTATAGATCTAGATCACACTGTAAAGAATGAAAGTGTTAATTAAGAAAATTATTAAGAGAATTAAATTTAATCTAAAGTCTAAAAACGAAAGATTAAAGATTGAGCAGGATAATATACAGTACCAACGTTGTATACCATGGTTTGAAGCAGATGGAGATAATACATTGCGTTTAAATTATCCGTTAGATAAAGACTCAGTAGTTTTTGATTTAGGTGGCTATAAAGGTGAATTTGCTACAGATATATATAATACATATGAATCTACTATTTATGTTTTTGAGCCTATCCTTTCTTTTTATAATATTATAAAAAACAAGTTTGTAAATAACAGTAAAGTAAAACCATTTCAATACGGATTGGCAGGAGAAGATCATCAAATGCAAATAAGTTTGACAGATAATTCGTCTTCAGTATATATAAAATCGAAAGACACAGAGACAATTAAACTTAAATCTATTGTGAATTTTATTAAAGCTAATGCAATTCAGCATATAGATTTAATAAAAATAAATATAGAAGGTGGAGAATACGACGTTTTAGAGTCTTTAATTGAAAATAGTATGCTAACGTACTTTACAGATATCCAAATTCAGTTTCATGATTTTATAATTCCCAATGCAAAAGAAAGAATGCAAAGTATTCAAAAAGAACTAGCAAAAACTCACAAACTAACATATCAATATGAGTTTGTTTGGGAAAATTGGACTTTAAAATAATAATAGTGATAGTTGTAAAATTAATAGGAGGATTAGGAAATCAGATGTTTCAGTATGCAGCAGCTAAAGCATTAGCTTTGGAGAAAAAGCAAAAGCTGTACATAGATACTAGTGCATTTAAAAATTATGATTTACATGCCTATGGATTACATCATTTTAATATTAAAGAAAAAGAATATAAACAAAAAGGTAAGTGGTATAGAAAGGTTAAAAACAAACTAAATTTAGTTACTAATTATAAAGAAGCATCGTTTAGGTTTAACCCTGAATTGTCCAAAATAAAAACAAAAGACACTTTTTTAGATGGTTATTTTCAATCTGAAGACTATTTTTTAAATCATAGAACGACGCTTTTAGAAGATTTTAAAATTACATCTAAATTAAAAAAAGAAACAAAGGCATTACTTAATGATATAAGTAAAACGAATGCCGTTTCAATTCATATTAGACGAGGCGATTTTTTGCAACACGATGTACATAATACTTCAAAAGAGGACTATTATAAAGCGGCAATGCAATGTATTGAAGATAAAATAGAGCAACCTACTTATTACTTGTTTTCAGATGATATAGAATGGGTTAGAAATAATTTCAAAACAAATTATAAAGCTGTTTTTGTAGATTTTAATGATGCTTCAACTGGTTTTGAAGATTTAAAATTAATGTCGCATTGCCAACATAATATTGTTGCTAATAGTAGCTTTAGTTGGTGGTCTGCTTGGTTAAATACAAACCTAGATAAAATAGTAATTGCTCCAGAGCAATGGTTTAATGGTGATCAATACGATTATACAGATGTTGTGCCTAAAAGCTGGATAAAGATATAACTATGGCTAATCAACCACTTATAACAGTCTTAATACCTACATATAATTGCGAATTATATGTAAAAGAAGCTGTACAAAGTATTTTAGATCAGACGTATTCTAATTTTGAGTGCATTATTATAGATGATTGTAGTACAGATAAAACAATTGAGATTTTAAAATCTTTTAATGATAATAGAATAAAACTTATTGAGAAGCCTAAGAATTCAGGTTATACTAATAGTTTAAATTATGGCTTAACCATAGCAAAAGGTAAATATATAGCCAGAATGGATGGTGATGATATAAGCTTACCTACAAGATTTGAAAAACAAGTAGCTATATTTGAAACGAACCCAAAATTGGTAGTTTGTGGTTCTATTTTTCAAATTATAGATTCAGACCAAGTTATTTATAACCCAGAATCTCATCAAGAGATTACATTAGCGATGTTAAAAGACTCAGCAATTGGCCATCCAACAGCTATGTTAAGAGCGTCTACTTTAAAAGAACATAATATAAATTACGATGTATCTAAAGAACCTGCCGAGGATTATGATCTTTGGGTAAGATTGCTAGAATTTGGAGAGTTTTATAATATTCAAGAACTGCTATTTTTATATCGCGTTCACGAAGGACAAGTATCAATAACAAAAAAAGAAAAGCAAAGAACAAAAGCAAGTGAGTCGCGTTTTAAAATGCTATCATACTTTAACGTACCATTAAGTGAATTACAGAAAGAAGCCTATATAAACTTGTTCTCTTATACTAATAAAGTAAAGCCAGAAGATGTTTTTCAGTTTCTAGGTTTAAGAGATGCTGTTAATAGTTCTCTTTCTAATTTTATAGATAAACGTGAAGTACGTGTATTATTAAAAGAATATGAAAAAGCTGCTGTAAGACAATGTTTTTTAGGTGCAAAAACATATAATTTAAAACTATACTTTGATTATGTTAAATTAAAACGAAAATTAGAATATCGTTTAAATAGTGTAGATGAAGCAAAATTATTAATTAAATCTATATTGCATAAAAGCTACTAATGATTTCTATTATTATTCCCATATACAATCGCGAAACTTTAATAAAGGAAACAATCCAATCTATTAAAGCACAAACCTATACTAACTGGGAATGTATAATTGTAGATGATGGTAGTACTGATAATACAGTAAGCTATACAAAACAGTTAATAGAAGGCGATTTGCGGTTTCAATTACATCAGCGACCAGTAGAAATAACTAAAGGACCAAGTGCATGTAGAAACTATGCTTTTAAAATAGTTAAAGGAGATTATATTCAGTTTTTTGATAGTGATGATATCATGCATCCAGAGCATTTACAACTTAAAAAGAACAACATTAAAAACAATGATTTAGTAGTTTGTAAGTTGAAAGACTTTTCAGGTGATTTTAAAGGATTTGATTTTTATGAGTCATCACCTGATATTGCTATGCCTGATAATAGTTTTGAAGCCTTTGTAACTGGTGAGTTTCCTATGATGATGGTAGCTCCGTTGTGGAAGAAGCAAGCATTACAACACTATATGCCAATTCGCGAAGATTTACATATTCTTGAAGACCATGAACTGTATGCAAGAGCACTTTCAGAAGAAAAAAGTATAGCCGTTGTAAATAACGATTTAATATACTATCGTATAGGCTCTTCTTCATCTACTAATTCGTTTTATACCAATGTAGAATATGGTTTAGCGTCTTATATTGAAGCAAAAAAAACAGTATTAAAACTATCAAACACAGAAACAATAAAATTAGCAGTTTTAAAAATGACATTGGGTTTTTTTAGACAAGCATTAGCCGAGCGTAATTTTAAAGCAGCTAGTACATGTTTAAATTTTATAAAAGAACAGGAATTATGTTATAGTTTTAATTTGAAAATGAAATGTTTTCGTATTCATTTTTTTTATGCCGTTTTTAAAGTAGTTAAAAAAGGAGATACGAAATTTAAACCGCTTTTTAAATTGTAATATGAAAATAGTAATGGTTGCTATACCAAATCATCATTTTTTTCAATGGGTAAACCAGTTGAAAGATTCTGGATATGAGGTCTTTTGGTTTGATGTAACAGATGGCGGTCCAAAGTCAAATAAAATAGATTGGGTAACTCAATTAAAAGGCTGGAAATTAAAATGGGATTTTCCAATGCGTTCTCGCTTAAAAAAAGGTGTGCCCAAATTGTATGAAAGTATCCAAAAAATAAATGAACAGCCAATTGATGTGGTCTTTAAAAAAGTGCTTGATGATATTAAACCAGATATAGTACATTGTTTTGAGATGCAATTAACAGGTTTGCCAATATTGTCTGTTATGCAAGACAACAAAGTGCCATTTATATATTCTTCTTGGGGAAGTGATCTATTTTACTTTGAAGAAAAAGGACTATCTAAACAAGACGTTAAAACCTTTTTTAATCGCACTAATTATTTAATTACAGATTGTAAACGTGACTATATAATAGCTAAAAATAATGGTTATGTAAATGAGTATTTAGGAGTGTTTCCTGGTAATGGAGGCATTACAATTGACAATTCAAAAATAGAGAGTCATAGTAAAAGAACTATTATTTTAATAAAAGGCTATGAAGATGGTGTTGGTAAAGCCTCAGTTATATTAAAAGCTTTAGAGTTAGTTTCAAAAGCACTTTTAAAAGATAAAGAGATTATTATTTATAGTGCAGATACTATTTTAGAAAGTCAAATTAAAAACTCTAAGATTTTATCTAGCTTGTCAATAAAAATGCATTCTAGATATGAATTTATTCCTAATGCTAAACTTTTAGAATTAATGGGTAATAGTTGTGTTCATATTGCAAATAGTCTATCAGATGGTATGCCTAATGCACTTCTTGAAGCCATGAGTATGGGAGCATTTCCTATTCAGTCTAATCCAGGGAAAGTTACCGAAGAAGTTATTACACATAATAAAAATGGTTTGCTTATTACAAACCCTTTAGATGAAAAAGAGATTGCTAGTTGTATTACAACCGCAATTAATAATAAAGAATTAAGAGTAAAGGCTCAAGATTTCAATATTAATTTTATAGAAAACTATTATAATCGTATTACATTGCAACCTAAAATTAAAGAGTTATATAAAAACGTTCAAAAACACTAACTACTAATGAAAATTTCGTTTTTAATTGTAACTAAAAATAGACCAGATGACTTGAGGTTGACGCTGAGTAAACTCAAGTTATTAATTAATACATCATTGCATGAAGTATTGGTGTTTATTGACGGTTGTAAAGCAACAGAAGCTATTATTTCAGATTTTAGTTGGGTACATTGGACAGTCTCAAAACAAAGTGTAAGTGCGTCTCCTGCTCGTAACACATTGTATAAAAAAGCAAAAGGAGCTATTTTTATTGGTTTAGATGATGATGCGCATCCTATAAGTGAAAATTTTATAGAAACTGTAGAAACTACTTTTAAAGAAAACTCAAAATTAGGAGTTATTGCTTTTCAAGAAGTAAGAGGTTTGTTTTCGTCAGATAAAGAGGCTTTAAAACAATCTATATCAGGAGAGAATTACTTTTCGAATGATTTTGTAGGTTGTGGTTTTGCTATAGCTAAAGAAGTTTATAACGCTACAAACGGCTTTCCTGTATGGATAGATATATATGGAGAAGAACCAGCAGTAGCGATTGAAGTTTTAGATCTAGGATACGATATTTTGTATAGTTATGATATTAAAGTAAATCATAGAGTGGATGTAGAAAAAAGAAAAAAACAAGGACGTAATTATTTTAGGTTTGAAAGGCAATTAAAGAATTCTATTCGACTATATCTAGTATATTACCCTAAGCCTCTATTTAAAATTGCAAAACTATTATTTCATAATTTTAAAAAATATGCTATAAGCGATTGGAAATATTTTAAGTCATTTATTAGTGTGTTTTTTACAACACTTTTTAAATTACCATATATACTAAATTATAGAAAACCTGTTAAGTCATCAACTATTGTCAAAAAGGAGACAATAAAATCTTTAAAGTACTAGATTATGTTTTTTAACTCCCTAGATTTCGCGGTTTTTCTTCCTGTAGTATTTATACTATACTGGTTTGTTACGCAACGACATTTAAAATTACAAAATGCATTACTTGTTGCCGCGAGTTATGTTTTTTACGGTTGGTGGGATTGGCGGTTTTTATCTTTAATTATTTTTAGTTCTATAGTAGATTATCTTATTGGTATTGAGTTAAATAAGGAAGGAAGGCAATCTAAACGAAAAGGCTTGTTATGGATAAGTATCCTTGTAAATTTAGGCTTTTTAGGCTTTTTTAAATATTATAATTTCTTTGTAGATAATTTTGTTGAAGCGTTTTCATTTTTTGGAAGTAAAATTCAACCTAATACTTTAGATATTATTCTGCCAGTAGGCATAAGTTTTTATACATTTCAAACATTAAGTTATACTATAGATGTTTACAAACGTAAGTTAGAACCAACTCAAGATTTTGTATCATTTTTAGCTTTTGTAAGTTTCTTTCCACAATTGGTAGCAGGTCCAATTGAACGGGCAACAAATCTACTGCCGCAATTTTATAAAACAAGAACGTTTCACTATTCTAAAGCAATAGATGGTTGTAGACAAATACTTTGGGGTTTATTTAAAAAAGTTGTAATTGCAGATCAATGTGCTATTTATGCTAATCTTATATTCAATAACTCTAGCGATTACTCTGGGAGTACATTAGTGATGGGAGCTATTTTCTTTACATTTCAAATTTATGGAGATTTTTCAGGATATTCAGACATAGCTATTGGTACCTCTAGATTATTTGGATTTGATTTAAAACAAAATTTTGCTTTTCCATATTTCTCAAGAGATATAGCCGAGTTTTGGAGACGTTGGCATATTTCCTTATCTACTTGGTTTAGAGATTATTTATATATTCCTTTAGGAGGTAGCCGTGGAGGAATTTTAATGAAAATAAGAAACACATTTATTATTTTTATTGTAAGCGGGTTTTGGCATGGCGCAAACTGGACTTTTATTGTTTGGGGACTTTTAAATGCCTTGTATTTTATGCCATTATTACTAACCAAAAACAATAGGAATAATATAGAAATTGTTGCAGTTAATAAATTACTACCTTCTTTAAAAGACTGTATTGCAATGTTAGTGACATTTAGTATAACTGTTTTTGCATGGATATTTTTTAGGGCAGAATCTATAACACATGCAATAAGTTATATAAGAAATATATTTTCATCCACATTCCTTGAAATACCTATAGTAAGGCCAACTTACCTTATTGTATTTTTATTTTTATTCATGTGCATTGAATGGTTGGGAAGAAAAAATAAACATGCTTTAGAAACATTGTTATTAAAAAAAGGAAAGATTATAAAATGGGGGTTTTATATAATCCTTATCATTTGTATTTGGATGCTTAGTGGAGAAGAACAAGAATTTATATACTTTCAATTTTAAATGAGACATTTTTTATTACAAATCATTCTTTTTGCTACTATTTTTTTTATAATAGATAAAGCTTTTTACTTTTTCATAGATAGAGCTCCAAATAGAGAACATGATAAGCGTTTAGAGTATGTTCTTGAAGGGAAAATAAATAAAGACATAATTATTATTGGCTCTTCTAGAGGAGCGCGTAGTATTTCTGCCGAGAAATTAGAACATGAAACAAAATTAAAAACATATAATTTATCTTATATCGCTTCAAACATACAATTTCAAGAGTTTGTTTTAAAAACGCTTTTAAAGTATAATAAGGCACCTAAAAAACTTATTTTAGTTATTGATGGTGTACCTGAATTTGAACCGATTGGAAATTTATACTATAGAATAGATAAACTTTTACCTCTAAAGAAATATACATATATACACGACGAACTAATCAATAAAGGCGAAAAAAATATTTTGTCTAAAATATTCTGTATAGGAAGAATCAGTATTAGCGATTTTAAATTACAACCTAAAAAAGCATCTGTTTTAGAGAAAACAAGTTTACATGGAAGTCAATTACTTCCTGTAGAAACAAAACCTAATTTAAAATATAATAAAGAGATTATAGAGTACGATAGTAGTAATGAAAATCAAGAAAAGTTAGAAGCATTTAGAAAAATACAACATTTATGTAAAGTTAATGATATTGAATTATATTATGCTTTTCCTCCTAATTATTATAGTTTTAGTAATTCTTTTTATAATCGATTTTTAAAACTAGTTAATGACCAAACTAAAATTATAGTGTATGATACGCTAGATAATAGGTATAAGGAGAAAAAATATTTTAGAGATGAATCTCATTTAAATAAGCTTGGAGCAGAGATTTTTACATCAGAAATAAGTGATTTTATCAACCAAAACAAGGAATAATGAAAATAGCATTAGTAACAGGGATAAACGGTCAAGATGGATCATATTTAGCAGAATTGTTGCTGGATAAAGGTTACGAAGTACATGGTATTATTAGAAGGAGTTCTACGTTTAATACAGAACGTATAGAGCATTTGTATATAGATACATTATTAAAAGATTTGCATAAGAAGCAGAATATTAAATTGCATTATGGAGATATGACAGATGCTACTAATCTTATTCGATTGGTTCAAGAAATTCAACCAGATGAGATTTATAATTTAGCAGCACAATCTCATGTAAAAGTATCGTTCGATATGCCAGAATATACAGCAGAGACAGATGGTATTGGTACATTAAAGTTATTAGAAGCTGTACGCATCTGTAATTTAACGAACAAAACAAGAATTTATCAAGCATCAACTTCAGAGTTGTATGGTAAAGTTCAAGAAACACCTCAAACAGAAACGACTCCTTTTTATCCACGTTCACCTTATGGCGTAGCAAAACTATATGCTTTTTGGATAACTAAAAATTACCGAGAATCTTATGGAATGTACGCCGTAAATGGTATTCTGTTTAACCACGAATCTGAAAGACGCGGAGAAACGTTTGTAACTAGAAAAATAACATTAGCAGCAGCACGAATTGCACATGGTATTCAAGATAAACTATATTTAGGTAATCTTGGAGCAAAAAGAGATTGGGGTTATGCTAAAGATTATGTAGAGTGTATGTGGCTTATGTTACAGCAAGAAATACCAGAAGATTATGTTATTGGTACTGGAGAACAACATACAGTAAGGGAGTTTTGTGAGTTAGCTTTTGCCGAGGCTGGAATTAAAC
Source organism: uncultured Lacinutrix sp. (assembly GCF_947500325.1). Lineage (GTDB taxonomy): Bacteria > Bacteroidota > Bacteroidia > Flavobacteriales > Flavobacteriaceae > Lacinutrix. Next base: position 104,082 of record NZ_CANMRQ010000007.1, read on the forward strand.
TAAAATGGGAAGGTAATAATGAAAATGAAAAAGGGATTTGTTCAAAAACGGGTAGAATACTTATTGAGATAGATCCAAATTACTATCGTTTAGCAGAAGTCGAAACCTTATTAGGAAACCCTGCAAAAGCAAAGAAAAATCTAGGATGGAACCCAAATAAAACCTCTTTTGAAGGATTAGTGAAAATAATGATGGAACATGATTTAAAACATGTATTAAAGTTTAATAGTAAATAAAATCTATGACTATTTTTTTAACTGGAGGTAATGGAATGGTGGGTAGGAATATCTTGGATTATAATCAAGAGACTCATACTATTATAGCTCCTAATCGTAAAGCGCTTAATCTTGAAGATTTTTTAGCTGTAGATAATTATATAAAAACCCACCAACCAGATATTATTATTCATGCAGCAGGATTAGTAGGAGGTATTCAGGATAATATAGCGCATCCGGTTAATTTTCTTATAAAGAATTTAGATATAGGTAGAAACATAATAATGGCAGCAAAAAAGAATAAAGTAAAACGCTTTATTAATTTATCAAGCTCTTGTATGTATCCTAGAGAAGCAATAAATCCGTTACAAGAAAGTTTAATTCTTAAAGGCGAATTAGAACCTACCAATGAAGGCTATGCTTTAGCGAAAATAGTAACAACACGATTATGTGAATATATTAATAAAGAAGATCGTTTTTTTAGCTATAAAACTGTTATTCCATGTAATTTGTATGGTAAATATGATAAGTTTTCTCCAAAACATTCACATATGTTACCAGCTGTTATCAGAAAAATTCATGAAGCTAAAATTCATAAAAATAAAACAATCTCTATTTGGGGAGATGGAGAAGCCAGAAGAGAGTTTATGTATGCACAAGACTTAGCCGATTTTATTTTTTATGCGATTACTAATTTTGAAAGCATGCCACAAAATATAAACGTTGGATTAGGAAAAGATTATACAATTAATGAGTATTATAACACAATAGCTAAAAGCATAGGTTTTGAAGGTGAGTTTATTCACGATTTATCCAAACCAGTAGGCATGAAACAAAAACTTATAGATGATACAAAGTTAAAAGCCTTTGGTTGGTCTCCAAAAATTAGTTTGGAAGAAGGTATTAAATTAACATACGATTATTACATAAATACGGTTACAAAATGAAATATCCATTAGCTACATCAACATGGGATGATAAAGAAATTGAAGCTATAAATAAGGTTATAGCTAGCGATATGTATACCATGGGGAAACATGTAAAGCAATTTGAAAATGAATTTGCAGCTTTTGTTGGCGCAAGACATTGTGTAATGGTTAATTCTGGATCTTCGGCTAATTTATTGGCTGTGGCAGCCTTATTTTATACAAAAGCACCAAAATTAAAACGAGGCGATGAGGTTATTGTACCCGCAGTATCATGGTCTACAACGTATTATCCATTATATCAATACGGTTTAAAATTAAAGTTTGTAGATGTCGATTTACAAACACTTAATTTCGATCTAGAACAATTAGAACAGGCAGTAACAGATAAGACAAAAATGATTTTTGCTGTAAATCTTTTAGGAAATCCTAATGATTTTGATGCTATTACTACTATTATTGGTGATAAAGATATTTTGTTGCTAGAAGACAATTGTGAGTCTATGGGAGCCGAATATAAAGGGAAGCAAACAGGTACATTTGGTATTATGGGAACATTTTCTACTTTTTTCTCTCACCATATGGCAACAATGGAAGGAGGTTTAATTGCTACAGATGATGAAGAATTGTATCATGTACTTATTAGTTTAAGAGCGCATGGTTGGACAAGACATTTGCCAAAAGAAAATCAAGTATCTAATAAAAGTGATGATTGGTTTACAGAATCTTTTCGTTTTGTTTTACCTGGTTATAATGTAAGACCTGTAGAAATGAGTGGGGCAATAGGAGTAGAGCAACTAAAAAAACTACCGAGCTTTTTAAAACATAGAAGAGCTAATGCAGAGTACTTTGTTAACCTATTTAAAGATCACAAAGAGTATTATATTCAAAAAAATATAGATAATAGTAGTTGGTTTGGTTTTAGTTTAATTATTAAACCAGAATCGAATATTAAACGTACAGAAGTAGTTAAGAAATTGACTAAGCATAATATAGATTGTAGACCAATAGTTACAGGAGATTTTACCAAAAATGAAGTATTAAAGTATTTTGATTATGAAGTTTTTGGAGAAATGAAGAATGCTAAATATTTAGATGAACATGGATTGTTTGTTGGAAATCACCAAATTTCACTCAAGAGTGAAATAGATTATCTTTTCAAAACCTTATCTTAAGTTACCTTTTATCCTAATTTTTGTAGCTTTCGTCCGAAAAAAGTGTATTTTAGCGGAAATAAACCTAAACCAAAACCTTCAAATTAATGAAAAGCATAGGCTTTATTCCATTACGTAAAGGATCTAAAGGAATTCCAAATAAAAATAAACGTAAAATGGTTGGAAGGCCATTATTTACGTGGGTTTTAGGAGAAGCTATATTTTCTAACTTAGATGAAATTATAGTATATACAGATGATCAAGATATTATTAGTTTTATTGATAAGGAATACAAATGGACTACTAAGGTGAAAGCGGTTCTTAGAAGTGCTGAAAGTGCAAGCGATACAGCTTCAACGGAGTTTGCTATGCTTGAGTATTGTGAGTCTATTAATTATAATTTTGAAACGTTTTGCTTGTTACAAGCAACGTCTCCATTTACAAAAAGAGAGAATATTAATGACTGTTTGTCTGCTATACAAGGACAATACGATTCTGCATTAACGGTAGTTAATACACATCGGTTTTTATGGAATGAAAATGGAACTCCTATAAATTATAATCCTCATGAGAGACCAAGACGTCAAGATTTTGATGGTTTATTAATTGAAAATGGTGCAGTTTATACAACAACTAAAGTTGCATTACAGAAATATAAAAATAGAATAGGAAAGAAAACAGCAGTTGTGAAGATGCCAGAAGACTCGCTATTAGAAATTGATACAGAAATGGATTGGATTGCTGTAGAACAATTACTAATAGAACGTCAAAAAAGAGCAAAAACATCTGCGAAAATCACACATGTAGTTTTAGATGTAGATGGAGTGTTTACAGATGGTACAATTACTTATACTAAAGATGGAGAGCATACAAAACAGTTTGATATGCGTGATGGTATGGGATTAGAGATATTGCGTCAATTTGATGTGAATGTAATGGTAATGACATCAGAAAACTCAGAGTTGGTTGCTAAGCGCATGCAAAAACTAAAAATAGAAAATGTATATTTAGGAGTAAAGGATAAATACAGTTTACTACAGAATATATTAAAAGACAATAAACTTTCAATAAACAATTTTGCTTACCTAGGTGATGATGTTAATGATCTAACAAATATTTGCAGTGTAGGTTGGTCTATAGCCCCAAATAATGCTACAGATGTTGTAAAACAACATGCAGATATTGTATTGTCTAAACCTTCAGGAGCTGGAGCGATAAGAGAAGCCTGCCAGTTTATAATGAATTATAATAAAAGATTTTAAAAGCATATGAATACCTATAAAAAACCATACGTTATTGCCGAAATAGGATGCAATCATAAAGGAGAAATGGAACTCGCTAAAGAGTTAATAAAAGTGGCAAAAATCTTTTGTAATGTAGATGCAGTAAAGTTTCAAAAAAGAAATAATAAAGAATTATTAACCGAAGAACAGTATAATAATCCGCACCCAAACCCAATTAATTCTTATGGAGATACTTATGGAGCACATAGAGAGTTTTTAGAATTTGATGTGGAGCAACATGCCGAATTAAAAGCATATTGTGAAGAAATAGGTATTACCTATTCAACATCTGTATGGGATGTAACATCTGCTAAAGAAATAGCTTCTTTAAACCCCGAGTTTATAAAGATTCCGTCTGCATGTAATAATAATGTTGCAATGCTAGAATGGTTATGTGAGAATTATAAAGGAGAGTTGCATATTTCTACAGGTATGACAACTAAAGATGAGATAGACGAGTTGGTAAAACTCTTCAAAAAACATAATAGAAATAAAGATTTAGTATTATATAATTGTACTTCTGGATATCCAGTACCGTTTAATGATGTTTGCTTATTAGATATAAATTTATTGTTAGATAAATATAAAGACGAAGTTAAACATATAGGTTTCTCTGGTCATCATTTAGGTATTGCTGTAGATGTAGCTGCTTATACTTTAGGCGCTAATATTGTTGAGCGTCATTATACTATTGATAGAACCTGGAAAGGAACAGATCACGCAGCATCATTAGAACCAATGGGATTGCGTAAGTTATCTCGCGATTTAAGAGCTGTACACCAAGCATTAGCATTTAAGAGTCAAGATATTTTGCCAATAGAGCAAGTGCAACGTGATAAATTAAAAAACCAAAAAGGATAATTTTTCTAGATGAAGAAAAAAGTATTCGTTTTTTTTCCAGACGGCGTAGGCTTACGAAATTTTGCATTTACCAATTTTAAAACTATTGGAGAGCAAATGGGTTTTGATATCACCTATTGGAACAATACTATATTTTCATTAAAAGACAATTTAGGTTTTAATGAAGTAACTATAGAAGATCATACTGCTCATAAATTATTACCAATCTATTCAAGAGCAAGAAAAAGAGCCGAATTAAATGTATCGAGAGATAAGTTTAATGATCCGGTATATCCAACCTATAAGTTTCCGTTTAATTATAAAGGCGTAAAAAATGTTATAAGAAGTTTGTATGCTAAGTGGTTAATAGGATTATATTCTTCAGAACAAGGAATAGTAAAACTTAGACAAAAGATTAATACTTTAGAGCGTTCAACTTCAAAATATAAGTACTGTAAAGCACAATTAGAAGCCCATAAACCTGATTTAATATTCTGTACTACTCAGCGTGCTACACAATCTATTAGTGCTCTTTTAGCAGCAAAAGACTTAGGGATACCAACAGTAGCATTTGTGTATTCATGGGACAATGTGCCTAAAGCGATGCAAGTAGTAGAAAGCGATTATTATTTTGTGTGGAGTGATTTAATGAAAAATGAAGTGCTTAAATATTATCCTTTTGTAAAAGAGGAGCAAGTTTTTGTTACAGGAACACCACAGTTTGAACCTCATTTTGATGATAATTTGAAACAATCGCGGGAAGATTTTTTTAAAGAACATAATTTAGATGTAAACAAAAAGTATATCTGCTACTCTGGTGATGATGAAACGACATCACCTTTAGATCAATATTACCTTGAGGATTTAGCCAATGCTGTTAGAAGTTTAAATAGTAAAGGCGAAAATTTAGGTATTATTTATAGAAAGTGTCCTGTAGATTTTACACCAAGGTATGATGCAGTAATTGAGGCTAATAAAGATATTATTGAAGTGTTAGATCCAATATGGAAACAAGTAGGCGATCAATGGAATCAAATATTACCGGCAAAAGAAGACTTTAAAGAGTTGTATAATGTTTGCGAGCATAGTGAATTTGTTACTAATGTATGTTCTTCTACTGTTTTTGATTTTGTGGCCCATAAAAAGCCTTGTATTTATTATAACTATGAGCAACCACAGCTAAAAAAAGGTATAAGAGATATTGGGCAGAACTATAAATACGTTCATTTTAGATCTATGCCAAGTAGTGAAGCAGCTGTTTTTTGTACAGATAAAAAGGATTTAGAAAGTATTGTTAAAAATATTTTGGATGGAAAAACATCTAATGTTAAAGATGGTCTAGAATGGTTTGAAATTGTTGCAGGAAAACACCCAACAGAAGCTTCTAGACATATTTGGGAAAGTATAAATAGTGTTCTTAATTAATAACAAATAGTTTTAAGAATAAAGAGAAACATTGTTTAAATTTATTTTTTTGAGCAAAAACAACTCATTTTGAATACATTCATTAAAAAGGTAATTAAGTTTGTTTTATTGGTAACAGTAGTTTTTTCTACGTTGCATATTACATTAGATTATTTCTTTAAAAATGGTAAGTTTTGCAATAACACATGGAGTGAGATTTTTAAGGCAAACTTAGATGTAGATATTGCTGTAATAGGAAACTCTAGAGCAGAAGTCCATTACAATCCTGAAATTATTAGTAGCATTACTGGATTAAAATGTTATAATCTTGGTTTAAGCGGTACACCAATTAATATTTATGATATTAGATGGAAGAGTTATATAAATAGAAATAAGTTACCTAAAATATTAATAATAGATTTGGATTATAATTTTTTAGGAGAAGGAAAAGGTATTTACGAGAAGTTTCAATATTTACCTTATGTTAATGAAATAGAATACCAACATATAGCGCAAAGAGTAGATAAAGATTTTAATTTAGACCAATATCTTCCTTTATATAAATATCAAGGAGAGCAAGGAGCCGTTTTTAGTAAATTAAAATCCTTTTTTTATAAAGATTGTAAAGAAAGTGAAAATGGATATAAGGTTAAAAATAAGTCTTGGAATGAAAATGAATGGAATATTTTTAAAGCTAAAAGGATGAATGAAGTTGCTAATAGCGATACATTTTACGACTTGTATAAGAAAGGTCATTTGAAACTTAACGAGATTTTAGATTTCTGCAAACAGAATAAGATAAAAACATATTTAGTTTGGTCTCCTCAATATTTCGAAGTACATAAATTTAAAGAAAATCAAAGGCAGTATGTCGATAGTTTAATAAATAACATAGCAAGTAATTATGACATAGACTATCTCAATTTTTCAAGAGATAGCTTAGTCTATAATAAATCAAATTTTTATAATCATTCTCATTTAAATTATAAAGGTGCAAAATTATTTTCAAAATCGATAGCAGCTCATATTAAAAATAAAGCAAGTTTATAGTCAATATGCATATAGCATTTCTAACCTCAGAATATCCTCACGCTAAAGTAGCAAATGCTGCAGGTATAGCGACGAGTATTAAGAATTTAGCAATAGCATTAGTAAAAAAAGACATTGCAGTTACTGTGTTTGTTTACCATCAAAATACTAATGAAATTTTCGAAGATCAAGGTGTAGCTATACATTTAATAGAAAAAAAGAAATATTCACTTTTTACTTGGTATCAATATAGAAAACACCTTCAGAACTATATAAATAAAGTCATTAAACAGAATAATATTCAACTCATAGAAGCACCAGATTGGACAGGTATAACCGCTTTCATGAGATTTAAAGTGCCGTTAGTTATTCGGTTTCATGGTAGTGATGCTTATTTCTGCAAGTTAGATAATAGAAAACAAAAATTTAAAAATTTTGTTTTCGAAAAAACAGCTTTAAAAAGTGCAGTAGCTTACATTGCTCCAACAACTTTTGCAGGTCAAGAAACTGCAAAAATATTTGGATTAAATCGAGATAAGATAAAAACCATTCACTATGGTTTACAGTTAGAGCGATTTGAGAATAAATCGCCTTCTAGTTATAATGAAAAAACACTACTTTATATAGGGACAATAATTCGTAAAAAAGGCGTACTAGAATTAGCTTCAATTTTTAATAAAATAATTGAGCAAGAACCAGCAACTCAGTTAAAACTTATTGGAGGAGATGCACCAGACATTAAAACTGGAAATAAATCTACTTATCAATTAATGAGTGATTCCTTTTCTGAAGCAGCAAAAAAGAATGTTACTTATTTAGGTAAAATACCATATGCCGAAGTGCAAACACATATTAAACAAGCACACGTTTGTGCTTTTCCGTCATTTGCAGAAACTTTAGGTATGGTAACTATAGAGTCAATGGCATTGCAGAAACCAGTGGTTAATACAAATATTGGTTGGGCACAAGAGTTAATAGATGATGAGGTTAATGGTTATTTGGTACATCCAAAAGATATAGAAACGTATAGCTCAAGAATTCTCCAGTTATTTAATAGTAAAGACTTATGTGTTACTATAGGAAAAGCTGCCCAAAAGAAAGTTATGTCTACTTTTGATATTGTAAAGCAGGCAGATATTAATATTGCATATTATCATAACATTATAGAAAAGTCATAACCGTTTGAGCTTTAAAAAAAATATACGAAAAGTACTTAGTAAGAAAGCTAAACAACTCAAGTTGATACAATTTCATACTAAACAACTTAGTTTGAAAAGGTATCAAAGAAAACGTATTATAGTATGTTTTAATGGTGTTTTACCACATGGAGGATTAGTTGATAGGTTAAAAGGAATAGTATCGTATTATGAGATAGCGAAATGCTTAGATTATGATTTTTATATACAATTCGATGATCCTTTTAGTTTAGATGTTTTTTTAGAATCCAATGTCTTAGATTGGAAAATTAAGAGGAAAGAAGTACAGTATCATCCTACTAAAACAAAGATTATTTACACTGTAAATAATTTTAATATCAATCCATTAGATAGCATAAAGAAATCGAATGCAGAAACCTTTTTAATATACGCTAATATTGATTATCTAAAAATATTGCATCCAAATGAAGCTTCTGCGTTTTTAGAAGAAAAATGGAAAACTAATTTTAATGAATTATTTAAAAAATCTAAGCTTTTAGAATCAAAACTTAAAGGAATAGAAAAAGATAAATATATTTGTTTCCATACAAGATTCACTACATTAATGGGAGATTTTGTTGATACTACATCGTTGATTTTAAATAATACAGAAAAAGACAAATTGATAAATCAACTTCAAAAAGAAATACAAGTAATAACAGAATCATCAAATCATAAATGTTACGCGTTTTCAGATAGTATTCATTTTTTAAATACTATTAAAGCAAAAGAAGATATAAACTTAGTTAAAGGAAATCCTTTTCATATGGACAATTTTAAGAATGATGATAACTTAGAAGGACATTTAAAAACAGTATTAGACTTCTTTATGATTTCTGAAAGTGAAAAAGTTTATTTTTTAAAAATTGGAAAAATGTACCATAGTAGCTTTAGTAAATATGCCGCTATAATTGGAGGTAAGCCATTTGAAATTATTACAGATTAGTATGATTATTTTAGTTCATAATGGAAAAACAGTTACTTCAGTTTTAAATGAAGTATTGCAGCCAATAGCTGGTTTTGAATTAAATAACTCTATCGTAAAATTATTAAAAATAATAGCTAAAAAAGAGACAAATAGGTTGGTAGTTTGGTGTCATGATAGATTACTAGATTCATTAAATATCGAAGCATTTAGTTCTATTTTTCATCATGAAAGTCTATTAGTGAGTTTTAATACAAATACAGATCATTATTTACCAAAGCAAATAGGTTATATAGAGCGTAGTTTCTTTTTAAAAGTTAACAAAAAAGTATGCTATCCAACTTGGTTAATGAGTAGCCATGTAGGTGGTATTAATACTACAATACTTAATGATATAAATGTACCATTAAATAATAATGTTCCTTTTGATTACTTTTTAAATTCGTTAGCTAAAAATAATATGGTAGAAGGATTATTTTGCTACTCAGAACCAAAGTTGTTAAAAGCCAATCATGAATTAAAAATAAATACTCCGAAAGCTTCTAAACAGATGTTGTTTAAATTTGTAAAACAGCATTATAAGTGGGTTTGGGTTTTTTTATTAGCATGGAATTATGCTGTTTTCGAAAGGAAGATATCGGTTTATAATATTATTATATCTCTATTTTACAAAAGACTTAACTCAAATTTTAATTTAGAAAAAGTAGCTGTAAACTCTTCAAAAAATGTATTACAAGAGAAGTCTATTGATGTTATTATTCCTACCATAGGAAGAAAAAAACACTTGTATAATGTACTTAAAGATTTAGCTCATCAAACACATTTACCTAAAAATGTCATTATAGTAGAACAAAACCCTAAGCCAAATTCTATTTCAGAGTTAGAATATTTAAATTCTGAAGTATGGCCATTTAATATCAAGCATGAGTTTACACAGCAACCGGGAGTTTGTAATGCTAGAAACATAGCTCTATTAAAAATAGAAAGTGAATGGGCATTTTTAGCAGACGATGATATTAGATTTAATACTACCTTTTTTGAAGAGTCATTTAATGATATTAAAACATACGGTATTAAGATATTAAATTACTTATGTTTACAACCAGAGCAAGAACAAACCTATTTTAAGATACATCAAACTACTGTATTTGGGTCTGGTTCAAGCTTAGTAAAGTCAGAACTATTGGAAAACATTAAATTTAATATGGCATACGAATTTGGGTTTGGAGAAGATTCAGATTTTGGTATGCAATTAAGAAATAAAGGTGAAGATGTAATCTTTACGCCTAACCTTAAAATTACACATTTAAAAGCACCATTTGGTGGTTATAGAACCAAAGTAAAACACCTTTGGGAGGAAGAAGAAGTCCAGCCAAAACCATCGCCAACAGTGCAATTGTTATATCAAACCTATTTTACAAAGCAACAAATGCTGGGCTACAAATTGTTGCTGTTTTTAAGGCAATTAAAAGGAAGTGGATTAAAAAATCCAGTAGCATATGCTAAATACTTTAAAAAACAATGGCAACAAAGTGTACTTTGGTGTCAAAAAATAAAGAAAGAATAAGTGCTTAAATTGTATACAAATACCCAGTTTTTAAGTGAAACGCATCGACGAGAAGTGTTTCCTTTGTTGTTTGATATGCATTTTAAACAAAATGAATTGCTCTTAAAGTATTATAGTTTAGTTGATACTATTGAAACTTGTGATATAGTTGTCTTCCCTATAGATTATAGTGCGTTTTTAAAGCATAGGGAAGCACTTAATGTCTTAACTAAAGCGGCAAAAAACAATAATAAACCAATATGGATATATACGGCAGGAGATTTCGGGTTTACTAATTATATAGCAAATAGCTATACTTTTCGACTAGGTGGTTTCCATAGTAAATTAACCGATAAGAGTTTTATCCTACCCTCTTTTATAAATGATCCTTATCTTACACAAATACCAAATGGATTTTCTGTTATAGAAAAGGAAGAAAAACCTACTATAGGTTTTGTAGGCCATGCACAATCTGGCATTCAAAAATGGATTAAAGAAAAGGTTAGTTATTATAAAATTAAAGTAAAGCGTTATTTAGGAGAACTAGTAGCAGATAAACAACCTTTTTACCCATCAAGTATAAAAAGAGCATTTTATTTGTTTCTTTTAGCAAGTGATAAACGACTAATTACCAATTTTATTTTGCGTAATAATTATAGGGCTGGTGTTAGTCAAGAAATTGAAAAGAAAAAATCCACAACCGAATTTTACGATAACATTTTTAATACTGGCTATACCTTTTGTAGTCGAGGAGTTGGTAATTTTTCTGTCCGTTTTTATGAAACCTTGGCTATGGGGCGCATTCCTATTTTGCTTAATACAGATTGCAGGTTGCCTTTAGACTTTATTATTGATTGGAATAAACACTGTATTATTATAGAAGAAAATGAGGTGAGAAATATGCCAGAAATAATTACAAAATTCCATAATAGTTTATCTGTTGATGATTTTACGGCAATGCAATCTAATAATCGTAAACTTTGGGAAACAAAATTAATAAGACATAACTATTTTGTTGTGATTCATGATACATTCATTAAAAAAATAAATGCTAATGGATAAGGCTTTTACATTGATAATTTGTACTTACATGAGGCCAAAAGCTGTACTTAAGCTTTTAAAGTCTGTTGAGAAACAAACGCTTTATCCAAATGAAATACTAATTATCGACGGTTCTACTAATAATGAAACTGAAGTTATTTTAAATGAAAATAGGTTTAAGAAATTAAAGTATTACAAAGTAGACCAAACTAATCGAGGATTAACTAAACAACGTAATTTCGGCATTAGTAAAGTAATTGAAACTTCAGAAATAATCTGTTTTTTAGATGATGATGTCGTTTTAGAAAAAGAATATTTTAAAGCACTTATTTCAACATATAAAATAAAACCAGATGCTATAGCAATTGGTGGCTATATTACTAATGAAGTTGTATGGAATAAAGCTTCTAGTGAGAGTAATAAATTAAATTTTTATTTTGACGGATGGAAACGAAATGAACCATCTAGGTTTAGATTAAGAAAAAGAGTTGGGTTGCAACCTGATACAGAACCTGGCTTTTTACCAACATTTTCACACGGACGCTCAGTAAGTTTTTTACCACCTTCTGGAAAAATATACCAAGTAGAACAAATTATGGGAGGCGTCTCAAGTTATAAAAGAGAAGTATTTAATAAATTCTCTTTTTCTACTTATTTTGAAGGTTATGGTCTATATGAAGATGCCGACTTTTCCTTAAGATTAGCAAAAGTAAGTAATCTTTATATAAATACTAATGCAAGACTAGCGCACTATCACGATGGTTCTGGAAGACCAAATAGATATAACTATGGAAAAATGGTAGTAAGAAATGGATGGTACGTTTGGCGAGTAAAGTATTCTAATCCCAATTTTAAAGCTAGATTTAAATGGCATGCTACAGCATTTTTATTGACTATAATTCGTTTTTCTAATGTACTAACAAGTAAAAATAAAAAGGAAGCATTAACCGAAAGTTTTGGTAGAACCGTAGGATGGTTATCTTTATTCTTTAATGCTCCTAAAATTAATATATATTAACGCTGATGATTTCTAAACTTTCTATAATAATCCCTGCATATAATGAAGCCTTAACGATACATTTAATTTTAAATAAGATTATAGATGTTAATTTAATAGGCAGTATTAAAAAGGAAATAATTATTATTAATGATTATAGTAGTGATGATACTAAAACTGTTGTAGATAATTATATTAATACTCATGGAGAAGAAGATATAAAACTCATTTCTCAAGATAAAAACTATGGAAAAGGAGCTGCTATTCATAGAGGCATTAAAGAGGCTACAGGTGACCTAATTATAATACAAGATGCCGATTTAGAATATAACCCAAATGAGTATAATGATTTGCTTAAACCAATATTAGATGGATTTGCAGATGTTGTTTATGGTAGCCGATTTAAAGGAGGACATCCACATAGAGTATTGTTTTTTTGGCATAGTTTAGGAAATAAATTCTTAACGTTTATTAGTAATATGATGACTAATATGAATTTTACAGATATGGAAACATGCTATAAATTATTTAGAGCAGAACATCTAAAATCTTTAAAATTAAAGGAAAAACGTTTTGGATTTGAACCAGAAGTAACTGCCAAAATATCTCGAATAAAAAATATAAGAGCTTATGAAGTTGGTATAAGTTATTATGGAAGAACTTATGCAGAAGGAAAAAAAATTGGATGGAAAGATGGAGTTCGAGCTATTTATTGCATTTTAAAATATAAATTTTTAAAATAACTTAAGGTTTCAAAACTCAGTATGAAGTTTTTAATCATTTCACATGTAGGACATAAACAAAAAGGTAGCCAATGGTTTGCCTACGCGCCATATGTACGTGAAATGAACATGTGGTTAAATCATGTAAGTGAAGTTGAAATAGTAGCTCCCAAAATAACAGATACTATTTCTCCAATAGATATAGCATATAAAGGAAATAAAATAAAACTAACTCAAGTACCTTCTATTGCTTTTGTAAATCCTAAAAAGGCAATAATGTCATTATTTAATTTGCCTATAATATTATTTAATTTAATAAATGCATGCCGTCGTGCAGATCATATACATTTGCGATGTCCAGGGAATATTGGCTTACTTGGATGTATTATTCAAATTTTTTTTCCAAAGAAAATAAAGACAGCAAAATATGCAGGAAATTGGGATCCTAAAGCAAAACAACCTTTAAGTTATAACTTCCAAAAATGGTTGTTATCTAATACATTACTTACCAGGAATATGCAGGTTTTAGTTTATGGTGAATGGGAAAAACAAACCAAAAACATAAAACCTTTTTTTACAGCAACTTATAAGCAATCAGAAATAGTATCTATAGAAAATAGAGATTATTCAACTGTTTTAAATTTTGTTTTTATTGGGAGTTTAGTAGAAGGTAAGCGTCCATTGCTAACAGTCAAAATTATTCAAAGACTAATAGATGAAGGTATTATAGTAAATTTAGATATGTATGGAGATGGTGTTTTAAAAAACGATTTGGAGCAGTACATTCTTAGTAATAACTTATCTAAATTTGTAAAACTGCACGGAAACCAATCTAAAGAAGTTATACAAGACGCTATAAAAAAAGCACATTTTTCTATCTTGCCATCTAAGTCAGAAGGTTGGCCAAAAGCCATTGCAGAAGCTATGTTTTTTGGAGCAATACCAATAGTTACTAAAATCTCATGTGTTCCTTATATGTTAAATAATGGACAACGAGGATTATTAATAGAACCTAATTTAGAGAAAGCAGTTATTGAAATTGTAAATGCCTTAGAGAATAATGAAGAATTAAAAAATAAATCTCAAGCTGCTAAAGACTGGTCGCAACTTTATACTCTAGATTTGTTTGAAAACGAAATAGCTAAACTTATTAAAAATAATTAAAACTTAGTGCGAGTACTACAATTAATAGATTCTTTACATGCAGGAGGCGCAGAACGTGTAGCTGTAAGCTTAGCTAATACTTTAGTTAATAAAGTTGAAAAATCGTATCTATGTGTTACTCGTGAAGAAGGTTTGCTAAAAGAAACTATAGTTGATGAAGTTGGTTATCTATACCTTAATAAAAAATCAACATTAGATTTTAAAGCTATTAAAAGTCTAAGTAAGTTTATTAAAACTCAAGAAATACATATAATTCATGCGCATTCTAGTTCTTTTTTTATTGCTTCTATTATGAGAATGTTAAATAGTAAATTGAAGATTGTATGGCATGATCACTATGGGAAAAGTGAATTTTTAGAAGAAAGACCAAAAAGTGTTTTACGATTTTGTTCTCGTTTTTTTAATCATGTATTTAGCGTAAATATCATATTAAAAGTTTGGGCAGAGCAAGTTTTAAAGGCCAAAACAGTTAGTTATTTACCTAATTTCGCAGTAAAAAGTGAAACAGAGAACATTACAGATTTAAAGGGCGAATCTGGCAAACGCATAGTATGTTTGGCAAACTTAAGAAAACAGAAAGACCACCATAATTTATTAATTGCTTTTAAAGAAATAAAAGAAAAATATCCGCGTTGGACATTGCATTTGGTTGGTAAGGATTTTAAAGATGAATATTCTCAATCTCTATATAGCTTTATAAAAAAAGAAAACTTAAATAATCATGTACATGTTTATGGTAGTTGTCCAGATACTTTTGCTATTTTAAAGCAAAGTACCATTGGAGTTCTATCTTCATCTTCAGAAGGATTGCCTATAGCATTATTAGAATACGGTTTAGCAGGGTTACCTGTAATTGTTACTAATGTTGGAGAGTGCAATCAGGTACTTTTACAAGGAGCACTAGGGCAAATAGTACCTTCAAAAAATGTAGATTTGATGTACAATGCTATTATTAAGTATATTGAAGATCCTAATTATAGAGAGCAACATGCAAAGGCATTTAAGCAACATATAAACGATAATTACTCAGCTAATCATACTGTTGAAAAAGTAAAACAAACCTATTTAGAAATTTTAAATTACTAATGAGTTTATTTAAAGATATAAAATTAATTGGTTTCCATATTGCGATTGCAATAGCTGTTTATACAGTACCAGTAATTTCTAATCTTTATCTAATAGGTATTTTTATAACCTTTTTTTTTAGAATAATTAGAGTAAAGGAAAAAGAGCGTACGTTAGAAATATTATTAGCTTGTGGTTATGTTGTTGGTGCAGAAGTGTTTATTAGAATGACTGGAGGTAGTATTTTATATGAAGCTTCTAAGTACATGGTTATTTTCTTTTGCCTAACTGGAGTCATCACTATAAGAATCTCTCAAAATAGTTTTATATACATACTTTACTTGTTATTACTTATACCAGGTATTTTTGTTGCCGGATTAAACTTAGGCGCAAATACGGTTATTAGAAAGGCAATAGCATTCAATTTAAGTGGTCCAGTATGTCTAGGTATTGTAGCTATATTTTGTTATCGTAAAGCGATTAGTTATTCTAATTTTCATAAGTTATTATATTATATAACATTGCCACTTATATCAACAACAACTTATTTGTTTTTATATAACCCTAGTGTAAAAGAAGTTATTAATAGTACAGGATCTAATTTTGCAACCTCTGGAGGTTTTGGACCCAATCAAGTAGCAACTGTTCTAGGAATAGCAATGTTTGTTTTTACTGTTAGGTTTTTTACTAAATCACCATATAAATTATATAACCTTATTAATATCGTTTTGTTGGGGGTTATTTCTTTTAGGGCTATTGTTACATTTAGTCGTGGAGGTGTTTTTGTAGCATTTATAATGATAGCTTCATTTTTATTTTATTACTATAAAAAATCTAATAAAAAGAATAAAAAACGAACCCTTTATTTAGTAGCTTTATTTGTTGTGTTTGGAGGGTTTGTATGGGCGATTTCTTCTGCAGAAACGAGTGGTTTTATTGATAAACGCTATAATAATGAAGATGCTTTAGGGCGAGAGAAAAAAGATATTTCTACAGGTAGAGGAGATTTAATTTCCTTTGAATTAAATGAGTTTTTAGAAAACCCAATTTTCGGAATTGGAGTAGGTAAGGTAAAAGAAATAAGGTTAGAGGAAACAGGCATTGAAGCAGCTTCTCATAACGAAATGAGTAGAATATTATCAGAGCATGGTATATTTGGTCTCTTTGCTTTTAGTATTTTGTTTATCACGCCTTTGTTTTTAAGAATTAAAAATAGATCTAATATATTTTTCTATTCATTTTTTCTATTTTGGTTCCTAACTATTAACCATTCTTCAATGCGTATAGCTGCACCAGCATTTATTTATGGACTAAGTTTACTAAATATTATTTATGAAAAACCTATTGTACATAGGAAACAAATTATCGAAAACAGGTAAAACAGTTACCACTATTGAAACTTTGAGTGCTAATTTTGTGGCTGAAGGTTTTAAAGTTAAATCAGTATCTAGTATAGCTAATAAATGGTTTAGGTTTTTAGATATGTTGTTCGCTGTTATTAGGTATTCAAAATGGGCAGATTATGTACTTATAGACACTTATAGTACTCAAAATTTTTATTATGCATATGCTACAAGTCAATTGTGTCGTTTTTTCAAATTAAAATATTTACCAATATTACATGGAGGAAATTTACCAAAACGATTAGAAAATAGTCCTAAATTTAGCCAAGCTATTTTTAAAAATGCCTATATAAATATAGCGCCTTCAAAGTATACTCAAGACGCTTTTAAAAATCAAAATATTAATAATGTTTCTGTTATTCCTAATAGTATAATATTAAAAAATTATACTTTTAAACCTCGCGAAATAAATACGGTAAAATTACTTTGGGTACGGTCGTTTTCTAAATTATACAATCCTAAATTAGCTATTGATATTTTAAATAAACTTAAACATAGTAATATTGAAAGTGAACTTTGTATGGTTGGCCCAGATAACGATGGAAGTTTAGAAGAAACAAAACAATATGCAGAAGAGTTAAAACTTGATGTGAACTTTACAGGAAGATTGTCTAAAAAAGAATGGATTGATTTGTCTAAAAAGTCTAATGTTTTTATTAATACTACTAATTTTGATAATATGCCTGTGAGTGTTATAGAAACTATGGCATTAGGGTTACCTGTAGTGTCCACAAATGTTGGTGGGTTGCCGTATTTAATTAATAATAATGTTAACGGAGTAATGGTACCTGCTAATGATGCAGATGCTTTTGTAGAAGCGATTTTAAACTTAAAAAATAACACTAAAGTAACTACAGAGATGATAAAAAATGCTAGAAAAACAGCAGAACAGTTTCAATGGCATACAGTAAAAGAGAAATGGAAAAATACATTGTCGTAAAATTTGTTGTATTAGCTCTTTTACTTACTATCTTTACAATTGCTATTATATCTAATTAATGAATAAGAGTAGTATTCACTTTGAAATTTCAGAACGTAAAGTACTATTACGTATTTTCGACTTACTTTTTGTAGGTTTTGCTTTATATGGCTTAAGTCATGTCCCCGGATTCGATTATTTTACTATAAATGAGTATAATTGGAGATGGCTTATTGTGCTCGCCATTTATATAATGGGTTTTGGTACTATTTTCGAATTATACGATTTACAGAAATCTAGTAAAATGGAATCCGTTACAGGAACAGTGATTGTTACTAGTTCTGTTACTGTATTGTTTTACTTGTTAACTCCTTGGTTTACGCCTTCTTTACCAGAAAATCGTCTGCAAATTGTTTACTTTTTTCTTGCTATTACTTTGGCTTTGTTACTATGGAGATTGGCTTATATTAATTTTGTTTCTTCTGCTAGATTTTATAAAAAAGTTTTGTTAGTTGGAGAGACTTCTAATATAGAAAATATAGTAGATGCTTTTAAAAAAGCAGATCCAAACTATAAAATTATTGGATTTATTAATTGTGAAACTAAAAAACAAGATGCTATAAAGTTTAAAGGTGTTCCTGAATATAGACCTGAAGATATTCATAGCATAATTGCTGAGGAAAATATTTCTGAAGTAGTTATAGCTACTTATAATTCTGAAACAATTACATCAAGTATTTATACCGATTTAATTCATTTATTAGAAAAAGGATTTCCTATTAGAGAATATACGCAAGTATATGAAGATATGACCTATCGGGTGCCTGTTCAATTTGTAGGAAAAGATTTTTATAAATATTTTCCATTTAGCCGGAATAATAAAAACAAGTTGTTTTTAGCTTATAGGCGTATTTTTGATATTTTAATCTCTCTTACGGGCTTATTGTTTGGAATCTTATTTTTACCATTTATATTAATTGGAAACCTAATTGGTAATCGCGGACCATTATTTTATACGCAAGAACGTGTTGGTATGAATGGAAAACTTTTTGGTATTTATAAATTTAGAACCATGGTTACAGATGCTGAAGCAAATGGTGCCGTTTGGGCTAAAAAGAATGATTCTCGTATCACAGTTTTTGGAAAGTTTTTAAGAACAAGCAGATTAGACGAAATACCTCAATTTATAAATATTTTAAAAGGAGATATGAGTACTATTGGTCCAAGACCAGAAAGACCTATGTTTGTTAGTGAGCTCTCACAAGTAATCCCTTTTTATGAAACTAGGCATATAGTAAAACCAGGGCTTACAGGTTGGGCACAAGTAAAAGCGCGTTACGGAGCCAGTATTGATGATAGTTTAGTGAAATTACAATATGACTTATATTATATTAAACACCGTAGTTTTATACTAGATTTTAATATTATTATAAAAACGTTAAGCACAGTTATTTTCTTTCGAGGACAATAATAAGTTTATTGCGCTTGAGATTTATAAAATTTAATTAAATAAACATAACGAACTATAAGTGCAACTGCCAATGGAAATAAGGCAGGAGCAAAGCGTTGTACACCAACAATCCAATGAAGAGCCATTAAGCAAAGCATAATAATTAGCAATTTTATAAATTTAATAAACCAACGTTTAGCAATGGTTTTGTAAGCTTGGGATATTACTATTAAGCTAAAAGGGAAAGCCCATAGTAAATTATAATTAAAAGCAGTGGCTGTATGATCTGTAGCAAACCAAAGTAAAAGAATAAAAACACCAATAACTCCAGTTATTAAAAAGATTGAAACGTCTAACCATTTAGAACGTTTTTCTTTTTTGTTATCCTTATAAGTCACCCATAAAATAAATAAACCAACTAGACCTAAAATAAATATAGGACTCATAAGGAAATTTCCTTTTTTATAAGATTCAGTTGGAGTATAAATTACCTTAGATTTTTTAACTAAAGGTGTATCTGTTCCTTTAAATTTTGCTTTTTCAAAAAATTGAAAAACATTTTCAGGAAGAAACATATACTCTCTAGGTTCTGCTTTTTTATCAATAACAGAGCCTAAAGCGATATCTATTCCTAAACTTCCCCAAGAATTCCAATTTAAATTATTTTGTATTAGTGTTCTAAATGTTTCAGCCTTGTACACATCAGGATTAATGTATTCAATATTACTATTTAAAACACTTTCAGAAACATCTCGCATTTTTGTGGCACAATTATCATAAAAGAAATCATAGAGATAAGCTCTGTTTTCAGGTTTGTTATTGTTTACTAAATACCTATATAACTCACGCTTTTGATTTTCGTTTAAATTAAGTACTTGTTCTTTAATACTTCGGTTTTGTCTTTTATAAGAAAGAATAACGTCTTTACTTCTAGACTTACCCATTAAATACTTTAGTTTTCCTCTTGCAAAATTTGTGTAAAAATTGGGGTCCTCAAAATTATACCTTCCGTAGTCATATATTACATCAATATAGTCGTTTTTTACTCTAAATCCATTATGTCCAAAAGCATCATTTAAAGAGTTTCCTGGTCCAATAGTAATAATACTAATCTCTGTGTTTTGAGATGTTGTAGAAATTTGAGAAAAAGAAATGTAGCTAAAAAGAAAAGTTAGCGAGAGTATAAAATGTTTCATGGATACTTAAAAAAATCTATCTAAAGATACTTAAATCTAATTTCACAGAAAACACATTAGAATATAAAGCGACACTTTGATCTCCAATATCTGTAAAGGCATAATCTACATGTATTCCTTTGTATTTAAAGCCAACACCTAAGCTTGGTTGAAATGTTAAGTTTTCGCTGGTATCGTCTATTTGGAGTTCATTTTGAAAATTACCAACGCCTCCACGTAAATATATCATGTCTATATAGCCAAATTCAAAACCAAATGCAGGGTTAATACTGGCAAATGAAGTTGAAAAAATATCATTGTTTTCTTCAAAGCGAATATTTAAATCTAATTCGGCACGTAATGAATAATCATAATGAAATATATAGCTTTTAGAAATTCCTATTTGTAATTTTGGTATTGTTATTTCGGTACTCTCAGGAATTTCTTGGTTTTGCCCATCAATTGCATCTTGTATTCTTGCTAATGCTTCATCATCATAACTCCATGAATTATAAGTAGTCGTAATATCACGAGCCATAATACCAAATTTCCAGTTCTTTCGTGCTTCAAATTGAATGGCAGCATCTAATCCAAAACCCCAAGAATTTGCAAAATCCCCTATAACACGTCTTATTACTTTAGCATTTATTCCATAACTAAAACCTTGAACAGGTAAACGTCTAGAATAAGATAAAGTTACACCATAATCTGCTGTAGAAAAAGAGCTTACACGATCGTAATTAACAGCACCTTGATCATCTATAAGTTGAGTAGTATCTAAAATGTCGTCAACAGCAAAACGTATTACAGATATACCTAAAGCACTTCGGTCATCAATTGGCTTTGCAAAAGCTAAGTAATCATAATTTGCAATGTTTGCAAAATAACTAGAATGCATTAAAGCCAATTGGCTATCTTCTAAATTAACTAATCCAGCAGGATTCCAGTAGCCTGCATTAACATCATTAGTATTTGCAGTAACTGCATTACTCATACCCAATGCAGCAGCATCAACACCAATATTCATAAATTCATTAGAATATTTAGTTTGTCCATAAAGTGTCAATGACACTGTCACTATAACTAGTGTAAAAAGAGATTTCAATCGCAAATTTTTTACAAAGATGGTACAATTTTTCTATATATTAAACTTCAAATTAAATAGTATATTGTATTATCCTTTTTTTAGACGTAAATACTTTCCTATTTTTACAAAAAACTAACCAATGCAAATAAAAAGTTTTATACCAAATTTTGTAACGCTTCTAAATCTTTTATCTGGAAGTATTGCAGTATTATTTGCTGTTCAAAATCATTTTGTTACAGCAGCTTTGTTTGTTTTTCTAGGTATCTTTTTTGATTTTTTTGATGGGCTTTTGGCTCGTAAGTTGAATGTGCAGAGTGCTTTAGGTGTACAGTTGGATTCTTTAGCAGATATGGTTACAAGTGGATTAGTGCCTGGTATAATTATGTATAAACTAATTGCTATAGCTGTAGATGCTCCTGCGATGGAAGCTTCTAACGATTGGTCATTACATTGGTCTGGCTTTTCTATGGCTTTGGCTCCTATAATTGGCTTATTTATAACTTTAGCATCTGCATATAGGTTAGCAAAGTTTAATATAGACGAAGATCAACAAACTTATTTTAAAGGCTTGCCTACACCAGCAAACACATTGTTAATTATGTCTTTGCCTTTAATTATGGAGTTTCAAAATAACGATTTGTTCAATGAAATAATATTGAATAAATGGTTTCTAATTATTTTAACAATAGTGAGTTGTTATTTGCTTAATGCTAACATCAAATTGTTTGCACTTAAGTTCAAAGATTATAGTTTTAAAAACAATGCAGTGCGTTATATTTTTATAATTTTAAGTATAGTGCTACTAATTGTACTTCACTTTGCAGCAATCCCATTAATTATATTATTATATATTATTTTTTCTTTATTAAATAAAAAACATTAAACACCAATGGCAGGAATTATTTTTACACTTTTAATGCTTATAATGTTACAAGCAGTTTTAGGGTTCGATAACTTATTATACATTTCTTTAGAATCTAAAAAAGCACCAGAATCTGAACAGAAAAGAGTTCGAAAAGTAGGTATATTAATAGCTATTGTGCTTAGAATAGTTTTATTATTTGTTTTAGTTTCTATTATAGATTTTTTTCAAGAACCTTTTTCTTGGCTTACTGGTGAAATTGAAGATGTATTTAAATTTGCATTTAATGGGCATAGTTTAATTGTTTTAGCTGGTGGCGCTTTTATTATATACACAGCTATTAAAGAAATATGGCATATGATTGCAGTGCCAGATTTAAGTCATGATGTTGAAGGTGATAATAAGAAGAGAACAAAGTCTGCGAATGCAGTTGTTACTAGTATTGTTATAATGAATTTAGTATTTTCTTTCGATTCTATTCTTGCGGCAATAGGGCTTACTAGCGAAATAGAAAACCCTACAACTGCTTTTATAGTAATGGCAATTGCTATTGTTATTAGTGGTTTATTAATGTTAATAATGGCAGATAAGATTTCAGCGTTTTTGGCAAAAAACAGAATGTATGAAGTATTAGGTTTGTTTATATTATTTATAGTTGGAATTATGTTAATAACTGAAGGAGGGCATTTGGCTCATTTAAAAATCTTTGGAAATGAGATTGTTCCAATGAGTAAAACTACATTCTATTTTGTAATTTTTATTCTAGTAATTATAGATGTAGTACAAGGTCGCTATCAAAAAAAAATAATAGCAGAAAGTGAAATTATGGCAAAAGAATCTCAAGAGATTAATAAGTCTAATTAATTCTTTAGTTATATAGTAACGTTCTCTTGTAACATAAATCTCAATTTTATGTCTTACACAGATATAGTATTGCTAATTTTTATGACTAGGAATTATTGCAGAAAATGGAATGACTTACTTTCTTCGGAAAAAATAAATTAGTACATATAAAACAAATAGTTAGCGATGCTTATTTTATTTAAAATGTGATGAGATTAATTGTTTGTGTTTTTAGTATTAGGTTTACGTTTTGCTTTTTTTAAACTTTCATTTAGCATCCATTCGATCTGACCATTAGTACTACGAAATTCATCTGCAGCCCATTTTTCAATAGCCTTAAGCATATCTTCATTTATACGTAATGCAAAAGCTTTTTTCTTAGCCATTTTAATTTTTAATTAATTCGTTAAAATTAATACAAATTATTGATTTAATGTTCCAGTATTTAAAACAGGAGAAGCATCTTTATCTCCGCAAAGAATTACCATAAGATTACTAACCATAGCAGCTTTACGTTCTTCATCTAAATCTACAATCTGTTTTTTTCCTAATTCTTCAAGCGCCATTTCTACCATACTTACTGCGCCTTCAACAATTTTATGTCTTGCTGCGACAATAGCTGTTGCTTGTTGACGTTTTAACATAGCATTTGCAATTTCTTGAGCGTAAGCTAAATAACCAATTCTAGCTTCTAATACTTCAATACCTGCAATAGATAAGCGTTCATCAATTTCTTTTTCTAAAGTTTCACTAACTTCATTTACACTAGAGCGTAACGTAATATCTTCTGTATGTCCCTCATCTGCAAAATTATCATAAGGATACATACTAGCCAGTTTACGAACAGCAGCATCTGTTTGTACACGAACGAAATTTTCATAATTATCTACATCAAAAGCAGCTTTGTATGTGTCTTTAACTCGCCAAACTAAAATTGTACTAATCATAATTGGGTTACCAAGTTTGTCATTTACCTTTAAGCGTTCACTATCAAAATTACTTGCTCGTAATGAGATTTTCTTTTTTGTGTAAAAAGGAATGACCCAATAGAACCCATTTTTATTAATTGTACCAACATACTTTCCGAAAAGTAATAACACTCTAGAATTATTAGGTTGTACCATTAAAAATCCAAAAGCAATAAAAATGGCAATAAGAATAGGAATAATATAAAGTTTCTGTTTTGTTATAATAAGTGCAGTAATGCTACCAAAGAACATAATAAAGAAAATGAATAGCATAAGATATCCGTTAGCAGGTGTAATTATTTTTTCTTTTTTCATAATTATATATTTAATTTAAAATGATATTATTTTGATATCATAAAGATATAACTATATTTTTAATATTTACAAATTATATAAGAATATTTTTTAATATTCTTATTGAAGAGTGAAATGTATAAAGTATTTAAACTTATAGATATGGGATAACGTTAGCGGCTGAAATAGCATTTAACTTATCTAAAAATCTTTGAGAATAAAATTGTTCAAAATGAGTAAAACTACATTCTATATCTATAATTATTATTTTACTAATTACAGATGTTGTAAAAGGCCGTTACTAAAAAAAGTTAGTGAATGAAGAGCGTAATACTGAATAAGGATAAATATTATTTTATATAAAAAAGAAAATCCAATACCGCTTTGATATTGGATTTTTTTGTTTCTTATTTACCCTTGTAATTTAATTTATGTTTCTTTTTAGGGATACTATATAATAGTATTTACTGTATGTTTCATGTTTAAATCATTATTTATAAATAAGATAATAATACCTACTTACTATAATAACATCTATATAAGAAAACACCCTACTAAAAATATTTATTTTTTTATTAAGGGCTAAAAAATATTTATTTTTATAGAAGTTGTTCTGTTTTTTTTAAGCTTGAAATAGCTATATAATAATATAAATAACATAGTCTTTAATTTAATGTTAAAGCCCAACATTAAAAGTTAAGGGCACTTTTTTTGTTGGGCTAGTAATCAATAATTATAATACCTCTTGTAGTATTTCATTTATAAAATAAATGGCTATTAAATATTTCAAGGGATAAGTATCATAACCTAAACAATTTAAATAGAGTAATCCATTAAATATCTATTTATGTACTATGAACAATTAATAGCCTTTTTACCCTACTTTTTATAATGACATAAAAAAAAACAGCTTATTATTTTAAAATAATAAGCTGTTTTTTAAAGTATAGATTTTAATATTAATTTTAAAAGTCAATTTTCTTTTTACGGAGTTCGAAATTTTGTCCTAAATACACTTTACGAACCATTTCGTCTTCTGCCAATTCTTCGGGAACTCCAGCTTTCAAAATACCGCCTTCAAACATTAAATATGTTCTATCTGTAATAGCTAAAGTTTCTTGTACGTTATGATCGGTAATAAGAATACCAATGTTCTTTTTAGATAAACGAGCTATAATACGCTGTATATCTTCTACAGCCACTGGATCTACACCAGCAAAAGGTTCATCTAATAAAATAAAGTTTGGATCTGTAGCTAATGCTCTAGCAATTTCTGTTCTCCTACGTTCTCCTCCAGATAGTAAATCTCCACGATTTTTTCTTATGTGCCCTAAACTAAATTCATCTATAAGTGATTCCATTTTATGTAATTGCTCTTTTTTACTAAGCTTAGTAAGTTGTAAAACACTTAAAATATTTTCTTCAATGCTTAATTTTCTAAATACTGATGCTTCTTGGGCAAGATAACCAATACCATTTTGGGCACGTTTATACATTGGGTATTTAGTAATGTTTGTCCCTTCTAAATGAATACTACCACCATTTGGTTTTATTAAGCCAACAATCATGTAAAATGAAGTTGTTTTACCTGCTCCATTTGGGCCAAGTAAACCAACAATTTCTCCAGTATTAACTTCTAAAGAAACGTCTTTTACAACTTTTCGTCCACTATAGGACTTCATTAAATGTTCGGCTTTAAGTTTCATTTGTATATATTAGAATGTTATAAAAATAGTAAAATCTATTAGACTACTGTTTTAGGCTATATAATTTAGCTAAAGTTTAACTTTGAGATTCTAAAGCATCCCAATATTCATAGGCTTTACGTAAATGAGGTATTACAATAGTACCACCAATTAAAGTGGCAATACTTAGCGTCTCGACAACTTTCTCTTTAGATAAACCAGCTTTATAACAAGACTCTAAATGGTATTTAACACAATCATCACAACGTAAAACAGTAGAGGCTACTAATCCCAATAGTTCTTTTGTAGGAACATCTAAAGCACCTTCATTAAAAGCATTGGTATCTAAATTGAAAATACGCTTTATAACTTTATTATTATCGGCTAATATTTTGTCGTTCATTTTTGAACGGTAATCGTTGAATTCCTTAACTAACTCTGACATCTTTACTTTTTTTCTTATTTTGATTTTTTACAACAACCCTTGAGATAAATATACTTACTTGGTATAATATTAATATAGGAATAGCTACAATAATTTGACTTGCAATATCTGGCGGTGTTATAATTGCTGAAAGTATTAATACTATTACTAAAGCAAACTTTCGGTATTTTTTTAAAAACTGAGGTGTGACTAAACCAACTTTGGTTAAGAAATAAATAATTATAGGAAGCTCGAATACGAAACCTGAAGCAATAACAGAAGATCTTATAAGTGATATATATGAGCTTATATCTATTTCATTTGATATTTCAGCACTTATATTATAATTAGCTAAGAAGTTTATAGATAATGGTATAATAATAAAATAACCAAACAACACTCCTATAAAAAATAATAAAGACGATATAATAATAAACCCACGAGAGTGTTTACGTTCTTTTGTTTTCATACCAGGGCTTATAAAGCGCCATAGTTGATATATTACATACGGAAAAGCTATAATAAAACCGGCATATACAGATGTCCATATGTGAGCAGAAAACTGACCAGCCATTGTTCGGTTTTGAATAATGAAAGGAAACTCGGCCTTACAAAAAGTAGTGTCTTCAAAACCTATTAACTGTGACATGCTACATAACCACTGGTAGGTAGGGAATGACATGTCTCTTGGCCACATTATTATATTCTTAAAAATAAATGTACCAAAAAGAAATGCAATTGTACCACTAATTACTATAGCGATAAAAATACGTATCAAATGCCATCTTAGATCTTCTAGATGGTCTAAAAAAGACATCTCGTTTACATTTTTTTTTGCCATTATATAATGCCTTCTTTTATTAAATCATGTAAATGTACAACACCAGCATAATTGCCATTGTTCTCTACTAATAATTGAGAAATACCATTGGTTTCCATTATTTCCATTGCATCAACAGCCATGGCATCTTCAGCTATTATTTTTGGATTACTACTCATAATATCTTTGGCTGTTAATCCAGAAAAATCTTCAACTTTAGTAAGCATACGCCTTAAATCTCCATCAGTAATAATACCTATTATTTTGTTGTTTTCTACAACAGCTGTAACACCTAGCATACTTTCAGAAATTTCAATAATCACTCGTTTAACATCTGTATTAGGTTGAACTTGTGGCTTTTTATTAACAGATGATAAATCGTGTACACGTAAATATAATTTTTTGCCTAATGCACCACCAGGATGATATTTTGCAAAATCTTTACTCGAAAACCCTCTTAATTCTAATAAACAAACAGCTAAAGCATCACCAAGAACTAGTTGAGCAGTAGTGCTGGTTGTTGGAGCTAAATTATTAGGGCAAGCTTCTTTTGCTACATAAGCATTTAAAACATAATCTGCTTGAGTTCCTAAAAACGACTCATTATTACCAGTTATGGCAATCATTTTGTTTTTTGCATTTTTAATTAATGGAACTAATACTTTTATTTCTGGCGTATTACCACTTTTTGAAATGCATATTACCACATCGTCTTTAAGAATTAAACCTAAATCTCCATGAATAGCATCTGCAGCATGCATAAAAACAGCAGGTGTTCCAGTAGAGTTTAAAGTTGCAACGATTTTTGTCGCTATAATAGCGCTTTTACCAATACCAGTAATAATTACACGCCCTTTCGAATTGTATATTAATTCTACAGCATCTGCAAAATCATTATCCAATAAATTGGCTAAATGACTAATTGATTCGCTTTCTAATGCAATGGTTTCTTTAGCAATATTTATAATAGATTTTTTAGTATTCAAAATTTATCAATTTTTAATTAGTCTGCTTTTAAAAGATTTTATTATCTTTAAATATTGTGCAAATGATTCTATTAGGTATTTGTAACACAGCTGCAAATTTAGCGAAAAATTAAAAGGACTTTAAATTGTTTTTCAATTAAAAAAGAACATTAAATTTTTTCAAAAAAAGAAGAGCTGTTAAATTACCATTTTGTTGATAGAAATTTAAAGAGTCATTTATTATTAAAGATTTAGTATTAATAAATTCCTTATAATTAAACGTGAAGAGTGAAATTCAAGCTGCGCTAAAAAAATACTTTGGTTTTAGTGAGTTCAAAGGCCTACAAGAACAAGTTATAGAGAGTATTTTAAATAGAGAAAATACTTTTGTTATTATGCCTACGGGCGGAGGTAAATCATTATGCTATCAATTACCTGCATTAATGCAAGAAGGTACAGCTATTGTGGTTTCTCCATTAATAGCACTTATGAAAAACCAAGTTGATGCTATTCGTGGTGTTTCAGATCATAATGGTATTGCTCATGTTTTAAATTCTTCATTGAATAAAACAGAAGTTAAACAGGTAAAAGAAGATATTACTAATGGTATTACAAAATTATTATATGTAGCACCAGAATCATTAACTAAAGAAGAGAATGTAGAATTTTTACGCAGTGTAAAAATATCATTCATGGCTGTCGATGAGGCACATTGTATTAGTGAATGGGGACATGATTTTAGACCAGAATATCGAAATTTAAGAACCATTATTCAACGAATAGGAGATAATATTCCAATTATAGGTTTAACAGCTACTGCAACACCTAAAGTACAAGAAGATATACTAAAAAACCTTAGGATGAGTGATGCAACAACATATAAAGCATCATTTAATAGACCTAATTTATATTATGAAATTAGACCAAAAACTAAAAGTGTAGATTCTGATATTATTCGTTTTGTAAAACAAAATGAAGGTAAAACAGGTATTGTTTATTGTTTAAGTCGAAAAAGGGTTGAAGAATTAGCACAAGTATTACAAGTAAACGGTATTAAAGCAGTGCCATATCATGCAGGTTTAGATGCTAAAACTAGGGCCAAGCATCAGGATATGTTCTTAATGGAAGATATTGATGTTGTTGTTGCTACTATTGCTTTTGGAATGGGAATAGATAAGCCAGATGTTCGCTATGTTATCCATCATGATATTCCAAAAAGTATAGAGAGTTATTATCAAGAAACCGGTCGTGCTGGCCGTGATGGAGGTGAAGGGCATTGTTTAGCATATTATGCATACAAGGATATTGAAAAATTAGAAAAATTCATGTCAGGAAAGCCTGTTGCAGAGCAAGAAATAGGACAAGCACTATTGCAAGAAGTTGTTGCATTTTGTGAAACCTCAATGTCTCGAAGAAAGTTTATACTACATTATTTTGGAGAAGAGTTTGATAATGAAACTGGAGATGGAGGAGATATGGATGATAACATGAGGCATCCTAAAAAACAACATGAAGCCAAAGATGAGGCTGCTTTAGTTATTGAAACTGTTAAGTTAACTAACGAAAAATATAAGTCTAAAGATTTAGTTAGTGTAATTACTGGTAACTCTAACGCAATGATAAGCTCCCATAAAACAGATCTACAACCATTTTTTGGAAATGGTAAGGAGAAAGATAGAATGTATTGGATGGCATTATTACGTCAAATTATAGTTGCTGGGTATTTAAAGAAAGATATAGAAACTTATGGTGTAGTAAAGATAAGTGATGAAGGGCGAGCGTTTTTAGATAAGCCGATATCATTTATGATGACTGAAGATCATACTTTTGATGAGACGCATGATGACCATATTATAACAGCATCAAAAGGTGGTGGAGCAGTTGTTGACGATACACTAATGAAAATGTTGAAGGATTTACGTAAATCTAATGCTAAAAAAATTGGAGTACCACCATTTGTTATTTTTCAAGATCCTTCATTAGAAGATATGGCTTTGAAATATCCAATAACACTTTCAGAATTAAGTAATGTACATGGTGTTGGAGAAGGTAAGGCAAAAAAATACGGTAAAGATTTTGTTGCATTAATAGAAAAGTATGTTGAAGAAAATGACATTGAACGTCCAGATGATTTTGTTGTAAAATCTACAGGTACTAATTCAGGTTTAAAGTTATATATTATTCAAAATGTTGATAGAAAGCTCCCTTTATCTGATATAGCATCTGCTAAAGGAATGGAAATGCCCGCTTTTATTAAAGAAATGGAAGCTATTGTGTTTTCTGGAACGAAATTAAATATTAACTATTGGATAGACGATTTGCTTGATGAAGATCAACAGGAAGAACTTCATGATTATTTTATGGAGTCGGAAACAGATAAAATAGATGTTGCTATCGATGAATTTGATGGCGATTACGATGACGAAGAATTACGTTTATATCGTATTAAATTTATTAGTGAAGTTGCAAACTAGAATATTTTATTGACAGACTTTTTTATATTTTAAAGGCAATCTAAAATTTAGATTGTCTTTTTATTACACTTAAAATCAATTATGCAGGTTGATCGTCTTCATTATGTGATTTCTCTGAATTAGCGATATTTGTACCACGGTTTCCTCCATAAATAACTTGAGTGTTTTTAATTTTAAATTTAGAAAATTGTTCTAGCATAGTATTAAATTTATTAGATTCTATTATTGACTTTTATATTTAGTGAAAATGACTTTGTCTTTTTTTGTAGTAAAAGTTAATGTTTTTATAGTGCTTTTAGATATTTTATCAACAGCTTCCTTTTCAATTTCAAAGTCAATTTTTGTAACATAACCTTTAAAACGATCTGCACTTTCAGATTCTAACTCAGTCATATCAGAATTTAATTTAAAAGAATAATTGTCACCTTCAATGTGAAGTTTTGCACCAGTTTTTGTTTTAACTTTTAACTGCCCAATAATATAAGTTTGAATATAATAATAACCACCTAATTCACTATAGCCTGCATATATTAAGTTTTTATTAGAAATCCCTAAAGGCTCATCTTTACTATGGTCTACAATGGTATTAATATAATTATCGTCTTCATAAACATCGTCTTTATCTCCTGAGGCTCCAAAAAGCTTATTAAATAGTCCCATAGTCGTTTTTTATTTAAGAACATCAAAGCTAATAAAATATATAATAACATATTAAAAAAACTCTTAAGGCATTACTCAAAACTTTTAACTTCTTCATATCTTTGCACCTCATTAAAAAACAAGATAATGCAAGACGGTTTATACGCAAAATTCAATACGAATAAAGGGACTATTTTAGTCAATTTAGAATTTGAAAAAACACCAGGAACAGTTGGTAATTTCGTGGCTTTAGCTGAAGGAAATATGGAGAACTCAGCAAAACCTCAAGGAACACCTTATTATGATGGATTAAAATTTCATAGAGTGATTCAAGATTTTATGATTCAAGGTGGTTGCCCACAAGGTACTGGAACTGGAAATCCAGGTTATAAATTTGATGATGAGTTCCATCCAGATTTAAAACATAGCGGACCTGGAATATTATCTATGGCAAATGCTGGACCTGGAACAAATGGAAGTCAATTTTTTATTACTCATATAGCTACAGATTGGTTAGATGGTAATCATACAGTATTTGGAAATGTAATAGAAGGACAAGATATTGTTAATACTATTGCTCAAGGAGATGAAATTGAAACATTAGAAATAGTTAGAGTAGGAGAAACAGCAGAGAAATTTAATGCTATTGAAGCTTTTAGAGTATTTGAAGGAGCACGTGAAAAAAGAGTTGCAGCAGAAAGAGAAGCTAAAGCAGCAGAATTAGAAAAGTATGCTGCAGGTTTTGATGCTACAGATAGTGGATTACGTTACCAAATTATTCAAAAAGGCGATGGTGTTAAAGCAGAAAAAGGAAAAACAGTTTCTGTACATTATAAAGGGACATTAACAGATGGTACTGTTTTCGATTCTTCATACAAACGTAATGCGCCAATAGATTTCGCTTTAGGAATGGGGCAAGTTATTGCTGGATGGGATGAAGGTGTTGCTTTATTAAAAGTAGGAGATAAAGCTCGTTTTGTAATACCAAGTGATTTAGCTTATGGTTCTCGTGGTGCTGGTGGCGTTATACCTCCAGATGCTAATTTAATTTTCGATGTAGAATTAATGGATGTGAAGTAAGCAGATAATTATATTTTTTTTTAAATGTGTTAACTCGCTTTTGTTTGCCATAAATAGATTTTATTTATTAAGCTTAAACGTAACAAAAATATATTTAAAACGTCTCATTTATAATGAGGCGTTTTTTTATGTCTCAATTTTTAAAGAATTAACCAAACCTATTTAAAATGTACAGATTAGTGCTAGTTTTTAGTTTAATTGAAATTTCTACTGCTAAACACATTTTGATACATTAATCTAATCAATATGAAAATTAAACACTTATTAATTCCATTATTAGCAATCATTTTTTATGGTTGCTCTAAAAATATAGAGTACACACAAGAATTTAAAGATAAAACAGCAGGTCGTTATTTGTATAGTTTAGATGAAGCAATTGAGGTTTCTTTTGATTCTAATAATAAGTTACAAGTAACATGGAGAGGTGCAGATATGCGCCCAATAGCAATTGATGAAAATACTTTTACGAGCGTAGAAATGAATAAAAAGTTACGGTTTATGACGCACCCAGAAACTAAGGTGCGTTATATTACAGATGTAACAGAAGATGATAAGAAAATAGCATACGATTATAAGAGAATGCCAGATACTTTTAATGTGCCTAGTGCTTATTTAAAGAATAAAGAATACGATAAGGCGCTTGTAGGCTATTTAAATATTCAAAAGGAAGATTCTACAAGTATATATATAAGAGAGAGAGATTTTAATCGTTTTGGATATAAATTGATTAGAGAGAAAAAATATGAAGATGCCATAAAGGTGCTTAAGATTAATGTGGCGTTATATCCTGAAAGCGATAATGTTTATGATAGTTTAGCAGATGCTTATACAAGAAACGGAGACAGTTTAGAAGCCTATAATAATTATAAAAAAGCGTTGGAGTTTAATAGTGGAAACAAAAGAGCCAAGCGATTTGTGGAAGCTTATGAAAAAAAGTAAGGTAAATATTCTCGATTTGCTTATAAAGTATTGAGCAATCATATAAAATATATTAATTTTACTATATGACAGCACAAGAATTAGAACAGTTAAAATACCCAATAGGACATTTTGATTGTCCCAAAAAAATAACACAAGAGCATATTACTAAATGGATTGCTATTTTAGAACAGTTGCCTAGTAATTTAGAGCAATTAGTCACTAATTTAAATGATGAACAACTAGATACACCATATAGACCAGAAGGTTGGACTATACGTCAAGTAGTACATCACTTAAGTGATAGTCATCATAATAGTTATACGCGTTTTAAGTGGGCAATGACAGAAGATAATCCACTTATTAAAGCATATAATGAAAATGCTTGGGCTAAGCAACATGATTATAATGAACCAATCGAGCAATCATTATTACATATTAAAGTTATTCATGCTAAATTAGTCTGCTTTGTAAAAGGATTAAGTTTACAAGATTTAGAACGTACCTTTATTCATCCCGAAGGGAATGAAACTGTTGCTTTAAAAGAAAATTTAGGTATTTATGCTTGGCATAGTGAGCATCATTATGCGCATATAGCGAATTTGATTAAACGTAAAGGCTGGGATTAAGTATAAGAGTTTTATACTTTCTTAAATATTAGTTTAACAACAGATCTAATTTCTTTTTCTCTAAATACTCTTTTTCAAGTGTATTATTAACGATTTCTAAAGCAAGATCAATATTGTTAATGGCTTTTTGAAAGTTGTTTGTTGCACTATAGTAATCTGAAAGGGTGCCATAATATAGATAAGCGCGTTGTTCAAAGTCTTTAGGGCTTATTTGATTTAAGTAGATGATTGCATTGTTGTAATCTTTCACCTGTAAACAAACAACAGCCATAGTCAATAAATGGGATGGCATTGGTTGTATTTCATTTAAGCATTCATACCAATTCAATATTTTTTTCCAATTTGTTTTTTCAAAACTTGATGCTTTTAAATGCTCTGCTGCAATAGCTGCTTCATAATGATAACATGAATAGCTATCTTCTTCTACTGCTTTATACATTATAGTGTTACCTAATTCAATAAGCGAAGAGCACCATAATTTTCTGTCTTGTGTTTTTAGGTCTAAAATTTCATTATCAGCATTTGTTTTAGAGTCTAAACGCGCAGAATGAAAACACATTAATGCAAATAATGCATAGCATGCAGCGCTTCGAGTATGCTCATTTTTTAATAGCATTTTGCATAATCGCATAGCCTCGGCACATAATTCTTTACGGATTAATTCTTCTTTTTTGTTAGAATGAAAACCTTCGTTAAAAATAAGATATAAAACCTCCATAACACTTTCTAATCTTTCTGGAAGTGCTTTTCCTTGAGGTATGTTAAATTGTAATTTAGATTCTTGAATAGCTTTTCTGGCACGAGTTAATCGCTTTTTAATGCTGTCTTCTTTAGTTAATAAAGCTGTCGCTATTTCTTTGGTGCTGAAGCCAGATACAGTTTTTAAGGCAAAAGAAATGCGATCTCTAGAATTTAACTTTGGATGGCATGCAGTAAAAATCATACGCAATTGTGCATCTTCTATCTCATTATCTAAAAAGAGATCATTAATGGTAATTTCGTCTATACCTTGTTTAAAGTTTGGTAGATGTTTTTTTTCGGCTTTAAGTTTTCTAAAG
The DNA here is from genome assembly GCF_947500325.1 of uncultured Lacinutrix sp. GTDB lineage: Bacteria > Bacteroidota > Bacteroidia > Flavobacteriales > Flavobacteriaceae > Lacinutrix. The sequence goes on from NZ_CANMRQ010000007.1 coordinate 139,282, forward strand.
ATATCTAACACTCTATTTTTTGCAGCTTGAGTAAGCCATGCTTGCGGGTTATCTGGTAGTTGTTGTCGCCATGAAATACTAGCTTTAATAAAAGTGTCTTGTACAGCATCTTCAATTATATCAAGGTTATCTAACCCAAAAATACGAGTTAAAACAGAGACCATCTTTCCACTATGATGGCGAAATAGATGGTCTATGATTTTGTTTTCCATTATTTGTCAAATACCATTACTTCTCGAATCTCAACTGTTCCTCCAAGATCATAATCTGGAAAATCTTGGGCAATTTTTTCTACAGCATCAAAGTCTTTAGCTTCAACCAAATAATAACCACCAACAATTTCTTTAACTTCTGTTGAGGTTAAATCTGTTACAGTTCGATTTTCTCCAACAATGCGACGCATGTTTGGGTTTAATGCATTCCCACCACGTAATATGCCGGCATTTTCCATTTTGTTTCCCCAAGCAAACCATTTACCCATACGGTTTTGAAGGTCTTCAGGAGATAAGCCTAAATCTGCATAATCTGCACCGGTAAAAATCATCATAAATTCTTTCATAATTTTATATTTTTAAATTGTTTATATCTATAAGACGTATGTAAAATCAAAAAGGGGGACAGTTTTTATAAAAAAAATAATATAGTTACAATATAAAAAGATATATCCTAATATGTTTTTACTATAAAAGAACTAGCAATAGTTTAATTAAATAATAATATACCAATTTAATGCTAACCAAAAGCGTTGCCTAGATGGATTGTCTAGAAAGTCATTAAGACGATAATCTAATCCAAATTCTAGTTTATTATTATCTGTAAAAACATAACCTAATACTGGTGTGAGTCTAATTTCTAAATCGTATTTTTCGCTAATAAATTTGTTTAAATATTCATTGTTTACTTTTAGATACCATTCATTTTTATCAATAGCTTGACCGTTTAGAGGAAAGTCTAATGTAAGTCGATATCTTAATCTCCATTCTATAGATTCATTTTTTTTAAAAGTTTGGTCTGAGGCAAAACGTTGTCCTAGTCTAAAACTATTGTATCGAGTTATAATAGTAAATTGTTGAATTGCTCGTTTTATAACATCTTTATTTTTAAAACGCAATAAAAAACCACCAGCCAATTTATTATTAAGTCCTACTTTTTTTGAGGCAATAAAAGCTGCATCTGTATGCACGTAGATATACTCTCCAGTATTATTTTTACCAAAAGATCCTTCTTTAAATAATTGTCTAAATTCTGATTTAAAATTTATCTGCCAATTATTTTCTAATTTCTTATTGATATTTAATGTTGGTAGTGTTCCAATTTGGTACTTGCCTTGTGCTATAGAACCAAAGTGTATAGATATAAAAATGAGTATTAATGTTATTTTTTTCATTATTAGAACTCAATATTATCTGTATTTCTAAATATGATAATATTGCTTTTTTCTAGCATGCCAGTTTCAGAAAATAACATTTCAAAAAGTTGCTTTCCTTTTTTAGTTTTTCCTTTTAAAACAATTTCATATTTAATTGTAATATTATTGCGTTGTCCAGATTTAAAATAACTTAATAAGTCTGTTTTATTTCCAGAATATTGAGTTTGAATTTTTTTAATTTTAAATTTTGAAAACTCAAACTCAATATTTTTTTTAATAGCTGTTATAGTATTTTTATTAATAGAATTCCATTTAGTATTGATTTCTATATCTTGTAGTTTTCCATTTGTATCAAACTCAATACTATATTTTTTATTATTGTACGATGTTTTTGCTTCTATAGATTCTCCATCTAGACTTTGTTCTTTATACCATCTAACTTTTTTAGATGGAGCGAGTTTAAAAACAAATGTTTTAGCTTTAATAGGGACATTTTTATGAGATATTCTAGATTCCTTTTCAAATTTTGCTTGTGCATTAGAAAACGAATATATCATTAAAAAGAAAATAGATGAATAAAGTAATTTCATTTTGAAACATTAAATTGCATAACAAATATAATTAGAAATGAGTAATACCATACAATTTGACGACTTTACTAAAGTAGATATTCGCATAGGAACAATTATAGAAATAAACGATTTTCCAGAAGCTAGAAATCCGGCTTATCAATTAAAAATTGATTTTGGCAGTTTAGGTATAAAACAATCGTCTGCACAAATAACTACTTTATACAAAAAAGAAGATTTGCTAAATAAGCAAATATTAGCGGTTGTAAACTTTCCTAAAAAACAAATTGCAAAATTTATGAGTGAATGTTTAGTTTTAGGAGCTGTTAATGGTAAAGATGTGATTTTATTAAATCCAGAAATAGCTGTTAAAAATGGTTCTGTTATTTCTTAAGCTTTATATTTAATTATTATATTGATTGATAGAAAACTAACTAATTTGCAATCTTCTCTATTGAAAAAACTTTGGCTTTTGTTTGTTAAAACCTATATAACAATAGGTTTGTTTTTCTATTTTAAAAAAATAGAAGTACGTAAGCACAATAAAATACCTAAAGATAAACCAGTTTTATTTTTAGGTAATCATCAAAATGCATTATTAGATCCTTTGTTAATTGCAGTTAAATCTGGTAGATATGCCCATTTTTTAACTAGAGCACAGGTGTTTAAAAAACCTTTAGTAGCTAAGATTTTAAAAAGTTTGCAGCTTATTCCTGTATATCGTGTGCGTGATGGATGGCAAAATATATCTCAAAATAATGCCATTTTTAGTCAATGTGTAGGATTATTGAATAAAAATGAAGCTGTCACTATTTTTCCTGAAGGGAGTCACAATTTAAAACGAGTAGTAAGACCATTAAGTAAAGGATTTACACGTATTATTTTTGAAGTTTTAGAAACAAATCCTGAAACGGAATTACAGCTTATTCCTATAGGATTTAACTATAAAAATGCTAAGGCTTGCCCCGATGAAGCTTTACTTGTTTTTGGCGAAGCTATTAAAGCCGCTAATTATAATTTTGAGAATAAGCATGAAGCAATAAAAAAAGTAAAAAGCGATATACATATCGCTTTATCAAAGCTAACAACACATATTGATGGTGATGATTATGATGTTGTTTTAAATAAGTTAAAAGGTTTAAATGCTAATTTTTTAAAGCCAGAAGAAATTAACGGATGTATTAATTCAAATTTTGAAACATGCATAGGTCTATCAAAAGAAAGAAAAAAGAATAGTGTAAAAGCGTTTTTTAAAATGCTTTTAATTATAACTTGTTGTGCTCCTTATTTAGTTTGGAAAAAAATAGTACAACCCAAAATTAAAGAAATTGAATTTACATCTACTTTTAGGTTTGCTATAGCTCTTGTACTCGTACCTTTATGGTTATTAATAATTGCATCTATTTTATATGGCAGTTGTGGTATTTTTGTTGCGTTTATAACAATTATTTCTATTTTAATTATTGCTATTTTAGCTGTTAAGTTATAATATCTTACTTACTTAAATTCTTTAAAATAGTAGAAAAGAACTGCAAATTATCATAGGGTTTTAGAATAAGGTCATTCATACCAGAATTGAAAGCTTTATGTCTAATTCCTCTATCTTCAACTGCCGTTAAAGCTACAATAGGAGTTGTTTTGTTAAAAGTTCTAATAATTTTTGTGGCTTCTAGTCCGTCTACCTCGGGCATATTAATATCCATTAATATTAAGTCATATTTATTTTGTTTAACTAGGTCTATAGCATCTTTCCCATTACTTGCAATGCTACAGTTGTAATTTTTAGTTTGCAAAATCTTTTTTGTGATTTTTTGATTAATTTTATTGTCATCTACTATAAGTATGTGGCAATTTTTAATATGTTCTTTCTTGTTTTTTGTTAAACAATTTCCATTTTCTATGTTTGTGTTTTTAATAGCTAAATTTGCTGTTAATGGTAATATAAAACTAAAAGTAGCTCCTTTGTTTGGTGTGCTTTCTAGATGTATTTCACTATTATGTAGATCTAGTAATTTAACAACTATAGGTAAACCTAACCCAGTACCTTGATAACTATAGTTGTCATTTTGGACTTGTGAAAATTCTTCAAAAATAGCACTTTGTTCTTCTAAAGGAATACCAATACCATCATCCTTTACGATGAATTTTGAATAATATTGATTGTTATTAGTGACCTCTATTAATTTAATTGATAACCAAATATTTCCATTTTCATTAAACTTTACTGCGTTTCCAATTAAATTCATTAAAATTTGTGAAAGCCTAATGGAGTCTCCAATTAAATCATTAGGAATTTGCGAATCAATATCTACTATAAGTTTATTATTATTCTGTTCAAGCAAAAATGCAAATGAATTGGTAATGCTGTTTACTAAACTACTTAATTTATAAGGTGTTTTTTCTAGTTTTACGCCATTGCTTTCCATTTTACTTAGCATTAATACATCGTTTATTAATGCCAGTAAATAATCTGCCGAAAATTTTAAAGAGGTTAAATCTTCTTTATGAGACTCTAGTTTTTTATCGTCTAAAAGAATCGAAGATAATCCAATAACACCGTAAAGAGGTGTTCTAATTTCATGGCTTACAGTAGAGAAAAATTTAGTCTTTAATTTAGATAATTGTTCAGCTTTATTTTTTGCATGTGTGAGCTCTTCATTTTTATAGGATAATTGATTAATATATTTTTTTCGATTTTTGGCAAGAACAAAGATGGCGATTAAACCAGCTAATAATATTAAAGATAGAAAACTTAGAATTCTTGTAAATGTAGTAGACTTTTTTGCTAATTTTTGAGAATTAATTTTCTCCATATTAATAGCATCAATTTCTTTTTCATACAAATCGATTTCAAATTTGGCACTAGTTTCTGCGAGTAATACATCTTTTTCTAGATTATGTAATTTTAAGTCGACAGCTTGTTGTAGCCTTAAGTATTTATTTGCCTTAGAAGGTTTTTTTAATTTTTCATAGGCAATGGCTAAGTATTTATATGAACTTGAAGTTTGATTTAAATATTTTTCTTCTGCTAGACTTAGAGATGTTTCTAAAGTTTGAATAGCTTTCTTATAATCGCCTATAGCATTATAATAACGTCCAAAAAGAATATTAAGATTTAAATAAAATAATTCATGTCTTTTTTCTTGATTTAAATAGTCTTTAGCTTTTTTTAAATAATAATATGCTTTTTCGGGTTGCTCTACTGTTATGTATGCATTTCCAATATTCATGTGTTCTGCTACAGGTAAGGAAGCTTCAGGAGTATTATTAGATATATCTATAGCTTTTTGATAATAACCTATCATTTTTGTATAATTTGACTTAGTTACTTTTTGAACATTTGCTAAGTCATTATAGGCCCATAATATTAAAGTATCCGCTTTTGTTTCTATGGCTTTTTCTAAAGCGCTTTCTGTATATGTTTTCGCTTTTATACTATCATTTATTAAATGATGAACAAAACCTAATTCTATAAGTCCATAAAATTCGTAAAAATCGTTATTGTTTTTTTTTGCTTCTTCAATTAATGAAGAACTATTTTTAATCGCTTCAGAGTAATTATATTGATATTGATAAGTTTTAATTTGTTTACGAAGTTTTTTAAAACTGTCTAATGAGATTTTGTTCTCGTTTTGTGTATGTATTTTTAATGGTATTAAAAGTAATAAAGTGTATAGTAAAAGTCGATAATAGCGCATTGATTTTGTGATCTTAGTTACTTATATGTAGTTATAAACATCTAAATATCAAAGGATTTCGTTTTTGTGATAAAAAAAACCGCTACTAAAAAAGTAACGGTTTTTATATGTTTTTATAGTAAAGACTATTTATATATCATCAAAATCTATATCTGTAAAACGACTTTCTGCTGGGGTATTGTCTTCAGTTGTCGATGGCGCTTCTGTAGCTGTGTTAGCAGCTGGCGTATCATACTCTCTTTTAAAATCTTTTTGGTGACGATCACTTATAACTTCATCTCCTTTTTCGGCAATAACATAATCTGTCATTTCTTGTAAGATAGAATTAAATTCAGAAAAATCTTCTTTGTATAAGTAAATCTTATGTTTTTTATAATGAAACGATCCATCATCGTTTGTAAATTTCTTACTTTCTGTAATTGTCAAGTAGTAGTCTCCAGCTTTTGTAGCTCGAACATCAAAAAAATAAGTACGTCTTCCTGCTCTTAAAACTTTCGAGTAAATTTCCTCTTTCTCCATCATCTCGTTATTGTGCATAGTCTTTATGTTGTTGTTATTTGAGTTTCAAAAATATAAAAAAATTGAAACCGTACAACATTTTAAGGCTTTTCTTTTAAAGGAGTTATTTCTGTTGTAACTGTTGAATTCTCACTTAATTGCTTTAAATATAGTTCTTTGTAGTAGCCATCAATGTCTATAAGTTGGTTATGATTACCTTTTTGTACAATTTGGCCATCATCTAATACAATAATTTGATCTGCATTTTTGGCTGAAGAAATTCTGTGACTAACAATAATGGTAGTTTTTCCAGTAGATACTTTCTTTAAATTGTTAAGTATTTTTTCTTCTGTTTCTGTGTCAACTGCCGACAAGCAATCGTCAAATAATAATATTTTTGGATCTTTAATAATGGCTCTAGCTATAGATACACGTTGCTTTTGCCCACCAGATAAAGTAATACCTCGTTCACCTAACACTGTTTCATATTTATTAGTGAATTTATTTATGTTTTTATGAACTTCTGCATTTTTTGCAGCATTAATTACTTCTTCATTAGTGGCATTTTCTTTACCAAATTTAATATTGTTGTTTATAGTATCACTAAATAAAAAGGCATCTTGAGGAACATAACCTATAGCATCGCGTAAACTATAAAGATTAAGTTGATCTATACATTTGTCATCTATTAATAATTCACCTTTATCAATATCATATAACCTACCAACCAAATCTAAAATAGTAGATTTACCAGAACCTGTTTTACCAATAATTGCTAAAGTTTCTCCAGATTTGACAGAAAAACTAATCCCTTTTATTGCTTTAATATTAGTGTCGTCGTATGTGAAATGAACATTGTTAAATGTAATATTTCCATTAATTTCTGAAAGTGTGTTGTTATGATTTGTTATTTCTGGTTTCACCTTTAAAAATTCATTAATTCGTTTTTGAGAAGCTTCTGCTTCTTGAATAATAGAAGTAACCCAGCCAACTGTTGCCACAGGCCAAGTTAGCATATTAACATAAATAATAAATTCAATAATATTACCTAAAGATATTTGACCGTTTATATATTGTTTTCCACCAAAATAAATAACTATAATATTACTGATGCCGATAAGGAGAATCATCATAGGAAAAAAGAATGCTTGAATTTTTACTAGATGTAAGTGTTTTTGTTTGCTATCTTCTGCTAGATTTGTAAAACTAGAAGCAGTTTGAGGCTCTATTCCATAGGCTTTAATAACAGAAATGCCACTAAAAGATTCTTGAGTAAACGTAGACAGTTTTGATAAATATTGCTGTACAACAGTACTCCGTTTATGTATTTGTTTGCTAATTTTATAGATTAAAATAGATAGTATTGGTAAAGGTATAATAGTATATAAAGTTAATATTGGTGCTTGCTTAAACATAAAAATAAGAACCACAACAAATAACGTTAAGGTATTTATACTATACATTATTGCAGGGCCAGCATACATACGAACTTTGCCAACATCTTCACTAATTCTATTCATTAAATCTCCAGTTCTATTTTTTTTATAAAAGTTTAGAGATAGTTTTTGATATTGTTGATAGACTTCATTTTTAAGGTCGAATTCTATATATCGAGAAACATTAATAATAAATTGCCTCATAAAAAAAGTAAGAATACCTGCTATTATTGCTGTTCCAATTATTAGTAAGATATTTTGAAGTAAGCCAGATTTAAAAACATCAATGTTTTGAGATGCATTTTGCATTTCTGCGCTAACATTATCAATAATAGAACCAATAAGTTTTGGGACAAATACAGTGAATAGTTTAGAAACTATGGTAATAAAAATACCAATTAACAATTGGCGTTTATATTTTAAGAAATATTTGTTAAGGTGCTGTAATTCTTTCATTTACAATTATTGGTGCTTTTAAAAGTTTTTAACAATTTCTCAATTTAACGTTAATATTGTTGTATTAATGTTAATATTAGGTTATTTTTGGACGTTGTTTTTACATAATATGTAAAAATGTTATCCCTAATTTAAAAATCAGATATGGTATCAGAAGTAATAAATACAAATGAACTACATAAAATTGATCCAGTTTTTGGTCAATTATCATTCGATAATCACGAGCAAATAGTTTTTTGCAACGACAAAGATACAGGTTTAAAAGCAATAATTGGTATCCATAATACAGTATTAGGACCTGCATTAGGAGGTACTAGAATGTGGCAATATAATAACGAATGGGAAGCTTTAAATGATGTGCTTCGTTTGTCTCGTGGTATGAGCTTCAAATCTGCAATTACAGGTTTAAATCTTGGTGGCGGAAAGGCTGTTATAATTGGAGATGCTAAAACTCAAAAAACACCAGAATTAATGAAACGTTTTGGAGAGTTTGTTCATTCTTTAAGTGGAAGATATATTACTGCTGAAGATGTAGGAATGGAAACTAGTGATATGGATTTAGTTCGTGAAGTAACTCCTTATGTTACAGGTATTTCTGAATCTAAAGGAGGTGCAGGAAACCCTTCTCCAATTACTGCATATGGTGTTTTTATGGGAATGAAGGCAGCTGCAAAATATAAATTTGGTACAGATGTTTTAGAGGATAAAAGTGTGATTGTTCAGGGTATTGGTCATGTTGGAGAGTCTCTAGTTGAACACTTAACAAATGAAGGAGCTAAAGTTATTATTTCAGACATTAATGAAGCGCGTTTAGCAGAGGTGAGTGAGAAATATGGAGCGACTATATATAGAGGTAATGATGTGTATAGTGAAGCTGTAGATATATATGCACCATGTGCTTTAGGTGCTACAATAAATGATGCTACAATAAATAATATTCAAGCTAAGGTTATTGCTGGTGCTGCAAATAACCAGTTAGCAAACGAAAATATTCACGGTCAAATGCTTCAAGATAGAGGTATCGTATATGCACCAGATTTTTTAATTAATGCAGGTGGTATTATTAATGTATATGCAGAGTTAGAAAATTACGGTAAAACAGAAATTATGCGTAAAACGGAAAATATCTATAATACAACGTTAGAAATTTTAACAAGCGCCGAAACAAATAACATCACAACACATCAAGCAGCATTAAATATTGCGCAAGGTAGAATTGATGTAAGAAAAAAAGAAAACTCGAATAGCTAACTATTCATAAAATATACTATTTTTGCAGGCGAAAGTGAGATTCACTTTCGCCTCTTAATTTTTAAAAAAAATCGTTCTTTGTAAATATGTTAAGTAGAAGACACATTAGAATTAAAGTCATGCAAGTACTATACGCTTTTAAAGGTACTGAAAGTGATGATTTTTCTAAAGACCAAAAGTTTTTAATGTACAGTATTAATAATATGTACAACCTTTATTTACTGCTTATTTCTTTATTAATAGCTGTTCAGAAACGCGCAGAAGATCACTTAGAAAAAACCAGTAAGAAACACTTAGCAACTGATAAAGAAAAAAATCCTAATCGTAAGTTTGTAAATAATGAAGTTTTAGCAATGCTAAAAAATAATGAGCAATTGCAAGCTAAATTAGCAGAATCTAAATTTATTAATTGGGATTTAGATAGTGAATATGTAGAAATTATTTTCAAAGCAATCCTTAATAGTGATTTATATGCTGAATACTTAAATACTAGTACTTCAACATTTAAAGAAGATAGAAATTTTATTGTAGAAGTTTTTAAAGAAATTATTGCACCAAATGATAAGTTATATGATTATCTTGAAGATAAAAATTTAACATGGTTAGATGATTTACCTACAGTCAATACATCTATATTAAAATTATTAAGAAAATCGAAGCCACAATCTGATGCTTTTCATTTTCTTCCTAAACTGTATAAAGATATTGACGATAAAGAATTTGCAGTAAATTTATTTAAGAAAACACTTCTAAATCAAAATGCATTAACAGAAGAAATATCTAAGAAAACTCAAAATTGGGATGCAGATCGTATTGCAAATATTGATCATTTACTCTTGAAAATGGGAATTTGTGAGCTTAAAAACTTCTCTTCTATACCTACAAAAGTTACTATTAATGAGTATTTAGAGATCGCTAAAGAGTATTCAACACCAAAAAGTAGCGTGTTTATTAATGGTATTTTAGATAAACTGGTAAAAGAATACCAAAATGAAGGAAAATTAAATAAAGTTGGTCGAGGGTTGATGTAGTTCAAAATTATTATTATTTTTACGACCATTACCCAAAATAAATAAATTAAATTATGAAAAAAGCAGTAGTATTATTTAGCGCGTTATGCATGATAGCATTCACATCATGTAAAGAAGATGCAACAAAAAAAATTGATGAAAGTAATGTAGCGGCAGCAGCAGTTAGAGATGCGGCAGCTTCAAAATATCCAGTAATTGAGTTTAACAAGATGGAACATGATTTTGGAGAAATAATTAACGGAACTCCAGTAGAAACGGTATTTACTTATAAAAATACTGGAGAATCTGCATTAGTAATTACAGATGTAAAAAGTACATGTGGTTGTACTATACCAAAAGATTGGTCTAGAGAGCCATTAGCTCCAGGAGCAGAAGGTAAATTTACAGTTAAATTTAATGGTAAAGGAAATAACAAAGTTTCTAAAGCAATTACTGTTACATCAAATACTAAAAATACTAAAGATGTAGTTAAGATTACAGCTTTTGTAAAGCCAGATCCTAATGCGCCAGCTAAGGCACAACCTTTATCTCCAGTAATTAAGTAATGGGAGATATTTCAGGTATTTTACCAATAGTCGCTATTATAGCAGTTTTTTATTTGTTTATAATAGCACCACAAATGAAGCGAAATAAGCAAGAAAAGAAATTTGCAACAGAGCTAAAACGTGGAGATAAAATAATTACTAAAAGTGGTTTACATGGAAAAGTAGTTGAGCTTAATGATAAAGATGGTAGTTGTGTAATAGAAACTATGTCTGGAAAATTAAAGTTCGATCGTTCTGCAATTTCAATGGAAATGAGTAAATCGCTTAATGCACCAGTAAAAACAAAATAGAATTAAATTTCTTAAATAAAAAAAGGCTTCCTTACTAGGAAGCCTTTTTTTATGGAATATATTTTAGACATAATAGCCTGCCTTAATTTATAAAAAAAATAATGATTTTTTTTATAAACACCTCAATGTTTTCTAAGAAAAGGTGTAAATCCCCTAACTGAAAAACGAGTATTTCTACGCTCAAGAGCACCTTTTAAAGGTAATAACTTCACGATGTAATATTACAAATACTATTGTGGAGTTCAGATACCACATTAATAAACGGGGCGGAACCTGAAAAGCCTTACGAGTAAGGGAAATCAAAAAAACAAAGTCATGTCTAAAGTATCAAACGTGAAAGACGGTGCTCTTATAGAAGGGTACGACAATTTAACTGCAGTACAATGGTGTACACCTTCTTTTTTAGGGTGTAATGCATGTATTTCTGCAAGTGCTGTAAAAGGTCGAGTTACTATTACAATTTCGCTAAACACTCCTTTTGGGAATGTTAGCAAAAGTTTCAATTTCAATACCAATGTTAGTTTTACTTGGCAACCATTTAGTAGATTCAAAATTACAATTAGTGTTGCTAACTTTAACGAAGCAGATGGTATTATTAGTTTTGATTTAGGTTTAAAACCATGTGTTGATGTTCCTGTTTTTGGATGGAAATGTTTTGACTTTACACATCACTTCTCTATTCCATTAGTACTTAATGGTATTCATAATGAGATTGATGATAGTCAATTTGCTAGTATTTTATCATTAAATGCAGGAGGATCATTGCATAGCGCTTGTAAAGATTGTGGAGATGAATCGGCATCTTCTTTATTACAAGGAGATATTTATAATAATTATTTACAAGGACAAGGAGCAAACGCAGCAGGAGGATTTCCAACTATTCCAGTAGTAAGTTGTGTAACAACATGTACAGGAATACCAATAGTTTGCGATACAGCCCAAGCGAATGTAAGTGCAACAGCAAATACTGCAGGAGGATTTCCAACGGTACCTGTTGTGAGTTGTGCAGTTACATGTACAAATGTACCACCTTTATGTGCTACAGGACCGGCTCAATTGGCTACAGCAAATACAGCAGGAGGATTTCCAACAGTGCCAGTAGTAAGTTGTGTAACAACATGTACAGGAGTACCAATAGTATGTAATTCTGCACAAACAAATGTAGCAGCAACAGCAAATACTGCAGGAGGATTTCCAACAGTACCAGTAGTGAGTTGTGTAACAACATGCACTGGAGTACCAATAGTGTGTAATTCTGCACAAGCAAATGTAGCAGCAACGGCAAATACAGCTGGAGGATTTCCAACTGTACCAGTTGTAAGTTGTGCAGTTACATGTACAAATGTACCGCCTTTATGTGCTACAGGACCAGCGCAGGTGGCAACAGCTAATACAGCAGGAGGATTTCCAACAGTACCAGTAGTGAGTTGTGTAACAACATGCACTGGAGTACCAATAGTATGTAATTCTGCACAGGCAAATGTAGCAGCAACAGCAAATACTGCAGGAGCTTTTCCTACAGTGCCAGTTGTAAGTTGCGCAGTAACATGTACAAATGTACCACCAGTATGTGCTACAGGAGCTACTCAGGCTGCTCAAGCAAATGTAGCGGGAGGCTTTCCAACTGTGCCAGTCGTGAGTTGTGCAGTTACATGTACAAACGTACCGCCTTTATGTGCTACAGGACCAGCTCAGGTAGCAACAGCAAATGCTGCAGGCGGTTTTCCAACAGTGCCGGTTGTAAGTTGTGTTACAACATGTACTAATATACCACCTATCTGCTAACAGATTTTAGTATAAACCAAGTTAGATCGCAGAAAATCATTTTCTGCGATCTATACTATAAAAATAAGATAGATTATGCGATTAGAACCTCTTGATGTATATAACTATTTGTATAAAAGGCAAATAGTAGATGCTTCTGAAGTTATAAAAGGAAATTATTTAATCCAACCAGTCAGAACAAGAAATAATATTATGAAAATAGTGATTGGACCTAATAATTCTCTTTTTATAAAACAAATGGCTTCAGACCTTAAAACAAATAATTTATTTGAAAGAGAAATAAATACATATCATTTGTTTAAAGAAAATAAATCACTAGCCTTAATGTCTAAGTATGTTCCTCCACTTATTCATTGTGATAAAGAAAATAATATTATGGTAACAGAGCTCTTTTACGGAGCAAAAAGCTTACATGATTACTATATGAATACTAAAAAATTTGATTTAAATCTTGCTGAAGAACAAGCGAAAATTTTATCAACTTATCATGTAAGTTATAACAAACTTAATAATTTTGATAAACTTCCTAAAAACTTACCATGGATTTTACAATTAGATAAACATAAAGCTCATGAGTTTTTTGTTGGTAATAAAGCCAGTACTGCTGTTATTAGTTTGATAAAAGAAAATAACCAATTACAAGAGACGTTGATTGGTTTGGCAAAAAAATGGCAGTTTACTCACTTAATTCATGGAGATGTTAAATGGGTGAATTTTTTAATTTCTAAAGATGAACAGAGTCAAAAGTTAATTGATTGGGAATTAGCAGATATAGGAGATCCTATATGGGATATAGCAGGGTTATTACAGTCTTATATTACTGCATGGCTTTTTGGTTTTGATAATAATGACCCTTTTAATCAAAGTTTGCCTAAGGATATGGAGCCTTATGATATTAAACACATGAAACCTTCTGCTAAGGCTTTTCTTTTTAAATATTTAGAGTTGCAAAATTATCCTAGAGAATCTTATAATGCTTTTTTTATAAAAACAATGCAATTAACAGCTGCTAGAATTATACAAACTAGTGTTGAAGGAACTACTTATAGTTTAAAAGTTGAAGCTAATAATATAAGATGTGTTCAATTGGCTTTTAATATTATTAAAAATCCTCTACAAGCATTATCAGAATTGTTTAATATAAAAACAGAAGTATATGTTTAAAGATGATGTTATAGTAAAAGAATTGGTAAGAATTAATTCGCAATTAGATATTTCTAAATTTAATATTGCTTTTAGAGGACAAAACTATGAGATAACATCACAAAATGTATTAAGTAAATTAGTTCGTGTATTGTACTCTGAATGTTATGCTTTAAAAGATACTTATCAAAAAGGAGAAGTAAATAAATATAATGGAGTTATAGATTTAGATGAGATATATGTTAGTTTATTATCTAAAAATAACTATACAAAAGATAAAACTCAAGATGGTTGGTTAGTAAAAAGAAACTTGTCTAATGGTTTTTTTGAAGTAGCTAAAGAGTTAAATGTAAGAACAATTTATCAAACAGAGCTAAGGCCTAAGGAAAAAATATTAACTACTAAAGTAGGAGATATGGTGAGTCTTTTTTTTCCAAGAGAAGAAAAATATAAGCAACCAACGTTTTATTATGTAAATAGTAATCAAATTATTGATTTTAATAAAATGATGACTCGAATTTATTGGAATATTAATGATAAAGGAGCGCCAGTTCTTATAGAAAAAATCACAAAAAAACTAAATCATTATAATATCCCTTTTTTATTTAAATGCTTAAATAATCCAAAACTTTACTTTAGGCGTGATGCAGCAGTGTTGTATATAGAAAACAAAAATATGCAAGTAGTAAAATTGTTGTTGCCAGAACTTTGTGGATTAATGGAGAGTTATCTTGATGAAGATGTGCCTCTTTTTACCTATAGATATAGTAAAGGAGTAGGGATTGCTGAAAGCCCTAGTATTCATGAAAGTTTTGGTATGAATAGAATAACTACCGTTGCAGAAACTATATTGAATAACATAGGTAAAAAACTAGACTCTAATGCTATGTTAAATAACATTTCTAATGCTTTTATAAAAAAAGGAATCAATCCTGAAAAACCATTTTTGAATTCAGGATCTCAATTATTTTAAAATTAAAACAATGACCTATGAATAATATAGATAAAAATATATTTTTAGATACAGCTTGGGAAATTGGCTGTAAATTAATAAACTCAGCCATTTGGCATGAAGACTCTTGTAGCTGGCAAGGCTACTCTATAGAGGCTCTAAATGGAGAATATAAAACTGTCGTAAGAGCTTTTGGTTCTGATGTTTATTCAGGAACTTCTGGTATAGTCCTTTTCTTGGTTGCACTATATTCCGAAAAAAAGGATCCTATTTTATTAAAAACTATAGAGGGAGCTATTTCGCAAATGAAATTAAATACAACTAAATTATCTAACCATGGTTTTTATTCAGGTAAACCAGGTATTGCTTCAGCATTAATAAAAGTAGGAGAGACGCTAAATAGAAAAAAATGGATAGAAGATGGTTTAGAACTCCTCGATAGTATTACTTCTGTTTCAATTAAAAATCATGAGATAGATTTAATAAGTGGAGTAGCGGGAACTATTCCAGTATTGTTGGACGCTTATAGAAAATTCAATAAAAAAGAACTGCTTGATAAAGCGATTGAATTGGGAGATTTGTTAAATAATACAGCTAAAAAAGAAGGCCATATCTGTTCTTGGTCTACTGTGCCATCACAAAAAGATTTAACTGGGTTTTCTCATGGGGCTTCAGGAATTGCATTAGCTTTGCTGCAGCTTTATAATGTTACAGGAAGCAAAGAATATTTAAATACAGCTATAGGAGGATTTAATTACGAAAGAGTTTCTTTTGATTCTGCACAACAAAATTGGCCAGATTATAGAGATGGTGTCGTTAAGCAAGATTCAGGGAATGTATGTGGTATATCTTGGTGTCATGGAGCACCTGGAATAGCAATTTCTAGATATAGAGCTAATCAATTAATGCCAGATTCAGTATATGTTCAGGAAATGGAAATTGCACTATCTACTACTACTGCTAATGTTTATAATACACTAAATGCAGATTTAAGTAATACTAATTTTTCATTATGCCATGGTGTAGCAGGGAATTCAGATATTTTGCTAGATTGTGGTAGAGAAGAGCATGTAAAACTTGCAGAAGCAGTTGGTGTAGCGGGTATTAATAAATATCAACAAAATAATTCGTCATGGCCTTCAGGTTTAAATACTAACCAATATACACCAGGCTTAATGATGGGATTGGCAGGAACAGGGTATTTTTACATGAGACTCTATAATAAAGAGAAGTATCAATCTTTATTGTTTTCAAAATTATAAGTAATTATATTCTTAAAAAATAATTTTTATTCGTTATAAAATTCTATATACTAGATAAAATACGATTAAAATCATACAAAATAGTATTATCAATAATAGATATCTTAGGGGCTAGGTATAATTTAAATATTTCTTATGTTTTATATATGAGAAATATTTTTGTTAAAAATGATCTCTATGAATTTAAAAAAACGTTTTACGCCCTTTAAATATAGGGTTTTTAATGTTCTGTTGTTATTGTTGTTTATGCCCCAAACTATAATGCTAAGTTGTAAAACCGAGAAACAATTACAAGATGATAAAGTTGTAATTGTTGAAAATAAAACTCCAATTCTTGAATATGAAATTAAATCATCACTTGGTGAAGGTGCATTTTGGAATCATAAAACGAAAGAATTGTATTGGATAGATATCGAAGATAAAAAAATTCATATTTATAACCCTAAAACAAAAAAAAATAAATCTTTTTCTACCCCATCACGAGTAGGAACTGTTGTGCCGTATAACGAAACGGAAGCAGTTATAGCTTTAGAAGATGGTATTTATAAAATAAATACAGACCTAGGAGATTTTAGTTTGTTAGCTAACGTAGAAGCTAATATGATAGAAAATAGGTTTAATGATGGAAAATGCGACCCATCTGGAAACCTTTGGGTAGGTTCTATGCATTTAGAACAAACAAAACCTAATGCTAGTTTGTATAAAATAAATGAAGAAGGAGAGGTTTTAAAAATGCTAGGTAATATTACCATTTCGAATGGTATTGTATGGACATCTAGTGGGGAAATTATGTATTATATAGATACTCCAACAGGAAATATTAGAGCTTTTGATTTTGATGTAAAAACAAATACTATTAAAAACGAGCGTATTGTTATAAAAGTTCCTGTTTCATTAGGATATCCAGATGGAATGACTATAGATGAAGATGATATGTTATGGGTAGGTCTATGGAATGGTAATGCTGTGGCTAGATTTAACCCTATTACTGGACAGTTGATATCTAAAATAGAAATACCAGCTCATAATGTAACTTCATGTGCTTTTGGAGGAGATAATTTAGAAACTTTATATGTAACTACTGCTAGTGTAGATATGACAGAGGAAGAAAAGAAACAATATCCTTTATCTGGTTCTGTATTTAGTGTTAATCCTGGGGTTAAAGGCGTTAAAAGCTCCTTTTTTGGAAATCAAAATAATTTAAAATAAACGATGAGATGAAAATCTATAAGATAAACTATTTGCTGATTTTGGGAGTGTTGTTATTTAGTTATAATGCTACAAGTGCTCAACAAGAGCAAGATATAGAAGATAGAATTACTAAAATCATTACTAAAATGACTTTAGAGCAAAAAATAGGACAATTATCATTAAGAGGAACATCTAGTCGAACAAAAGTACTTCCTGAGGAGTTAAAACAAGACGTTAGAGATGGTAAAGTGGGAGCTTTTTTAAATGTTATGAAGGTAGATTATGTAGATGAATTACAAAAAATAGCTATAGAGGAAAGTCCATTAGGAGTACCATTAATTTTTTCAAGAGATATTATACATGGCTTTAAAACAATATTTCCTATACCTATAGGTATTGCGGCATCATGGGATAAGGAAACAGCCAAAACTTCTGCAAGAATATCAGCAATAGAAGGATCTTCTTATGGAATACGTTGGACATTTGCTCCAATGTTAGACATAGCTAGAGATAGTCGTTGGGGACGTATAGCTGAGTCTCCTGGAGAAGATCCTTATTTAGCTTCTGTACTTGCAAAAGGGTATGTAGAAGGGTTTCAAACAGATAATTTAACAAACCCTACAAGTATGGCAGCTTGTGCTAAGCATTTTATAGGATATGGAGCAGCAATAGGAGGTAGGGATTATAATACAGCTATTATTCACGAGCCTTTATTAAGAAATGTGTATTTAAAACCTTTTGAAGCAGCATTGAGTTCAGGTGTACAGACAATAATGACTTCTTTTAATGAAGTAAATGGAGTGCCAGCGTCTGGTAATAAATGGTTGTTAACAGATGTTCTTAGAGATGAGATGAATTTTGATGGATTTGTTGTTAGTGATTGGAATTCTGTTACAGAAATGATTAATCATGGTTATGCAAAAGATGAAAAACAGGCCGCTGATTTAGCAGTGAATGCAGGCTTGGATATGGAGATGACCAGTAAGTCTTATGAGTTTTATGTGAAAGAATTAATTAAAGAAGGTAAAGTAAAAGAAGATCAAATAGACTTTTTGGTTCGCAATATATTACGAGTAAAATTCAAGTTAGGTTTGTTTGAAAAACCATATCGTTCTAAAACTCATACTGGGGATTTATATTCTGAAGAACATTTAACTAAGGCAAAAACGGCAGCAATTAAAAGTACAGTTTTATTAAAAAATGAAAGTGTTTTACCGCTTAAAATGTCTGCTAAAATAGCACTTATTGGACCGTTAGCTAATGCGCCAAGAGAGCAATTAGGAACATGGACTTTTGATGGGGAAAAAGAGCATTCAGTAACACCTTTAAAAACATTTAAAGATAAGCGAGTGTCTTTTAAGTTTTCTAAAGGATTGTCTTATAGTAGAGATAAATCAACTGGCGGTTTTGAGGCAGCAATAGAAGCAGCTAAAGTTTCAGATGTAATTGTTTTTATTGCTGGAGAAGAGGCTATTCTTTCTGGAGAAGCGCATAGTAGAGCGAATATAAATTTACCAGGAAAACAAGAAGAGTTAATTAAGATATTAGCAAAAACAGGTAAGCCTATAATTTTGGTAATAATGGCAGGTAGACCAATTACTATAACTAATATTATTGATGATGTAGATGCTGTTTTAATGGCTTGGCACCCAGGAACAATGGCTGGTCCTGCAATTTATGATATTCTTTTTGGAAAAAAAGAACCATTAGGAAGATTACCAGTGACTTGGCCAAAAACTGCTGGTCAATTACCATTATTCTATAATCATAAAAATACAGGTAGACCATCAGATGCTGAGAGTTTTGTGCAAATAGATGATATACCTGTAGGCGCTTGGCAAAGTTCTTTGGGTAATACAACTCATTATTTAGATGCAGGTTTTACACCGCATTTTCCATTTGGTTACGGTTTAGGATATACAACATTTAAACTAGAACATTTAAGACTGTCAAAGACAGAAATAACAGAATCTGAGGAATTAGAGGTTTTTGTTTCTCTAACTAATACAGGTGAAAGCGCTGGTGAAGAAGTGGTGCAGTTATACTTACAGGATAAAGTTGGTAGTTTGACAAGACCAGTGAGGCAATTAAGGCGCTTTAAAAGAGTGAGGTTGAATAGCGGAGAAACGAGAATAGTTAAATTTATAATTAACCGTAAAGATTTAGAATTTGTTAATAATAGTCTTAAGCCAGTAATTGAAAAAGGGGAGTTTAATGTTTATGTTGGGCAAAATTCGGTCTCAGGTTTAGTGAAAGGTTTTGTTTTAAAATAAAATGATAATTATTGTAATGGGAGTTAGTGGTTGCGGAAAAACTACAATAGGTATGCAGCTCGCTCTAGAATTAGGTTTTGATTATTATGATGCAGATGATTTTCATCCGCAATCTAATATAGATAAAATGCAAAGAGGTAAAGCTTTAAATGATGTAGATAGAAAACCATGGTTAACTAGTCTCTCTCAAAAGCTGAGTTCTTGGGAAGACGATAATGGAGTGGTTTTAGCGTGTTCAGCGCTTAAAGAAAGTTACAGACGAATTTTGGCTTCTAATGTAAGTAATATACATTGGGTGTATTTGCAAGGCGCATTTAATACTATTGAATCGAGAATAAAAAAAAGAGCAGGGCACTTTATGAAGTCAAATTTATTAGAATCTCAATTTAATGCTTTAGAAGAGCCTAATTATGGTTTGTATGTAAATATTGAGAATAAGCCTTTAGATATTATTCAAATTATAATATCAAAAATTAAAAAATGAAAAATAGATCTTTTTTCGGGGTTATTGGATTAGGAGTTATGGGTAAGAGTTTAGCTCTTAATATTGCTGGTAAAGGGCATACACTATCTGTATATAATAGAAGCGTTAAAGGGGAAGAAGCTGTAGTTTCTGATTTTTTGGAAGAGAATAATGATATGCAAAATATCAAGGGCTTTGTTAGTATGTCAAAGTTTATAGATTCTATACAAACACCTAGGAAAATACTGATAATGATTAAAGCAGGTACAGCATTAGATGATTTAATAAAAGTGTTGTTGCCGTTATTGTCTGCTAATGACATTGTAATTGATGGTGGTAATTCTCATTACCTGGATACAAAAAAAAGAAGTGACTTTTTAAAAGCTTATAATATAAATTTTATTGGAGCTGGTATTTCTGGAGGGCAAGAAGGAGCTAAAAAAGGGCCTTCAATAATGCCTGGAGGAAGTAGAAGTTCTTATGAAAATGTTGCTGTTGTTTTAGAGTCTATAGCAGCAAAAGATAAGAATGGTAAGCCCTGTTGTTCATATATTGGGCCAGATGGTTCGGGGCATTTCGTGAAAATGGTGCATAATGGTATTGAATATGCCGAAATGCAACTGATTGCCGAAATGTATCAGATATTGTCAGTTTTTATGTCTAATGAGGATATTGCTAAAGTTTTCGAATTTTGGAATAAAGGAGAGAGTTCGAGTTATTTATTAGAGATCACAACTAACATCTTACGTAAAAAAGAAAAAGATAGTTATTTAGTTGATTTAATACTGGATAAGGCTGGTAGTAAAGGAACTGGTTCTTGGTCTAGTAAAGCTGCATTAGATATAGGAGTGCCTAATACAATGATGAATGCTGCAGTTTTTGCTCGCTATATATCGTCATATAAGTCGCTAAGAAAGCTTCTGTCTAAACAAGTGAAAAGGAGGCAGTATAGACGTGTAGAGATAAGTTTAGCGGTTTTGGAGAAGGCTTATTACTTTGCAAGAATAATTAATCATAATCAAGGGTTTCAATTAATAGAACAGGCTTCTTTGAAGTATCAATGGGAGCTTAATCTTAGTGAAATTGCTAGGGTTTGGACTAATGGATGTATTATAAAGTCTAGTTTAATGAATGAGTTGGTTCGAAATTTTAATACAACAACTTCTTTGTTTGATAATAGGTCAATTATTAAAGACTTAAACGTTAATGAAGATGCTGTTTCTGAAGTAATAAAATATGTTGTGTCTAATAGAATAGCTGCTCCAAATTTTTGTGCAGCATATAATTATTGGATTGGTATAACAACAAATCAATCTTCAGCTAATTTAATACAAGCGCAGCGTGATTATTTTGGAGCGCATACTTATAACCGTATAGATGCACCATTGGATGTGTTTTTTCATACTAATTGGAAGTGATTTATGTTAGATTCTAATCTTATTTTTGCTGTAATATTAGGGATTATCGTTCTTCTGGTGTTAATTCTTAAGTTTAAAATACAAGCTTTTATTGCGTTGCTTATAGCTAGTATTTTGGTTGGTATTATCTCGGGAATGAATCCAGTGGATATAATTAAAACAATGCAAGATGGTATGGGTAATACGCTTGGTTTTGTTGCTGTTGTAGTTGGTTTAGGTGCTATGTTTGGTGCTATTTTAGAGTATTCAGGAGGAGCAGAAGCTTTGGCTAGGTATTTATTGAGTAAGTTTGGGGAGAAAAATGCTTCTTGGGCTTTAATGTTAACCGGTTTCTTTATTGCTATTCCTGTTTTTTTTGATGTAGCTTTTATTATACTGGTGCCATTGATATATTCTTTACAGCGAAAAACAAAAAAGTCTTTGCTGTTGTATGGTATCCCATTATTAGCAGGCTTAGCAATTACACATTCATTTATTCCTCCAACACCTGGTCCAGTAGCTGTTGCAGATATTTTAAAGGCAGATCTTGGATGGGTCATTTTATTTGGATTTATAGCTGGAGTGCCTGCTGCTATAATTAGCGGACCTCTTTTTGCAAAATATATAGGTAACAAAATTCATGTTAAAGCGCCAGATTTGTTGAAAGAAAGTAGTGAGGTGTCTTCATATCCTTCAGTAGGTTTAATAATAGGTATTATAGGAATACCTATAGTGTTAATTGTCTTGAATACAGTATTAAATAGTAGTTTATTTAGTGAAAGTTTGGTGTCAGAAGATATTAAAAAATGGTTGCAAATGATAGGGCATCCTTTTTCTGCTTTAATTATAGCGAATTTAATAGCAATGTATCTTTTAGGAATTAGACGAGGAGTTAGTGGTCAGTCATTACTGAATATCACAACAAAATCTATGGAACCAGCAGGTATTATAATTTTATTAACAGGAGCCGGAGGTGTCTTTAAGCAAATGTTAGTTAATACTGGAGTAGGAGAGATGATGGCTAATTATTTTACAGATGTAGGAGTAAGTGTTTTTGTTTTTGCTTTTGTAGTTGCAGTATTGGTTCGAGTGTTACAAGGTTCAGCTACGGTAGCAATGATTACAGCTGCAGGAATTTGTGCGCCACTTTTATCTGTAAATGTGTCAGAGGTAGATAAAGCACTTTTGGTTATAGTAATAGCATCTGGAGCTTCAATATTATCGCATGTTAATGATAGTGGGTTTTGGTTGGTGAGTAAATATTTAGGTTTAACTGAAAAGCAAACATTTAAAAGCTGGACTGTAATGACAACATTGTTAGCATTAGTAGGCTTTGTGACTGTGAATGTGATCTCTATTTTTGTATAGATAGTATTTTTCACTCTTATTAATTATTTGTTTTTAATTGAATATGATTTTAAAGTGAACAAATTAGGTAGGAAAACCTTTGTGTGTAATAGAGGTATAATAATTTATTATTAATTTAAAAAGACAAGAATAATTATGTCGAAATTGGCTAAACTTTCATTAAAAGAGAAAATTGGTTATGCATTTGGAGATGGTGCGGCGAATATAGCGTGGAGAGGTGTGTCCACATTTTTATTTATTTATTATACAGATGTTTTTGGTTTAAGTCCAGCAATAGTTGGGGTCTTGTTTTTGGTAGCAAGGTTTAGTGATGGTATTAGTGATATATTGATGGGAGTTATTGGAGATCGTACTAATTCTAAATATGGAAAATTTCGCCCTTGGATTTTATGGACAGCAATTCCTTTAGGTGTTGTTTTGTCTTTATTGTTTACTGCTCCAGATTTAAGTGCTACAGGGAAAATTGTGTATGCTTATGTTACTTATATTTTGTTTACGCTTATTTATACTGCTAATAATATACCATATGGAGCGTTAATGGCTGTAATGACTGGTGATGATAAAGAGCGTACTAGCTTAGGGTCTTTTAGGATGGTTGGAGCTTTTGCGGGAGGTATGATTGTACAAGGTTTGTTGTTGTTTTTAGTGGCTTATTTTGGAAATGTAAATAGTGATATTCAAGTTGATAGATTAAGTGAAGAAAAGTTTAGAGTTGAGGTGTCTGCTTTAGATAATGTGCCTAATGCTAACATAAAAACTGAAGCAGGGATTGCAACTTTTGCATGGGAAAATGGTTCTTCAAGTGAAAAGGAAGGAACACGTGGTAAAAGTTTTGCAATGAAATCTGGCGAAAAATATACTTTTGTTGTTGAAGGTGAAGCTAATCTAGAAATCAATAATATCTCTATTATTAATCAGAAAACAGGTTATAGTAAATCAATTTATGTGTTGTCTGTTTTTTTAATAGTTTTTATGTTATTTACTTTTTATTCAACTAAGGAAAGGGTGATGCCTCCAGCAAATCAAAAAAATAACTTTGCTAAAGATTTTAAAGATTTAATAGTTAATAGGCCATGGTTGGTGTTATTAGTAGTTGGATTATTATTTAATGTATATAATTCCATTAAGCAGGGTATTGTGGTTATATATTTCACACATTATCTAAATGATCAATTGTTAACAGCAACTTATTTAATAGGACTCATGTTAGCATCCATTGGAGGAGCAATGATTACAGCTTCATTAGGTAAAAAAATTGGTAAGAAAAATCTATTTATTTATGCATTGATTTTTTCGGGTTTGGTTAATGCGTCATTGGTTTTTTGTGGTCCTGATAATATTAGTGCTATTTTTACATTAGGCCTTATATCGGAATTTGCTTCTGCAATTTTTCCAACATTATTTTTTACTATGTTAGGTGATGCAGCTGATTATTCTGAGTATAAAAACTCTAGAAGAGCTACTGGGCTTATATATTCTGCAGGTTCTTTTGCTACTAAATTTGGTGGAGGTATAGCTGGTGCTATTATAGGTTTTGTATTAGCTGCATTTAACTATAATGGCCAAGATGCTGCGTCTATATCAGGTGCTATTCCTGGTGTAGTTATGCTAATGAGTTGGGTTCCTGCTATTGTGGTAATGCTAGCTGCTAGCTTAATGTTATTGTATCCTTTAAATCAAAAGAAAATGGATGTGATAACCTTAGAGTTAAATACTAGAAGAAAGGGCTTAAAAAATGAAGCTAAAGGAAAAAACAATATGTAAAAAAAATAGCATTATTCAATTTCATCTATATAATTCAATAATGCTATTTGTAAAGATTTAATAGGCTAAAAGAGCTTCTTTGTAGTCTTTTAAGTCTAATATGTTTAGTTCGTTGTCAAGGTTTTTGATAAGAGAAATTAAATATTTAAGACTTTCAACAGGATCAGTATCTGTTGTGGTATTGTCTAATTCAGAATCTTCATCTATTGGATTGTCCTCTGGTATTGGTATAAGAAATGAATTATTTTCTTCAATATGTTCGTAAGTGTAACGAAGAACCTTTACTGCAAGAGGGATTTCTTCTTCTATAACGTAAGTTCTTAGTTTTTTAATATCCTCAATTAATGCATCTGTGTTAATACCTGTTGTTTCAAGGTTTTTTAGAATATTGTCGATTAATTTAATTGCTTTTTTGTTTTCCAAAAGATAAAATTATAAGTGTGATTAGCTATTTCTAATTATGCAAATTTATATTTTTCCTTACTTATTAGAAATCTATTCTGTGTTTTTATTTAAATTAATTTAAATAAAAACAGGATTCAATACGAATTGAATCCTGTTTTTTAGCTATTAATAATATGTAATTAAGGGATTAATTCAAAATTTGTTTCTAATACAGTATTTGAGCTACCTCCAATAAATATTTTAAATTCCCCTGGTTCAATCATGTATTCTCCTTTATTATCATAAAAACCAAGAGAGCTTTTGTTTAAGGTGAATTCAATAGTTTTTGTTTGGCCTGCTTTTAATTCAGTTAAGTTAAAACCTTTTAATTCTTTTATAGGTCTGGCTAGACTAGCTACTAGGTCTCTAATGTATAATTGAACAACCTCTTTTCCGTCTATTTTTCCTGTGTTGGTAATATCTACAGATACTGTAATATCGTCTTTAATTGAAGCGGTAGATTTACTTAATTTTAAATTACTATACTTGAAAGAGGTATAACTTAAGCCATGTCCAAAAGCATACAGTGGTGAGTTGTCTACATCAGAGTAGTGCGTCCAAAAAACCATGTTTGGGTCTTGCATTGGTTCTGGTCTACCTGTGCTTTTGTGGTTATAATAAATTGGAGTTTGTCCAACGTTTCTAGGGAATGTCATTGGTAGTTTTCCGCTAGGGTTGTAATCTCCATATAAGACTTGAGCTATAGCATTACCGCTCTGTGTTCCTAATTGCCATCCTTCTACTATTGCAGGAATATGTTTGTCTGCCCATGTTATGGCTAAAGGTCTACCATTGTTTAAAACTAAAACTATGTTTTTATTTACTTTATATACTTCTTCTAATAATTCTTGTTGTACTCCTGGTAATTGTAGGTTAGTCCTGCTTCTTCCTTCTCCACTTTGAAATCCATGCTCTCCCAGAACCATAACAACAACGTCGGCTTTTTTTGCGGCACTAATAGCGCTATTAAATTCGCTTTTGTCTGTTGTGTTTATATTTAATTCTTTGGTGAAACTGGTTTTTCCAATTGTAAGATCTGCACCTTTTTTGTAGACTAAAGAGTTGCCTTTATAATTTTGCATACCTTCTAAAACAGAAACAGCAGTGTTGTTATCTGAGGCAAGTCTCCAGCTGCCTAATGGGCTATTTTTGTCTGATGCTAATGCTCCTATAAGCACTATATTTTGCCCTTCTTTTTTTAATGGTAGTAAATTGTTTTCATTTTTTAGTAAAACAATAGACTTTTTTGCCATGTCAAGAACAGCATCATGATTTTTTTTGTTACCAATGATTTCTTTTTCTCTTGCTTCGTCGCAGTATCTATATGGGTCTTCAAATAAACCTAATTCAAATTTTACGCGTAAAATCCTTCTCACGGCGTCATCTAAAATAGATTCTTTAACGGTGCCTTCTCTTACAAGATTTGCTAGTTCTTCTATATAAGCATAAGATTCCATATCCATATCAGATCCTGCTTCAACAGCAATGCGAGCTGCGTCTTTGTTGTCTTTTGCTCTTCCCCAGGTTTTTATTTCTCCTATAGAAGCCCAATCCGAAACTATAAATCCTTTCCAATTCCATGTTCCTTTTAAAATATCACGTTGAAGATATTTGTTTGCAGTAGCAGGTATGCCGTTAAGGTCGTTAAAGGCGTTCATAAACGTTTTTACATCAGCATCTGCAGCTGCCTTAAAAGGAGGTAAAACTAAATTGTGTAATGTTGCTCCACTTATGTCTACAGTATTATAATCTTTCCCAGATTCACTAAAACCATAAGCTGCAAAATGTTTAGCACATGCGGCTATTGTGTTTGGGAGAGATAAATCGTCTCCTTGAAAACCTTTAATTCTGGCTTGAGCTATTTTACTTCCTAAATAAGGGTCTTCTCCTCCGCCTTCCATAACGCGTCCCCATTTAGCATCTTGAGAAATGTCTACCATCGGAGCGAAAGTCCAATTTATTCCTGCGGCAGAAGCTTCACTGGCTGCAATGCGAGCTGATTTTTTTATTGCTTCAGTGTCCCAACTGGCGCTTTCCGCTAATGGTATTGGGCTTAATGTTTTGTATCCATGAATAACATCAAAACCTATAATTAAGGGTATGCCTAAACGAGATTCTTCTACGGCTATTTTTTGAACAGCTCTTACTTCTTTAACACCTTTAACATTAAGCATCGAACCTACCCATCCATTTTTTAAATGCTCATACTTTTTTTCTGCATTTCCTTCAGTTGGAGTAGGGCCAGTAACGTCCCAGAAACCATTATATTGATTCATTTGACCAACTTTTTCCTCTATAGTCATTAGGTTTAATAGAGAATCTACTTTTTGTTTAATGACATTTTCTGAATTAGAATCTAAAACAGTTGATTGGTTGTTTTCTTTACATCCCATAAAAGCCGAAATTGTTAACGCTAAAATAAACACCTTTGTAAGGTGATATGTACTATTTTGTTTATAATTAATTTTCATTATAAGTTTAGTGTCTACAGTTAATATTCTTGTAGTCAATGATTTATATTTTAATGTGCAAATAAATGACATATTATTATATAAAACAGTGTAAAATTACATTAAAGAATGTCATTAAATTAAGCTTAAATAATCAATTAGTGGTATTATTTTTAATTAATACGATATTTTTTTAAATCTATAGAGTTGTTTGATAGTGTTATTTTTATTTAAAAAGTAATTAAATAGTATAGGTCTTTAGTGTTAATAATTTGATGAGTTTATAATACGCGTTTTATGCCAATAAATTCACTTTTGAATTCTGATGGTGTGCAATTATTAATTTTTTTGAATATTCTGTTGAAGTTTGCTATGTTGTTAAAACCGCATTTAAAACTGACTTCTCCAATGCTTAAATCTTCTTCTAAAAGTAATCTGGTGGCGTGACTAATACGGGTATTGTTTACATAGGTTACAAAGGTTTTTCCGGTACGATTTTTAATAAACCTATTAAAAGATACAGGGCTCATGTTTACCAGTTCAGATATTTCATTAAGAGAGATTTTGTTATGAAAATTTTCTTGAATATAGTCATAGACGATTTTTATTTTAGAGCTATTTTCAAAATCTTTCTTTTGTGAAAAAGAAGTGGAAAGCATTTTTTGATTTCTAGAATTAGATAGGTCGTAAAGTATTGAGACAAATTCTAAATAGTAGTCTATGCCTGCTATTTTGGATAGGTTCTTCAGTCTGGGTGTCATTTCGCTTATTGTTTTTTTTGAAAACAATACCCCGTGAGCAGATCTTAAAAACATGTCTTTAATGGGTTTGAATATTTTTCTGGCTAATAGTTTTTCATCTAATAAGTCGTTGTTTATGTGTATGGTTATTTCGTGTATTTTTTTGTTTGTACAGTTGTGAAGTTCCCATACATGAGGTAGATTTGGGCCTACTAAGACAAGTTCTAAATCATCTATCTCTTCAATGTGGTCACCTATAATTCTTCTAACGCCTTTGCCGTTTTTTATAAAGTTTAATTCGTATTCTGGGTGAAAGTGAATTGGGAAATCAAAATCGTCTTTAACTCTGTCGTAGACAAGGAAACTGTCTTCAGGAGTTAATTGTGTTATTTCTCTATGGATGTTTTCTAGCATGTTTATTTTGAGGTTTTTAAAGTAATAATGTTAAAAATATATTAATAATTGATAAAATCATATTAGCTATCTGAATATATCAAGGTTAGATTTGTAGTGGACGAAATAGATTATTTAATCTTATTAATTGTTAATACTATTTTGTCTATTAATATTGTAAAATTAATAATTATAAATTAAAATTTAATATATAACTAACTAATTCATAAACTATGAAAAACTATTTATTTAGAAATTTACTATTTCTAGGAGTGTTTGTGTTAAGTATAAGTGCGTATGCGCAAAGTATTTCAGGAGCAGTTTCCGATGTTAATGGTCCTTTGCCAGGCGCAAATGTTGTCGTAAAAGGGACAACAAATGGTACCACAACAGATTTTGATGGAAACTACATTTTAAATGAAGTAGATTCTAATGCTATCCTAGTGGTAACTTATCTTGGGTACTTGACTCAGGAGATTAGTGTAGCTGGTCAATCTTCTGTTAATATACTATTAGAAGAAGATGCTTCTCAATTAGAAGAAGTGGTAGTTGTAGGTTATGGTACTAAGAAAAAAGCTTTAGTGACAGGAGCTATTTCAAGTGTTAAGTCAAAAGATATTCAAACGCAATCAAACCAAAGGGTTGAACAAATTTTGCAAGGACGTGTTTCTGGTGTTACTATTACGTCTTCTTCTGGATCACCAGGAGCTACTGCTCAAATAAGAATTCGTGGTACAGGTTCAAATGGAAATACTGGGCCTTTATTTATTGTAGATGGTATGAAAGTTGGTGGTATTGAAAATATAGCGCCTAGTGATATAGCAAACATTGAAGTGCTTAAAGATGCTGCATCTACAGCAATTTATGGAACCGAAGGTGCTAACGGTATTATTTTAATCACTACAAAGCAAGGTAAAAGAGGAGAGACCAAAATTAGTTATAATACTCAAGTAGGTACTCAATCTGTAAAAACTAAAATGGAATTGATGAATGCTGATCAGTTTGTGCAGTATATGCAGGAAGCTGGACAGACAGATATTGTTAATAATGGAGTCAATACTAACTGGATAGATGAGACTTTTGATAATGCTTTCTTTCAAAGGCATGATTTATCAATTTCTGGAGGGAGTGAGAAAACAACATTCTTATTTTCTACATCTCTATTAGATCAAGATGGAATTGTAGGAAGAGATAACTCTTCATTTAAACGTTATTCTTTTAGATCTAATTTAAAAACACAAGCTAAAGATTGGTTAGAGGTTGGAGTAAATGCAGCATATACTAATATAGTTGGTAGAGGTATTCCGCAAAATAGCGATACAAGAGGTGTTATTCAAAATGCATTAATTATCGATCCTTTAACGCCAGTAACTTATGCAAATAGTTCAGATGTACCTCAAACAGTTTTAGATAATGCTAATGACTTTAATGTTCCATTGTTAACAAATAATAATGGACAGGTTTATGGTTATCCTACATACTCAGATGGTGAAGTATTAAATCCTGTAGCTTATGCTAACAGAATAGCTAATAGCAAAAATAATGATGGTAAATTACTTATGTCTGCTTATGCAAAAGTAAGATTAATGGAAGGTTTGACATTTACATCTAGATTTGGATTAGAAAGAGGTAATTTCTTTAATAAAAATGAAACTAATGTTTTATACTACGTGACATCAGAAGCTCAAAACACGCAGTATGGGATTTCCGAAAATATTACTAGAAGTACAAAATGGTTATGGGAAAACTTTGCTAACTATGAAAAATCATTTAATGAGCATAATTTTGGAGTATTATTAGGATATTCAGCAGAAGAAACAAAAGTCCCTTTTTATAGTTTATCGGCTTCATTACCAAATACTGCTGTTTTTACAGATCCATATTTTAGTAACTATACCTCTTTCAATCCAATTGGCGGAAGCTTATTTAGAGACAATTTAACCTCTGGGTTTGGTCGTTTATCTTATAATTATGCTGGTAAATATTTGTTTGAAGGATCTGGTCGTTATGATCAATCTGATAAGTTTCCAGAAAATAATAGAGGAGCATTTTTTGGAGCAGCTTCTGTTGGTTGGATAGTTTCTAAAGAAGATTTTTGGAGTGACGATTCGAAAATTAATTTCTTAAAAGTTAGAGGGAGTTGGGGACAAAATGGAAGTAAAGCTAATTTAGCAGGTAATGCAGATGTTGTTGACTTACAGGGAGTTTCACCTGGTTATCAAGGATTGCCATTAGAGTATGAAGGTGACTTAGGTATTTTATTTGGAGCTATTCCTAATAAAAACTTAGTGTGGGAAACCTCAGAGCAATTGGATTTTGGAATAGAAACAAGATCTTTTGATAATCGTCTAGATTTTAATTTAGGATATTATATAAAAGATACTAAAGATTTAGCAATTAATAATGGATTGTTAATTACTCCACCATCAGCTGGAGGTGTAATTCCAGAGTTTAATGGAGGTTCAATAAGAAATAAAGGTTTAGAGGTTGAATTAGGATGGAATGATAGAACTGATTCTGGTTTTAGTTACGGTATAAACTTAAATTTATCTACGTTAGATAATGAAGTTACCGAAATTACACGAGCAGATGGCTCATCAATTCAAGATGGATTTATTCAAGGAGCGAATGCACCTCAAAATCAAGATGGAGTTACAAGATTTGAACTAGGAGAACCAGTATGGTATTTCTATGGATATCAAACTGCTGGTGTAGATTCTGCAACTGGAGAGTTAATAAGAGTAGATCAAAATGGAGATGGTCAAATAAATAATGAAGATAAAACAAAGATCGGTTCACCACATCCAGATTTATTGTACGGAGGAAACATTACTATGGGATACAAGAACTTTGATTTTAGCCTGCTTTTTCAAGGGACTTCAGGAAATGATATAATGGCTACTTACCATCAACCAACTAGACAAAGAACAAATAAACCGTTACATTTTTTTGAAGATAGATGGACACAACCAGGTGATAACGCTACATTCCCATCGGCAGAAAGTGTTGCAGGTGATTTAAATAAGCTTTATGAAACTGATTTAGTTGTAGAAGATGGTTCTTATATGAGGATTAAACAAATTCAATTAGGATATAGTCTACCGCAGAACTTTTTGAAGAGTATATTTTTGAAAAACTTAAGATTGTATGTATCTTTAGATGACTACTTTACGTTTACAAAATATAAAGGATTAGACCCTGAAATTGGAAATTTCTCTCCAAACAGTATAGGATTAGATCGTGGATACTATCCAATTCCAGCTAAAGCAGTATTTGGACTATCTGTAGATTTTTAACCAAAAAAAACAAAAATTATGAAAAAACTATTTTTAAGTGTATTGGCTATTGCGTCACTACTATCACTAAATTCATGTGGAGATGATTTTGTAGATAACCCAAAAATTGGATCTATAAATTCCGAAAACTTTTTTGAAGATTCTGAAAATGCTAAATCGGCTATAGTTGGATTGTACGATTTAATGCAATTTACATACGGTCAAGATTGGCATAGTGCTTTTTTAGTTAAGTTATTACCAGGAGACGATGCTAATGCAGCAGGAGGAAATTCTGGAGACCAGCAACAATTACAAGATATAGATGATTATACTGCTGTATCTACCGCTAATCCTTCAATTGCTAATGTTTGGGCAAATTTCTATAAGACTATTGGTTTAGCTAATTTAATTATTGATAGGGTAGAATTAGGAAATTTACCTGATAAAGAGGCAATATTAGCAGAAGCTAAATTCTTTAGAGCATGGTCATATTTTGAACTAACAACTATGTTTGGAGACATCCCTTTAAGGAAGCAATTACCCGAAGGTGATGGAGATTTACCTATAGGTAAGTCATCTCGAGCTGATGTTTATGAGTTTATTGAATCAGATTTAACTGCTGCAATTGCTGGATTACCAGATAAAACAGCGATTGAATCAGAATATAGAGTGTCTAAAGGAACAGCACAAGCACTTATGGGAAAAATGTTAGTTTTTTCTGAAAAATATCAAGAAGCAATTCCTTTCTTTTCATCTGTGATTAGTAATCCAGCACATGATTTAGAAAATGACGTCAGTACTGTTTGGTCTCAAAGTACAGACTTTGGTAAACAATCTTTATTTGAAATAGGATATGTGTCTAATCAAAACTATGATTGGCCAGCAACTAATCTAGAATGGGGTGGAAGAGTTGAAAGTAATTTGCATATTCAATTAATGGGACCTAGAGGAGATGGTATTTTTGATTTAACAGGTACTGGATTATCAAACGGATGGGGATTTAACTTGCCTACAGCTAAATTAGTTGACGCTTTTAACGATACTGGAGACACAGTACGTAAAGCAGCAAGTATTATGGAAGAACCTGAACTTATTGCATTAGGAGGAAGTGTTAGTCCGCCAGCTGGAGGTATATGGGATTATGAAGGGGCTATTAGAGTTAAATTTGCTACTCGTCCAGAAGATACAGCTCCAACTGGAACAGGAGAATTAAATTATACAACTAACTGGAGATTGTTTCGTTATGCAGAAGTTTTACTATTAGCTGCAGAGGCTTATAATAAAGCTGGTCAAGATAGTGCTGCAAGAACAGAATTGAATAAAGTAAGAGTAAGAGCTGGTTTAGCTCCAGATAATACATCGTCTGGAACAGCGTTATTTGATGTTATTGTTAATGAAAAGTTTCTAGAGCTATCTCAAGAAGGACAACGTTTTTGGGATTTAGTTAGATGGGGAATGGCTCCAACAGAATTAACAGGTACTGGATACACAATGAAAAATAATTTATTTCCTATACCTATTAATGAAATCAATCTTAATGAAGGGCTAACGCAAGCAGATCAAAATCCTGGCTACTAAAAAATCGAATACAACCATTTTTATTTGAATATATTAGTTATTAAACAGCGTGCTTTGCACGCTGTTTTTTTAATTAAACGAATAGTTTTATAAACGGACATTAATTATTTTTATACTTAATTTTTAAACTCATAATAGTTAAATTAAACATCGCATTTTATATGAAAAAAGAATACTTGATTTTATTCCTATTGCTCTTTTTTATTATTTCATGTAAAAACGATAACACTCATACAGAAAAAGAAAATGTATTTAGTATGTTATCTCCAGAAGCTTCTGGTATTGTTTTTAAAAATGTTTTAAAAGAAACAGATTCTGTTAACTACTTCACATTTACATCTATTTATATGGGCGGTGGCATTTCTGTTGGAGATATAAATAACGATGGTTTAAAAGATTTGTTTTTTACAGGGAATCAAGTACAAAATAAATTATACATAAATAAAGGTAATCTTAAATTTGAAGACATTACAGATAAAGCTAATATTGGTGGAACAAATAAATGGTATACAGGATCTACAATGGCAGATGTTAATGGCGATGGTTATTTAGATATTTATTGCTCAGTTTCTGGAGTTTCTGGAGATAAAAGTAATGAGTTATATATTAATAATGGTGATAATACATTTATAGAAAGTGCAAAAAAATATGGTATAGCAGATAAAGCGAATTCTGTTCAATCTACTTTTTTTGATTATGATAGCGATGGAGATTTAGATCTTTATGTGGCTAATTATCCTAAAGCACATGTTAGTACACCAAATAATGTTTATAAACAAAGAATGCTAAATGTAAAAGAAGTAGAATCTGATAAGTTATTTAGGAACGACGGAAATACATTTACAGATGTTTCAAAAGAAGCAGGAGTACAATCTTACGGGTTGTCTTTAGGTGTTACTGTTGGAGATGTTAATAATGATGGCGCACCAGATTTGTATATATCTAACGACTATAGTGTGCCAGACTATTTCTATATTAATAAAGGCGATGGTACATTTAAAGAAGTTGTAAAAGAGGCTACTAATCACACTGCCTTTTATGGTATGGGGATAGATATAGCAGATATAAATAATGATGGAAATCTGGACTTGTTTCAAGTAGATATGGATGCTAAAAGTAATCGCCGCCAAAAAGCAAACATGGCGAGTATGAATCCAAGGTTGTTCTATGAGATGTTATTATATGGATTTCACCATCAATACATGCATAATTGCTTTCAATTAAATAATGGTATAGATAATAATGGAATTCCTCAGTTTTCAAATATATCACGATTAACAGGTACGTCTTCTACAGATTGGAGTTGGGGACCAATTTTAGCAGATTTTGATAATGATGGTTATAAAGATTTATACATTACAAATGGATCACGAAGAGAAGTAACTAATAAAGATTTTTTTGCTTTTTTAAACAAACCCGAAAACGACAAGCTTTCTAAATTAGAAAAGAGTGTAATGATTCCTTCAGAAAAATTAGACAATTTTGCTTATAGAAATAATGGAAATTTAGAGTTTGAACCTGCAAACGATTTATGGAACATAAAATATGAAGGCTTTTCTACGGGAGTAACTTATGCAGATTTAGATAATGATGGAGATTTAGAAATTATTACAAATAATATTGACGATTATGCTTCAGTTTTTGAAAACCATAGTGCTGATAAAAACAATTTTATAACTATAGAATTTAAAGGAAAACAAAATAATACTTTTGGCTTAGGAGTAAGGGTCTATGTAAAAACAAAAGCACAAACCCAGATGCAAGAATTAACATTATCTAGAGGTTTTCAATCATCAATAGCACCAGAATTACATTTTGGATTAAAGAATAATCAAATAATTGATGAATTAAAAGTAGTATGGCCAGATGGAGAAACACAAATATTAGAGACTGTAAAAGTAAACCAGAGGTTATTATTAAATTATAGTGATGCTAGTAATGAATCTGTAGCAATGGAAGAATTAACTAATCCTATATTTAATACAGTGGCTAGTTTTACTCCAGATTTTAAACATATAGAGAATGGCTATGACGATTTCTCAAAACAACTATTACTACCTCATAAACTATCTAATTTTGGGCCGGCAATAGCAGTTGGTGATGTTAATGGAGATGGCTTAGACGATTATTTTATGGGAGGCGCAGTAGATTATGTTGGACGATTAATGCTGCAAACTAAAACAGGTTTTGTAGAAAGTAAACAAGAGGTTTTTATAAAAGATAAAATTCAAGAGGATGTAAACGCTATGTTTTTTGATGTTGATTTAGATGGAGATCAAGATTTATATGTTGTTACTGGTGGAAATGCCTTTGGTCCTAATACGGAGTTGTATCAAGATCGTTTGTATATAAATAATGGAAAAGGAACATTTAGTAAAAGTGAAGCATTGCCTAAAATGTATATTAGTGGCTCTCGTGTGTATCAAATAGATTTTAATCAAGACGGAAAACCAGATTTACTAGTTTTAGGTAGGCATTTACCAGATTTGTATCCGCAACCAACTACATCTTTTTTATTAGAAAATGTTAGCACGGATTTAGAAGTTGAATTTATAGATGTTACTAAAAAAATGGCACCAGATTTAGAAAATATTGGTATGTCTACAAGTGCAGTTGTAACAGATTTTAATAAAGATGGTAAAGAAGATTTTATTATAGTTGGTGAATGGATGCCCATAAAGGTGTTTGAGAATTCGGGAACAGAGTTTAAAGACGTATCAGAAACTGTAAACTTAGGGCAAGAGACTACAGGTTGGTGGTGGAGTATAAAAGAAGGTGATTTTGATAATGATGGAGATATTGATTTTATAGTTGGAAATAATGGGTTAAATTATAAATATAAAGCTTCAGAAGATGAAACCTTCGATATCTATTCAAAAGACTTTGATAACAATAAAAAATCAGACATTGTATTAAGTTATTATAACGAAGGAAAGCAATATCCCGTTAGAGGCCGTCAATGTTCATCTGAGCAAATACCTGGCGTTAAGAATAAGTTTAAAGATTATGATAGTTTTTCTGAAGCAACATTAATAGATGTGTATACTAAGAAATCTTTAGATAATGCATTACATTATCAAGTAAAATCTTTTGCAAGTATTTATTTAGAAAATAAAGAAGGTACTTTTATAAGTCATGAATTGCCTATAGAGGCACAATTTTCTAATATTAACCAAATAGTAGTAGATGACTATGATAATGATGGTAATTTAGATGCTGTTATAGCTGGTAACCTTTATGCTTCTGAGGTAGAAACACCTCGAAATGATGCTAGTGTTGGATTGTTTTTAAAAGGAAACGGCAAAGGTCAATTTGATGCTGTTCCTACTGCTAAAAGTGGATTGTTTATTAAAGGAGATACTAAAGATATGAAGACTATTAAAATAGGAAACGATAATTATTTTGTGGTAGCTAAAAATAATGACTATTTGCAATTTATTAAAATCGAATAATTAATATCTTTTTATTGCTTATAATGTAATAATGTCTATAATAATCACTTTTTAAAGTATATAAATTCTTGATTTTATAAGAATAGTATATATTGCTAATCGAAAAATGAATATGACGTTATGATCACTCTAAAAGAATTAGCCAATACATTAGATGTATCGATCTCTACAGTTTCTAAAGCTTTAAATGGAAGTAGTGAGATTGGAGAAAAAACTATAGCCCGAGTAAAAGAAGCTGCTAAACTTTATAATTACCAACCTAATAGGGTAGCGCTAAGTTTAAGAAATAGTAAAACAAAAACAATAGGAGTTATTATTCCTAGTATACTAAATCATTTTTTTGCTAAAGTACTTTATGGTATTGATAAGGAATCGGCAAAATTAGGTTATAATATTATTACATGTTTATCTAATGAGACTTGTAGTAAAGAAGTACAAGGTATGGAGTTGTTAGCAAATGGAAGTGTTGATGGTTTTATAATGTCTATATCTGAAGAAGCTCAAATAAAAAACAAAACACAACATTTTAAGTCTATAATAGATAGAAAGATTCCTATTCTAATGTTCGATCGCGTATCAGAAAGTATAGCATGTGATAAAGTGATAATAGACGATTTTCAAGCGGCTTATAATGCAACTAGTCATTTAATAAAAGAAGGTCGAAAAAATATTGTTTTAATTAATAATATAGAGGAATTAAGTGTTGGGAAGTTTAGAAAAAATGGATGCATTCAAGCTATTAAAGATGCTAAGCATTACAGTAATGAACTTTTAGAAATTAAAATAGCAAACAAGAATGATCTAGAAGCAGGTATTGATAAAATGTTTAAAGAGAATAAAGTAATTGATGCCGTATTGTGTATAGATAATATTTCTGGTGTTATAGCTGTTAATATGGCAAAAAAACATGGCTTAAACATACCTAAAGATATTTCTATTATAGGGTTTAGTGATGATAATGTATTACCATTTTCTAACCCAAAATTATCTACTATTACACAACATGCGGTAGCTATTGGTGAAGCATCTGTACAGATGATGGTAAAACGCTTAGAAAGTAAAGAGCCTATAGAGTATACTACAAAAACAATAGATTATAGTTTGAATCTTCGTGATACTACTCTGCAGTGCTAACAGTTTTTGTATTTATCATTTAATCCAGAGCCTTTTAAAATCATGGGTATAATTTTTTCTATTCGAGATATTTTAGTGGTTTCCCGTTTCGCTTCTGTTATATATTCGCAATATTCACGTTGTTTACCAGGTGTTAATGCATTAAAAGCTAGTTTAAATTCTTGAGCACTATCTAATGTCTCTTGTAATTCTTTGGGAATGCTTATTGTTTTTTTAGTAGTACGAACAGGTTTAATTTCTTTACCCAATTTCTGGTTTTCTATTGCTTCTTTAATATAGGCTAAAACAGCAGTTTTATTAATGTCATTAATACTTTCAAAACGCATTTGGCGCATGCTTTTTGTTTTTTCTTGAGCATTAACTAATAACTTTTGCTCGTCTTTTAAAAATACACCTTGATGAAACCATAAACAAAAATGGTTTTTAAAACTACCAATACCAATAATGTTTTTACCATTTACTGTATAAGTAGGCATACTCCATTTAAGTGTTTCTTCTACTTCCGTTGAGTTTAATATTTCACGGAGTATTATTAATGCTTCAGCAAATTTATCGTCACTTTCAAAGTAGGCTTCTATGTTAGTTGCTTTTCTCAATAGTGTATAATGTTTGGTGTAAAATTAGTTATATGTATTAAATAACTAATTTAGTAAATACAAATCAAATAGAAAATACGAGCGGTTTTTTTGAAAGTAGGCTTTTATTAGGAATTAATTCTATAGCGTGTTGAAAAACGTTTTTATTTGATTCCGAATGGTTTTATTTTAAGTTCATTTATCCATTCGGTGCCATATTTTTTATTTAAATAATCAAATATCATATGATTATTTTCTCTTGTTTTTTTAAATGAAATAGGGTCAATTACACAATTTTCTTTTATAAGTCCAATTTTATATTTTTCTTTAAATTTTATATATTCTTCTGGTATTGAACTATCTATTCCGTTGATTATGAAGTTTAATGTTCCGTCTTCAATTCGCTGTTCAATTTGTTTGTCAGTCAGATTTGTATCCAAATTCATAGGAAAAGAGTATTGCACTTTGCTGCTTAGCTCCGTTTTTTCTATTAATCGTATAGTAATAATATTTTTTCTTTTATTAATACGTTTTGGATAGAAAGTATAGGCTACAAAGTCATCAGAAACAAAACTGAATTGATACTTACCTTTTTTAGGTAAAATTATTTTAAAACTTTCTGTTTTATTAACTTCAGTTTTTTTGTTTAAGTCAATAATTGTAAATGTTCCTGAAGTAAATGCTTTATTAGTTAAATTACTAAATACCACAGTAGCTTCTATTTCATTTGCGAAAGTTATTGTAGTAAACAGAGTTAATATTAATGTTAAAAAAGTATTTTTCATATCAAC
Source organism: uncultured Lacinutrix sp. (assembly GCF_947500325.1). GTDB lineage: Bacteria > Bacteroidota > Bacteroidia > Flavobacteriales > Flavobacteriaceae > Lacinutrix. The sequence goes on from NZ_CANMRQ010000007.1 coordinate 178,855, forward strand.
CTTTTTTAGATGGGTATTAATTTCCAATGTACAGTGTTGTTTAAATATTTTACATCGGTTTTGCGTATAGATTTTAACGCGTAAAAAACACTAAATGTTTAGATTAACACAAAACCAAATTTTTAATAGCACAATATCAATAGTATCTACATATAATCCAAATACCAATTAATATTCGTAGTTGGGTAATTCATATTTGTGTTTAAAAGCTTGACGTTTTTCCATATATAACATAGGTCAATCCAATAATGATATAAGTCGTTTGCAGTAGCTTTTCTTATATTTTTTTCGAGAAAACTATATTTTCATATGCTATCTCATTGACAAGAAAGTTTAATTCACCAACATTTTTAAATTCATTTCTTTCATAGAACCTGATGGCTCTCTTATTTTTTATATAAACGGAAAGCCACATTGTATCTAATTGTAATGCTTTAGCTTTTTCTTCAACAAAGTCTAAAAGTTGTTGTCCAATTTTTAAGGGTATAAATTCATTTTGGATAAAGATCCTTTCAAGGCGACAATTGTTTTGAGAAGCAACACTTTCGGTTATGGCGTTTATTATTAATTTTGCGTAACCAACAGGTAGATCATCGACATAAATAATATAGAAAAGGTTCTTAGGATTATTTATATCTTGTTTTATTTTAGAAACTGAAAAGTTATTGTCTAGGTATTTTAATAAACTATTTTTATCATCTATATACTGTCCATGAGATTCAGCCCATGTTATTCTTCCTAAAAGTGCTAAAACTCTTGTATCTGCTTTTTTTGCTATTTGTATTTTAATCATTATTGTTCTTTTTAGTTGTTAATCGTCTTAGATGATATCCATGCAGAAATACTGCAATAGTACATCCTATAATTATAGGAGTAGCAATAATTAATGCGCCATATAATATGTAAATTAGATTAGCTATTAGTGAGATTAGCCTTAGTTTATATTCGCCTTTAGTAGACATTGAATATAAGTTTATAACTAAACCTCCGTAGCCAATACAATCAATTAAAAATGGACTCATACTTTATCTTTTTCTATTTTAATAATTAAGTTGGTAGCTATTCTGCTTAAAATCAATATATCAAATATAGAATGTAATATTTTATTTTTACTTTATAATCGAATTCATTATGTTATATTTGCGTTTGATTCTATTGAATAATTGTTTATAAAATTTTGATTACAAATGGATGCATTGGATAAAAAAATACTTGAAATGCTTAAAATTAATGCTAGAGAGAGTTTCGCTAATATTGGGAAAGCAGTTGGCTTATCTGCTCCCGCCATTGGTAAACGTGTTAGGCAAATGGAAGAAGAAGGCATAATAGAAGGCTATGCTTTAAAAGTAAATCATGAAAAATTAGGGATTGAGACTAAAGCATATATAACATTAGTAATACATCGTGGACCAACAGGAACTTACGATGCTCAAAAACAAATACGAGCAATGGAAGAAGTACAAAGCTGCGATAGAATTACTGGTGATGATTGTTTGTGCGTTTTAGGTTATTTTAGAAACAATAAACATCTTATTTCCTTTCTTGAAAAAATCGCAGCGTATGGTGCATCTAAAACGAGTATTATTTTAGAAGTGTAATTTATTGTTTTTAAAGCTATAACAGATTAATTCTGTCATGTTTTTACTAAGAAGACCCAATATTACTACCAGCGTATTTGTGTGTGATTTAGTTGTATTTCAAAGAAACACAAATTTTTAAATTTGGTGGTCTTTAAAATAAGTATCAGCCTTTCTATATAGTACTTATTAGCTATGTTTTATAAACTGTGTTCGAGCAATATTTTATTCTACCAAAATTTCCAAAATGATTTTTTATCTATCATTCAATAAAATTATGACGTGTAGTCTTCTCTTTTTTCATAAGTATCCCAATCAATATCATAATTCCATTCAGAGTCCTCAAAGTAATCTTGAAAGCGTATTTCCCCGTTTGATTTTATGCAAAAAATAAAATTTTCAATCCCATTAACTCTAAAAGTCAACATATAATAATCTAATGGCGCAAAATTCAATATAAAGCCTTTAGTGTTAGTTTCTTTTCCAATGATTGCTTGAGAATTCACAAGCTCAATTTCGTTTACTTTTGTTTTTTGACAAATTCTTGAAATAGCAAGAGCGATAGCTGCTTCTTTATCTAAAAATCTTGGTTTATTTTTTTTTATAAATAGAGATTTGATTTTATCGCCTATATTTTTCCAAGCATTTAAATTCTCATTTATGTCCTTACCTTTTAAAAATAAAGCACCTCCGATAATAATTATAGTAACCCATAAATCAGCACCACCACCAATATCTGCATTTGAATATTCAATTTCGTATTCATTGAACTTTTCAGATAGTTCTTTTTTTAAATTTTCTTCATCTTGCTAGATTGCAATTCTCATATTTTCAATTTATTAAGTTTTTTAAATACAGGGTAACGCCAAATATATGAATCGGAGTAAGGCAAATATACCAGAACCAATTGATGTATCTGCGCATTTTTATTTCGTTATTAATTTATAAAAATTTTGTGCCATAACAAAAAGGAAAAGACCTTTCTATCTAGCATTAAATAGTTCTGATTTCATATATAATGTTGTAACCAGTTTTCATTCAATTTCTGCTCTTAAATTTTCGATTTCGGTTTCCCAAAAACTTGATTCAAGATAATAATTCGGATTCAACTCTTTAAATTCATTTTCTAATTTAGTCAGATGTGTTTTTGTAAACATTGATTCAAAAAATCCGTCTTCTCCAAACTCGTTGTTTATTTTTTCGATGAAACCTCTGAAAAGAAGAAGAGAAGAAGCTAATTCCGAAACATTTTTGTTCATATTTTTCATGAATTCAAATCCTTGTTCGTGATCAAGCAGAACTAATTTGTCATTATCAGATGAGTCTATGCAAATTGGGTTGCCACTATTATCAGAACCAAAAATCCAATAATCTTTGGCTTTGTCATCTAAATCTTCATATTCATAATAGCCTTGAATTGTGTTGAATTCCCAATCATGACTTCTTAATCCAAATCCTAAAAAAGGTGCTGCATCTTCTGGAAATCCGATTTTTAAAAATTCCTTCGTTTTTTTGTTTAGATTTGACTTTTCTACTTGGTCAATCGGAAATTCAACCCATCTTTCTGAGTCATTAGTCATCCAAAGTTTTTTAAATTCAGAAGGATTCATTTCGTTTGGTCAAATTGGTTACAACAATTCTAAATAGCTACCAAGAGTAACTATATTGTAAATAAAAATATAGTTAATAAAACTAGAATGAAAGGCTTAATAAATAGGTAAAGTTCTTGTGTTGCAATTTCTTGAATAGAAGCTGCAAAGAAAAAACAAATTAAATCATTCTCTCTTACTTATTTTCATTCCAATAATAACTATCTGGGTAAGGTCTTTTTCCAAAAATAGCGCTTCCTATTCTAATTATAGTTGCGCCTTCTTCAATTGCTATTTCTAAGTCGCCACTCATACCCATAGATAACTCATTTACCGAGTAGCCTTTATTTAATAAATCTGTTTGTGTTTTTTTTAGCAATTTAAAACATTTGCGAACCTTTTCTTGACTAGCCGAAAATAATCCAATAGTCATTAATCCTTTTATATTTATGCGATCTAATTGTTTAATTTCTTTAGCAAACGTCAATGCCTTTTTAGGATCCATCCCGAATTTACTGTCTTCATACGAGGTGTTAAATTGAAGAAAAACATCTATTGTTTTATCTTCATATTCTAATCTGTTTTGTAGTTTTTTAGCTAAACGAATTCTGTCTAATGATTGCAAACATTTTATATTATATTTTAATAATTCTTTTACTTTATTGGTTTGTAAATGTCCTATAAAATGAGACTCATATGGAATGCTATTTAAATCTGTAAACTTTTTTTTTACTTCTTGTATTTTATTTTCTCCAATAAGGGTTTGTTTATATTGTAAAGCAAATTTTATATTGTCTGTTGAAACTGTTTTTGTCGCAAGTAATAGTTTTACATCTTCTGGACTTCTTCCCGATTTTTCGCAGACCTTGGTAATTCTATTTTCAATGGCCTTAATATTGTTTAAAATACGTTCTTTCGTCACTTTATTTTTTTATATATACCCAAGCTTTAAGACCAGATTTAAAAGTTTCTAAAACACGTTTATAATCATCAACTTCATAAAGGTCTGTGTTTAATAATTCTTCTGTATTTATTTCAAATATCTTTCCTTCAATCTTTTCTTCACTTATATCACTTTTTATTGCAATTGGATGAAATTCTTGATTACTCTTTTTAAGTATCGATTCATCTTTTATTTGCATGTTATCTAATCGATATCCCATTAATATATCTTTTTTTCCATATAGCTTTCTGCCATAGGTTTCTATTTGAACATTATCTAATTGTAATGTTCCATAAGAAAATAGAAGTTGTTTTTTTTGCTTTTCTAATTGAATAACATTTGATTTAATTTGATTATAAACGATATCTTTAGCTTCAGCATAAGATATTTTATATACTCTTTTTATTATATTTATTTTCTCAGGAAAAAGAGATAAAAGACTATCATAGTATAAATTAAGTTTTTGATATGTAGGTAGTTCGTATTCTAATTTTATTTGAAATCTTCTCAATAAAGCAGGGTCTATTATGTTTAAATGGTTTGTGGCACAAATAAGTAATGAATTTTCTGCCAAATTATCTATTTGTTGAATTAATGTATTCACTAATCGTTTCATTTCTCCTGAATCCTTATTTTCATAATCTCTTGCTTTTCCAATGAAATCGAATTCATCTATAAACAATACAGAACCGTCTATTTGTGCATTAAAAAAAATATCTGATATGTTTTTTGCGGTTTCTCCTAATTTTGAAGAAACAAACCGTCCTAAATTAAGTGTTACTATTTTTTTGTTTAACTGTTTTGCAATAGCATTTGCAGTTGCCGTTTTTCCACATCCAGTAGCTCCATATAGCAAAATTTTATTATCAATAGGAAGGTTGTATTTTTTTAGAGTATCTATATAAGTAAATTCTTCTAATAACTTATTAATCTTAACTCTGTTTTCTTCAGAAAAATGTAGCTCTTTTAAATTTAAAATGACATTATTTTGTTTTGTGTTAAGCTTAAAAAAATTCATTATACTTTTTAGCACAAAAGTAACGAGAGAAAAACACAAAAAAATTAAGCTGGTTTAATATTTGTATTTTTATTCCGTATTTCACTTAAATATTCTGGACTTAAGCCTAAATATGAAGCAAGTATATATTGAGGAACATTTTTGGCAAATTTTGGAAAGTTATTTATGTAGTTAAAATATCGTTGTTCTTTAGACATATTCATCATTAAAGAAATTCGATAGAGTGCTGCTGAATAAGCTCTTTCGGCTACTATTCTAAAATACCTTTCTAATTCGGGTATTTCGATTCGTAGTGTGTTTAAATTGGTTCTACTAAATTTATAGACTTCTGTATTACTTATCGCTTTTAATTGATAAAATGATTGTTTTTCATAATTAAAAGAATCAAAATCTGTTAACCACCAACCTTTTATTGAGAATTGAATTGTTTGCTCTATGCCTTTATTATTGATTAAGCATAGTTGTATACATCCGTTTTTTACAAAGTATAAGTTATTGTATTTAGTTCCGTGGTTTTCTATAATTTGCTTTTTTGTATATTTTTCAATGTGGTAGTTAGATTTTATTAACTCTTCATCCTGTTTTGATAAGGCAACAATTTTTTTTATCTCGTCAATTAGGTTTTTCATTTACAGCATGTCGTTTATTGGCTTAAGATTAATCATCAACTAATAAAAAGGCGATTCAATATTTTTTATTAGAAGCCAAACTAAATTTATCTTTTTTTACTTAAAAGTTTAATATTAATTAGTCTTTTCTTCAAACTCAGGGCAATCTATTCTTATATCATCATTTAATAATGTTTTCTCAAGTAAATTACAATAATTAGAATCGTTATTTTTTGAGTAGAATTTACAAGCATAGCAAGTTCTTTGCACTTTAAGAATCCCTATTTTATTTAGCTTAGAAATTAATTCACTAAGCGTAGAGAAGACCTTATCTAAATCTGTTTTTTCAAAATTAGAAACTAAAGATTTTAAAGGATTTGCAAAATCATCGGTTTGAGACACAATGTCTTTGCCCAATGTAGATAATAGAATAGTATAACTACGACTATCTGGAGACGAATAGTCTTTTATAATCATCTCTTTTTTATTTAAAATCTTTATAGCATCACTTATGGTTGGTTTAGTAACATTAAACTCTTTTGCTAAATGACTAACATTACATAATTCATGTTTATGATAGGCTATAAAAATGAGAATTTGAATTTGAATAGGACTTAAACCAATATGTTTAGCTTTTTCCCAAAGTAGTGTTTTAAACACTTCAGAAATACGTTCAAGACCTGCAACAATTTTACTAGAAACATCTTGTTGTTGGTGATCTGGGTTGAAAACACTTTTATTCATAATTAAAGCCTGCCAAAATTTGTTCGACAGGCTAAGTTAGTAATCCTAATTAAATTAATTACAATTTTCCATTTCTATAATTGTATAGCCTTTTTCTGCAATTGAAGCAATCATGTCTTCTGTTGCTTCTTCTATATGGCAAAAACGACATTCTTTTGTTGTTATTTGGCCTGTTTTAAAAGGCTTTGTGTTAAGGTAATGCATACCAAAATCAAAAATAAAACTCTTATCTGTTACTTGATCTGGTACAAGAATATCAAAATGCATAATAATGCCATCTTCTTTTTCTACATAAGTATCCCAAACTGCTATTTTCATAGTATTAGTTTTTTACTTTATATGGTAAAGATAAATCGCCACTAGCAACACTAAAAACCTCATAGACGCCAAGCATTGGTAGATTGGTATTACTTGTGTTTACTTTCATAAATGCTGCTACACCATCATAACTAAAATCTGTTTTATTATTCATTCTATAATCTGGAATAACTACTTTTATAGTGTTGTTTATTGTAGTAACGGGAAATCCTGGAGAATCCATATACATAGGCATTCCTGGATTTGTTGGAGGTAAAACAACTGTTTTATCAGTTTTATTAAACTGTTTCACAGCTAGCCCACCGGCAACTCTTTTGTCTTCATGAAGTATTACCCAATGGGGATGCCAGACAATGCCGTCATTGTTAAAAACAGAATCGCTATTTTCGTCCCAAAGTGGTGTGTCATCAAAATCGGGGTGAGATGTTAAAGCAAGAGCAACTATGCCATTAGTTTTGCTAAAACCAACATCTGTTGGTTTTAAGCTAGTAGGAAATACATAGCCTAAAACTGGAGCGCCATCAAGTTGCCCCACTTTTTCTGGTACTGTTTTACCAGCTTTGCCTTTTACAGAGATCTCCCAAACGGTAATACTTAGGTCTGCTTTATGTGTAACAGAGACTTTATCTATTACAAAGTTGTTATTGTTATATGTGCTGTTTTGAGCGCAAGCACTTGTTGAACTTAAAAGCATGACTGCTGAAAATAATAATAGTATTGATTTCATTTTGTGTTGTTTTATAAGTTAGGATTCTTAATTTATATTAGGAATCCTAACTATGTTGTTTGAAAATTAACCTTTTACATCGGCCATAGAAGCACCGAAATTAATATGTAATGTATTACCATTAGGTGTTACTAATGCTGGTACAGACATTACTCCTGCGTTTTCTGCTTCTGTAATTCTTGTACGATCTTTTCCAATGTTTACTAATTCTACATTTTGTTCTCCAACTAAATTAATAATGTCGTGTTCTGCACTTATGCAAACTGGACAACCTGCGTGATAGAAAATTGATTTACTCATTTGTATTAAATTTTTTAATTAATGCATTATTGCGAAACAAATATAGTAAGGAATCCTAACTAATAAAAATATTTTTTATATTATTTATAAATAACACCTAATGTTTTGAAATAAAAGTAGCTTTGATTAAAGCTTTATCAAGGTATATAATGCTCTTTAAATTTACCTGCTAAATTGTAATTGTTTATTTTATAATAGTGTGTAGTATGTTTGTGTATGGTTAATTGTTTTGTGTCTATAGATTACAAAAGATGTCGAAGAATATTTTGCATAAATGTTGGTAAGCGAGTAGCGACCAAATAATTAATTATACACGGTGTAGCTCATAATTATTTTTCTAAATTCATTCTTGTCAAGTTTATTTTTTCTTTCTTTCTAGGATATTCTCCGTGTTCAAAAGTCAATTCAAAATCGTAATCATTATTATCTTTTTCAATCCGTTCCAATGAAATTAAATCAACATTGTAGAAAAAGCCAATACGATATAATTCGTAATCCTCACCAAGTTCTTCAGGTTCTATAACAACATATATTGAATCTGTACAATTGCACATTTCAAGCGGCAATGATTCTCCGTCACAAATACTGAATATAGAATATCCGAAAGAATTTAATTGTTCTCTAATATTTCCAAAAGTTTCAGCAAATAACTTATTATCTAATTTTGTTAGTTCAACATTTCTTTCGAAGACATATTCATTTCCATATTTTTTTAAATCTAATGTGTCTTTAGAAAACCTTTCATCAAGTGTTTTTATCACTTTAGAAAATCTCAATTCAGTTACTTCTGTTTCTTTCTTTTCAGGTTTTAACGATTGAAGAATATCGTTTTGTTTACTTAAAGCAGCGTTGTCTTTTTCTAATTCAGATATTTTAGTTTTTAAAAGACTATTTTCTTTTAATAATTTATCGTCTTTATTCTTTTCAGAACAAGATAAATTTAAAAATAGAATGAAAAATATGATTGTTATTCGGTTCATTTTAGTGTTTGTAACGTTTATTATAATATTAGTTACGTAGTTTAAGCATATAATTAGCAAATTATTACTTGCTATTGGAATGTTCCGCTGGAATACTCCAAGTAGGCTAGAGTTAGCAATTAATTATATACGATATTGTGTACCGTATTTTATGTTTTATCTAGAAAATTATGTTTTGTTTCAATTGTTTTTGGATTTATAATTATAGTTATTATCATTCCTGTAATGATAATTGATAAAATTAATTGTTTAAAATCAAATTCTCTTTTTCCTAAAATTATTTCTATAGAAAATATTATAAAAGTAGCAAAAACATAAGGTAATCTTGCTCTTTCTACATTATACCATTTGTATAATTGTATTGATAGAATATAGATTCCGAATTGACTTAAAGTATACAAAATAAATACCCACATATCTTTAAAATTAAAATGAATATTTTCGCCATTAATGAATAATAAAGTTAAACCAAATAACAAATTGCTTAAACTGAAAACATTACTTAAAACAAAAATATTTTCTTTTCCAGCCGAATTTTTCATAAATAGATAACCCAGTGCTATTAATATTACGCTTGTAAAAGCATATATATAACCTAATGGTTTTTCATCACTAAAATTTCCCGAAAGTGTAATATAACTTATTATTAATATAGTCCAAGTAGAAAGCCAAAATTGTAAACTTGACTTTTTATCTTTACTCTGATTAGTAAATAATGTTACCAATATCAATAAAAAAGGTATGTCTAGTCGACCTAACAAAGCAATGGTAGAAGCACTTAGGAAAGCAAAAGATGCCGTAAAAAAATAAGAAGCGAAGCCACTTGCGAAAAAACGAAAAATTTGTGTTTTCTTATTTTTGGGAATAAGTCTATATCCTTTTATTTTTGATGCAATTATTCCAACTGATAAACAAAAAACACCCCTAAAAATCATATTTTCAGAGGTAGAATAGCCTCTGATTGACATTTCCTTAATTGTATAAACATATATAGACATAGAAAGAATTACAGAAAGTAAAACTCCAGATTTAATGGTACTTTTTTTATTCATTATCATAAAAAATACAACTATTAAATTCTTTTTCTGAAAATATTTTAAATAAAGAGTTTTTGTTAGTTAGTTTTAAGATTTCAATTTTAGTAATCATTTTCAATTTTCTGATGTTTTTTTATATGTCGCACAAAGATTAATGTATGGTATGGTTACTATCCCTAGGTTAAATAGGCGCTATGCATCTTGTTGTGTTGTAATTTTTATTTTTAATTCAGTTCCGATTTCAGGTTTCAATTTCTGCTTTTTCTTTTCAGGTTTAATTAAATATAGATAAATGCCATTCTTTCTTTTATCTAATTCTTTATCTACAGCTATTTTTCTTTCCGATTGAGTTTTGAATACAGCATCAACATGCATTGATTTAGTTTCGCACTCAAAATACTTTTCAGATTTGTCTAAAATTAAAATTCCATGATAAACTCTTTTTTTTACAACCCAAGTTTCGTTAGTGGATACATCTGTTAACTCTGTATTCGGTGAGATTCCATTTTCATTATGTTTTAATTCAGTAAGAAGTCCCATTCCAGTAATATTAAAGCACTCAATTATTTTTACAAAACCTGATTTCATAAGTTTATTCATTAATCTTATTAAAAGCTTTAAAAAACTCATCTTCATCTATTAGATGATTTATAATTTTTAAAATTTCCTCACGGTTTAATTTCTCAATAAGTATTAAGTCGGTTACAAAAAAATACTTTCCATTTAAACATTCTCCCGTTTTCTGATTCTTTTGCCTTAACCAATTAATATTTTCATAAGTAAAAAATGTAGCTACATATTTGTCTCCATTTTCAAATGTCACAATTACATCTGAGTTGTCATTGATTTCTGTTGTTCCACCTATAATTGGACCTTTTTCTTCTGTTTCAATCCAAACACTTTTTATTTTGTTCATTCCGTTTTTTTAATGCAACACAATGTTTCGACTATGAAGCTTAGAAACGGTTTGTTTGGTTAGACCTATGCTTTATGGCCATGTTGTAGTCAGTTTTATTTTATTTTCTTCCATGGAATGAGGGCGCTATAATTCTACCATCATTTACGATTTGCTTTACATCTTTATTTTCTCCGTTTTTACAGCTCCTTTAGATTATTAAATTCTCATCAATTGAACCATAACAACGGAGGTTTTCAGAATCAATCCATGAAGCAAGCTCATACGAGTCAATAATTTCAAAATCATTGTCAAAAGTTCTAATAATAAAAGTATAGTTTCTTCCTATACCGCTTCCTACTTTTAAAAGCACATAAATGCTAAATCGTTTGTTAGAGTGAATTTTTTCAAAATTTTTGAATCTCAATTTTTCTGCTGAAAGAATCTCTTCTTTTGTCAAATAATACATTAAACTGTCCGACATTATTTCAGAAGTATTAGTGGATTCAGCCATGAATAGAAAATCATTTTCTTGTCCATCAGGCTCTGAAATCCAAAAGATATTCTTATCACCACTTTCACAAGCTGTCATGAGCATAACAAAGATTGGTAATATTTTAAAAATGTACTTCATTCCTTAATTAGATATACATTCCGTTATGGGTTTTGTGTTACTATTTTTCGGTTAAGCACTGACTCTAGCAATTCTGAGTGGATTCTTAGGTAATCGAACCCGCCGTAATTTGAGTAACGCTTTAATTTTAAAATCAGAATAGGCTAAATCATTATTTGATTATAGCAGTCACTGAAAATTTATTTTTTAATAAAGTTGTATCAATTACAAAACTTACTTTATCAGCCGAAAAATCTGGATTTTTATTTTCACGTATCAATTTCACAATTCGTTTCCTTTCTTTAATAAAAGTTGACACTTTTATTGATTGCCCCTTTTTAAATTTCGTTTTATCCATATGATTGTGCAATAAATCTTTAATGCTACTATCCATAGCATTATATTCAACGGTCTCTAATTTATAGTCATTATGGAAAGCAGTTGTTTGTTTAGAAGTACTACAATTAATTGAGCATGCAATGATCAATATTGCGAAAATTAATTTAAGAGTTTTCATGTGTTTTGAATTTAAGTTTTTATAGTTTCAGCATTTATAATGTTGCATAACGATTTTGTGTATGATTTCGTTGCGTATTTAGCACCTAATTTAGCAAATAAAAAACCGAATAGAAAATCCGCAAAGATTTTCGTAAGTAGGCGAGTGCTAGCAATGAATTATACATGGTGTTGGCAAATCGTTTTTATTTCCAAATTTCCCACCATTTTTTATTTTCATTATTTGTTCGTTCTTTAGTCAAGTCTATATTAACAGAAATTTTCTCTTCAACTTCCCATATTTGAGTTTTGTCAATATCAACCGATAATCCCTCAAGAAACTTCTCCGCTTCAATTCTTTTTAGTGAATCATTAATCAGACCTTTTTGCGGAACGCTTATAATTAGTTTGTCCTCTCGTTCAATTTGTTTAATCCAGGAGACAATTTCGTTTTCAGTCTTTTTATTGTAGGAACTGGTTGCGGATTCGTCAATCTCCAAATTTTCGTCCAACATAAAATAGTCTACAATATGTATAGAAAAGAATAGGTTTTGTGATTTATCAAAATAAAACATTTCTGATTGTCTATTCTCTGGTAATGACAGAGAAAATCCAATCCAATTTATTATTCTATTTCTTTTATTCATTCTCTATTCGTAGTTCTGACAAATGTTTGCTAACAATGTTATATAGTTCCTAAAACTAGAACAAAATGCTTAAGACCTCATATTGTAATAATGTTTTTTATTTGTAGATCAAGTTAATACTAAAAAGCCCAAAACAAAAATGCTTTGGGCCATAAATTATTATAGAATAAGGTTGTTATTTTTTTAGAGCAGTTAATTCTGCAATTTTACAAATAACCTCGGTTGCTTTAATCATACTTTCTACTGGAACATATTCATAACGCCCATGGAAATTATGTCCACCAGCAAAAATGTTTGGGCATGGTAATCCCATATAGCTTAATTGCGAGCCATCTGTTCCACCACGAATAGGTTTAATTAATGGTTTAATATCTAACTGTTTCATAGCTTCTTCTGCTATATCTACAATATGCATTACAGGTTCTACCTTTTCTTTCATGTTAAAATATTGATCTTTAATCTCAATAGTAATGGCATCTCTTCCGTACTGCGTATTTAACTCATTAGTTAACTTTTGCATAACTTCTTTTCGTGCTTCAAAATGCCCACGATCATGATCACGAATAATATATTGTAAAACTGTATCTTCAACTTCTCCTTTTACAGAGTATAGATGAAAGAAGCCTTCATAACCTTCTGTATGTTCAGGTGTTTCCATGCGTGGTAAAGAGTTAATAAACTCTGTTGCTATGTACATAGAGTTTATCATTTTCCCTTTGGCATAACCGGGATGTACTATTTTTCCTTTAATGTGCACTTTAGCGCCAGCAGCATTAAAATTTTCGTATTCTAGTTCTCCAATTTGACTGCCATCCATTGTATAAGCCCAATCTGCTCCAAATTTTTCAACATCAAATTTATGTGCGCCACGACCAATTTCTTCATCTGGTGTAAAGCCTACTTTAATAGTACCATGTTTTATATCTGGATTGGCAATTAAAAACTCCATAGCAGAAACAATCTCTGTTATTCCAGCTTTATCGTCTGCACCTAGTAATGTGGTACCGTCTGTAGTAATTAATGTTTGGCCTTTGTATAATAAAAGATCTTCAAAATAGTCTGGCGATAATACAATGTTTTCTGCTTCGTTAAGCATAATATCTTTACCATCGTAACTCTCAATAATTTGTGGTTTTACATTAGCACCTGTAAAATCTGGAGTAGTGTCAAAATGAGAAATAAAACCAATAGTAGGTACATCATGATCTACATTACTTGGCAATGTTGCCATAATATAGGCATTCTCATCTATAGAAACATCGCTTAAACCTATTGCTTTTAACTCATCGACTAAAGCATTTGCTAAATCCCATTGTTTTGCAGTACTAGGAGTCGTATCGCTTTCAGGGTCAGATTCTGTATCAACAGTTACATATCCTACAAAACGTTTTATTATATCTTCTTTAGAAATCATTTTTTGATTGTTTTATGCGTAAATTTTAATTGCCAGTAAAAGTACAAAAATGTGTGCGACTATTTCTTTTTATATTTATCTCTAAACTATTTAATTGTACATCTTTTTTTTTCAGTGTATTTTTGCACAAACATAACTTGATGTATAAATTACTTTTACGCCCATTACTTTTTAGTTTCGATCCCGAAAAAATTCATCATTTTACATTTTCATTAGTTAAGACTTTATCTAAAATACCAGGAATGCCTTCTATTTTTAGAAGTCTTTATGTTACTAATAATAAAAAATTAGAGCGTAACCTTTTTGGTTTAACATTTAAAAACCCTGTTGGTTTAGCGGCTGGTTTCGATAAAAATGCTGTGTTGTATAACGAACTAGCAAATTTTGGTTTCGGTTTTATAGAAATTGGTACAGTTACTCCTAAAGGTCAAGAAGGTAACCCTAAAAAACGCTTATTTAGACTTAAGGATGATAAAGGTATTATTAATAGAATGGGCTTTAATAATAAAGGTCTAGATGCTGCAATACTTCAGTTAAAGAAAAATAAAGGACAACTTATTATTGGAGGAAACATAGGTAAAAACACCCAAACAAAACCAGAAGATTATACTAAAGATTATTTAGAATGTTTTAATGCATTACATCCTTATGTAGATTATTTTGTATTAAATGTGAGTTGCCCAAATGTTGGTAGCCATGCTAAGTTAAATGATAAAGACTATTTGTTAGAGTTAATAGGAGCTGTACAAAAAGCTAATAATACATTTGAAAAGCAAAAACCTATTCTTTTAAAAATTGCTCCAGACTTAAACGATGGCCAGTTAGATGAAATTATAGAATTAATTGCAGAAACAAATTTAGATGGTGTTATAGCTAGTAATACGTCTACAGATAGAGCAGGGTTAAAAGCAACTAATGCGCGTTTGGAAGCGATTGGAAATGGTGGTTTAAGTGGGCAACCAATACAATCAAAATCAACTAAAGTAATTAAATACTTAGCGGATAAGAGCAATAAGTCTTTTCCTATAATTGGTGTTGGTGGTATACATTCTGCAGAAGATGCTTTAGAAAAAATAAAAGCAGGAGCAGATTTAGTTCAAATTTACACAGGTTTTATTTACGAAGGCCCAAGTTTAATTAAGAAAATTAATAAAGCATTACTTAATAATTAGCTTTTTAGTATTAATGCCTCCATTATTGTTTTTTGTTTTTACAAGGTAAATACCTTTACTTAAATCTGCTATATTAATACTTACAGATGATTTTTTTTCTAGAGTAATATCTTTTACAATAGAACCAAGGATATTATATATTTGAATTGTATTTATAGTATTTGCACTTGAAATAGTAATATTGTCCGTTGCTGGATTAGGAGAAATTTTAATTTTATTTTTAGAATCAAACTCTGGAGTACTTAAAAGCGATGTTAGATATTCTATGGTTAAAGTTCCTATTTTATTACCATTAAATGGGTATCCATTTATCATAGAAATTCCAACAGGTGCATTTGGGCTATTTGGTGAGTCGTAATCAGTTCCATTATCTGTACCAGCATCATATGCAAATACATCAATAGCAATGGGAGTAGATTCTTCTTGAGGATAATCTCTAATGTCAATACTGTTTACTGCAATAAACCAATCTGGACTAGGAGCAATCATAGATACTATAGTGATATAAGGGAAATCTAGACAAAAATTTTGTTCGAGTTCTAAAGAAGCATTAGCATTGTTAGGCACAAAACTGTTTTGAAAACCAAAATGTGCATTTCCAGCTATAACAGCATTTGAAACTTCATCGATTAAAGCAGTATTATCACCTAGTTCTGCCATATTTTTAATGCCTAAAGAGGCATTTTCACCAATTTCAATAAATTGATTGGGTGAATTATGAGATATAATTACTAAATCAGACCAGTGCGCTCCATTTGGAATAGAAGTATGCTCTGTTGCATTCCAAGTACTTTGAAATGTAATTTTATATACGGGTTCATTTTCAGAACTTGGAGCACATTGCGAATTAACTTTTACATTAAAACAAATTAGAAGTATAGCGAGAGTATAAAGTTTTTTCATTTTATTAAAGTTGGTTTCTTATAAGATACATAAAGATAAAAAAGGTTGCGTTTCTTATGTAAGAATATTTAACTTTAATATATTTTTACCAAAAATTTAAGTATTGAATTACGAAACACTTATAGGATTTATATTAGCTACTTCGGCATTAGCATTTTCTCCTGGTCCCGATAACATTTATGTCTTAATGCAAAGTATAACCAAT
The DNA here is from genome assembly GCF_947500325.1 of uncultured Lacinutrix sp. Taxonomy (GTDB): domain Bacteria; phylum Bacteroidota; class Bacteroidia; order Flavobacteriales; family Flavobacteriaceae; genus Lacinutrix. Next base: position 195,040 of record NZ_CANMRQ010000007.1, read on the forward strand.
GGTACTAAGTATGGTATTGCAACAGTTTGCGGTCTTATTTCTGGTTGTCTATTACATACAACTTTAGTAGCTTTTGGAGTCTCAGCTATTATTAAAGAAAACGATATGCTTTTTTTTATTATAAAATGTTTTGGAGCAGCTTATTTATTGTATTTGGCATATAAAGTATACAACAGCGATGCTAAAGTAACAATTACTAATGATAATGTACCTAAGAAAGGTTTGTGGCAATTGTTTAAGCAAGGTGTTATAATGAATGTTCTAAACCCTAAAGTTTCTATTTTCTTCCTAGCCTTTTTCCCCGGATTTTTATTTTCTGAAACATTAAGTTCAGTAAAACAGTTTTATGTATTGGGATTATTATTTATGGCTACATCTTTTGTTATTTTTTCATTAATAGCAATATTAGCTGGCTTTATTTCAAATTATTTGAAGCGTAGCCAGAATATTGGTATTGTTTTAAAATGGTTGCAAATTGTTGTTTTTATAGGAATAGCCATTTTTATTTTCTTTTCAGAAAAATAAAGTACTTTAGTTACATGCTAAAAATCAAACAAAAATTTCCCCTTTTAGTAATTGTAGCATTTATATTTTTTACAATCATAGGAACTATAACTCATGAATTTGGGCATATTTCAGTCGCTAATTTTTTTGGTTATGAAACCACCTTACATTATGGCTCAATGGAATATATACCTAAAGGATACAATCAAGATGAAGATGTTATTTTATTTGATGCATTTAATGATAAATACAAAAACATAAAGTATGAGGATTTAGATGAATCTATTAAAAAAGAAGCTGATTTATTATTAGATAGAATTAATAATAAGTTTAATGTAAGTGCAAAGCATAGTTTCTTAATAACACTTGGTGGACCAGTGCAAACTGTTTTAACTTCAGTATTTGGATTATTAATTCTTTATTACCGAAAATCAAAAAAGAGGCCTAATTTTAATATATGGGATTGGTTGGGTGTTTTTATGAGTCTATTTATTTTGAGGGAAGTTTTTAATACTTTGTCTTCATTATTTAAACGTTTTTTTTACAATACTATAGACTTTTATGGAGATGAATTTCGCATTTCACGTTATCTAGATTTAAATCAATGGATAATTCCTATTATAACATGTCTTATTGGGCTTGCAATTTCCTCACATATAATATTTAAAGTTATACCAAAACAATATAGATTTTCTTTTATAATTGGAGGTTTAATAGGTGGGATTTCTGGATTTGCTATATGGTTTGGTTTTTTAGGAAAACTTATTTTACCTTAATCTGTAATGAATAATGGTTTGCTAACTACTAATCTTTTTTATCTTTGACCTAATATATGAAGAATCAAGTAAAAGTTATTGAATGTCCGCGTGATGCTATGCAAGGTATTAAGCAATTTATTCCTACGGAAAAGAAGGTGCAATACATTCAGTCACTATTGCGTGTAGGTTTTGATACTATAGACTTTGGAAGTTTTGTATCTCCAAAAGCGATTCCGCAAATGGTAGATACAAGAGAAGTATTAGCGCAATTAGATTTAAGTAAAGCAACTAGTAAATTACTAGCCATAATTGCAAATACACGAGGCGCAGACGATGCTTGTAGACATCCAGAGATTGATTATTTGGGTTATCCGTTTTCTATATCAGAGAATTTTCAAATGCGTAATACACATAAAACCATTGCGCAATCTGTTGTAACATTACAAGAGATTTTAAATAAGGCAGATCAAGTAAACAAAGAGGTTGTAGTATATATATCTATGGGATTTGGGAATCCTTATGGAGATCCATGGAATGTGGATATAGTAGGAGAGTGGACAGAGCGCTTAAGTAAAATGGGAGTGAAAATTTTATCTTTAAGCGATACGGTAGGAACTTCTAATCCAGAGAATATAGATTATTTATTTTCTAATTTAATTCCGCAATACAAAGACATTGAATTTGGAGCACATTTACATACTACACCGTCCACTTGGTTTGAAAAAGTAGATGCAGCATACAATGCTGGTTGCCGTCGTTTTGATGGAGCAATTCAAGGCTTTGGTGGTTGTCCAATGGCTAAAGACGAATTAACTGGTAATATGCCTACAGAAAAAGTATTGTCTTACTTAACTACAAAAAAAGCTTCAGATTTAAGTGCAATGTCTTTTGAGAGTGCTTATAATGAAGCGACTAAAATTTTTAGTCAATACCATTAACTATAACTTTTAGTTTTTCGATTGACAAACTAACATGGCTTTACTTATTAAATCATCAGTTAACTCTTTTGCTCTAGTAATTGGCCATTCTTCTTTTAGAATATTACTATGCGCTACTGCAGATTCAAGAAGTAGATATATTTGCTGAACAAGTTTTTCACAATCTTCAGTATTTTTTGCACTAATATTGTCATGAACTAATAGCTCAATATAATTTAAGAATGCTCTTTTTTGAGATAATACTTCAGATCTTATTAACTTATTTTCTATTGGAACTTCAGAAAACACTTTAATATTCCAACAGCCATTAAAATCATCCATTTTATAAAAAAGCTCTAAATAACTAAAAATAGCTAGAATCTTTTGATTGCCTTTTGGTGCTTGTTCTACAAATGATACAATTTGACTTGAAAAATTTAGATTCCTATGCCTTAAATAAGCGATGCATATCTCTTCTTTAGATTTAAAAAAATTATTTAAAATTGCTTGTGATGTATTTGAAGCCTTAACAATATCTTTAATTGTAGTAGTATTATATCCGTTTTTATAAAAAAGATTAGAGGCACTATTTATTATAGATTGACGAGTTTCAGAACTAGAATTCATAGGTAGAAAGTATAAATTTTGTAGCAAAATATTGATATTAATTAGTAATAGCTAAAAAAGTATACTAATAACTTGCTTTAATCTATATACAGTATAAAATACTAGATTAAAGGTAGAAAAACGCATGATGTAGTTGTGTAACTTAATGTTTGTTAGGGTTTTATATGTAAGTTTTAATTTTGTTAATTATTTTATTTAAAATAATTCTAAATAAACTTGCGTAAACTGTTTTTCGTTTTTATTTTTGCAGTCGAAAATAAATATTTATTTATAATTAGTCTAAATAAGAATAAAATTAACCAACAATGAAAAGAATATTATTATTACTAATAATTTTAATTAACACATCTGCTTTTGCACAAACAACTCCGCAAGACAGTATAACATTTAACCCACAACAACAATTAAATGCTGCTCAGCGTTTATTATCAGGTAACTATGGAAAGGCTGTAACAGTAGGAGCTTATGGAGAAACAACATATAACCAACCAGAAGGAAAGAATGGGGAATTAGATGTACAGCGTTTAGTATTATTATTTGGATATCGTTTTAATGATAAAACACAATTTGTAACAGAGGTAGAATTAGAGCATGTTGAAGAAGTATTTGTAGAGCAAGCTTTTGTTAATTATTCTGTTGGAGATAATGTAAGTCTACGTGGTGGATTAATGTTAGTACCAATGGGAATTGTTAACGAATTTCATGAACCAACAACATTTAATGGAGTTGAACGTCCTGCTGTAGATAATGCAATTGTACCAACAACTTGGAGAGAGATTGGAGTTGGTGTTACTGGTCGTTTACAAGAAGCTTCTATTGGCTATCAAGCTTATGTTTTTAATGGTTTTAAATCTACTGTTAATGACGAAGGAGAAGTTACTGGTTTTTTAAAAGGAAGCAATGGATTACGAGGTGGTCGCCAAAAAGCAATTAAGTCAACTATAGACAGTCCTACATTATCTACTAAAGTAGAATATTATGGTATACCTGGTTTGCGTTTAGGGTTATCAGGTTATTTTGGTAAAACACAAGCAGCCGACGATGTAGAAGATATTGATGGTGCTAATATTGGAATTACTATGGTAGGTTTAGATGCACGTTACGCTTATAAACGTATAACTGCAAGAGGGCAATTTATATATGCCTCTTTAAGTGATACTGAAGCTTATAACATTTTAACAGAAAGAGATTTAGGAAGCGCATTAATGGGGTATTATGGGGAGTTAGCATATAACTTATTACCATTAAATAAAAAACAAAGATTATTCGCTTTTGCACGTTATGAGAATTACGATACACATGCAGATACAGATGGTACATTAGTAAGAAATGATGCATATAATAGAACAGATATTACTACTGGATTAAGTTATCATATAGCACCAGGAGTTGTATTAAAAGGCGATTACCAATTTAGAAGTAACGCATTAGAAAATAGTGAAGTAGATAATAGACTAAACTTTGGTATAGGAGTTTGGTTCTAGTATTTAAAAAGATAAGAGTTAGTTTAATTTAAGTGTCTTTTAGTTAATACTGAAAATATAAATTTTCGGTATTAACTATTTGGCATTTTAATTGTTTAAAAAGAATAAATAATTAATACTTTTGCAAAATGTATTTTAAACAGATTTCAATATTAGTTTTAGCAGTAACTTTATTTTCATTTGGATTGCCTAAGAAAATTCAGAAGAAAGTTGATAAAGAAATTAAAGCAACTTATGAAGTTGAGAATTTTGCTTTTAATGCAATTTCTATTCCTGAAACGATAACAAAAGAATTACCTTCAAAATTTGGATCAGATAATTTTTTTGAAATCAAATCTGAAAATAAAAATATAGGCTATGCATATATTGCTAAAGCACCAAGTAAGACGGCTAAATTTGACTATTTAGTGCTATTGGATAAGCAACTTATAGTAAAAAAAGCAAAAGTTTTAATTTATAGAGAAGAATACGGTGGAGAAATTGGTAGTAAGCGTTGGTTAAAACAATTTATTGGTAAAACAGAAAATGATGAATTGAGATATAATGATAATATTATAGCTATTTCTGGAGCAACTATTTCTGTTCGATCAATGACAAATGCAATGAATGATTTATTGCAATCATTAAAGATTCTAAACGAAAAAGGCATTCTATAAAATATGCAACTAAACGGACTCATTTATACTTTCCCTAAAGAACTTAAATTATTACTTATTGCATTTGTTATTGTGTTAAGTATTGGTTTTTTTACTGGTTTATTATTTGTAAATGAAACGTCTACAGCAAATCCAAATGGAATAGAAGAACAGTATCTTGGAAATGAAGATAATGAAGATGCTATAGAAATGAAGTTTAAAAAGACAGATAAACAAATGTTAAATATTGTGCATAGTCACATATTATCAATGGCATTAATTTTCTTTTTACTAGGTTTAATTTTAAGTACAACTCAACTTCAATATAGATATAAAGTATTTTTAATGGTAGAGCCTTTTATATCTGTTATACTAACCTTTGGTGGTATATATTTTTTATGGAAAGGAATTACATGGATGAAATATGTTGTAATGATTTCTGGAACATTAATGACATTAAGTTTTTCGTTTTCTGCACTCATTATATTGAGACAATTATTACTTCAGAAGAAAACAGAATAAAGACCACTTTTTCTCAAAAAATAGTATTAAATTTGCTTGCAATTAATTCTAATTGCAATGACAGCACACAATAATAAAATAGTAGGAGAAGGATTAACTTACGATGATGTCCTTTTAGTACCTGCTTTTTCAGAAATCCTTCCGCGCGAAGTCAATATTCAAACAAAATTTACACGTAACATTACCATCAATGTTCCTATAGTTTCTGCAGCTATGGATACTGTTACAGAAAGTAGAATGGCAATTGCTATGGCACGTGAAGGTGGAATAGGTGTGTTACATAAAAACATGACTATTGAAGCACAAGCAACTAAAGTGCGTAAAGTAAAGCGAGCTGAAAGTGGAATGATTATAGATCCAGTGACTTTACCAATGACGGCTATAGTGGCAGATGCTAAAAATGCAATGAGAGAACATAGTATTGGTGGTATTCCAATTGTTGATGATAATGGAAAGTTAAAAGGAATAGTTACTAATCGAGATTTACGTTTCGAACATCAAAACGACAGGCCTATTGTTGAGGTGATGACTAGTGAAAACCTAGTGACTGCTCCAGAAGGAACATCATTAAAAGATGCCGAGAAAATTCTTCAAGAAAATAAAATTGAAAAGCTGTTAATTGTAAATGGAGATAAATTAGAAGGCTTAATTACTTTTAGAGATATTACTAAAGTAACACAAAAACCTATAGCTAATAAAGATAGTTATGGACGATTAAGAGTAGCTGCTGCTATTGGCGTAACTGGTGATGCTGTAGAAAGAGCAGCTGCATTGGTTAAATCTGGTGTTGATGCTATTATTATAGATACAGCTCATGGACATACAAAAGGTGTGGTTGAAGTGTTGAAGGACGTGAAAGCTAAGTTTCCAGAATTAGAAGTTGTTGTTGGTAATATTGCAACTGCAGAAGCTGCTAAATACTTAGTAGAAGCTGGAGCAGATGCTGTGAAAGTAGGTATAGGTCCAGGATCGATATGCACAACACGTGTTGTTGCAGGAGTTGGTTTTCCTCAGTTTTCTGCAGTATTAGAAGTTGCTAATGCTATTAAAGGTTCAGGAGTACCAGTAATTGCAGATGGAGGAATTAGATATACAGGAGATATTCCAAAAGCAATAGCTGCCGGAGCAGATACGGTAATGCTTGGTTCTTTATTAGCAGGAACTAAAGAATCTCCAGGTGAAACAATTATATACGAAGGAAGAAAGTTTAAATCGTATAGAGGTATGGGATCTGTAGAGGCTATGAAAAAAGGTAGTAAAGATCGTTATTTTCAAGATGTAGAAGACGATATTAAAAAGTTAGTACCAGAAGGTATTGTTGGTCGAGTACCATATAAAGGAGAGTTGTTTGAAAGCATACACCAATTTATTGGTGGTTTAAGAGCAGGAATGGGATATTGTGGTGCAAAAGATGTAGAAACACTTAAAGAGACAGGGCGCTTTGTTAAAATTACTGCTTCTGGTATAAATGAAAGTCACCCACACGATGTTACAATAACAAAAGAAGCTCCTAATTACTCAAGATAGGTAGTAAATTATTTAGACAGCTAATAAAATTATTTAAACAATAATTTATTAAGCTCTAGTTTTAGCTTAACATATAAAAACGATAATGTGCACATTATCGTTTTTTTTATAAAAAAAATGATTCAAGGCAAGTAGTTTTAACTAAATTTCTTATATTTTGCCCTGTAGAATGTTAATTTTTAACCATTTGTAAATTATGTTCTATATTTTTATAATTAATTAACCTACTTAACTAACCTACCTAATCATGTTCTTCAATAAAAAGACCTTTCTACTTTTATTTGTTGTTTTACAGAGCGCGCTATTTATCAATCATGTACATTCTCAGGAATCTAGTCGTTTTGGAGATACTCCAAAAAAACAAATAACTAAAAAATATATAGACTCAATTTTAAAAGTAGTAAGGAAAGAGTTTTATTCTAAAAATTACGCAAAAACAATTAGTAATGGAGAAGAGGTAATTAAACTTGCTAATAAAATTGATTACCATAAAGGAGTTTATAAGGTATCTAGTATTATGGGAAATGCCTTTTTACAAACCAGTGATACAATCTCTGCAAAAAAAATATTTTCAAGAGAACTATTAGCATCAAAAAAACGCAATGATTCTACAAGTTATTTAGGTGCTAGTATAGATTTGGGTAATGTATATTTTGTTCAAAAGGATTATGAGAATTCCCTAAAATCTTTTAAACAAGCTATGCCATATGCAAAGAAGTTGAAAGATACCAGCAAGCTGTTTATACTAAATTACAATATATCTGAATTATATTTAAATAAAGGAGAGGTCGAAAATGCAGAAAAACATGTTAATGAAATAGGTAAATACATTTCAAGTTTAAAAGCGAAGCCATATCAAGCTGGATATCAGCAAATTTCAGGAAGGTTTCTTTATCTAAAAAATAAACCTGAAGAGGCAATTCCGCATCTTAAAAAATCTATAGAGATTTCTAAAAGTATTAATTATACAGATGGGCTTGTAGAAGCTTATACATACTATGCTAAGGCTGAAGCTAGTTTAGGTAATTATAAGAGTGCTTTTAATTTGCAACAAGAAGTTGATTTTTATAAAGAAGAAAAATATAATACAGATAAAATAGCAGCTATTGAAAGTGAGACTGCTAAATTTAAACTAAATCAATACGAGCAAGAGTTAAGAGAGACTGCGTTGCAAAATGAATTTATTGAAGAAAAAGCATCACGATCTAAAAAGATAGTACTTTGGTTAATTGTAGGTTCTGCTGTATTACTTTTTATTTTAGGATTATTATTAATGTCCTACCGCAATAGAAAAAAATTATTGTTAGATTTAGAAGAAAAGAATAAAGAATATTTAATAGCAAAGCATGAAAGTGAAGCCTATGCTATAGCAAAAAGTAATTTCTTTTCTAATATTAGTCACGAATTAAGAACACCTTTGTATGGTATTATAGGTATTTCTTCTATTCTAATGGATGATAAGGCTATTGTAGAAAAGCATAAAGAAGATGTTAAGTCTTTAAAGTTTTCTGCAGACTACTTGTTGTCTTTAATTAACGATGTATTACAAATAAGTAAATTAGACGCTAAACAAGAAAACAGTTTAAATAAAATTACCTTTAACTTAGAAGATGTTATTTCTGGAATAATGAAATCTTTCGAGTTTTTAAAAGTTCAAAACATGAACACATTTCAGATAAATATATCTAAAGATGTGCCTAGTGTTATTATTGGAGATGATGTTAAACTCTCTCAAATTCTTATTAATTTAATTGGTAATGCTTGTAAGTTTACAGAAAACGGAACTATAGATTTAGATGTTAAATTAATAGCTGTAGAAAATAAATCGGTTAAGCTTAATTTTAAAATTAAAGATACGGGAATTGGTATACCAAAAAATAAACAACTTGCTATTTTTGATGAGTTTACACAAGTGGAAAACGATGGCGGAGAATATCAAGGTACTGGTTTGGGACTTCCAATTGTTAAAAAATTATTAGAATTGCATCATTCTAAAATAAAATTAATTAGTGACGAAGGCGAAGGAACTGAAATAAGTTTTGATGTGACTTATGAAATTCCTGAAGAAAATTATGCAACTACAAAACCTATTGAATTAAAACCTAAAATTTCTATTAATAATAAAACTATTTTAGTGGTAGATGACAATAGAATAAATAGAATTGTTACTAGAAAAATGCTCGAAAAATACAAGGCTAAACCTTTAGTTGCAGAAGGAGGAGAGAAAGCTGTTGATATTGTTAGAGAACAAGAAGTAGATTTAGTACTAATGGATATTAATATGCCTAGAATGAATGGTCTTGAGGCAACAGATGCTATTAGAGCATTTAATACTTCTATTCCTATTATTGCCCTTACAGCTGTTGAAATTGAAGAAATGAGAGATAGTATTAAAAATTCAACAATTTGCGATATTATTATTAAACCTTATGATGAAATGGTGTTTGTGGAAACTATTTTAAAACATATTTAAACCTATAATTATTTCTCAATAAATATTTTGTAGATGTGTGTATTAATTAAATACACACGAGCTCTCATTTATATAGGATTTCGTTTGAGTTTTATTCTATCTATCTATCTATCTATCTATCTATCTATCTATCTATCTATCTATCTATCTATCTATCTATCTATCTATCTAT
>NZ_CANMRQ010000008.1 GCF_947500325.1 uncultured Lacinutrix sp.
AGTTCGTTTAACTCTTTTGTTCTCTTTACTTTTCATTAATAAGTCGATTTTTTGTCAACTTATTTCAGGACGGGACACTATAAACAAAAAAGCCTTTCTATATAGAAAGGCTTTTTTATTATTTTTTCAACTCTAACTTCTCTGCAAAATAATCGCAAAAATCCTTCATGGTTGCTGTCATTTTTTCATCTTGAGTAGCGCGATTAAAAGTATTACTCATTGCTACTAATGTTTGATGAAAAAACACTTTCATTTCATCTACAGGCATATCTTTTGTCCATAAATCTATACGCAAAGATTCTTGTGCTTTAGCATCCCAAACAGATAACATTAAAGCTTTAGCTTCGGCATTATTTATTCCACCATCTTGCGCGGTCCAATTTAATTTTTCTGGAACACGATTTTCATCTAATTCTACATTTAGTGTAATCTCCGATTTTATATTAGCCATTATCTACGTGGTTTAAATTTTGAGTTTTCAAATATTTCTTTTGTGCTTTTATTAAGCATTTCTTTAAAAGTCACATCATTATTTTTCATATAAGCTCGAACAATTTGCCAGCCTATGTACTGCCCTATTCTACCAGGAGACACATTATCTATTTCTTCTAAATAAAACTTAGAAAAAGGTCCTGGATTAATAAAACGGCTAGGTAATTTAGAATCTGTGCTATATAATAATTCTTTATCAACAAAATAGCGCCAAATATATTCTTCATTAGCTTGAGCCCATTCTATCTGTGCTTGCGAGTAGCCTATTTTTTCGGCATCTGTTTTAAAAGGAATAACTTTATCTTTAAAATACAATTGCTTACCTGTATAGATTAATTCGTCTAAAAGTGTTCTGCGTTGTTGCTGAAAAATATAATAATTAGCATATTTATCTGCTAAATCAACAACTAATTGTTCTCGTTTTAAATTAGTTCTTATAAAATCTTGAATACCTTCATAAAAATGATGGTCTGCTCCTAAATAAGTGTCTAAAGATAATAATACAATAGTATCTGTAACAACTACTTTATTTCTATAATCTACATTAGAAGTAGCAGATATTACTCGAGGCGTTTTAAACTCAGGGAAGTAATATTTTAAATGCTGAAATAACGATTCGATCTCTTTTTTTTCAATTTTAAAATCTTTAAATGTTTTTATAGTTTCAGCGTGCAACTCTTGTTGTAACGTATCTTGCATCTGCTGTATCCAAAACGAATCTTTATATTTAACTGGAAATAAAAAAGGAAAAGTTTCTTTTAGCTTTGGTAAATTGTCTGGTTTTGATTTAGCAAAAGCAACATCAAAACGTTCAACATTAAAACTAGCATCAATTTTTGCAATATCATCCTCTTGTTTATTATCGTCTTGACAAGAAAAGAAACTTAAGATTATTAAAAAAGTAAAAAAATATCTGTACATATAAACTAAATAGCGTTTCATTTTTATTTGGAAAACGTTTACTTTATTTTTGTTTGACAAAGGTACTATTCTTTGTTGTAAAATTCTTTAAAAATGCAAACAGAAAAAGTAATAAATCACATTGTAAATTGGTTAAAAGATTATGCTACTAACGCAAAAGTTAATGGTTTTGTTGTTGGTATTTCTGGAGGCATAGATTCTGCTGTTACTTCTACGCTATGTGCAAAAACGGGTTTAGATGTTTTATGTATAGAGATGCCTATTCATCAAGCAGAAAGTCATGTATCTAGAGGTCAAGAACATATTAAGCAACTTAAAGCACGTTTTAGTAACGTACGTGATATAAAAACCGATTTGACCCCTGTTTTTGAAGAATTTAAAACAGAAGTCTCTCTTGATGGAAAAAAAGCTACTGTAGATATGGCTTTAGCTAATACTAGAGCTCGTTTACGTATGACCACGTTATATTACCATGCTGGATTATTAGGACTTTTGGTTGCAGGAACTGGTAATAAGGTTGAAGATTTTGGTGTTGGTTTTTATACCAAGTATGGAGATGGTGGTGTTGACTTAAGTCCTATTGCTGATCTACTAAAAAGTGAAGTATATGAAATAGCTGAACTTCTTGAGGTTCCAAATTCTATAATTAAAGCTGCACCTAGCGACGGATTATTTGGAGATGCAAGAAGTGATGAAGACCAAATTGGAGCTTCTTATCCTGAATTAGAATGGGCAATGCAAAAAAGTGAGAATGGTATGACAGAAAATGACTTCTCTGGAAGGGAAAAAGAAGTATTTAAAATCTACAAACGCTTTAATAACTCAAACAAACACAAGATGATAGCAATACCAATTTGTGAAATTCCCAATAATTTAAAGTAATTGCTAAACATATTATAAAAATTAGTACCTTTACTAGGCTATTCAATTTATCAAATATAGATTCTGTTTAACAATGATACTAACTAGTTGTTAAGTATAGAATCCATTAAAACAAAACAACATGGTCAAGCTATTGGTAGTTGACCCACATCCTATTGTAAGTAAAGGATTGGAGCTTATTTTCGATACTACACGAGACATTTCATTCATTGGCACCCTTAGCGATGGAGAAGCTATTTTCGATTTCATTAAACAAACTACTGTTGATGTTATTTTATGTGAAATAGATTTACCCAAACTTAATGGTATTACAGCCCTTAGACGTATAAAAAAAGAATTTCCAGAAATAAAAGTGGTTATATATAGTGCACAACCTGAAGAAGTTTATGCCCTAAATACAATTAAACTTGGAGCCTCTGGTTACATTTCTAAAACTACAGATATTATTACTGTTAAAGATGCTATAATGAAAGCATATAATGGTGGTACTTATTTAAGTGAGTCTATGGTTGCTCGCGTTACTAAAAACAGAAAAGGGTCTTCTACTGGCGGTTCTTTTCACAAGAAACTATCTACTAGAGAAATAGAAGTTTTAAAATTATTATCCTCTGGAAGACGTAATAAAGAAATTGCAAAAGAACTTGCTATAAATGAGAAAACAGTAAGTACTTATCGTGCGCGATTAATGAAAAAATTAAACGTTACTAATTTGGTAGATCTAGTAAGTCAAGCGAATCAACTAGAATTATAAAACGCGATTTAACTTTCTAGACAATAACATTTTTAAGCCAGAATAGTCTTTAACTTCTTCTAAGACAGATTTGTTAACTTCATTTCTTTGCTCTAATGTTTGTTGTTGGAAACCTATCACTTTTAAGTCTATTAAATGGCATCTTAAACTTAAAATTGTTTCACTAACCAATTGTGAAATGGTTTCGTTTTTGGGTTTTGGAAATATGTTTTTACGTTCCCAATCCGACAATTCATAACGTTCATCTTCCATAAGAATTGTGGTAATTTGATTTCCTACTTCTGCATCTACATTATTTATTAAATGTTCTGCAGATAGATCAGGATTTTGGTTTAAGGCTTCTATAATTTTATAATACAAATCTTTAAACTGTGGATTAGAAAATTCCATTTCATCTTCCTGTAAGTCTAAAAATACTTTTTCAAAAACTTTAGTTTGATGAATTACTGGCTCTAGAATTAAATCACCACTATCATTTTCTTTTAAAATTAAATCTTCAAAATCTTCTGTTCTATTACCATAAAGCAATAACACTTCAATTATTTTACGTTCTAAAACAAACTGTACATCAACCTTTTTAACAGGTTGTTGCGGCTTTATAACATCAAAAGCTTTAGGAGTACTACCTTGCCTTTTGGAAGTACTATCTGTTTCTTTTTTATCAATTTGAGCTAAAGTACTAAATAGTACTTCTTCGCTTATATCCATTATACGAGCACACTCTTGAATATAGACCTCTTTCTTAATCCTATCTGGAATTTTAGCTATACTATTAATGATATCTCTAATAGTATCTGCCTTTTTTATAGGGTCGTTTTTAGAGTCTTCGTATAAAACAGAAGCTTTAAATTGAATAAAATCTTTTGCGTTTTGCTCTAAGTAATGATTTAATTCTTCTAAGGTATTTGTTTTAGCAAAACTGTCTGGATCTTCACCTTCGGGAAAGCTACAAACCCTAACATTCATCCCTTGTTCCAGAATCAAATCGATACCTCTTAGTGATGCTCGCATTCCTGCTGCATCTCCATCAAAAAGCACCGTTATGTTTTTAGTTAATCTATTAATTAACCTAATTTGATCACTTGTTAGTGCAGTTCCAGAAGAAGATACTGTATTTGTAACACCTGTTTGATGAAACTGTATAACATCTGTATAACCTTCAACTAAATAACAATTATCTTCTTTAGCTATACTTTGTTTGGCATGAAAAATACCATATAAGACTTTACTTTTATGATAAATATCACTTTCTGGAGAGTTTAAGTACTTCGCAGCTTTTTTATCATTGGTTAAAATACGTCCACCAAAACCAAGAACACGCCCACTCATACTCTGTATAGGAAACATTACGCGTCCTTTAAAGCGATCAAATTGCTTATCACCTTTATCTATTGTTAAGCCCGTTTCGCTTAAAAATTCGAGCTTATACCCTTTTTTAATAGCATCGTCTGTAAAAGCACTCCATTCGTCTGTAGAATAGCCAAGATTAAATTTTGTAATCGTGTCTTCTGTAAAACCACGTTCTTTAAAATAACTTAACCCAATTGCCTTACCTTGATTAGTTTTGTGTAATATATTTTGAAAATATTTATTAGCATACTCACTAACTAAATACAAGCTTTCTCGTTTGTTTTGAGCTTCTTTTTGCTCATTAGATTGCTCGGTTTCTTCAATTTCAATATTATATTTTTTAGCTAAGTATTTTATAGCTTCTGGATATGTAAAGTGTTCATGCTCCATTAAAAAGGCTACCACGTTTCCACCTTTACCACTTGAGAAATCTTTCCAAATTTGTTTTACTGGCGAGACCATAAAACTAGGAGAGCGTTCATCACTAAACGGACTTAAACCTTTAAAATTACTTCCGGATTTTTTTAATTGAACAAAATCACCAATAACTTCCTCTAATCGGGCTGTTTCGTATACTTGGTCTATGGTAGCTTTTGATATCAATTTTTGAAATGTTTTAACTTTTGTAGAATTACGCTGTAAATGTAATATAAATGAATGTCTCTTGAAAATTACAATATTCTTAAAACTTAAGTATTAAAAAAAAGAGTATTTTTATATAATTAATCAATTCTAAAACAGATATTTATGAAAAAAATTACGCTATTATTTTTATTATCATTTGTAAGTTTCTCTCCAATTTTTGGGCAAGCTATTTTTGATTCATCAATTCATACAGCCACAAATTTTGGAAGTGTAAATTCTCCTGGAGCCGAAGGTGTTCAAAATGTTATTGATCAAAATTCTTCAACAAAATTCTTAGATTTTAATGCTTTTGATGGAATTGGATTTGAAGTCGATTTATTAGGTGTATCTCATACAGCCATAGCCATGGAAATAGTAACCGCTAATGATGCTCCTGAAAGAGATCCAACTTCTTATGAAGTTTTTGGTTCTAATGACGGAATGACTTATACTAGTATTACTACTGGATCAATACCATGTATCTCTACTCGCTTTTTTTCTAGAACATTTTCATTTCTTAACACAAATACATATACATACTACAGATTAAATTTTACAGGTACATGTGGAGCAAGTTCTATAAATCAAATAGCAGATGTTCAACTATATAGTGCTATAGGCGACATACCTACAATTACATGTCCAAGTGATATTATGATAAATAATAGTACTGGTCTATGTACAGGAAATGCTACATATAATGTTACTGCAAATGATACTGAAGATGGCACTTTGACTGCAACACTAGTAACAGGATTGGCTTCTGGAAGTGATTTTCCAATAGGCACAACTTCTGTATCTTATACAGTTACCGATAGTGATAACAATACTGTTAGCTGTTCTTTTAACGTTATGGTAACCGATTCAGAAAATCCTACGGTTAATTGCCCATCTAATATGGTTGTAGATACCAACCCCGGAGAAAGTACAGTTATGGTTAATTATACTATATCTTCATCAGATAACTGTTCAACTATTAATCCTTTAACTGGTTTTACACCTTTAGGCACTATCGCTGATAAGGCTTATTATATCTCAAATGCCTCATTTACTCCTGTAGATGCTTATACAGATGCTATGAGTCAAGGTGGTTTTGTAGGAACTATTAGAAATGCTACAGATGGAACTTACCTTTTAAATGCTATTAATATGCTTGGTTCTGCTGGAGATATTCTTATTGGATATGATGATGTTACAACTGAAGGTTCTTTTGTTTGGAACAGTGGAGATACTTCTACTTACACTAACTGGAATGCAGGTGAACCTAACAATGCTGGAAATGAAGATTATACCGTAATGCAATCTTCTGGTGGTTGGAATGATGTTGTTGGAACATCTGGTAATTATAGATACTTATTAGAAGTAGATTATACACCTTTACAAACTGCTGGTTTATCTAGCGGTAGTGACTTCCCAATTGGCACAACTACCAACACCTTTGTTGTTACTGATGTTGCTGGTAATTCAGTGACTTGTTCTTTTGACATTACGGTAAATGAAGTGCTAAGTGTTAATTCTTTTAATTTAGAAACTGGAGTATTAATACTTCCAAATCCTGCTGATAAAATTTTAACTATCAAAAACGATTCTGATATTATTCTTGACAAAGCTATTATTTATGATATTAATGGAAGAACAGTCAATACCATACACTTTAATTCTATACTAGAAAATAAAACATTGAATATATCTACCTTAACTTCTGGTTTATACCTTATTGAAATTAAAGGTATCAATGGGAATATAACCGTGAAGAAATTTATAAAAAAATAATATACTCATTTTATAATAAAAAGCCTCTTCTGTAGAATTGAAGAGGCTTTTTTAAATTAACTAACTCACTTAAAATTATTCTAAATCAAGTCTTATACCTAAAGACACATTGTTTTGTTTAATAGAATTACTTTTAAAAGTTTCAGACAAATCATACTTAGCAAATAAACTTAAATTTCCATAACCAACATATGCTCCTAATCCATAAACAAAAGGGTTTACATTATAATTTTGTTTAATTTTTTGTTTTGTTCTCTCACCATCGTCTTTATACCATAGCTTTTGCTTTGCCCCAATATTAAAGCCTGCATAACCTCCAATACCAAATTTAAATCCTTTATGTGTATATCTTATGCGATCTTTCTTTTCTACTTTTCCATGTTGCCCAAATTCAAGATATAAAGGCACAACTATATTTGTTGTTCTAAATTTTGCTTGCCTTAAGTCTTGAGGAAATTCTTCTATAGTAGTTGTATTGCCGTCTTGTACAAAATACTTATTATCTTTTAAATCGTATTTATTCCATTGAAAAGACACACCGTATCTAAGTCTTGCTAGGTTAGAATTTTTAAGAATTCTTGTTTTCCACTGGAAACCTAATTCAAAAAAACCTGAACCTCCAATTTTATATGGCGAATCACTAAGGCTTTGCCCATCTATTATTGCATTATTAATTCCTGTAGATACAACTAAACCACTAACAGTTCTAAAATCGTATTTTACTGGTTTCTTAGTATCGTCTGAGTTAATGACTGTTACTCCTGTAAAACTAGCATCGTTATCGCCAAAAGTTATACCAAAACGTTTTTTACTTTTTTTACTAAAATCATTAGGCAGATTATTTCTATCATTAAATGCGACTTTGTTTTCTAACATCGCAATGCGATCTTCTATATTTAACGCACGTTTTTTTGCTACTTCTTGTTTTAAATCTTCACCTTCTTCATAAGTAATTTCTTTTTTACTTACACGTGTATTAATTTGTTCTACTTCGTATTTTAAAGCATCTTTTTCATCACTTCGTATCTTTTCTTTTAAAGCTTCAATCTTTTGAGCTTTTTCATCTTGTTCTTGAGATTGTGTTGTGTCCTGCCCTATTGCATTTGTGACATAAAGACTGACAAATAAATAGATTACGTACTTTGTAATTGTGTTCATAATTGTTCGTTTTTTGCCTCTTCATTAGTTAAAACAAAGAGAACATTAATGATTATTTTAATTGATGTTTTTATTCGTTGCGCTCTGCAACATATGTTTTAACAGTGCGATAACCGCCTTTAACTGTTTTTAGTAGTTTATCCCTGAATGTTTCTTCTAAATCATCTTCAACGTCTTGAAGTAATTCATTATAATCTAAAGGAATAGTATTTTTGGGTTGGTTTTTTACTATTTTATTTTTGGCATTATTTAATAATGCATCTAACTCACTATCTGTAATTTCTATTATTTCCTTTTGAGATATAGCAACTGCTTTTTCATTTAATACTATTGACTGCTTTTTAATCCCTTTTTCTAAACCATTATTCGTTTCATTTAAAACATAATAAGCGTTGTTATTATTTTTATTTGATTTATTTCCAATAATATTGCTTTTTACGTCTTTGCTCTTTTTCTGTTTGTTATTTACTGTTTTAGTACTTGCTAAATGATTGCTATCACTTTTAATTTGCTCTACTGTGGTATCTTTAATTTCGACTTTTTTCTCTTCTACTGTTTCTAATACAATTTCGTTCTTAATTCCATCTTGCAGTATTGCTTCCTTTTCTACATTTTTATTAGTTTCTATTGCTTTAGTCTCTATGTCTGTTACATTTTCTTTTACATTACTTTTATCACTAGACATAAAAAACATATTATACATAAACACTACTCCTATAAAGCTTGCCGCTATACTTAACCAAAGTTTATTATTAATTCCTTTTTTCTTTTCTTTAGCATCTAATTTGTTTGCTAAAGCATCCCAACTATTTGCAGACGGCGTAATAGTGCGCTGCTCAAGTTTCTCCTTCAAGTTCTCTTCAAATTTAATTGGTGCCATAACTCGATGTATTAAATGTTTTTATTTGTTTTTGAAGCATTTTTCGTGCTTTAAATAATTGTGATTTTGATGTGCCTTCGCTAATATTCAATAGCGTTGCTATTTCATGATGTTTATAACCTTCAATAGCATACATAACAAATACAATTCTATAACCTTCAGGTAGCTTATCTATAAGCTTCTGTATATGATCTACATCAATATCTGATTGTACTGCGTCATAATGACTATCATGAGTTTCAATATCATCTGTTGCAAATTCAATCTTCTTTTTTTGTCTTAAAAATGAAATCGATTCTCTAACCATAATTCTTCGCATCCAACCTTCAAAACTCCCTTCTGCTTTAAATTTTTTCAAATTTGAAAACACTTTAAAAAAACCATTAAGCATTGCTTCTTCAGCATGATGTATGTCTTTAATATAATAGCGACATATACTTAGCATTTTTGGTGCATGTAATTCATACAAAATATGCTGCGCTTCGCGGTTATTTTGAGAAGCTCTTTTTATGAGCTTAACTTCATCTTTATATAATTGTATTACTTTCAAATAAAAACGCTGTTAGTTTTAGACTTCTATTTATAAAGACGGAATATTTTTATAAATGGTTGCTTCATATTACAAAAAAAAGTGATAAATATTATAACTTACTGATTTTAAATACTTAACACAAGTGTAAAAATGATGTTTTTTAATATAGCTTCTTTATTTTTTACGTTCTATAACGTAATTAACCATCAATTCTAATGATGATTTATATTCTGAATCAGGAAAGTTTTCTAAGATACTTAGTGCTTCGGTTTGAAAAGTTTTCATTTTAGAAACTGCATATTCCAATCCGCCATTCTTTTTAACAAAATCGATAACTTGATCAACTCGTTTTTTGTCTTTGTTATGGTTTTTAATGGAATTGATTAACCATTTTTTATCTGCTTTACTACAATTATTAAGCACATGAATTAATGGTAAAGTCATTTTTTGCTCTTTAATATCTATACCTACAGGTTTACCAATACTTTTAGAACCATAATCGAATAAATCGTCTTTTATTTGAAAAGCCATGCCTATACGTTCTCCAAAAAGCCTCATCATTTCTACTTCTGGTGAATCTGGTTTAACAGAAGCTGCGCCTAAACTACAACATGCTGCAATAAGCGTTGCTGTCTTTTGTCTAATAATTTCGTAATATATGGCTTCCGTTATGTCTAATTTTCTAGCTTTTTCAATTTGCAGTAATTCTCCTTCACTCATTTCTCTAACTGCTACAGAAATAATTTTAAGCAAATCAAAATCTCCATTATCTATAGAAAGTAGTAAACCTTTAGATAATAAATAATCTCCTATTAGAACCGCAATTTTGTTTTTCCAAAGTGCATTTATAGAGAAGAAACCTCTTCGCTTATTACTGTCGTCTACAACATCATCATGCACTAAAGTGGCTGTATGTATTAATTCTATAACCGAAGCACCTCGATACGTTCTATCTTTAACATCTCCATTACTAACCATTTTTGCTACTAGAAATACAAACATTGGTCGCATTTGTTTTCCTTTTCTATTAACTATATAATGTGTAATACGATTTAAAAGCGCTACTTGAGAAGACATGGCTAGGCGAAACTTTTTTTCAAAAAGTTCCATTTCGTAAGCAATTGGTTGTTTTATTTGTTCGGTTATTTTCACAGGTTTAACAAATATATAGCTTCACTAAATGATAAACGATATTTTAACTTTTATTTGCTAATTGTCCACACGCAGCATCAATATCTTTTCCTCTACTTCTGCGCACATTAACGACTATATTATTACGTTCTAAAATACGAATATAATCATCTATAGCTTGATTAGATGCTTGTTGAAATTCACCATCATCTATAGGATTATATTCTATAATATTGACTTTACATGGCACATATTTACAAAACCTTACCAAAGCTTCAATATCTTTAATACTATCATTAATGCCATTCCATACAACATACTCATAAGTAATCTTCCTTTGTGTTTTCTCGTACCAATGTTCTAACGCTTCTTTTAAATCTTTAAGCGGAAACGTTTTATTAAATGGCATAATTGTAGTTCTTACTTCATCTATGGCAGAATGAAGAGAAACAGCCAAATTGAATTTCACGTCATCATCAGCCATTTTTTTAATCATTTTTGGCACGCCAGAAGTTGACACTACAATTCGCTTTGGAGACATCCCTAAGCCTTCAGGAGATGTTATTTTGTCTATAGCTTTAATTACATTATTATAATTCATGAGTGGTTCTCCCATGCCCATAAATACAATATTACTTAATGGCCTATTAAAATAGAGTTTACTTTCTTTATCTATTGCAACAACTTGATCGTATATTTCATCTGGATTTAGATTACGCATACGTTTTAAACGTGCAGTAGCACAAAACTTACAATCTAAACTACAACCTACTTGACTTGACACACAAGCTGTTGTTCTTGTTTCTGTTGGTATTAATACAGACTCTACAATTAACCCATCGTGTAATCTTACTGCATTTTTAACAGTTCCATCACTGCTACGTTGCATGGTATCTACACTTATATGATTAATAACAAAGTTATCCTGCAACATTTGGCGCGTTTCTTTTGAAATATTTGTCATATCTTCAAAAACATGAGCACCTTTACTCCATAACCATTCGTAAACTTGGTTTCCTCTAAATGCTTTATCTCCTTCTTTTACAAAGAATTCACGTAGCTGTTCTTTAGTTAGTGCACGTATGTCTTTTTTCTTGTCTGCCATTATAATGCAAAAATAGTGAAAGGATTGAGTAATTACGATTATGAATTACAAATAATAAAAAAGACCTCATCAATAAAGTTTGACGAGGTCCATTATATTTTAGTTTATATCTTTTAGATAATTAACATTGCATCTCCATAACTGTAAAACTTATATTTTTCTTTTACAGCTTCTTCATAAGCCTTTTTAATAAAATCATGACCTGCAAAAGCAGAAGCCATCATTAATAATGTTGATTTTGGAGTATGAAAATTTGTAATCATGCAGTTAGCAATACTAAACTCGTATGGAGGGAAAATAAATTTATTAGTCCATCCTTCTATTTCATTTAAAGTCCCACTAGAAGATACAGCACTTTCAACAGCACGCATTGCAGTAGTACCTACAGCACATATACGCTTTCTGTTTTTTAACGCTGTATTTATTTGCCCTACTGTTTTTGGACCTATAGTTACTTCTTCGCTGTCCATTTTATGCTTAGATAAATCTTCCACCTCTACTGGGTTAAAAGTACCTAAACCAACATGTAATGTAACTTCAGCAAAATCAATACCTTTTATCTCTAATCTTTTTAATAAGTGCTTAGAAAAGTGTAATCCTGCAGTTGGTGCCGCTACTGCTCCTTCATTTTTTGCAAAAATAGTTTGGTAACGCTCTTCATCTTCTGGTTCTACTTCTCTTTTAATATATTTAGGCAATGGTGTTTCTCCTAATTGGCTTAGTTTTGAACGAAACTCATTATAAGAACCATCATATAAAAAACGTAAAGTTCTACCTCTTGACGTTGTATTATCAATAACTTCAGCAACTAAAGATTCATCGTCACCAAAATATAATTTATTACCTATTCTTATTTTTCTTGCAGGATCTACTAGTACATCCCAAAGACGTTGTTCTTGGTTTAATTCTCTTAATAAGAAAACCTCAATCCTTGCTCCTGTTTTTTCTTTGTTACCAAACAAGCGTGCAGGAAACACCTTTGTATTATTAAGAATCATTACGTCATCTTCTTCAAAATAATCAATAAGATCCTTAAACATTTTGTGTTCAATAGTCTGTTCTTTTCTATTCAACACCATTAAACGAGATTCATCTCTGTTTTCGGCTGGATATTCGGCTAGTAATTCTTCTGGTAATTCGAAGTTAAAATGTGATAATTTCATATAGTTAGTCTAAACTTTTTATTTTCTCAAAGCTGCAAATATACAATCTCGAGATAGGCGTTGTCAAGTAAATGACTGATTATTATTTTATAAACTTAAAACCAAGTGCCTTTAAGTCTTCCCAAAACGTAGGAAACGATTTAGAAACAACCATAGCATCTTCTATTATTATTGGCACTTTTAAAGCTAATGGCGCAAATGCCATTGCCATTCTATGATCATTATATGTTGCTATAGCTATATTTTCTTTTATTGATTTTGAAGTAAACAGCTTTAACGAATCGTTAGTGATATCTACTTGACCTCCCAATTTTTCAATTTCGGTTTTTAAAGCTTCTAATCTATCTGTTTCTTTAATTTTTAAAGTATGTAATCCCGTTAAGTAGCATTCTACTCCTAACCCAAAAGCTGTTACTACAATTGTTTGCGCTATATCTGGCGAATTACTTAAATCGAAATTAATGTTTATTTCTTTAGATATAATACTTTGTTTTTTAAGTATTACTGTATTGTCTTTAAAAACAGTTTCAACGCCAAAGCTTTTATATATTTCTGCTAAAGACGAATCTCCTTGTAAGCTAGTTTCTTTATAAGATGATAATGTTATAACTGTCCCAACTGGAGATAACGCAATAATACTATAAAAGTATGAGGCTGAAGACCAATCGGATTCAACGGTTAATACCTTATCAATCACTAAATCTTCTTTTTTAGGTCTAACTGTAATAATATTATTACTGAATTGCGTTTCTATACCTATTTCATTTAATAAACTTAAGGTCATGTTTATATATGGCACAGAAGTAATTTTACCATTAAGGGTTAACTCTATACCGTTTTCCAATTTTGAAGCAATAAGCAATACTGCCGAAATATATTGACTACTTACATTTGCCTCTAAGCATACACGATTCTTTGTTAACTTTCTTCCTTTAATCAATAATGGTGGAAAGCCTTGATTTTCTTTATAACTAATAGCTGCTCCCAATTGATTTAATGCATCGACCAAAATTTCAATAGGCCGTTCTTTCATTCGCTTAGATCCTGTTAACTCAATAGTTCTTCCTTCTTGAGTAGAGAAAAATGCTGTTAAAAAGCGCATTGCCGTTCCTGCGTGATGAATATCAATAATAGTATCCTTAGACGCTAATGCTTTGGTCATTAACTTAGAATCGTCACTATTAGAGACATTTTGTATTTTAATTTCTGGATACAATGCTTGCAAAAGCAATAAGCGATTAGACTCACTTTTTGAACCTGTTACTTGTATAGAATTGTTATTATTTAATACAGATTGTTCGAGATGTAAATTCATGGTATTTAATATCTATCTTATGAAAAAAGACCAAATTATTTTAATTTTTCGTTATTATGATGTCTATCATGATCTCGTTTTGTCTTTATATCTAACTTTTTATCAAAAGCTTCTTGTAAGTTAACTCCCGTTTGATTAGCAAGACATAAAACCACAAACATAACATCTGCTAGCTCTTCTCCTAAATCTTTATTTTTATCACTTTCTTTTTCACTTTGCTCTCCATAACGCCTAGCAATTATTCTTGCTACTTCTCCAACTTCTTCTGTTAGTTGCGCCATATTAGTTAATTCGTTAAAATAACGAACACCATGGTTTTTAATCCAATTATCTACTTCTTGCTGCGCGTTTTTTATATTCATAATTAAGCCTTTTTTAGCACAATTTTTTCAGATTGCTTATCAACTAAAAACTGAAAAAACTGTTTAAACACATTGTAATCACTAGGAAAAACAAGTGTTCTATTTATATCTAAATTAATAATTAATTGAATTGAAGATTCACCATTTTTTTTAGTGATATAGCTAAACTTTGCTTCATTCGTATTAAATTCAACTTTAGCATTTTCTGGAATAGACTCTACAATATAGCCTTCTGGTAATTTTATATTTACACTATACTTATCTGTAATTGGGTGAATAAAATCAATTGGAAACTGTCTTGTTTCCTGTTTAAAAATATTCTCTTCAACTGTAAGAAATAAAAGCGGAGAAAGGTAAAGGTTACCACCTATTTCTTCTACTGCAGATTCTAATTCAAAATCATATGAAAACATTACAGGTTTCCCTATTTTATCTATATTAGAAATCTTTAAATTAGAAATTTCTACACCATCATTTCCTCTTTCTAATCGTTTAATAGTACTTTCTTCACTAGCATTAGTATACAAATTGCGATACTCTAATGCTAGATGATTTGTTAATTGGGTTCTTACTTTTCCATTAATTGATAAATCGCTTTCAATATTAAAATTAATACTATTTACTTCTTTCGATTTTTTGCCTGTAGCTAAACTTACCCAAGCAGAGCTTCCTCGCTCTCTAATAATTCGTCCTTGCCAATTTAATATACGTTCAGGTAGTATATTTGGAATAGCATATTTTGAAGATGCATCTAATAATATTAAATTATCTTTTAACTCTATCGCTGCAATAACATAATTAAACCCTGATGTACTTGGCACAATTGGAATTCCATTATCCCTAGTGCTAATTAAAACAGGGTTTGCAGATAAACCAGCATATTTAAGCATTGAAGTGAGCATTAAATTAATATCTGCTACATTTCCAACACCTTCTTTATAAGCCTTTTTCACCCCTTTTTCTGAAGTATACCCTATAAAACCATTCCATTTCACTTTATTCTTTACAAAATTATAAATCAAAGCAGCCTTCTCCATAGGGTCTTCAACTCCATTTAATAATGTATTCACCTCATCTTTATAATAATTTTGTCTATCTAACTGTCCTCCAAAACCATCACTGTCGAAAATATTCTTAGTAACTTTTTCCCAATTTGTGCTATAATATTTAAGCTGTCCATTAGGACCTCTATAGTACTCGTATTCTAATGCTATTTTTGAACGATAATTATCTCTATTATCTACCAATGGTTCATTGCTTAAAGCTGGAATATTATCCATATATACTTTAAAACCATTTTCTTTGAATTCAAAATCTGAAGATTGAAAAGTTGTTTGTGAAGCAAATTGACCACTTCGGGATTTTGATGTTATTGTCTCTTTTCTATTATTAGTATACTCTTCGAATTTGGGATAAAAGACCGCTTTAGGATTTACTATTTTTTTAAAGTTAAAATACTCTGGAATAACAACATCTACTTCTAATTTTTTAATAGGAATATCGTATTGCAAAACAACATCATCAATTTGCATAAATTGAGATTCAATTATATATTTCATCTCAATAATACAGCCTTCTTTTACATTAGGCATTGTTAAAGTAGTAGTAGACCAATATTTGTTATTCTTCTCCTCGAAAATCCCTTCCTTTTTTAATTTCGTTTTTTCAATTTTCCCATTCTCCAAAGTATATGTATACGCTTTTAAATCATTCAATTCTTCTTTACTTGAATTAGATCTATCGTATAATCTAAATCGTTTATTAGCCCATTCGAAACCTTGTTTGTCATATATTTTTATACGTTCATGATATTCATTTTGTTGAACAAAACCATCATCTTCTCTATAATCAAAAGACACATTATGCTTTTTATAGAGTACAGTTGCGTGTGCATCTGGATCATCTTGGTTAGAAGTCTCCATTAGTTCTTCTTTACTAATTTTTCCAAACTTATAATTTTGTGCAAAAGCAATGTTTAGTAATAATAATGCTATAATTGTTAATTTAATTTTCATTAGTTAGATGTTGTTTTTTATTGCTATTCTAGATTTATCATGTTTTACTATTTCAAGACAGAACTTTCTAAACGCCTTATAGTCCTCTTTTGAGTATTTTCCTTTATTAATAATTAAATATCTTTTATACAGTATTGTATTATTATCTTTTTTTTCAATTGACACTTTATAACTGCCAAACTTATTTGAAATATTTACCGCTTCTTTTAAACTCTCTATAGTATACTTTTCATTAATAGTAATAGTATATTCATCACTATCACTAAAACCTCTGTCTATTTCAAAAGGTAAAGTTCTATTTTTATATCTCGGTGGTGTATATGTTCTTTTATTAAACAAATTAGGTGTTAATAACAATCTTTGTCCTGCTTTTGAAGCATAGTTTGTTGATTTTAGCTCTAAATCTTCTGTAAATACAATATTCTCTTTATCATTATTCAACTTAAGAGATATAATATTTAAATTATTGATATTATCGTAATGATTCTTGTAAAACAATTTTTGATCTTTTATATCTTGAGATTCAAGATGTGTATGATTGTCGTATTGAGAGCCTTTATACACGACATTTACTTTTGCTCTCATATTTCCTAAATCATCAATAATAACATCTGCTTTTGTTACTTGTGTATTCCCTATAGTTTCATATACTTTAGTATGTACTATTTCCCCACCATTTGGAGTTATTACAAGTACATCTCTATCGTCTGTAAAGTTAGCATTGTAGCCAAAAGGAGCTTCTTGACTTGTACATTCTAGCCAAATATAATCACCTTTATTAGGTATCGTTAAAATAACATGATTCCCTTCAAGAGAAGAAAAATCTTCATCTATGCTTCTAATATTAGAATCCCCATAAACAACAGTATAATATGAATCGACTCCTACCGTTTCTAATAAAGATTTAGTATAATTTGTTAATCCCTTACAATCTCCATATCCCAATCTATCTACATCACTTGCTAACATTGGTTTCCAACCTCCAATCCCTACTTGAATACTAACATAGCGACTTTTGTCTTGCATATGTTTATATACAATTTTTGCTTTTTCGATTGACGAACTTATATTTTTGGTCTTTTCTATTATTGCTTGTTTTACATCTTCAGGTAACTCTTCGGTTCCTTTAATAAGCTTATCATTCATCCATTGCCCAAAATTTTGCCAATTAGTATTAGTGCCTTTTACACCTTCCATGCTAAATTCTTTTAAGGCCAATTTTAAAAAAGGAACAAATGTAGTGAACGACGGACTATAGGCTTCAGAAACAACAGCAGGCAAATTAGTTGCTGTATAATGAAATTCAGACAATTCTTCAATACCATCATAGCCTTCAAAATTAGATGCTTTTTTTGTTAACTCTACTCCTGAATTATTATTCACTTTATAACTTGAAAATTCTGTACTTACATAATAGCCTTCAATAGGAATCCACCTAGGAATAAATGCTGTATTTGTTCTTACGGTTTCAACTGTAAACTCTACTGTATATGGGTATGCAATTGGTGTGTATTCAAAATACATTGCTCTATTATCGTTAAATATTGAAAAACCATCAGCTACGCTAATATCTTTAAAGTCTTTCTTTTTAATTTTTTTTATTTCCTGTCCAACAACATTATATATTTTAGCTTCTAACTTTTTAACTGTTATTGAATTATCGTAATTAACATAACCGCCAACTTTAGATTGCCCAGATTCATTGTAAACCGTTACAATACGATGTTGTTTAACAATCATTTTATTTATAGATTCGATGTTAATCTCAATAATATTACTTCTAACTACAGCATTACTCTTCTCCTTAAGTTCAGGACTTACTGTTAAAGCGATAAATTTTTCTTGTGAAAATGTTAAGTAGGACATTAGTATAAAAAATATACTAATAATAGATTTTAAGCGCATGTTATTTTATTAGGTGTTAAATATAAATAATATACCACAGTATATAAGGCGTTTAAGCTGTTTTTTATTTTTTTTGAAAGCGTAAAAACATTAGCAATATAAAACATGGTATCGCTATATATTTTAATTCACTCACAATGACTTGCATTCCCCATTTAGAAAAGAACTTACTAATACCAATAGGTGATACTTTTATTATTTGCCATGGAAAGAAGAACCGATCATTATTAAATGGCACAAAAAAGCCAACACCTTTGCCTCCTGTTGTTAATGCATCTAAAATGCCATGAGAAAGCGTTGAAAAAAATAAGATTAAAAAAAAGAGCTTCTTTCTTTCCTTTCCAAGTAAAAATGCTAAAAGTAATGCCCACATAATGGCAAAGATTATTGAATGTGTAAAACCACGATGCCCTAATGGATGCAAATACGGAATTCCAAAGTTAAAAGCAAGTACATCTATATCTGGAAGTATAGCAGAAACCACTGCTAAAAACAATAATAGCCTATTAGATTTTGAATCTATTACTTTAGACAATGTAAAACCTACTAAACCATGACCAAATAAAGATGCCATATTATGTTTTATTTTTAGAATCGATAATGATTGTTACTGGGCCATCATTAAGAAGTTCCACTTTCATATCTGCTCCAAATCTACCGGTTTGAACTGTTTTATTGATTGTCAATTCTAAAGTTTTATTAAAAGCTTCATAAAGAGGAATCGCGACATCTGGTTTTGCTGCTTTAATATAACTTGGTCTATTCCCTTTTTTTGTACTCGCTTGAAGTGTAAATTGACTAACAACTATAATATCCCCATTAGTTTCAATTAACGATGTATTCATGACGCCATTCTCATCATTAAAAATACGCATGTTTGCTATTTTATTAGTCAACCAACTAATATCTTCTTGTGTATCTTCATTAACGATTCCTAATAGCACTAATAATCCATTGGTAATTAAAGCTACTTTTTCATCGTCTATAGTAACGCTAGCATGAGATACTCTTTGAATAACTGCTTTCATATCTTTTATAAAAAAAATGGGAAGATTAAATTAGTATTATTCTATTCTTGATTCCATATATCGGTTCTATAATGCTGCTCGTCTCCTTCTATAATTTGCAAATAGCTAGCATATCTAGATGCTGCTATTTCATCATTATTTAATGCGGTTTTCACAGCACATTTAGGCTCTTCTATATGCAAACAATTGTTAAACTTACAATCTTGTTTTAAGGCAAAAAACTCTGGGAAATAGTCTCCTATTTCTTCTTTCTCCATATCTACTACTCCAAATCCTTTAATACCTGGTGTATCTATAATTTTAGCATTAAAACTTAAATCAAACATCTCTGCAAAAGTTGTTGTGTGTTGCCCTTGCATGTGTTGTGTAGAAATAGCTTTTGTTTTTAAATCTAAACTTGGCTCAATAGCATTAACTAAAGTAGATTTACCAACTCCAGAATGTCCAGTAAACATACTTACTTTACCTTCCATTAACCCTTTTACTTTTTCTATATTCTTTCCTGTTTTAGCAGAAATTTCTATGCACTCATATCCAATGTCTCTGTACACATGTGCTAAGTATTTTACTTCTAAAATTGTCTCTTCTGTATAGGTGTCTATTTTATTAAAAAGCAGCACTGTTTTAATTGAATAGGCTTCGGCTGTAACTAAAAACCGATCTATAAAACTTGTAAATGTTGGCGGATTATCTATTGTTATTAATAAAAAAACCTGATCTATGTTTGAAGCAATAATATGTGTTTGCTTAGATAAATTCACCGACTTTCTAACGATGTAATTTTCTCGATCATGGATATTAGTAATAACACCAGTTTCTTGATCACTTTTTGTATCTAAATCAAAATCTACATAGTCGCCAACGGCAATAGGATTAGTACTCTTTATACCTTGTAATCGAAATTTACCTTTTATACGGCATTCGTATGTAGCACCAAGTTCGGTTTTTACCGTGTACCAACTTCCTGTAGATTTATAAACAAGTCCTGTCATTCATTATATTATAATACAAAATAACGACTTTTATATTAAATTATATTATCTAACAATT
Organism: uncultured Lacinutrix sp.; assembly: GCF_947500325.1. Taxonomy (GTDB): domain Bacteria; phylum Bacteroidota; class Bacteroidia; order Flavobacteriales; family Flavobacteriaceae; genus Lacinutrix. Next base: position 20,438 of record NZ_CANMRQ010000008.1, read on the forward strand.
GCTTTTTTAGTGGAAAGTACTTTTCCATCTGCAATAATATTTAATATGTAAATTCCAGATGGATAATTAGATAAGTCAACAGAAACTTTATTTGTTATATTCTGAAATTTTTCAGATAAAACAGATTGCCCAGAAATTGAATTAACTGCTATCTCTATCGAGCTATATTTTTCATCAACACGTATTTGAAATATACCATTAGATGATGGATTAGGGTATAATTTAACATCCTTTATTTCATTTGATGAAATAGTCTCAACAGCAATTCCTTTCATTTTAAAATTACAGCCGCTGTTTTTTTCTTCTGAATAACATTCGGTTGTCGTAGTTGAATAACAATACGTTGTATTACAAGACTTCCTAGATCCATACGCTACTATTTCAACTTCCTCTAAAGTAATTGACATTTCAGAATCCTTATTTTCTTCTTTTTCAATTTTTGATTGTGCTTGAGTCATAGATAAGCAAGCAAAGACTAATAGTAATGGTAAAATTCGTTTCATAATTTTATGGTTTTTAATTATGATACAAACCTATATTGAAATATGATATACTAAAAGGCAGAATGAGTAAACACCCCTTTTAGATGAGTAAACAATGAAAAAAGCCTCACAAATTGCAAGGCTTAATATAAAACTAAAGGTTATTATCCTTTTATAACTTTTTCTTGGTGATTAATCGATTCTTGGTGAATGGCCTTAAACATCTTTAAAATAAACTCTTCACTTAATCCTTTTTCTTCTCCTTGTAATACCATTTTACCAAGAATTTCATTCCAGCGTTTACTTTGTAATACGGCCACATTTTTACGTTTTTTAAGTGCTCCAATACCATCTGCTACTTGCATACGTTTCCCCATTAAATCAATTAATTGGTTGTCTACAACGTCTATTTGCGCTCTTAAATTTGTAAGTTCTTTATTATACTCTGCTTCAGGATCTGTTTCTTTTCTAATACGTAAATCTTCCATAATTTGTACTAAACGCTTAGGTGTTACTTGTTGTGCAGCATCACTCCATGCATTATCTGGGTCGACATGTGTTTCAATCATTAACCCATCAAAATTCAAATCTAAAGCTGTTTGAGAGACATCAAAAATCATATCTCGTTTACCAGTAATATGAGAAGGATCATTAATTAATGGTAAATCTGGAAATTTAGTCTGTAACTCAATTGCTATTTGCCATTCTGGATTATTTCTATATTTAGATTTTTCGTAGGTTGAGAAACCTCTATGAATAACGCCTAATTTTTTAATATCTGCAGAAGCTAATCGTTCTATAGCTCCAAGCCATAATGGTAAATCTGGATTTACTGGATTTTTTACTAATACAACTTTATCTGTTCCTTTTAAAGCATCTGCTATTTCTTGAACAATAAATGGACTTACTGTAGATCGCGCACCAATCCATAACAAATCTATATCATGTTCTAAAGCTAATTCTACATGTGCTCTATTAGCAACCTCTGTTGCTGTCATTAATCCTGTTTCTTCTTTTACTTTTTGCAACCATTTTAAACCTAATGCTCCAACGCCTTCAAAATTCCCTGGTCTCGTTCTAGGTTTCCAAATACCTGCTCTGTAGTAGCTAACATCTGTGTCTTTAAGTTCATGTGCAATTTTTAAAACTTGTTCTTCAGTTTCTGCACTGCATGGACCAGCGATTACTAATGGATGATTTAACTTCAAATCATCTAACCATGTTCTTAATTCTTTTTTATTTTCCATTTTATTAATTTTCAAACATTTTAGACCTAACTAAAGATGTTATTATTTTATTCCGTTTAATATTTGTTTTATATAATTGGTATCTTTCATTTCATTATAAACACCTTCAAAATCATCATTCTCAATAAGCTCTTTAAATTGTTCAAGATTAGATATGTAATCTTCTAGTGTTTCAATAACATTATCCTTATTAAGTTTAAAAATTGGCGCCCACATAGCTGGTGAGCTTTTTGCTAAACGTACTGTACTTTCAAATCCACTACCAGCCATATCGAAAATATCACGTTCGTTTTTTTCTTTTTCAATAACTGTTTTACCTAACATAAACGAACTTATATGAGATAAATGGGACATATAGGCTATATGCTTGTCGTGAGATTCGGGATTCATATAGCGCATACGCATACCTATATTTGAAAAGAGATTAAGAGCCTTTTCTTGCAACTTAAATGCTGTTTTTTCAACCTCACAAACAATATTGGTTTTGTGTTGAAACAAATCACGAATTGCTGCTTTAGGACCAGAAAATTCTGTACCTGCAATAGGGTGCATGGCTAAGAAGTTTCTTCTCTTTTTATGGTTTTCTACAACCTTACAAATATGAGATTTTGTAGACCCCACATCCACAACCAATCCAAAATCTGAAATTTTATCTAAAACTTCAGATAATATTCTAACAGTAGCATCTACTGGTATTGCAATAACTACTAAATCGGCTTTATCTAAATCTTCAATTGTAGCTTTTTCATCTATTACTCCTAATTCCAAGGCTTCATTAAGATGTGCTTGGTTATTATCAATACCAAAAATTGTTGACTCCGGTTTTTTATGCTTAATATCTAAAGCTAAACTACCTCCAATTAATCCAACACCAATTATATATATATTACTTATCATACTCTTGCTATTGCTTCTTCTATATCTTCTTCACTTGCACATAATGAAAAACGCACATAACCTTCGCCATTACTTCCAAAAACTGTCCCTGGAGCAATAAATATATAGTGTTCTTTTAATAATTTATCTATAAACGCTTCAGCTTTAAAGTGTGTTGGTAATTTTGCCCAAACGAATAAACCACAACTATCTTCTTGATAAGTACAATTTAGTTTTGTTGCTAGTTTCCAAATCAATTTACGTCTTTGCTCATAGACATTATTTAAACTTAAGAACCAAAGCTTACTACATTTTAAAGCTTCAATAGCTCCTTTTTGAATGCCATAAAACATACCTGAATCCATATTACTTTTTACTTTTAATATGGCATTAATATACTCGTACTTCCCTAAAACCATACCTACTCGCCAACCAGCCATATTAAAAGTTTTACTTAGAGAATTTAACTCTAAACAAACCTCTTTTGCGCCTTCCACACTTAATATACTTTGTGGTTTATTATTTAATATAAAGCTATAAGGGTTATCATTAACTAATAGAATATTATGCCTTTTTGCAAACGCTATTAATGCTTTAAAGTTTTTTAAATTGCCTTTAGCGCCTGTTGGCATATGCGGATAGCTAATCCACATTATTTTTACTTTAGACAAATCCTTCTTTTCTAGATCCTCAATTTTTGGGCACCAATTATTACCTTCATTTAAGTCATAAAAAATAGGTTCTGCTTCTAACAATCTAGTTACAGACGTATATGTTGGATATCCTGGATTTGGAATGAGTACTTGATCTCCAGCATTTAAAAATGCCATTGAAATATGCATAACACCTTCCTTACTACCCATTAAAGGTAAAACCTCTGTAGTATCATTTAAAAAAACATTAAAATGCGTTCTATAAAACTTTGTTATAGCCGATCTTAATTCTGGTAAACCTTGATAGCTTTGATATTTATGAGCATTACTATCACTCATACTTTCTTTAATCACTCTTATCACTTGACTTGGTGGTTGTAAATCTGGACTACCAATACCCAAATTAATAATGGGTTTACCACTAGCTTTAAGAAAATTAACTTCTTTTAGTTTCTTGGAAAAATAATACTCCTCAACACTATGTAATCTTTTTGCGAATTCCATTAGAGTTTAGCGTTTTTATATTCACCTAAAATTTTAAAATGTGTTGCCATAATATTTATAATTTCTTTTGCCTTTTCAAAGTGACTATACTCTTGAAAAGTGACATCTACAAAAAACGAATACAACCATGGTGTTTCAATCTTGGGTAATGATTGTATTTTAGTTAAGTTTAATTTACAATCACTCATTACATTAAGTATAGTTGCTAAACTGCCTCTTTTGTGATCGAGTTCAAATTTTAATGAGGCTTTATTTATTTCTGTCTTTTCAATTTCTGCATGATTTCTTTTTACTACTGCAAACCTCGTTTCATTATGTTTAATAGTTTGTATACTCTCTGCTAATATCTCTAGATTAAAAATACCTGCAGCTAAATAACTAGCTATTGCTGCAATTCCATTTATTTTTTCTTCAGAAATACGCCTCGAAACCTCAGCCGTATCTTTTGCTTCAACTAACTTAATATGAGGATACTTTTTAAAGAATACTTTACATTGCAATAATGCCATTGGATGAGAATGCACTTCTTTTATATCTTCAATACTTTGATTAGGCAATGCCATTAAATGATGTTGAATATCTAAATAATGCTCACCTACAATATGAAGGTTATTATTATCTATTAATGCGTAATTAGGTATAATAGAACCTGCTATAGAATTCTCTAAAGCCATAATAGCCGCATCTGTTTTACCATGTAATAATGTGTTGACTGTATCGTCAAAAGACAGGCATTCATCTACTAAGGTATTAGCACCAAAATAGTCTTGCGACACGATATGGTGAAATGATCCTTTTACGCCTTGGATAGCTACATTTTTTTGCAAACCGAACTTATTTTTTTAGATGTTAAACTTATTTAAACAAAAAAAGTCTCGATAAAAATCGAGACTTAGTTTTAAATATATATTTTACAATTACATATATAGCGTCTCGTTCCTTTTGTTAAAAAAGAAATAAAACCAACTAAAATATGTGTTTTGTATTGTTTTCATATTCATTATTCGCTAATACGAATATCTAATTATAATGCTAAAGTAAATAATAAATTGATATAACAAAATACTAAAGCTTTATTTTTAATGTTTTAGCTGAAGAATTAAAGATTTAAACTGAAACCATTGTTTAAATTATAGAATGTTTATTTTTGAAGCAAAGAATTTAAGATGTCTATAAAAGTTAAAAACATATCGAAGATTTACGGCGAACAAAAAGCCTTAAACAATATCTCTTTTGAAATTGAAAAGCCTGAAATTGTTGGTTTTTTAGGTCCAAATGGTGCTGGAAAATCTACAATGATGAAAATTTTAACCACTTTTATTAGTCCAACTGAAGGTGAAGCAGAAGTTAATAACCACTCTATTGCTACAGCGGCAAAACAAGTACAGCAAAGTGTAGGTTATTTACCAGAGCACAACCCATTATATTTAGAACAATATGTACGGGAATATTTAGCATTTAATGCTAATGTCTATAATATTAGTAAATCTCGTATTGAAGAGGTTATAACACTTACTGGTTTATCTCCAGAGTCTCATAAAAAAATAGGGCAACTCTCTAAGGGTTATAGACAGCGTGTTGGTTTGGCAAATGCTTTATTACACAATCCAGATGTTTTAATTCTAGATGAACCCACTACTGGTTTAGACCCAAACCAATTGGTAGATATTAGAAATTTAATTAAAACTATTGGTAAAGAAAAAACAGTATTTCTATCTACACATATTATGCAAGAAGTAGAAGCGATGTGTGACCGCGTTATAATAATTAATAAAGGTGAGATTGTTGCGAATAAAAAATTAAAAGAATTACGAGAAGGCCAAGAACAAATTGTTATTGTAGAATTTGATTACCGTGTTGAAGATGCTTTTTTATTAAAACTACCAAACGCGAAAAGTGTTACTAATACTCACGATTTTATATACGAAATCACTTTTTCTACTACACAAGATATGCGTTCCCATGTCTTTGATTTCGCTCATGATAATGAACTAAAGATTTTACAGCTTAACCAAAAGTATGCTAGTTTAGAAAGTATGTTTAGGGATTTGACTAGTTAGATTACTACTAAATGTATACGAATATTAATTACACAATTTAATTTTTGCCTTTTTGTGTAAATGTTGAATTTGACTTGTCGGTATTTTTATGTCATTTGAAAAGACATTTTAATATTATTAAAGTTCATATTTTCTAAATCGGTTTTTGATAGTCCGAAATAATAAGTTCCACTTCCTCCATATTTTGTTAAGTCAGTATTTGAATCATAACAGTCTAATTGTAATAATAATTCATATGTTTTTGATAATTCTATAATATCATTCCATCGTTTTTGATGTTCAGAACTTTCTGCTCCATAGAGCTCTAATTCTTTTGAAGCAAATTCATAAACTACACTTGATTGAATTGCTCTGTCGTGCCCTAGAATTTGGTGCATATTATTTGAATCTTGATAAAGTTCCTCTCCGATATATTCTTCTGTAGGTTGATAAAAATAGAAGTATAAATCATTATTATATTTTTTATCTAATTCAAAAAGTTTATAATTTTCGTCATCTGGAAGTGTATAAAATTCAAAATATTCAATTAAAGCTGTCTTAAAAGTTTGGTTTTCTTCAAGGTCTTTTGGAAATTCTGTTCTGATTAGGTTTTCACTTTCTCTGAATAGAAGTTTAAAAGGTTGGTTTACTCCATTAAATTCGTTCCATTCTTCGTCAAGACTTAAAAAGATATAGAAAAAGCCTTTTTTTGGCAATAAATTTTCTTTATCAAATTTCGTCAATTCTGCAAGATTGTATTGAGCACAAAACAGCATTGATTTTCCATTTATTGTAGGCCAATCAAAACCTTTTGGTAAATCAGGTTTTCCACCAATTTTAGATTTTCCAATTTTCACATTTTTATCATCACTGGATTTAGTTTTAATTCCAACAGTTGGTCTAATCATTTTGATTAGTTCCTCTTTGTCTTCTTTATCAATCTGGACTTCCTCCGAATTCCGAATGAATGACTTTATTTTATCTAAATTATTCTTTTTAAAACTAAACATTTGTTTTTCAGCTTCTTTTTTATTTTCTCTTTTATTAATCTCTAACAACTTCTTATATATTTGAATATAAAGTTGAGGAATATAATAATCAAAGTCGTTTTATCCTTCTTAATGATTATTAATTTTCTTTCTCTTAATAAGAGTTATTACTATCATAATAAGGGCTAAAAAGAGAGCTATATATAAGTAACTTATTACAAAATAGGTGTCTTTTAAGTTTAGAGTAAAATAATTGTCTTTCACAAAAAATCCTACTATTAAAATTATTAGAATTAAAATTAGTTTTTTCATAATTTGATATGTTTTTCGTCTAAGAAAAAGGCATTAAAAAATGTGAATTCTCCTTGAGGAATATCTTGAAATTATATGTCTAATATTCTTTAAATACTAATCAAGAGGAATACTAAATGTTATTTCACTCATATTTTGTCGATGCCTTAAAAAGGCTTTAATCTGAAAATTTTCTTTTTTCCAAATAATAAATAATGGGTTTTCTTCAAAAGTTCCTTCTCTTAAATCTATATCACTTTTTTTAAAATGTCCCTCGTTAGATTTTGTTTCACTTACTACCTTTCTTTTTTCAATCACAAATATACTAGTAGGTTCTCCATATTTTTTAATAAATGCATCATAAAATTGACGGTTTATTACCTTAGGAAAATGAACCGAGATTGATTGCACTGTATCTTTTTCATTAGTTTCTATGCTTAGAGAATTATATTCCATACCATAGAAATCTTTCTTAATAGATTTATCAGATATGTAATAAAAACTTTCACTAAAAAGAGTGTTTTCAAAATCACTTCCAATTGCTTCTTTGGTAATTGAAAGATTCTTATCTAATAAATGCTCAAACCTTATGTAATCCATAAAATAGCTGTTTGTATTTAAAAGTAACAATAACAATAACTTAATCATATTCTCATTATTAATTACAATCATACGGATTACCTATTCCTATAACACTCGTTAAATATGGAGCTGGGCTAGGTATAGGAAAAGGTTCTACTGTAGTACTAAAACTTCCTCCAACTAGAGATAATTGGCTCATAATTGCTTCTTTAAAAACATCAGCTAGGGGAATAAAACATGATACCATAGGTAATTAACAGCATATCGCACATGTCTTTATCAAAACAGGCTTTTCAATACATTTTTGTTCTTTTTTTGAAGATTTCCAAACATAATTTTAGTTTTTGTAATTATAATCAAAACTCTTGATTAAATCTTTATTTTGAGGTTTTGTATTGTAATCTGTTAAAGTATAAAGTTCAAATATCTTAGGTGTATCTATATCATAAATTTTTGCTTGTATAATTAGCCCTTCTAGTTTTAGTTTCTTTTTTAGTTTTAAGAAATCATAGTAATGTATAGGAACGTTAATCTCTGTCGACAAATACAGTTCTGCTACTTGTTTTAATACTCCAATGGAAGTATTTATTGCTTCTACTATTTTTACTTTATAACCGTTTAGCCCTAAAACTGATATAGTATCATTTCTATCTATTTTTATATCATAACTTGTTTTCCAATTTAAATTTTTACTTGCCGAAAAATTCACTTTATAACAATAGTAATTTAGTTCTGTTGTTCTATTTGTGTAATGATCAAAATTGCTTGTAATTAAAGAATGCTTAGCTTCTTTCGTTTTTATTATAACAGTGTCTTTAAAAACAAAATATTCAACATTGGTATCAAGTTTTTTATTTTGCACGCTCTTTTTTAAGTCTTCATTTATTTTTTTCATAAACAAAGAATCTTCTTTTGTTTTTATTTCGTTCTGAATAAAATTACTTTTTAAAATAGATAAAAATTGATCTTTATCTATTTTAAACGATATATTATAAGATAGCTTTCCTTTAAAATCTTGACAGAAAGATATACTTGTTATTAAAGATAAAAATACAAGCAATAGTTTTTTCATTGGTTTTTAATTTTTATTAAATAATTTCTTGAAAAAACCTCCAGTATTATTTTGTTTAATTTCTAATTCTTTTTTTAAGTTATCATATTGTTCTCCATCTACAAGTTTAATTCCCATAATATCGAAACACACATTTATAACCTCGAAGAAATAATCTAGTTCGTTTTTCATACTAGTCCACATATTGGTAAATGGTTTACTTTCTATATAAATAAAGTCTTCATCGCTATGTGAAATATGGTAGCTACCTAACTTAGCAAAGGCATAGTTTGTTTTATCAAACTCTTGTGGGTTAGTAAAAGCAGCATAAATAATATTGGTATTATCTTCTAACTCTTGCTTACTATATTTTGCCTCCCAATTTTGTTGTATTAGCCCTTGTATTATGCTTTTATTTACCTCTATTTTATTTTTAGGTATGTCTTTACGATACTCAGCATTGGGTTTAGGCTTTTCTTGCTTGGTTTTTATATTAGGTTTATAGTCTGGCTTTAAAAAATCATATTCTATTATATACTCTTTATTTGGCTTAATTGGTAATAACTCTTTTGGTAATAAAGGATGATCTATGTCTACCTCTATACTTTTAATCCATGCTAATTTTGCATATACTGTTGCTTCATAAGATATAAGCTTATGACTTATCATGCCTTTATCTGGTGATTTATTATGGTTTTTAGGAAGCAAGAAGAACTCTAAAAGTTCTTCTACTCCCTTTTTATCACCTTCAATTATTGCTTTTAAAATAGCAGCGTCTTGCTCTTTTAAAGCATAATTTTTGTGTTTTTTTTCAAAAACATCTAATAACTCTAAAGCTTTTTCTTTATTGTCTTTTAAAATTTCTTGAATTACATATCCTAATGTATGTCCATTTGTAAGTCTAAACTCTTTTGATGGGATTCTATCTATATCTATTTCAATAAAGTTTTTTATCAATTCATTACTATCGGAAAACAAAAAATAAAAATTATTAATTTGGGTTGGGAAATATTTAAAATTATCCCATTTATTAATAAATTCTAACAATTTCTGTCCAGAATAAATTGACTGTTTAGCTTTATTAATATTATTTTCTTCAAAAAAATAATATAAAAATTTTGATACACAATCAGATCTTAGAGTTGAAGCTATTCTAAGAATATTATGTTTTGGATTATTTTGAATAGCATCTAAATACTTAATTTGTCTTTCATTAGTTTTATCAAATGCTTTTTGTAAGGTAATCATATGCCTATTTTAAATTCTAAAATCCTGTTATATTAGTAATTATAAGTTCTCCTGTGTTTTTGTTAACACCTGAAACTAAATGTGTTATAGTTCCACCATCAATGTTGATGAAATTATTAATCTCACTTGCTAAGTCTGCTAAGTCACCACCTTGTAAATCCATTCTAACTAATACATCATCAATCCAATCTGTTGTCATTTGTGTACAACCATTGCAACTTGAACCTGTCGTACCCACAACATTATGGGTTAAATCTATAGTGCCAACACTACTAACCTGTTTACTTTCGTTAATAATAATATCTGTAATGTTACCACTTGGGTCTCTTTTTATAAGTACATTATCAAAGCCATTATTTCCTGGTAAATGTACATCAAAAGATGGAGGTACATACCCATCTTGATGTAATAGGTTTTGCATTAAAACCTCGGTTTTATCACCTCTTAGGGTTTAATAAGTCAGATAATATTAATCTTTCCTATTCTAATATTAGTTCTTGGAATATTTCTAATTACTCAAAAATAATACGACCAGTAAACTGTTTTAAATATCTAACTCATGCTAAGGCTCGTTCGTTTGTAACGAATGTTATAAACAATAAAACTCAATATTATAACAAACAAAAGCTACAATTACTATTGCAACTTTTGTTTATTTCTAATCTCTTTCGTCACTCGTTAAAGACCAGCGATAGCATTAGACTTGACTAGTAAAAATAAATACCACTAAAATATTTATCTACTAATCTACACTTAAAAAATTCAAAGGATATCTAGTATATGTTTCCGTTTTTTGATCTTCATTAAGATTTTCATATATATTATTATAAGTTTTTAATGCATATTCATTTCTTAATGACTTTATTACTTCTTTTATATTTTTTTCACAGCTAAGTACTTCTTTGTATTTAGTATCTCTTTCAGTTTTGAAGAAAATAACATATTTAGATTTATTCTCTAGCACATGATTTCTAACAATTATTTTTAATTGTTCTATTGTTTTTTTTACTTCATTTACATATAAAGTATTTCTTGAATCTAAATATATATTTAAGGCATTTTCGGCATCTAAATTCTGTAAATCTATTTCATTAATCCCTGCTTGAGTATCTATAGCGCAAAAAAGATAAAAAGCTCTTAACTTATAGTAATCAATATCAAAATCACTATCCGATAATACTTTTAGCATCTCTTTGGCTTTAATATGAGGTTTGGCATTATTAAATAGAGCTTGTTTAGTTCCTTTTAGTTTGGATAAATCGTAATTTAAAGAATCTTTTAATATTGTTTTTTTGCAATCATAAAATTTGTTTGTGTTTGCTTTTTTTATTTTCTGAGTTTCAACACAAAATAATTTAGATGGGGTTATAATATTTTTATTTGCAAAGTTTTGTACTAAAACCCTATAACTTTCTCCACTACTATCTTCTACAACACCTTCATTTATTAAAAGTGTTTCATAATCTAAAATTAATTGTTTTAGTGAAGTTCCCTCATCTGAAATAGCTTTGTAAGTGCATTTCATTAATTCACTCTCAATTCTTTTAGATTGAGAATAAATATTGGATATATTAATAAATAATAATAGAATAGATATTATAAACTTATTCATAATATCGATCTATTTTAAAGACATTTTCACAAGTTCATATTTAGTTTCTACACCTTTAATTATATTACTTTCTTCAATAATCTCTAATGGAAAATAATTATCTAGTATAATCTTATTATTTATTACCGGATGAAATTTACTTTTAATTTTATCTGTAACAAACATCTTTTGTGTAGAAGTAAAGACACTACTAGTAGTATTTGGTATAATATCTTCTAGTATATTAGAATGCTCTACTTCAATTTTAAAACAAACAAAACCATTAATTATCTTTGTTTCATTTTTAAATTCTTTTATTTTTAAATTATTATCATTGGAATATTCATATTTCTTATTTAGAAAATATTTTGAAACAGAATCTGATTTAGCTAAATAAAACCAAGTTTTTTTATCCCTATTAACCACTCTGTAATCTCCTATTATTTTTGCATTAATTTTTTCGGTTATTATAATCAAAGAATCTTGATAACTATGTCTAATATTTTCTTTCTTCCCATTATAAATAAAGGAAAATATTTTTTTACCAATAGAACTAGTCTTTAAGCTTAACATTCTATCTAATTCAATGCTATCTATCGGTTGATTTAATTGTTTTCTTTCATCTATGATTTGTTGCTTCATCTCACTAACTAATATTGCATTTGTTTTTTCAGTAGACGTATTAAACTCCTCTTCATTAAGTACCGAACTAATTTTTGAAAATTCAATGTCTCCTTTTTTTGGAAAAAATATTTTGGACTCAATTTTAGATGTTTTACAACCCATTGTAACAATTAATCCTATGATACATATTATATATTTCATAAAACTTTTATTCTTTTGTCTAATTCAGATATTTCTTTAAATGCCATTCCAGTGTATTTTTTTTCCTCTATGGCTTCTTTTAATTGTTCTGAAACATAATATCCGCCTCCTATGGGGTAACGTGCTGTTTTAAAAAAGTCTTTTTTTGCACTTTCTAAATTTAGAATAAGTTTATTACATTTAATCATTTTATTTTCCTTCATAGAAGATTCAACTAAATTTATATATTCTGAATAATCATTAATCCTAATTTTACCCATATTTGATTGCCAATTGCTTATATCCCCTAAATAAAAATCGCTTTTTTCAAAATCAATAAAATTATCTTTAGTTGGTATTGGCATATGAAATAATTTATAGTTGTTTAAAATTTCTGATTTATAATGTACTTTTAAATCCCATGTTTTAAAATCCACAACATCAAAATCTTTTAAAAACTCGACAAAAGAGTCTTTAATAATTAAAAATTTTGAAGAACTTATGTAACTTCCTTTTATATAAGTTGTAAGTTTTGCCTTAGGATTAATTACAGGTTCTGGAGTAATTAAGTTCTTAATCGGTTTTAAATAATCTAAATCTCTTAAATTACCAATAGCTTTTGGAGAATCACATTGAGGGTAATGTCCAATCTCTTTATTATCTATTGAGTGTGTAAGCCAATAATATTTCATATGTTTACGGATAAACTATTAAATCTGCAATCTGACCAAGGTTTAATGTCGGATTGTTGTTTATTAATCTCTTACAACTTCTATTTTTGATTTGCTCTTTCTTTTGAGGCTTTCAACAACAATATTCTTACATTTATTACTCCTTATAGAACGCCTGATTTTTCTCATTACAGGCCTAGAAACATAATAAAACCCTTTATCTTTTGTTGAAATTTTAAAAATCTTAGATTGACTTTTATGAGCAGCAAAAATTAATTTCCCATTTGGTAGTTTATCATATAAACTAGAATCTATGGAGTCATGATTTTCAATAGCCTCACAAGTGTAATACTTACTGATTTTTGATTTTTTATTCTGACTAAAGCTATTAATTGTAGATATAATAAATAAAATATAGACTATTTTTTTCATAATTAATTAATTGGGATTAATACTATATTTCCATTTGGATCTACTTCATAATATCCTCCAACAAAAAGCTCTTCAAAAAGTAATCCTAATTCTAATTCTTCATTATCTTGCATTGTTCCATCAAAAGCATTATCAGCAAAATGCACATATTCATGTAAACATACAGCAAAAGTAACTAACCCATCAAACAACTGCAACTGTTGTGTTTGCTCTGTAGTTGGATTTTCAATTGCTGCCAAAGCTTCAAGAGCATTAACTAAATCTACATCTATTACAATTTTATTTGGTTCTAAAGGGTTAAATCTACCTTTAATTTCTTGTCCATTAACAACACCTAATTGCTCAATATGGATTTCAGGTCCTTCTCCCCATGTAAAATCTTCTTTTATTTCTTCATCACTTAAACCTGTTAAATTAGAAATAGTATCTATCAATCTAGTATTATTTTTAAGATAAGGAATATATTCTTTTAACAAGATTGTTAGCTCGGGATAATCAATTGCATAAGTGCTTCCGTCAGGGTATTTAAAGAATGGAGCTATGGTGATTAATGTCCCTTCAATAGCTGCGTTAATTATTTCTTCGGCTAGCTCTTCATCATCAGAATTAATGATTAAAAAATTAGAAACTAATTGATAAACTTCAAAATTATCTGCATGTGTTATCCAGTCTATCTGCCCTTGGGTTAAATCTAGCTGGTAAATAGGGCTTATATTTAAAACACCAACATTAGTACAATCTTCGTATGTTCCCTGTGGTTCTGTAGTTGTTGGCGTAGCTATAGTTGTTTGTAAATCTATTTGTGCCATTCTATTGCCAAGCATATGGCAATAACATTCTCCATCACCTCTTGGTCCATCACAATGTCCTGTTTGTGAACCATTTGAGTTCCCTCCACCATCTTCTTCCTCTTCATCTTCACTTATTTCTTCACTATCTCCAGAACTATCACCTCCAAAAGGGACATATACCCAAGGATTCCATGGTGAATATCCCGTATCAAGTCCTGTGTCAACTACTGGGATAGTATTGGTATCATCATTAGAATCACCATTTGGATTTGTAGTATTGTCTGCACAGGGGTTTCCTCTTGAACTCACCGCAGATACTAAACCATTGTTTAAGGTATAAGTGTTAATTAAATTTCCTGAGTAACTATAGATTTCTACACTTCCTGAGAAGTTTTTTAAATCTCTATCTTTAGTATTATGCCACGTTTCATTTGGTATATACTTAATAAAGTAACTCTTTATCTCATTTTGAGGTTCTTCTATGATAATTAGGTTTATAAAAGTCTCTAAATCATTATCTATTACTTCAAAAGTGTATTTATTAGTATTAGTAACATCATTTCTTAGTCGTAAAACTTGATTTGTGTTTATATATCCCAAAGGTGTCTGCTCTACTTTTGAATAGGCCTGAGTTTCTGTACTCTTAGTTATTTTTTTATTTTCTACTTTAACTCTAAAACTACCATTGGTCTCTTTTTTTAAGTAGTCAATAATATGTGGGACATCTTTAGCGTATAAGGTGCTTTGTAAAGCAATCTCTTCATGTTGTTTTTCAATAAAAACGTCTTCTTCTTTTTCACAATTAGTGAATAAAGCGACTGTTAAAAACAGCATTGCAAATTGTAGGTACTTTTTAAATTTTAGTTTCATAGAGTTAAGGTTTGTAATGATTAAGCGAAATTAAATATTAATGCTTGTTTGTAAAAGATATAACGAGTAAACTATTCTTTTTATTGAGTAAACAGAGCTTTTAAATGAGGGAATACAATAATTAAAAATTGCAGTGCAAATAAAAGACTTTTCTTACAGAATAAAAATACGTAGAACTACGTATTTTATCAAGTTTTAATTATATAAGATTCCTGCTTTCGCAGGAATTTTACTCAAAAATAACACGGCCAGTAAACTCTTCTTGAATATCTAATGTTGGTGGTGTATTTACAACAATAACATCTCCTGTACTCACCAATTCTGCTTCTAAAGATACTTGAGGATTTATAATAATATCATTTGTACCACGATGGTAAATATCTGCATTTTGTGCTATAAGATTTCTACCTTCAAAACGCCCATCGCCAGAGGCATGGTTAACTTTTAAATTATTAACTGTACCACTTACATAAGTTGTGGTTAAATTATTGATTACAACAAAAAGACTATTAGCATTTACCTCAACATCAAAAATACCTACATTACCAAAATCGCTTGATGAATCGTCTTCTGAAATTAGTTTTAAGTCACTATAATTTAATACTCCATTACTTCTAACAGTAAATTGACTGCTATTTCTTATTTCGGTAATATTTGATGCACTAACATATATCTTAGTTATACCATAATCTCGTGTAAGATTACAACCGTTTTCGTCTTTTAAAAGTAATCTTCCGTTTTCAACAGTTACTTTTACATCATTCAATAAATTCTCCCCTGTTTCTACAACTACACTTTGTGTAGTATCATCTGTAACAATTAACTCTACATTTTTAAATGCAGTTATTTTTGTAAAAGCACCAACAGTAAATTCTTTCTGGATTATATCTCCTGTATTTTGAAAACAATCTGGTGCATTTTCACTATCGCAACCTACTAAAGTTAGTACTGTAAATATGTATAATAGTTTTTTCATTTTATAATCTTATTCCAATTCCTAATTCTACTGCTTCTGCCTTTGCGGCATGCGATTTTAATGTTAGTGCCGCATAAAATTTATTGCCTATGTAACGTTTTAAGCCTATTCTATTATACACACGTCCTTCAAAATCAAAAGGATAGTAAACATAATACCCTAACTGCGTTATTAAAGACGTTTTACTAATAAACAACTCATGCCCTACAAATACACCAACACGTTTATAATCTTCATTTCCTGTTAAATTATCTAGAGGAAAAGCGACTGCTCTATATTTTATGTGTTGTTTTAAAAAATTAGAAAAGAAAACGTCTGTCCCTAATTGAATAGCACTTTTTCTATTTAAACGTTTATCTGCATAAGCAGAAACGATATAAAAAGCATATTGACCAGTGCCTATAATATCACTTTCATTAACTCCTGTTCTAAATGCTAGATTGTATTTAATTTTTTCAGTAAACTTTTTATCTTCAGTAGATTCAATATACTCTGGTTGGTTTTCTGCATCAAGTAAATAATTCACACCAAGGTTAAACGTGATACTATTAATAGAACTATTTGGCGCCTTTACATTTGCATTTGAATAATGTATTAAAGATAATCCCGTTTGTAAGCCAAAACCTTTAAATATATTTTCCTTTTTATAATTAAGCATTAAATAAGTAGAACTTAATACACGAGTTCCAAAAGCCGTATTTCTAAAATTTTCTTTTTTATCGTACGGATTTGTTGTTACTGCCAAACCTTGACCTATTCTAAACATTAAATGACGTTTTAGAAAATAAAAATTATAGTGCGCATATATACCATAATTATCTCCTAAAAACTCATTTTTTAAATCTTGATATATAAAAGACGCTCCATAATCTGGATAGTTATAACGACTTTCCCATGTATTTTTTCCAAATGTTTTTTGGTTATAACTTAAAATAACACCAGTAGGATGCCCTGTAATTAAATGTGAAATATCACTATTGTGTTCGGCTATATTTCCATAGAAGACATTTGCTTCTAGAGTGAATGGATTCTTTTGGTCTTGAGCATTAGTAAACAAAATGCTTAAGAGAAAAATACTGCTAAAAAAATACTTCATTAATTTATTTAGTTAAGACCGCAAATGTAAAATAAATTAAATAGAGTATTAATATGATTTTGTATTTAGATATTATAGTTCATCAAACAATGGAGAAGACAAATAGCGATCACCTCTATCGCAAATAACAGCAACAACCAATCCTTCTTCTATTGTTTCAATAAGTTTTAATGCAGAAGCCACAGAACCACCGCTACTCATGCCTGCAAAAATCCCTTCTTCTTTTGCCAGTCTTTGAGACATTTCTATTGCTTCGGTTTGATTAACTTCTATTATTTTATCAACTTTGGAAGGGTTAAAAATACCAGGCACATAATCTGGTGACCATTTTCTAATACCAGGAATTCTAGAACCATCTTCTGGTTGTGCTCCTACTATAGTAATGGTATTATTTTGCTCTTTTAAAAAAGTAGACGTCCCCATTATTGTTCCTGTAGTTCCCATAGCAGATACAAAATGTGTTATTGCTCCATTTGTGTCTCTCCAAATCTCTGGTCCTGTTGTTTTATAATGCGCTTTCCAGTTATCATTATTTTCAAACTGATTTAATAGCACATATCCTTTTTCATCTCTCATATTGAAAGCAATGTCTCTTGAGCCTTCAATGCCTTTCTCTGAAGATGTTAAAATCACTTCTGCACCATAAGCCTTCATTGTCTTAACACGCTCTATAGTGGCTGTCTCTGGCATGACTAATTTAATTTTTAGCCCAAATAGTTGTGCTACGTATGCTAATGCAATTCCTGTATTACCACTTGTTGCCTCTACTAAAGTTCCGCCTTCTCTAATCACTCCTTTTTTTAATGCTTCAGCAATCATATTATAAGCTGCACGATCTTTAACGCTACCGCCAGGATTATTACCTTCTAATTTTAGAAAAAGTTCTACGTTAGGTTTGTTTACTAAACGTGTTGTTTTTACTAGCGGAGTGTTTCCTATTTGACTTAAAATCCCTTCTGTCTTAACCATTTCTTCTCGTGCTTATTTTTATTTCTGATTGATACGTTACTAGTGAATTTTCGGGTACAGATTGTGTAATCCATACGTTAGCTCCAATAATACTATTTGCTCCAATAACTATATCTCCTCCTAAAATAGTAGCATTAGCATAAATAGTAACATTATTCTCAATTGTTGGGTGACGCTTAATAAACGATAAACTTTTTTTAACCTGAATACCTCCTAAAGTAACTCCTTGATATATTTTTACATGATCCTTAATTATAGTCGTTTCACCTATTACAATTCCGGTTCCATGATCTATAAAAAAAGAATTTCCTATTGAAGCTCCTGGGTGAATATCTATTCCTGTAATACCATGTACATATTCACTCATCATTCTAGATATTGAAAAAGCATCTAATTTATACAAGGCATTACTCAATCTATATATTGCTATAGCATGAAAGCCTGGATAAGCAAGATATACTTCCTCTAAACTTTTAGTAGCGGGATCATTTTGTTCTATAGCAATAGCATCTAAATCTAGTGCTTCTCTTATGTCCTTAAATTGTGATTTAAACTTAAACCAAATTTCATCTACTTCTAAATCTAATGTATTTGTTATTCTAAAAAACAAGACCTCAATAGCTTCTATATTTTTGTTATAATAACCTTGATCAAATAGCGCATAAAACAGTTTTTTAGTAAACGTTTTTACAGTGTCTTTTAAGCAAATATTGTAATTAGTTCTCGTTTTTTTTTGAGCAATCTCTTTCATAGTTTATTATTTATGATTCTGGAGCTAATTCAATTTCTAATTCATTAAGCTTTGCTGTTATTGGTATTTGACAGCTTAATCTGCTACTCTCTTTAACATCAAAAGCTTCAGATAACATGGCATCTTCTTCATCTCCTTTTACATCAAGATCATGCTTAGATAATACATAACATTGACAGGAAGCGCACATAGCCATGCCACCACATATACCAATAGTACCTTCTGGAGCCAACTCATATGATTTAATAACTTCCATTAAATTCATAGCCATGTCTGTTGGTGCCAACACTTTGTGTTTTTCACCTTCTCGATCTGTTATATGTATGGTTACATCTTGCATTACACAATAGCTTTTACAACAGCTTTTGGAGATTCTTTACGAGTACCATCAAAGCCATTTATACCACTAACTGTTGTGTATTTTAAAACAAACTTCTTTCCTGGGTTTAATATTTTATATGCAGATTGGCACATTAATGTTGCCTCATGAAATCCACAAAGAATTAATTTTAACTTTCCTTCGTATGTATTAACATCTCCAATAGCAAATATGCCAGGGATATTAGTTTGGTAATCTAAAGTGTCTACTTTTATTGCATTCTTTTCAATTTCTAATCCCCAACTCCCAATAGGGCCTAACTTTGGTGACAACCCAAAAAGAGGAATAAAATAATCTGTTTCCAAAATAGCCTCTTCACCATCTTTTGCAACTGTAATAGCTTCTATATTATTTTCACCATGCAAAGCTGTAACTTCTGCCGGAGTTATTAAATTTATTTTATTTAATAACTTCAATTCTTGTACTTTTTCTACCGAATCTAATGCGCCTCTAAACTCATTACGTCTATGAATTAAAGTGACTTCTGATGCTACGTCGGCCAGAAAAATACTCCAGTCTAGTGCTGAATCTCCACCACCAGCAATAACCACTTTCTTATCTCTATAAGCTTCTGGATCTTTAATAAAATAAGCGACTCCTTTATCTTCATACTGCTCTATGTTTTCTAACTTAGGCTTCCTTGGCTCAAAACTTCCTAAGCCACCAGCTATAGCAATAATAGGCGCATGATGTTTTGTTCCTTTATTAGTAGTAACAATAAAGCTTCCGTCTTCTTGTTTTTCTATTGTTTCTGCACGCTCTCCTAAAGTAAAACCAGGTTCAAATTGCTTGCCTTGTTCTAATAGGTTTTGTGTTAAATCTCCTGCTAATATTTCTGGAAAACCAGGGATATCATAAATAGGTTTTTTTGGGTATAATTCGGAGCATTGACCGCCAGGTTGTGGTAAGGCATCAATTAAATGGCACTTTAATTTTAACAGTCCTGCTTCAAATACAGTAAATAAACCCGTTGGCCCTGCTCCTATTATTAGTATATCTGTTTTAATCATTCTATTATATTTTTTCTACTAAACCTTTAGTAAATTCATTTAATGTTTCAACCTTATGTTCAAAATCTCCTTTTATTGTTTTTATATATTTATTTAGATTTCTTACTAAATCGTCTATATTTTCTGGTATAACATCTTCAAAAAATTGACGTAATCTTTTCGCAGTCGTTGGAGATTTACCATTAGTTGAAATTGCGACTTTAACATTCCCTTTTGTTACAATTCCGCCCATATAAAAATCACAATATGGCGGATTATCTGCTACATTAACCAACTTACTTTGTGCTCTACAATCTTGATATACTTGAATGTTAACTTCTGGATTATCTGTCGTTGCTATAACAATGTGCTTTCTATCTAAATAGTTAATATTATAATAATCTTTTATTAGGTTAACATTGCCTTTTCTTGCCACTTCTAATGTTCCTTTTCTATACATTGGAGACAACATCGTTACTTTAGCATCTGGACTAGATTTTAATAAGAATGTAAGCTTCTCTTCTGCTACATATCCACCACCAACAATTAGAATGTCCAGGTTTTTAACTTTTAAAAACAATGGATATAAATTATTTCTTTCCATAAATTTTAAACTAAAACTGGTTCTGAAAATCGTGTTACCCTATTTGCTTTTTCATACATAGATGATAAATCAATACGCTCGTTAACTACTTCTCCAATAATTATTATTGCTGGAGATGCTAGTTGTTTTTCTTTAACTATTGCTTCTATAGTATCTATAGTACCAATGCCAACTTTCTCTATATCTGTAGTGCCGTTTTGTATAATTGCTACTGGTGTTTCTGACTTTCCTTCTGCAGAAAAGAGACGAGTAATTTCTGAAAGTTTTCCCATTCCCATTAAAACAACTACTGTTGCTTTAGATTTTGCTGCCAATGCAATATCTCCAGAAATTTCATGTGATTTTGTAGTGCCAGTAATAACCCAAAAACTTTCAGAAGCATTTCGTTTAGTTAACGGAATTCCTTGATATGCAGGTACCGCTGAAGATGATGAGATACCAGGTACTACAGCAACTTCAATTGCATAATCTTTAGCATATTCTAACTCTTCTGCTCCTCGTCCAAAAATAAATGGATCACCGCCTTTTAAACGTACAACATGCCCACATCGCAACGCCCGTTCAACAATCATCTCATTTATTTGATTTTGCTGATAGGCATAACAACCTTTTCGTTTTCCTACAAAAATAAGCTCTGTATGTTTTGATGCATAGTCTAATAAATCTTTATTAACAAGAGCATCATATAAAATAACATCGGCAGACGCTATTGTTTTTACTGCCTTTAAGGTGATTAAGTCCGGATCGCCTGGCCCAGCTCCAACTACTGTTAATTTTGGTATCATGATTTTTAATTTTTAACAGCTAGTTGTGTTTCTCTATATTCCTTAACGGCATCTAGAAAATAACGCGCTGAATTAATATAATTAGCTGCAAAGTCTACAGTTGGCGAATAGACTTTTATTTGATATACCACATCTGAAAATGAAGTATCTATATTTATTTTTTTGGTTTCAACAAACAACTCATCAAATTGCTTAATAATACTTGCTTGCGTATTTGTTTTTATATTTTCTGAAAGTAAAATTGCTTTTGCAGAATTTACCATGGAACGGTATGCTTCGTAGATAGCACTAGAATACACTTTATTATTAAATGCTACTTTAGCTTCTTCTATTTTCTCTTCACTTTCTAGAAACAATGTGGAAATTAAATCGATAACTACTCCTGCACATTCTCCAATACCTATTGCTTTAACATAATGCTCTTCTGTTCCCCAATCAATAAAATCTTCCTGTGTTAAATTATCTATATTAGATAAATCTGTTAATAGTTCATAGAAGTATTTCTCTCCTTTTTCTTTATAGTAGTCAGCATACAATTGCTCTTTTCCGTTAGCTTCATAATCATTAAGAATACGACGTAATGCTTCTGGACCTCTACGACTTGGAACCTTGACTACTTTATCTGCAAAATAAGCTTTACCATTTCCTATATTTCCTCCGCCTAAAAGCACTTGTAATCCCGGAGCAACTAATTTATCTTTAGTTCTTATAGACATACCTTGAAAACCAATGTTTGCCATATTGTGTTGTCCACAAGCATTCATACAACCACTAATTTTAATCACTAGATCTTCATTTTGTAAATAACTAGGGTATTCTGTTTTTATAATACGCTCTAATTCTTCAGCAATACCAGTACTACTTGCAATTCCTAAATTACAAGTATCTGTACCAGGACATGCCGTTATATCTACTGCTTTATTATATCCTGCTTCAGCAAAACCTAATTTTTCTAATTCTGAATAGAAAAATGGAATCAAGTCTTCTCTAACAAAAGGAATTAATATATTTTGCCTTAATGTTAAGCGTATTTCTCCTGCTCCATATTGCTCAACTAAATTGGCCAACAAACGTGCTTTATCTGTATAAAAATCTCCTAATAATACCTTTACCCCAATAGCAAAATAGCCCTTTTGTTTTTGAGGAATTACATTTGTAGACTTCCATAAATCGAAGGCCTTTCTATCTTTTATTTCTACAATAGGCGTTTCTACTTCTACTGGAATAGAGGTTACATAATCCGTTTCATCTATTTTTACCGTTTTAAATTCAATAGCATTTTGCTCTTCAGCTACTAATTCTTTAAAAGCCTCTAAACCAATATCTTTTATTAAAAATTTCAACCTAGCTTTAGCTCTACTTTTACGCTCTCCATAACGATCAAACACTCTTAAAACACCTTCCATTAAAGGAATTATTTTATCTGAAGCTAAGAATTCGTAAAACACATCTGCATGTCTAGGCTGAGAGCCTAAACCACCACCTAGCATTACTTTAAAGCCTTTTATACCGTTTTCAATTTTAGCTATAAAGCCTAAATCATGCATATATGACAATCCTGTATCCTCATCTGTAGCAGAAAAAGAGACTTTAAACTTCCTACCCATTTCTTGGCAAATAGCGTTTCTTAGAAAAAAACGAAATAGAGCATCTGCATATGGAGACACATCAAAAGGTTCGTTAACATCTATTCCTGCTGTTTCACTTGCAGTTACATTTCTAACTGTATTTCCACAAGCTTCTCTTAAGGTTACATTATCTTTTTCTAATTCTGCCCAAAGTTCTGGCGTACGATTTAAATCTACATAATGAATTTGTATATCCTGACGCGTTGTTATATGCAACCGACTTCTTGAATACTCGTCTGAAACTTCACTAATTCTTCGTAATTGATGACTTAACACCTTACCATATGGTAGCTTTATACGAATCATTTGCACACCATGTTGACGCTGACCATAAACACCACGAGCTAAACGCAAGCTTCTAAATTTTTCTTCGTCGATTTTTCCATTATGAAAAAGCTCTATTTTATTAGCTAATTCTATGACATCCTTTTCTACTATAGGATTTTCAATTTCTGTTCTAAAACTTTGCATTATTATTAATCTTAGCTTAAAACTACTTTTACGCAGTTTCTTATTTATAATTTTTACTTGTGAAGAAAAGCTTGTTTAGTTAATAACTCATCTTCCGTCTCTACATAATCATCATCAGGTACGCAACAATCTACTGGGCAAACTGCGGCACATTGTGGCTCTTCATGAAACCCAACACATTCTGTACATTTATCTGGAGCTATAAAATAAAACTCATCCGAAATAGGTGTTTGTTCTTCATTTGCATTTATCTCTATACCATTAGGCATTGCTATTTTGTCATCTACCAACGAGGTTCCATCTTTGTATTTCCAACTTTCTCCACCTTCGTAAATAGCAGTGTTTGGGCATTCTGGTTCACAAGCACCACAATTAATGCATTCGTCTGTTATTATAATTGCCATTGCTTTTATTTAAAAGAGTTATTGGATAAATCCTGCACCGACTGTATTATTAGATTGATTATCTATTAATATAAAAGAGCCATTTGTTCTGTGTGATTTAAAAGAATCGTAAAAAACAGGTTTATTTAACTTAAAAGAAACTGATGCTATGTCATTCATATTTAAAGCCTTTGCATTCTCATCGATTCCTGAATAATCTGGATTTATTTTATGATGTATACGATCTACTTTTGCTAACACTTTATTTACTCCATGCTGTATTATATACTTGCTTCCTAGGGTTAATTGTTGTGAATCCATCCAAGAAATAGTTGCAACAAATTGTTTATCTATAGTTGGCAAATCATTAGCTTTAACAATCATATCGCCGCGGCTAATATTTACATCGTTTTCAAGTGTTATTACTACAGAAGAGCGTCTTGAAGCTGTTTCTACTTTTTGATCATGAAATAATATTTCTTTTATTTTAGATCTTGTTTGTGAAGGCAACACCACTACTTCATCTCCTAGACTAAGTTCTCCTCCATATATTTTTCCTGCATAACCTCTAAAATCATGGAATTCTTCGGTCTTTGGTCTAATTACATATTGTACTGGAAATCTTGGTGTACCTGTATTGTATATATCTTGATTATCTATTTTTTCTAAATACTGTAATAATGTTTCACCAGTATACCAAGGTGTGTTTTTAGATTTATTAACTACATTATCTCCTTTTAAAGCACTAACTGGCACAAAAGTTATTTTTTGGTCCTTATAATCTCTTTTACTCATTAAAGCTTCAAAGTCTGCTTTAATTTCATCGTATTTTTCCTTAGAAAAATCTACTAAATCCATTTTATTTATAGCGACTATAACTGTTTTAATTCTTAATAGATTATTAATAAAAAAATGACGATTAGTTTGCTCTATAACACCTTTACGAGCATCAATTAATACTATAGCTGCTTGAGATGTTGAAGCTCCTGTAACCATATTTCTAGTATACTCGACATGTCCAGGTGTATCTGCAATTATGTAACTTTTATTTGCAGTAGAAAAATAAATATGTGCGACATCTATTGTTATACCTTGTTCTCTTTCTGCTACTAATCCATCTGTTGCTAAAGAAAAATCTAAATAATCGTAACCTAGTTGCTTACTCTTTTTTTCTATTGCTTCTAATTTATCTGTAGTTAGTGATTTGGTATCGTAAAGTAATCTTCCAATTAATGTACTTTTTCCATCATCTACGCTTCCTGCTGTTGCTATTTTTAAAACTTCCATTTATTATATTTAATTACTTTATATTAAAAATATCCTTGTTGTTTTCTTTTTTCCATTGCAGCCTCAGAACGTTTATCATCTATTCTTGCTCCTCTTTCTGAGATTGAAGATTCTCTAATTTCTTGTACCACACTTTTAATATCTGCTGCAGTAGATAACACTGCCGCAGTACAACTCATATCTCCTACTGTTCTAAATCGTACTATTCTTTCTATAACCTCCTCGTCTTTATCTCTATAAACCACATCATCATCTGCAGACCATATTAAACCATCTCTTAAAAATGTAGCTCTTGTATGAGCAAAATAGATTGAAGGAATTTCAATTTGTTCTTTTTGTATATATGACCAGACATCTAATTCTGTCCAGTTAGAAATAGGAAAAACACGTACATTTTGCCCTAACTCGATTTGGCCATTAAGCATATCGAATAATTCTGGCCTTTGGTTTTTCTCGTCCCATTGCCCAAAATCATCACGTACAGAAAAAATACGCTCTTTTGCTCTTGCTTTTTCCTCATCACGTCTTGCTCCTCCAATACATGCATCAAACTTAAATTCTTCAATAGCATCTAAAAGAGTAGTAGTTTGTAATACATTTCTACTAGAATATCTTCCAGATTCTTCTTTAACTTTACCTTCATCAATAGAATCTTGAACATTTCTTACAATAAGTTCTAAACCTAATTCTTTGACTAAGCGGTCTCTAAATTCTATAGTTTCAGGAAAATTATGTCCTGTATCGATATGCATTAATGGGAAAGGAATTTTTGCTGGATAAAATGCCTTTTGCGCTAGACGCACTAAGGTGATTGAATCTTTTCCCCCAGAAAATAAAAGCACTGGCTTTTCGAATTGAGCAGCCACTTCTCGCATAATGTATATAGCTTCACTTTCTAATGGATTTACTTTTGATGTATCTTTCATTTGGTTATTATATGTTTTAGAGGTATTAAGCATGTAATCCACACTCTCTATTAGCTAATTGTTTTGTTGGATCGAAATATTTAAATTCATTTGGCAAATTATTTTCTTCTAAATAGTCATCTAATTCTTCATCTGTCCAATTGTAAAAAGGACTCACTTTTATTACTCCATTTTTATCTTGAGAAACAATATTTATACTGTCTCTAAATGCAGTTTGTCCTTTACGTAAATTTGTAAACCACACATCTGGTTTATGCTCATCCATCGCTCTTTTAAAAGGCTCTAATTTTACTTGTTCTGTAAATATCTTATGCGCAGGATTATTAATTTCGGGAATACCTAAAACGATATCTCTATGTGCTGTTGTTTGCATTGGCACAAATAATTTTACATTTAAATTTAATTGCTTAATAACTTCTTCTGCATGTTTATATGTATTAGGTGTATTATACCCTGTATCACACCAAACCACTTTAATATCCTTTTTTATTTGACTTGTAACATTTAAAATAGCAGCTTCATAGGGTCTAAAATTAGTTGTAACTAATGGCGATTTAGCAATTCCTATTGCCCATTTCACAATCTCTATAGGTGTTTTACCTTGTAACTTTTTGTTTATTTTATTTAAGTCTAATTCCATTATTTTCCCCATTTTATTTTATTCCAAGCACGCTCATGAAAAAAGTACAAACCCATTTTTGAGACTAGCTCAATTCCTCCAATTGAAATTGCCATTGCTATTGTTCCTGTAATTAAATACGATATAAGTACAGTATCTAATGTCCCAATTACTCTCCAACTAATTGTTTTCATTAAACTTCTCTTTATTTTCTCTTCAGAGGTTTTGTTTTCTATTTTATTTTGCGCACCATTTAAAGAAGTCTCTTTTCCTTCTTTTTTAATGTCATTTTTATATAAAATATTTATCATCATTTTTATTACTATTTAATTCCTATAGGAATACTAGGAATTTAAAACAAATGTAAATCAAGAAATTAAATCTAGCAAAGTATTTATGTTATTTTTGAGAAATTAAATCTGAGAGTGTTGTATTATTAAATATTTTTAAAGTACTATCTCTTACATCTAGCATTAGATTATGGACTGCACAAACAGTTTCATCAGGACAATCATCACATCTCTCATAAAAATTAAGACTTACACACGGTACCATCGCAATAGGCCCTTCAAGTGCACGCATAACATCAGCCATTTTTATATCTTCTGGCTCTTTTATAAGATAATACCCTCCTGTTTTTCCTTTTTTAGAACCTAAAACTCCATTTTTTTTAAGAGTTAGTAATATACTCTCTAAAAATTTTTGAGATATATTTTCTGCTTTAGAAATGTTTGCAATTTGAACAGGGTCGCGTTCTTCTTTTTTTCCTAAATGCACTAGAGCCTTAATTCCATATTTTGTTTTCTTTGAAAGCATACAACAAATGTACTTATTTTTAATTATTTAAAAGATAGCTTCGGCTATTGCCTTAATATTATCACTTTTCCCCATTGAATAATAATGTAATACTGGAATACCAGCTTTTTCTAATTCTTTAGATTGCTGTATACACCATTCTATACCTATTTGTCTCACTTCTTTATTATCCTTACACTTTACAACCTCTAATATAAGAGCTTCTGGTAAATCTACATGAAACCTATGGGGAATTATATTTAATTGTCTTTTAGTAGCTATAGGTTTTAACCCTGGTATTATTGGCACTGTTATCCCTTCATTTCTACATTTTTTTACAAATTCAAAATATTTTTGATTATCAAAAAACATTTGAGTGACTATATATTCTGCTCCGTTTTTAATTTTCTTTTTTAAAAAATGAATATCACTATCCAAACTTGGTGCTTCCATATGCTTTTCTGGATAAGCGCCAACTCCTACACAAAAGTTTGTTGCTGAACAATTTTCTAATTCATCATCTAAATATTTAGCATTATTTAAATTTGAAATTTGTGTTACAAGTTCACTTGCATAATGATGCCCTTCTTTTTCAGGTGCAAAATACGTTTCTGTTTTTACTGCGTCACCACGTAAAGCCATGACATTATCAATTCCTAAAAAATCCAGATCAATTAAAAAATTCTCGGTATCTTCTTTAGTAAAACCTCCACATAGAATATGAGGAATAGCGTCGACTTGATATTTATTTTGTAGTGCAGCACATATCCCTACTGTACCTGGACGTTTTTTAACAACTTGCTTTTTTAATAAACCATTACCACAATCTTTATAAGTATACTCTTCTCTGTGATAAGTAACATCAATAAATGGAGGTTTAAATTCCATTAAAGGGTCTATATTATCAAAAATAGATTGAATATGCTGTCCTTTTAAAGGTGGCAAAATCTCGAATGAAAAGCGTGTTTTCCCATTCGCTTCGTTTATATGTTCTACTACTTTCATACTTATTCTGCTAGATTTGGATTTAGCCATTTTCTAGCTATTTCTTCATTAATACTTCTACGTTTAGCATAATCCTTTAATTGATCTTCTTTTATTTTTCCAAGACCGAAATATTTAGCTTCTTTATTACCAAAATAATAACCACTTACACTCGCTGCTGGCCACATAGCCAAACTTTCAGTTAGTTTTACTCCAATATTTTTTTCAACATCTAAAAGCTCCCAAATCGTTGTTTTCTCTAAATGATCTGGACATGCTGGATATCCAGGCGCTGGACGAATGCCTTTATAATTTTCTTTTATTAAATCTTGATTACTTAATGTTTCATTTTCAGTATAAGCCCAATGTTTTGTTCGTACTTCTTTATGTAAATACTCTGCAAAAGCCTCGGCTAATCTATCTGCTAAAGCTTTTATCATAATAGAGTTGTAATCATCATTATTAGCTTCAAATTGTTCTGCCAACTCTTTTGTTCCAAAGCCCGTAGTCACGCAAAATGCACCAATATAATCCTGAATTCCTGTAGCTTTAGGTGCAATAAAATCGGCTAATGCAAAGTTTGGAATGCTTTCTCGTTTTTTAAGCTGTTGGCGTAAGGTTAAAAATTTAATATTCTTACTTTGGCTATCAAATCCGCTTGAGCACATATTAGGAACCTTTACTTCAATATCATCATCATTTACGGTATTTGCTGGAAACAAACCAAAAACAGCTTTTGCTTTTAACAATTTCTCATCAAATATTTCCCTAAGTAGTTCTTGAGCATCTGCAAATAATTCTGTTGCTTGGGTTCCAACTATTTCATCTTTTAAAATATCTGGGTATTTACCATGTAAGTCCCAACTTCTAAAAAAGGGCGACCAATCAATAAATGACTCAAGTGACTTAATATCAAATTCATGAATAGTTTGAACACCTAACTGTTTTGGTTTTACAATGCTTGTAGTTTCCCAATCAATTTTAAATTTTCGTGCTCTCGCTTCATCAATTGTTCTGTATTCTTTTTGTTTTGTTCGACTTAAAAATTGTTCTCGAAATTTATTATACTCTTCACGAATTTGATTTTTATATAATGTGTTACTTTCTTGTAATAAATCTCCAACTACAGTAACTGCACGAGATGCATCATTAATATGGATAACAGTATTTTGGTAATGCGGCGCAATTTTTACAGCAGTATGTGCTTTTGATGTTGTTGCTCCTCCAATAATTAATGGGATTTCGATATTTTGTTTTTCTAATTCCTTAGACACATAAACCATTTCATCTAATGACGGTGTTATTAATCCACTTAAACCAATTACATCTACTCTTTCTTTTATAGCAGTTTCTATAATTTTTTCTGGAGGAACCATGACTCCTAAATCAATGATTTCGTAATTATTACACCCCAAAACAACACTTACTATATTTTTCCCTATATCATGAACATCTCCTTTTACAGTTGCCATTAAAATCTTTCCAGCAAACTCTTGTTTTCCATCTTTTTCATCTTCAATAAACGGCTGTAAATAAGCTACTGCTTTTTTCATTACTCTTGCTGATTTCACAACTTGTGGTAAGAACATTTTTCCACTTCCAAAAAGATCTCCAACAACATTCATTCCTATCATTAAATGTCCCTCAATCACTTGTATTGGTCTAGAAACTGATAATCTCGCTTCTTCAACATCTTCAACAATAAAAGCATCTATCCCTTTTACTAAGGCATGTGTTATTCTAGATTGTAAGTTTAAATTACGCCATTCCTGTATTGTTTCGGTTTCTTCTTTTTTATTCCCTTTTACTGTTTCTGCAAAATCTAAGAGCCGTTCTGTAGCATCATCTTTTCTATCAAATAAGACATCTTCAACACGTTCTAATAATTCTTTATCTATTTCATCATAAATCTCCAACATTGTTGGGTTTACAATTCCTAAATTCATTCCATTTTTTATGGCATGATATAAAAACGAAGAGTGCATTGCCTCTCGAACCGTATTATTTCCTCTAAATGAGAATGACACATTACTCACGCCTCCAGAGACATTAGCATAAGGTAAATTTTCACGAATCCATTTAGTAGCATTAAAGAAGTCTAGAGCATTTTTTCTGTGTTCTTCCATTCCTGTAGCCACAGGAAATATATTAGGGTCGAATATGATGTCTTGAGGAGGAAAATTGACTTCACTAACTAATATATCGTAAGATCGTTTACATATTTCAATACGTCTTTCATAAGTATCTGCTTGCCCATGCTCATCAAAAGCCATCACAATTACTGCAGCTCCATAACGTTTTACTAATTTTGCTTGGTATTTAAATTGGGCTTCTCCTTCTTTTAAACTAATAGAATTTACTACACTTTTCCCTTGAACAACTTGTAACCCCGCTTCAATTATTTCCCATTTAGAGCTATCAATCATAATTGGGACTCTTGCAATATCTGGTTCTGAAGCAATAAGATTTAAAAAGGTAGTCATAGCTTCTACACCATCAAGCATACCTTCATCCATATTGACATCAATAATTTGCGCACCACCTTCTACTTGGTCTCTAGCAACACTTAACGCTTCTTCAAATTTTTCTTCTTTTATTAAACGTAAAAATTTACGAGAGCCAGTAACATTAGTTCGCTCTCCAACATTAATAAAATTAGTATCTGGTGTAACTACAAGTGGCTCTAAGCCAGATAATGTTAAATATTTATTATCCTTAGGCATAACTTTAATCTTTAAAAAGTTTCTGCTTGCACAGAGATTTGACGGGGTTTATAATTTGCAGACACATCTGCAATGGCTTTAATATGATCTGGGTTTGTGCCACAGCAACCTCCAATAATATTTATTAAATCATCTTTAAGATAGCTTTCAATATACGCTTGCATTTCTTCTGCAGATTCATCATACTCACCAAAAGCATTTGGCAATCCTGCATTAGGGTGTGCCGAAGTATAAAATGTTGTCTCATTTGCTAATCGTTTTAAATACGGCTGTAACTGCTCGGCTCCTAAGGCACAATTAAATCCTACACTTAACAACTGCACATGAGAAATAGATGCTAAAAAAGCTTCGACTGTCTGCCCAGACAATGTGCGCCCTGAAGCATCAGTAATTGTTCCAGATACCATAATTGGAATATCAATATTACGTTCTTCTTTTACTTCTTCTATAGCAAATAATGCTGCTTTTGCATTTAATGTATCGAAGATCGTTTCTACTAAAAGTAAATCTACACCACCATCAACTAAAGCTTCTATTTGTTGTTTATACGCTAATCGTAATTCTTCGAACGTTACTGCGCGATACTCTGGTTTATTAACATCCGGAGATAAACTAGCAGTTCTATTTGTTGGCCCAATACTACCCGCAACAAATCTTGGTTTCTTAGGATTCTTTTGAGTAAACTCATTAGCTACATATTTTGCAATTTTTGCCGATTCGTAATTTAATTCATAGACTAAA
This sequence comes from uncultured Lacinutrix sp., assembly GCF_947500325.1. Taxonomy (GTDB): domain Bacteria; phylum Bacteroidota; class Bacteroidia; order Flavobacteriales; family Flavobacteriaceae; genus Lacinutrix. Next base: position 52,665 of record NZ_CANMRQ010000008.1, read on the forward strand.
TCTTCCATATCGTAATCTGCCATAGCTATAGTTGTACCTGAGAATGTATTTGTTTCTACAATATCTGCTCCGGCTTCAAAATACTGCCTATGTATATCTGAAATAGCTTGAGGTTGTGTTAAAGACAACAAATCATTATTACCTTGTAAAGGCGATGGATAATCTTTAAAACGCTCTCCACGAAAATCTGCTTCAGTGAAATTATAACGCTGTAACATTGTTCCCATTGCTCCATCTAAAATTAGAATTCGCTTTTGTATTTCTTCTTCAATATTTGCCATTAATTCAATGCTTGATTTAAATCATTTATAATATCATCTACATATTCTAACCCCACAGAAACACGAACCAAACCTCCAGTAATTCCTGTTTGTAATCTATCGTCTTCAGACAGTTTAGCATGTGTTGTTGATGCTGGATGCGTTACTATACTTCTAGTATCTCCTAAATTTGCAGATAGAGATAATAACTTTATTCTATTCAAAAAGTTTCTACCAGCTTCAATACCTCCTTTTATTTCGAAAGCCACAATATTACCTCCTAATTTCATTTGCTTTTTGGCCAATTCATATTGCGGATGCGATTTTAAAAACGGGTATTTAACTAGATTTACTTTATTATGCGTCTCCAAAAATTGAGCTACTTTAAATGCGTTTTCACAATGCTTATCTACTCTTACTGGAAGTGTTTCTAAACTTTTAGACAATACCCATGCATTAAAAGGCGATAACGCTGGTCCTGTATTTCTTGAAAACAAATAGATTTTTTGTATTAATGCTTCACTACCAACTGTAACGCCGCCTAAAACGCGACCTTGTCCATCAATTAGTTTTGTTGCAGAATGAATAACGATATCGGCTCCAAACTTTATTGGTTGCTGTAAATATGGTGTTGCAAAACAGTTATCTATTATTAAGATAAGATTATGTTTTTTTGCAATTTGCCCCAATAGTTCTAAATCTAAAATATCTACTGCAGGATTTGTTGGGCTTTCTGCATAAATTACTTTTGTATTAGGTTGTATAAGACTTTCTATCTTGTCAATTTCATTGATTTTAAAATAGTTAGTTGAGATATTCCATTTTGGCAGAATATTATTATACATTGTTTGCGTTGATCCAAATACACTTCTAGATGAAATAATATGATCTCCTGCATTTAATAAAGCTGCAAATGTTGAAAATACGGCAGACATTCCAGATGCGAAAGCATAGCCTCTTTCTGCGCCTTCCATTTTACATATTTTCTCAATAAATTCTGATGTATTTGGATTTGAATAACGGCTATAGATATTACGATCCTTTTCATCTGCAAAAGAAGCTCGCATATCTTCTGCATCTTCAAAAATATAACTAGATGTTAAATACAAAGGATTTGAATGCTCTAAGTATTGAGAGCGCTCTATTTGCGTACGTATTGCCTGTGTTTCTATATGATTAGAACTCATTCTTTTTAATTATTTTTTTCTGTTAATCTTAGAATATCACCAAAAACACCTCTTGCTGTAACTGAAGCTCCAGCACCAGCACCTTGAATAACAATAGGGTTTTCCCCATAACTTTCTGTATATATTTCGAATATTGAATCTGCACCTTTTAAAGCTCCAAGTGCTGATTGCTCAGGAACAGACACTAATTTCACATCTAATTTAGCTCCATTATCATCTGCCAGATCACCATATAAATCCCCAATATATCTTAACACATGATTTGGATCTTGTTGCTCTTTTTTCTTTTGAAAAATTGGATTTAACGTATGCAATGATTCCAAAAATGCTGAAGTTTCTATAGTCCGTAAATTTTCAGGAATTAAGTTTTCTACAGACACATCACTTAAATCGTTATGTAAATCTAATTCTCTAGCCAAGATTAATAATTTTCTTGCTACATCATTACCACTTAAATCTTCTCTAGGGTTTGGTTCTGTATACCCTTTATCTAAAGCTTGTTGTAACGCTTCTGAAAACAAAATATCTTCTGAAGAAAACGTATTAAACAAATAACTTAAAGACCCAGAAAACACACCTCGAATACGCACTATGTTTTCTCCCGACAAATGCAATAGCTTAATGGTATCTATTAAGGGCAAACCGGCTCCAACATTAGTTTCATACAAGTATGATTTTTGGTATTTCTCTAAGGTTTTACGTAATTTATTATAGAATTCTAGATCAATAGTATTGGCTATTTTATTTGAAGACACCAAATCGAAACCTGTTTCTACTAATTGAATATAGTTAGAAACAAACTCTAAACTAGACGTATTATCAATAGCTATTAAATTTTCTAAATGATTAGATTTTGCATATTCAAAAACATCTTCTATTGTATAATTTTCTCCTTCATCATTAAGATCGTTTTCCCAGTTTTTATTGATTCCTTTTTTATTTAGCAATATTTTTTTAGAATTTGCAATTGCAAAAATATTTAGTTTAATGCCTTTTCTTTTTTCAATATCTTCTGCAGAAGCTATAATTTGATTAATGAGTTCACTACCAACCAAACCATGTCCAAAAATAGCAAGGTTTATCTTTTTTGAAATACCAAAAATTTCACCATGCATGACGTTTAACGCTTTATGCAACTGCTCTTTTTTAAGTACTATACTTACATTTTCTCCAGTAATAGTATTATTAAATAACAGAGGTGTTATTTGATTTTTAATTAAAGCATTAAATGGTTTATGAAACGTACTTAATTCTTGACCTACAATTGATATAACCGAAACATCATCTATAACATTAATCTTGTTAATGTCCTGCGAATAGAAATCGTTTTCAAATTCTTTCTCTAATGCAATTACTGCTTTAGTAGCTTTATTTGCATCTATAACCAAACCTATTCCTCGTTCTGAAGAGCCTTGTGATATAATACTAACACTAATATCTTCGTTACTTAAAGCCTTAAAAATTCTTGCGTCGACACCAACTTTCCCCAACAAACCACGTCCTTCAATATTTACTAAGGCTACATTATCTAAAACGGATAATGAGCGAATACCATTAGCGTTATTTTGAGAGGTAATAATAGTGCCTTTATCATCAGGATTAAACGTATTTAATATGCGAAGCGGAATGTTTTTTTCTATTAATGGAATAATAGTTTTAGCATGTAAGATGGTTGTTCCAAAATTTGCAAGCTCATTCGCTTCTGTAAATGATAATCTTTCAATTTTTCTGGCATCTGTTACTAAATCGGGGTTTGCGGTGTAAATTCCATTTACATGCGTATAATTCTGTAACTCTTCTGCATTTAAATAGTTTGCTAATAATGACGCTGTATAATTACTTCCATTTCTACCTAAAGTCGTTGTTTTATTATCTTTATTAGAAGCTATAAAACCTGTTACAATATTTACTGTTGTTCCATTATTTTGTTTAAAATAATCAACAACATTTTTCTTAGATATAGCATCATTAGGTTTAGCATTACCAAAATTATCATCAGTTTTAATAAGAGCTCTAGCATCTGCAGCTTTAGCGTTTATATTTTTGTCTTTTAATAAAGCAGAAATTAATTTGGCCGAAATTAATTCGCCTTGCGCCAAAACTTCATCTTTTATTTTTTGATTATAATCACCTAATAACTGGACACCTTCAAATAAACTATCTAATCTTGAAAATTCTTGAGACAAATCTGCATTAGTCAATAAATTTTGATAGTCTTTAAAGGCTTTTAATTGTTCTTGATAGTTTTCATTTTCTAAAGCTTTGTCTAGAATAGCTTCTAATTCATCTGTTGCTTGTCCTCTTGCTGAGACAACCACTGCAATATTTTCTTTCGCTTTTACTTTATTTTCTATTATAGAAATTACTCGGTTTATACCTTCGCCATTAGCTAAAGATTTACCACCAAATTTTAATATTTTCATTCTTTTTTCTTTTGATTCCGGATTAAAAATGTCTTTAATAATATTTTCTAGCTGTTCGAATTCAATTAAAAAAGCATCATGACCATGAATAGAATTTATCTCGTTGTAAGTAACATTAGGATGTGTTAATGCTAACTGTTTTTGTGTTTCTCTATTTTCTTCTGCTGTAAAAAACAAATCAGAATCTACAGCTACAATTGTTATTTTAGATTGTATACTATCTAAGATGTTTTCACTATTTTCTCTCCCTTTAGTAACATCAATTGTACGCAATAATTGGTTCATTAATTTATATGCAGATAATTGAAAACGTTCTTGTAATTTCTTACCATGATGTAATAACCAACTCTCTACATTAAACAATTCTAACACCTCGTTTTTTGAACGTTGAAAACGTGATTTAAAAGATTCTGGCGTTCTATAACATAGCATAGCATGCATTCTTGCATCATGAACAGGGTTATTAGAATTAGTTAAAAACTGCTCTTGAATTTGACAATTTGCCATTAACCAATCTGTAGATTTCCAATCTGTTGCTACAGGTATTAAATGCATAGAAAGATTTGGTTTTAATACTGCCATTTCCCATGAAATGCCTCCGCCAAGAGAACCTCCAATAACAGCAAAAAGGTTGTCTATTTTTAATTTCTCAAGACCTATTAAAAATAGTTTAGCAATGTCTCGTGCGACAAAATCTTTATAATTTTCTATTTCAAAACCATCATAACCATTTCCTGGAATATTAAATGCTAAAACAGTATATCGATTAGTATCAATAACCTTATTATCGCCTACTAAATCTGACCACCAACCATTTTCACCTGAGACACTACTGTTTCCTGTTAATGCGTGATTAACTAATACAATGGGTGCATCTAGTAATGGTCTACCAAACACTTCGTAAGACAAATTGAGAGACTCAATCTTACTTCCATTTAAAGTGACATAATCTAAAATAGATATATGATGTATCTGATTCATTTTATCAGTTTAAAAAATTGCTAATTAGTTTAGAAAAGAGCTACGCCACATTATCAAAATGCGTAACTCAATTCCAAACATCGATCTAACTAAAAAAAATTATGAAAGAACTGGTTGTTTAACTAGTTCGAAAGCAGCTTTTAAATCTGATTTAAGATCTTCAATATTTTCAATACCAACAGACAAACGAATTAAATCTTTTGTTACTCCTGTACTTTCTTGATCGGTATCATTTAACTGTTGATGCGTTGTACTTGCTGGGTGAATAATTAATGATTTTGTATCTCCAATATTGGCTAATAATGAGAATACTTTTGTACTATCTACTACTTTTTTTGCAGATTCATAACCACCATCTAAACCAAAAGTTACAATTCCACTTTGCCCTTCTGGCAAGTACTTTCTTGCTAAATCTTTGTATTTGCTAGTCTCTAGTCCTGGATAATTAACCCATGTTACTTGAGGTTGTTCTTGCAACCACTTAGCTAAAGCAAGTGCATTACTACTGTGTTTTTTTATACGTAACTCTAAGGTCTCTAAACCTTGAATGATTTGAAAAGAATTAAATGGACTTATAGCACCACCATAATCCCGTAATCCTTCAATTCTTATTTTGGCAATGAATGCAGCCGCTCCAATTGCTTCATGATAAACTAACCCGTGATAACCAGCAGATGGCTCTGTAAATTCTGGGAATTTTCCGCTAGACCAATCAAAAGTTCCAGCATCAATTATAGCACCTCCAAGCGCGGTTCCATTTCCGTTAATATATTTTGTTAACGAATGAATGACGATATTGGCTCCATATTTTATTGGGTTTAATAAATAAGGCGTTGCCACTGTATTATCTACAATTAAAGGCACCTTATATGCTTTTGCCTCTTTTGAAATAGCTTCGATATCTAAAACATCTAACTTTGGATTTCCTAATGATTCAATAAAAAATACTCTAGTATTTTCTTGCGCAGCCTCTTTAAAATTTTCAGGATTTGACGGATCTACAAATGTTGTTGTAATACCATGTCTTGGTAAAGTCACGCTCAATAAATTATAAGTACCACCATACAAACTATTTGAAGCAACAATATGATCTCCAGCCTTTAGAAGTGTTAGCAATGTTGTAGCTATAGCCGATGTTCCTGAAGCTGTAGCAACAGCTCCAACACCACCTTCTAATGCAGCCAATCTTTGCTCCAAAATATCATTTGTTGGATTATTAAGTCGTGTGTAAATAAACCCTGGTACAGATAGGTTAAATCTTCCAGCTGCGTCATCTGAGTCATCGAATACGTATGCTGTAGATTGATAAATAGGCACAGCTCTTGTACCTCCATTTTTGTCGACATCGTGTCCTGCGTGCAACGCTTTCGTTGCGAATTTTTGTGTACTCATTTTTCTAATTTTTTTGAGTTAATTAAATGAGTGCTTATAAAAAAGCACAATTAAACCAAAAGTCAAATCAGCCTCGAAAGGCATATTTAATAGAAAAATGTTATAAGAAATATACGTAACTACAGATGGGTGATTACGTTTGGTTATCTATCCGAAATAGCAAAAAATGACTTGCGCATTCAAGTAGAATTTAGCACCTTCTTAGTAAATCTAAGGGTTGCTAAGGTTTCATAGGGTCTAATCCCTCCACCTTTCTTGATAACATTTCAATAAAGCTTTGAACTTTGTGAGCACAAATATTGTGAAAAAGATTTTATTCTACCAAATAAAAAAAGATTTTTTTTCATTAAAAATGATTTTAAAACATTTTAAAGTGAATTAAAATCTACAAATACATGATCTTACAAAATATTTATCTATACAAATTAATGTGATAATTATTCTATATCAGATTTTAATTATTATTTATTTCAGCTAGATACTTTTCTCTAATTATTTTATCGACTGGTTTGTTTTCAATTTTACTTTCCAGCCAAGAAATAATATCTAAGTATAAAAATGCACGTCCTTCAAATGGATCATTTTCATAAATTTTCAGCTTTTTATGTAATGTTTTAAATGCTTTTTTTATGTCATGCGGATAAATATCTTGTAATCCACGAATGAACTTTATCATCTCTTTTTGTACTTCATGAAGGTCATTCATTTTTATTAAAAACTTATAAGTACTTCTTAATAGTGTTTCTAAATGGTAATCTAAACCAGCTTCATAATGCGCCACTAAATTTAAAACACGAGAAAAACATAAAAGATCTTCTCGCATTGTTAATGTTTTATTAGAAATTATTTTACCTAAATACTCAATTGCTTTTCTATTTTTTCCCGCTCCAAAATACAAACTAGCAAACTTGTAATAAAAAGTCATAGTATGATGTTCATCTATTCTATTTTTAAAACGAACCAGATCTTGTTCCATTTTTGGAACTAGACTTAGACCATCTTCAAAAGTGCCATCAATAAAATGTAAATTAATTTTATTTAAATTGATATATAAAAAAGATAAAGCCTCTACATTTTCATCATTAGGCAACTTATTTTCAGCGACTATCGCTTCCAACTTGTTAAGCGAACTTTCAAACTTTTCTCTATTTTTTAAAAAGAATAGTGATTCTAACAAGTAGTTATTTCCTTTCAAAAAGAAGACAGGGTTCAAATGAATCATATTAGAGTTTTGATAAAATAAATCAACCCATTTTGAAGCATATTTATAACAATTCAAAAAATCTTGCATTAGAAAACTATACCACAAATACGCATTATACAACCATAATTTCTCTCGAAATCCTAATTTTTTAATATCATATTTTGGCAAACGTTTATCAAAATAATCTTGCACCCATATACTTTCTTCTTTGTTTCTAACGTAACCTGTTTTTAAAAATAATCCATACAATTGAAGTGATAAATTTGACAACTTACTAGCTATTACATTAGCTGCACTTAACTCTTTGGCCTGTATAGTTAACTCATCGGCTCGACCACTCATACTTCTTGTAATGTACTGCGATTCAATTACCTTTTCTAACTCAACAATTTCGTATGCTAAATTTTTCTCTTCATTTACAATAGCTAGGTCTTTTGCTTTATCTAATATTTTTAAACTTTGTTTGTATAGACCTTTATGGTATAAAATAGAAGCAAAATCTAATTGCTCTCGAATTTGAGATCTTATATTTTGATGAGAAGGATTCAATTTTAAGCTAATTAAAATCTGTTTATATAGATGGGCCTTTACATTAGCTAACTGTTGTTTTTTAACCTCTGTAGATTTCAGAATAACTCTTTCATCATAAACAGACATTTTATCTAAAACATTAAAAACGCTTAAAAATTTTGAGTCTGAGTTCACTCCCAAACGTCCAACATACAACTTAAATTGTCTTTTTTCAGATTTGGTTAAGGATTTTACCAATAAAAATAAGTTGTCTTTTTGATCTTTAGTCATCAATTAAAATAAAATATAAACAATTGATTATCAGATTAATAAACTCAATTATTTGTGTTGAACATCGTAAAACCATATTATTATTATCGGTCTAGCATTTATCCAAAATATAAATTCGTAGTACAATAGAAAAATAAATCTCTAAGAAATGTCAAAACAACATATTCAAATATTCGATACAACCCTTCGTGACGGAGAGCAGGTTCCGGGTTGCAAATTAAACACCGAACAAAAGGTCGTCATTGCGAAACAATTAGATCATTTAGGAGTCGATGTTATTGAAGCTGGTTTTCCCGTTTCTAGTCCTGGAGATTTTAAATCGGTAACTGCTATATCAAAAACTGTAAAAAACGCAACTGTTTGCGGATTAACTCGAGCAGTAGAAAATGATATTAAAGTAGCTGCTGATGCCTTAAAATATGCTAAAAAACCTAGAATACATACAGGTATTGGTACAAGCGACTCTCATATAAAATTTAAATTCAACTCTAATCGAGAAGAGATTATTAAACGTGCTTTTGCTGCTGTTAGTTATGCAAAATCTTTTGTTGAAGATGTTGAATTTTACGCAGAAGACGCTGGTAGAACAGATAACGAGTATTTAGCTCGTGTATGTGAAGCCGCTATAAAAGCTGGAGCAACTGTTTTAAATATTCCAGATACAACAGGTTACTGTCTTCCTAGTGAATATGGCGAAAAAATGAAGTATTTAATGGAGAATGTAAAAGGTATTGAAAAGGCTATCTTATCATGTCATTGTCATAACGATTTAGGTTTAGCAACTGCCAACTCTATTGAAGGTGTTATTAATGGTGCACGACAAATTGAATGTACAATTAATGGTATTGGAGAACGTGCAGGAAACACTGCTTTAGAAGAAGTTGTCATGGTTTTAAAACAACATTCCGATTTACAATTAGATACAAACATAGACACTACAAAACTTTTTGGCCTAAGCCAATTAGTAAGTGATAATATGGGCATTTACACTCAACCCAATAAAGCTATAGTTGGTGCTAATGCCTTTGCTCACAGCTCTGGGATACATCAAGATGGTGTTATTAAAAACAGAGAAACGTATGAAATTATAGACCCGAAAGATGTAGGAGTCACCGAATCTGCAATTGTATTAACGGCTCGTAGTGGACGAGCAGCTTTAGCTTATAGAGCTAAGAATGTTGGTTATGAATTAACTAAATTACAACTAGATGATGTTTACGCAAATTTCTTGTCTTTTGCAGACAAAAAGAAAGAGATTAATGATGGAGACATTCATCAAATAATTGAAACAAGTAAAGTTTACAATCAAATAATAAGTGCATAGTATCATGAAGAAGACATTATTTGATAAAGTTTGGGATGCTCATGTCGTTGATTCTATAGAAAATGGCCCACAAGTTTTATATATAGATAAACATTTAATTCATGAAGTGACTAGTCCACAAGCCTTTAATGAATTAGAAAAACGTAGGATTCCTATCTTTCGTCCAAATCAAATTGTGGCTACTGCAGACCACAATACACCTACAGAAAACCAACACTTACCAATTAAAGATGAGAACTCTAGAAAACAACTAGAACAACTCTCTAATAATTGTAAAAAAAATAACATTACACTTTATGAATTAGGACACGAGTATAATGGTATTGTTCACGTTATGGCTCCAGAATTGGGCATTACTCAACCTGGAATGACTATTGTTTGCGGAGACAGCCATACCTCAACACATGGCGCTTTTGGTACTATTGCTTTTGGTATTGGTACTAGTCAAGTGGCTCAAGTTTTCGCAAGTCAATGTTTACTATTAAAAAAACCAAAAAGCTTGCGTGTTTCTGTAAATGGCAAACTAAAAAAAGGTGTATTACCTAAAGATGTTATTTTATATATTATTGCTAAGTTAGGCACCAATGCTGGCACAGGATACTTTTGCGAATATGCAGGCGATGTATTTGAAAACATGTCTATGGAAGGCAGAATGACGGTTTGTAATATGAGTATTGAAATGGGAGCACGCGGAGGCATGATTGCTCCAGACCAAACCACTTTTGATTATGTAAAAGGAAAAACATTTGCACCAATTGGAAATGATTTTGATAAAAAAGTTAACTATTGGAAAACATTACCAACAGATCAAGGCGCTACCTTCGATAAAGAATACTTTTTTGATGCCGAAGATATTGAACCAATGGTTACTTATGGAACAAATCCAGGAATGGGAATAAAAGTTTCCGAAAACATACCAGAATTAAACGATGCTTCTTTTGAAAAATCTTTAGAATATATGGATTTCAAAAAAGGAGAATCATTAGTTAATAAACCAATAAACTTCGTATTTATAGGAAGCTGTACCAACTCAAGAATTGAAGATTTTAGAGTTGCTGCAAACTACATAAAAGGCAAACAAAAAGCAGATAATGTAACTGCTTGGCTTGTTCCTGGAAGCAAGCAAGTTGAAGCTCAAATTATTAAAGAAGGTTTAAAAACAATTTTTGACGCAGCAGGTTTTAAATTACGTCAACCAGGCTGTAGTGCTTGTTTAGCCATGAACGACGATAAAATTCCTCAAGGAGAATACTGTGTCTCTACAAGTAACAGGAATTTTGAAGGTAGACAAGGACAAGGTGCCCGAACTATTTTAGCAAGTCCTTTAGTAGCTGCAGCCACAGCTGTTGAAGGCAAAATTATTGACATAACTAAACAATTGAATTAAGATGGAAAAGTTTACAACATTACAGTCGAAAGCTATTCCATTAGCGATTGAAAATATAGATACAGATCAAATTATTCCTGCTCGCTTTTTAAAAGCAACAGACAGAAATGGTTTTGGTGATAATGTTTTTAGAGATTGGCGTTTTAACGAGGATAATTCTAAAAATGAAGATTTCACATTGAACAACCCAAAATATTCTGGCAGCATTTTAGTTGCTGGCGATAATTTTGGTTGCGGTTCTAGTAGAGAACATGCCGCATGGGCTTTAAGCGATTATGGTTTTAAGGTTATTGTTTCAAGTTTCTTTGCAGATATTTTTAAAGGAAACGCCTTAAACAATGGTCTACTTCCTGTTCAAGTTTCGCCAGAATTTTTAAAAGTGCTATTAGCTGAAATCACTGAAAAACCTGAAATTAAATTAGAAGTGAATTTAGAACATCAGACGATTTCAGTTGTAGACACTTCTTTTAAAGACGCTTTTGAAATTGATCCATATAAAAAAACATGCTTAATAAATGGTTATGATGATATTGACTACCTATTGAGTAAAAAAACAGAAATAGAAGCTTTTGAAGCTAAGAACTTAACTAAATAAAACAAGATTCCTGTTTTAGCAGGAATAAAAAATATTATCTATGAAATTAAACATAGCAGTATTACCAGGTGATGGTATTGGTCCCGAAGTCACATCGCAAGCTATAAAAGTATTAAAAGCTATTGCTTTAGAATTTAATCATACATTTTTATTTAAAGAAGCTCCTGTTGGAGCTATTGCGATAGATGAGAAAAATAACCCATTGCCAGATAGCACTTTAGATTTGTGTAAATCGAGTGATGCCATTTTATTTGGCGCCATTGGGCATCCTAAATATGATAATGACCCAAGTGCTAAAATACGCCCAGAGCAAGGCTTATTAAAATTAAGAAAAGAATTAGGTCTATATGCTAATGTAAGACCAGTAAAAGCGTACGATACACTTTTAGACAAATCACCATTAAAACGTGAAATAGTCTCTGGCACAGATATTAGTATTTATAGAGAATTAACAGGCGGTATTTATTTTGGAGAGAAGCAATTAAGTGATGATGGAGATACGGCTTCAGATTTATGCGAGTATTCTCGTTACGAAATTGAACGTATCGCTCAAATGGCATTTAAAACAGCACAATCTCGACGTAAAAAAGTAACATTAGTAGATAAAGCTAATGTACTAGAAACCTCTCGTTTGTGGCGTAAAGTAGTTACAGAACTGGCACCTAATTATCCAGATGTGACACTTGATTTTTTATTTGTTGATAATGCAGCCATGCAAATGATTTTAAACCCAAAACAGTTTGATGTTATTTTAACCGAAAACCTTTTTGGTGATGTTATTAGTGATGAAGCTAGCGTTATTGGTGGATCTATAGGCTTATTAGCCTCTGCTTCTCTTGGAGATCGTTATGCTATGTTCGAACCTATTCATGGGTCGTACCCTCAAGCAACGGGTAAAGGCATTGCTAATCCTGTGGCTTCTATTTTAAGCGCAGCCATGTTATTAGAGCATTTTGAATTATTTGATGAAGCTGAACTTATTAAAACTGGTGTAGAAAAATCTTTAAAACTAAATATTACAACTCCAGATTTAAATAGTGTTTACGATAATATAACAACATCTAAAGTTGGTGATTTTATTGCCGATTTTATTAGTAACCCAAATGATACGAATATTAACTTTAATAATATTCATTTAGGACAATCTACAATTATATAATATTTATTAGTCAAATATTAAAAAAGCACCTTGATATCAAGGTGCTTTTTTCTTTGGGAATTTATTACGAATCTCATCCAAACACAGATTACCAATACTTCCAATATGAGAATGTTGCTTTGATATATCTGGAATATAAGTATCATCTTGAACTTGTTTCCCTATACTTTGATATGCTTCTCTAAATGACATGCCTTTCTCTACCAAACTATTAATATTATCTACTGTATATAAGTATTTATACTTCTCATCATCTAAATCAATACTATTAACCACAATCTTCTGTATTGCATAATTAAAGACGTCTAATATATTTTTAGTTTCTTCAATTGCTTTAATAACATTCTCTTTTAATAATTGGTAATCTCTATGATAACCACTTGGCAAATTATTAGTTAACAACAACATTTCTGTTTGTAATGCTTGTATTTTATTACTCTTACCACGAATTAACTCAAATACATCTGGATTTTTTTTATGAGGCATAATACTACTCCCAGTAGTCAACTCTTCTGGAAAGCTAACAAATCCAAAATTCTGACTCATATACAAACAAATATCCATAGCAAAACGAGACAAAGTATTTGCGATACTACCTAAAGCAGTTGATACTACACGCTCACTCTTACCACGACTCATTTGTGCAGCTACCACATTATATTTTAATGTTGAAAAACCTAATTCTTGAGTTGTAAACACTCTATCTATTGGAAATGAACTACCATAACCTGCTGCAGATCCTAAAGGGTTTTGATCCACTGTTTTTAAAGCTGCATCCAACACATAAATATCATCAATAAGTAGTTCTGCATAAGCCGAAAACCATAACCCAAAAGAAGATGACATAGCTACTTGTAAATGTGTATATCCAGGAATACATACATTTTTATGTTTTTCAGCTAAACCAATAAGTGTATCAAAAAATATTTTAGTTTTTTCTTTAATAGTATTTAGCTCTACTTTATAATACAATTGAAGCGCTACTAATACTTGATCATTTCTAGAACGCGCCGTATGCATTTTCTTTCCTACATCTCCTAACTGTTTTGTTAATTCAAATTCTATTTTAGAATGTACATCTTCAAATTCTAATCCTATTTTAAAAGTTCCTGCTTTTATTTGCTTTTCTATTACTTGTAAACCTTTTTCTAATTGCTTTAATTCTTCGTTAGATAGTATTTCAATTTTATGTAACATTTTAGCATGTGCTAACGATGCTTGTATATCGTACTTAGCAATATGTAAATCTATTTCTCTATCATTACCAACAGTAAATTCATCTATCTTTTTATCTATTGCAATCCCTTTATCCCACAATTTCATAATTATATATTTTATAATACTTTTTCTAATAATTCAATATAAATAGCGATACCTTCTTCTATTTCTTTTAGATAAATAAACTCATCTGCAGTATGAGAACGCTTACTATCTCCCGGGCCTAATTTTAACGACGGACAATTAAGTACTGCCTGATCTGATAAGGTTGGAGAACCGTATGTTTGTCTACCTATATCTATCCCTGCTTTTACTAAATCATGGCTTACTGGTATAGAAGACGAATTTAATTTAAGACTTCTAGGCACCAACTTTTTACAAGGTGAATTATTAGTTAATAATTCTATAACTTCTGTATTTGAATACTTATCGTTTACACGTACATCTATTACCAAATTCACATTAGCCGGTACTGCATTATGCTGTTTACCTGCATTAATTTGTGTTACTGTCATTTTAACTTCTCCTAAAACATTAGAGACTTTAGAAAATTTAAAATCTCTAAACCATTTTAGAGCCTCTATTGTATTATAAATTGCATTATCATTGTTAGGATGTGCGGCATGACTTGGCGTGCCATTTATTTCTGCATCAAAAACAACAAGCCCTTTTTCGGCAATAGCTAAATGCATTAAAGTTGGTTCTCCAACAATAGCTACATCTATTTTTGGAATAATAGACAACATACTATTCAATCCATTAGCGCCACTATTTTCTTCTTCGGCAGAAGCAACTATTACCAAGTTATAATTTAAATGATCTTGATTATAAAAATGATTAAATGTAGCCAATAAAGACACTAAACAACCACCAGCATCATTACTTCCTAAGCCATATAATTTTCCATCCTGAATTAGAGCATTGAATGGATCTTTAGTATAACCATTATTAGGTTTTACTGTATCATGATGAGAGTTCAATAATAGCGTTGGTTTGGCCTCGTCAAAATATTTATTAGTAGCCCAAACATTATTATTAGTTCTTTTAAAAGGAATATTGTTCGTTTCAAACCATTGCTCAATATGATTTGCCGTATCATTTTCTTCAGTAGAAAATGAAGGTGTTTTTATAAGCTTCTTTAACAAACTAATGGCTTCCCTATTTAATTCTTGATATTTCATTTTTGAATGGTTGTATACTTTAGCGTTTTGTTGAATACTATTTCTGGTTTCCCAATACATACTGTCTTAATATTATTTTGAATGGCACGAAAACAATTATTTAGTTTAGGTAACATTCCATTTGCTATGATTCCTTTTTCTTTAAGTCCTTTATAACGCTCTGTAGTAATAGTTTCAATTACAGAATCTTCATTATTTACATCTTCTAGAACACCATTTTTTCCAAAACAATAATACAGTTCTGTTTCAAATACATTAGCCAACCCAATGGCTATTTCTGAAGCCACGGTATCTGCATTAGTATTAAGTAATTGTCCTTGTTTATCGTGCGTAATAGCACAAAAAACTGGCGTTATATTACTATGTAATAGCAACTCTAAAATTTCAATATTTACTTTTACAACATCACCAACCAATCCATAATCTATAGTTTTTACTGGTCGTTTTTTAGATATAACACAATTACCATCTGCACCAGAAAGGCCTATAGCATTACAATTATTAGCTTGTAGTTTAGCAACAATATTTTTATTTATTTTACCAGCATACACCATTGTTGCAATATCAAGTGTAATAGCATCTGTAACTCGCCTTCCATCAACCATATTAACCTCAACCTGCATTTTATTTGCTAATTGCGTTGCTAATTTTCCGCCTCCATGAATTAAAATTCTAGGTCCTTTTATTTTAGAAAACTCGAGTAAAAAGTTTTGTAACATTATCTCGTTATCTATAATATTCCCTCCTATTTTTACAACTTTCAAGACTGCCATAACTATAAATTTTCAAGAATACTTTTTAGCACTATTTGAGCAGCATAAGTTCTATTATTGGCCTGTGCCATTACTATAGAATTATTACTATCTAAAACCGTATCTTCTACAACAACATTTCGCCTTACTGGTAAACAATGCATAAATTTTGCTTGCCCTATCTTGTCTTGAGTTATCATCCAACTTGGATCACTATTCAAAACTTCCCCATAGTCATTATAACTACTCCAGTTTTTAGCACAAACGAAATCTGCGTTTGCAAACGCCTCTTTTTGATTATAAGAAATAATGGTATCTCCAGTAATTTTAGTATTTAATTCATATCCTTTAGGCTGTACAATGGTTAAATCTACTGGTAACGCTTTCATAATATTTACAAACGAATTAGCTACGGCCTGAGGTAAAGCTTTAGGATGCGGCGCCCAAGACAAAACAACTTTTGGTCTATTTGTTGTCTTTAATTCTTCAATAGTTATTACATCACTTAAAGCTTGTAATGGATGACTAGTTGCACTTTCCATATTTATAATAGGAACAGTCGCATATTTTATAAAACTATTTAAAACATATTCTGACTCATCTTTCTCTTTATCTTTTAAACTAGGGAATGCTCTAACCGCAATTATGTCTGCATATTGAGATATAACATTAGCTGCTTCTTTAATATGTTCAGACTTCTCCATATCCATTACAGTTCCATCTTCAAATTCTAATTTCCAAGTATCATTTACATTTAAAACCATGACTTCCATACCTAGATTTTTTGCCGCTTTTTCTGTACTTAAACGTGTTCTTAAACTCGCATTAAAGAATAACATCACTAATGTTTTATGCTTCCCGAGTTCTGAAAATGTATAAGGTTCTTTTTTTAATTCTATTCCGTTTTTTATAGTCTCGGAAAGATTAACTATGTCATATATATTTGTAAAATGCTTCATAGTTCTTTATGTAATGCTTCAAAAAACTTATCGATATGCATTTTTTGAATAGTTAATGGCGGAAGAATCCTTAAAATATTAGCATTTTTAGCACTTCCAGTAAATATTTTGTGTTTATAGAGCAATGCTTTTCTTAATGATGTTATAGGAAAATCAAATTCTAGACCTAACATTAATCCTCTTCCTTTTACTTTTTTTAATTGAGGTAATGCACTCGCTTTTTCTAGAAAATAATCTGAAACTTCTTTTACATTTTGCATCAAACGCTCTTCATTTATAACATTTAAGACAGATAACGTAGCTGCACATGCCAAATGATTTCCTCCAAAAGTGCTTCCCAATAAACAAAAAGAAGGTTTAATATTTGGATGAATTAAAATACCACCTACAGGAAAACCATTACCCATACCTTTAGCCATTGTTATAATATCTGGTTGAATATTGTGTTTTTGAAATGCAAAAAAATCTCCTGTTCTACCAAATCCAGATTGTACTTCATCTACAATTAAAAGCGTATTGTACTTTTTACAAAGCAAACTTAATTCTTGATAGAATTTAGTTGTACTTTCATCTAAACCACCAACACCTTGAATACATTCTAAAATAACTGCACATGTTTCTTTTTTCTTTAAAATAGCATCTACAGCTTTTATATCGCCTAAGCCAACAAAATCAACTTCTTGCTGGCTATTAATTGGAGCTACAATTTTAGGATTATCTGTAGCTGCGACTGCAGCTGAAGTTCTACCATGAAATGCATTTTTAAATGCAACAACTTTCTTTTTACCTGTATGAAACGATGCTAATTTTAATGCATTTTCATTTGCTTCTGCTCCAGAATTACAAAGAAATAATTGGTAGTCTTTACAATTTGAAATGTCCTCTAATTTATTAGCCAATTCAACTTGTAACGAATTATGAACGGCATTACTATAAAACCCTATCTGTTTAATTTGATTTGAAATCGCAAAGACATATTTTGGATGCGAATGCCCGATAGAAATTACTGCATGTCCTCCATAAAGATCCAAATACTGTATTCCCTTTTTATCATATACATAAACATTATTTGCAATTACAGGTGTTATATCAAACAATGGATAAACATTAAATAAACTCATATTTGATTCTTTTTAATGTTATTTATCTTATTAAACGATGCTACCATACCTTGAATAAGCGAAGAACTTAATCCTTTGTGCTCCATTTCATTTAAACCTTCAATTGTACAACCTTTTGGCGTTGTTACACGATCAATTTCTTCTTCTGGGTGATTGCCATTAGTAATTAACAAGCTAGCAGCTCCTTCACTTGTATACATTGCTAATTCTTGTGCTTCTTTTGCATCAAAACCTAATTGAATAGCCGCTTGCGTTGTAGCACGAATTAATCGCATCCAAAAGGCAATACCACTAGCGCAAACAACAGTAGCTGCTTGCATTTGAGTTTCTGGTATACTTATACTATTTCCTAATCGATTAAAAATGGCTTCTGCTACTTTTATGCGTTGTATTCCTTTATCATTACTACATAAACACGTCATAGATTTACCAACGGCTATTGCTGTATTTGGCATGGCTCTAATTATAAATTGATGCGCTCCTAATACCGTTTCTATCTTAGAAATCGAGTATCCAGTTATTGTAGAAATAACAACATGGTTTTCGTTTAAAAAAGGTTTTATCTGTTTTAAAATAGTTTCAAAATGCCTTGGTTGAATTGCAAAAATTAAAATATCTGATTTCTGTACTGCTAGAATATTATCTGAAGTTAGCGTTACATTTTTATAACCTTCAAATTCTTGAATCTCTTCTAAATTCCTTTTTGTTAAATGCAAAGAAGTAATAGCGTTAGTTGTTATTAATCCTTTTGCTATTGAACTCCCTAAGTTTCCTGCTCCTATAATGGCTATTTTCATTTTTTAATATTTTAGTTATTAGTCTTTATGTCCTTTCTAAAAATAATTTGCTTTTAATTCTAAGCCTTCTGTTTCATCAAAACCAAACATTAAATTCATGTTTTGAATTGCTTGCCCAGAAGCTCCTTTTAACAGATTATCTATAATACTTGTTATCAATAATTTGTTACCATGCTTATACAAATGAAGTATGCATTTATTAGTGTTTACAACTTGTTTTAAATGAATATTTTCGTCTGAAATAAAAACAAAGGCTTCATCTTTATAGTAGTCTTGATAGATTGCTTTTACATGCTCTAAATCGTCTTCAAGTTTTGTGTAAGCTGTTGCAAATATGCCTCTTGAGAAATTACCTCGATTAGGCAAAAAATTAATTTCTGATGCAAAACCTTTTTGCAATTGGCCAATTGTTTGATTAATCTCACCCAAATGCTGATGCGAAAAAGGTTTATAATATGAAAAGTTATTATCTCTCCATGTGAAATGAGTCGTTTCGGAAAGAGATGTTCCTGCTCCAGTTGCACCAGTAACTGCATTAACACAAACATCACTAATGAGTTTCTGCTTATTAGCTAATGGTAGTAAAGCTAATTGAATAGTCGTAGCAAAACACCCTGGATTTGCTATGTACGATGCTTTTTTTATAGCTTCTTTTTGAAATTCTGGCAAACCATAAACAAAGTTTTTAGTATTAACAACACTACTACCTTCTAACCTAAAATCATGACTTAGATCAATAATTTTTGTAGTAGATGAAAAATTATTTTTGTCTAGAAAAACTTTAGAATTACCATGTCCTAGACATAGAAATAACACATCTACTTCTGTATTAATTTTACTAGTAAATTTTAAATCTGTTGAACCAAATAAATCTCGATGCACATTATGCACTTTATTACCAGCATTAGAAGTACTAAATATGAAATTCAACTTTGCCTTTGGATGGTTAAGTAACACTCTAATTAATTCTCCAGCAGTATAACCTGCACCACCTATAATTCCGACTTGTATCATAATTAAGAATTTACCTGTTGATATATTTTGTTCTGATTTCCAACAATTTTAATAAAGCCTTTTACTTCATCTGCAGTCCAAGTTTTGTTTTCCTCTCCATAACTCCCATACTTAATATTCATTAAATCGTGCTTAGAAACTATGCCATCCAAACTAAAATGATAAGGTTTCAAACTTACAATCACATCTCCAGAAACATTGTTTTGAGTACTTTGAAAAAAAGCTTCCATATTTCTCATCACTGGATCTAAATATTGTCCTTCGTGTAAATGCATACCATAAAAACTGGACAAATAGTCTTTATGCTGCAATTGCCATTTAGTAAGTGTGTGCTTCTCTAATAAATGATGTGCTTTTATAATAATTAAAGCCGCTCCGGCTTCAAAACCAACACGTCCTTTTATTCCAACTATAGTATCTCCAACATGAATATCTCTTCCTATAGCATAAGCAGAAGCTATTTTATTTACTATTTCTATATTTTTTTCTGAAGTATTTTTAATTCTATTTACTGCCGTTAGTTCTCCTTTACTGAAAGTCAATATTACTTTTTCTTCCTGTTGTTTTACTAATTGAGACGGATACGCTACTTCTGGCAAAGGCGTACTTGATGTTAATGTTTCTTCGCCACCTATACTTGTTCCCCAAAGCCCTTTATTTATTGAATACTTTGCTTTTTCCCAAGACAAATCAATTTCATTTTTCTTAAGAAATTCTATTTCCTGCTGTCTGGTTAATTTTTGATCTCTTATAGGTGTTATAATTTTAATTTCTGGAGCTAAGGTTTGAAAAACCATATCAAAACGAACTTGGTCATTGCCAGCTCCTGTACTTCCATGCGCTACATATTCTGCATTTATACTTTTTGCATATTTTATAATTTCAATAGCTTGAACAATTCGTTCTGCACTTACAGAAAGTGGATACGTATTATTTTTTAATACATTTCCAAAAATTAAATACTTGACTACTTTATTATAGAAGGTAGAAATTGCATCAATATTTTTATAGGCAGAAACGCCCATTTTATAGGCATTTTTCTCGACACCTTTTATTTCTTGAAAAGTGAATCCGCCAGTATTTACAGAAACTGCATGTATATCATAACCTGCTTTACTTAAGCTTACTGCACAGTAAGAGGTATCTAATCCGCCACTATACGCTAATACTAATTTTTTCATTTTTTTTCTTTTTTTAAAAACAGAGTTTGTTTTATATTTTTTAATCGGTTAAAAGTGCTGTCTTTTACTTTTTTTACTTTATTATCTTTAGATTCAGGATCATATAACATACCTGTACACAAACACATTGTTTGATTAGTACGTTGTAAAACATCATAGTTTTTACAGGTTTGACAACCTTTCCAAAATGTTTGATCACTGGTTAATTCTGAAAAAGTGACTGGTTTATAACCTAGGTTGCTATTTAATTTCATTACTGCTAAACCTGTAGTAATACTAAATATTTTAGCTTTTGGAAATGTAGTCCGGGAATGCTCAAATACCTTTTTCTTTATTTGCTTCGCTATGCCTTTCCCTCTATAATTTGGGTGCACAATTAATCCAGAGTTAGCTACAAATTTTCCATGATTCCATGATTCGATATAACAAAAGCCAACAAAAATGCCCTGATCTAGAGCTATAACAGCATGACCTCTTTCAATTTTAGAAATGATATATTCCGGCTTTCTTTTAGCTATTCCTGTGCCTCTTATTTGTGCAGCATTAGAAATAGTTTCACAGATTGTATTAGCATATATGCTATGTGATTTGTCAGTAATACTAATCTTCATTAGTTACTATATTTTACAGATAATAGAAACCTTGAAGGCTTATTATCTTGGTTTTTAATTGAATGATTTGATTTTTGAAAGAAGAACCGGACTCACCTAAGTTCATAAAATAGAAGTATACCCTTACGGGCGACGCGGGAAAAAGCGGCGTACAGTTATAGTGTTATTAGAGATAATAACTAAATTTAAAAGAAACTGTATGTATGTAATTGGTGTCAAAAAAATGAAATAAAAATAAAAATGTATTGTAAACTATTAGCTCTAAGATATAAGCATTAGTTACGTCGCTTGCGTAGTGACAAACTTGTGGGCCTTTCGACTCTATTTTTATTTTTTAATGTAAATTTCATTACTACAAATGTATTTATTTATTTTTATAAAACACTAAACAACAATTCTTTATTTAAAGAATTGTTGTTTTATTATTTTATAGCTTATATATTTTGTAATATCTCATTTTTATGATAAAAAAATAGCATTAAATACAATTTACACTAGTAATGATTTAGAAGTTTCATACTAAAAACTGAAACAAATCTGGTTTATCATTCAAATAATCTCCATAAAAATTATGCAACTTCATTTTAGTAATTAAAGGCTCTAAATCTTTTGAAGATTTTAGTTGTAACCCAACAACAGCAGCACCATTTTCACGATTGGTTTTTTTAGTATATTCAAAATGCGTGATATCATCTGTAGGACTTAAAATATCGACTACAAACTCTCTTAAAGCACCTGCTCTTTGTGGGAACTTAATAATAAAATAGTGTTTTAAATTAGCATACAATAAAGCTCTCTCTTTAATTTCTGCTGTTCTTGTAATATCATTATTACTTCCGCTAACAACGCACACCACATTCTTTCCCTTTATTTCTTCTTTGTAAAAATCTAAAGCAGAAATACTAAGCGCTCCAGCAGGCTCGACCACAATAGCATCTTTATTGTACAAATCTAAAATAGTTTCACACACTTTGCCTTCTGGAACTGTAATCATGTCTGATAGGTTCTGCTTACATATAGTATAATTTAAATCACCCACACGTTGCACAGCTGCACCATCTACAAACTTCTCTATATATTTTAATTCTGTGTTTCTATTATTCCTAAAAGATGTAGACATTGATGGTGCGCCTTCAGGCTCTACACCTATAATCTTTGTTTTTGGTGACAAGTATTTAAAAACAGTAGATAACCCAGAAGACAATCCACCACCACCAACAGGAACAAAAATATAATCAACAGGTGTTTCAGTTTGCTTTAAAATTTCTAATGCAACTGTAGCTTGTCCTTCTATAACTTTTTCATCATTAAATGGATGAATAAACGTTTTATTTAATCGTTCACATTCTAATTTTGCTGCATAATAAGAATCGTCGAAAGTATCTCCTTCTAAAACTATTTCAATATACTCTTCCCCAAACATTTTTACTTGTTCCACCTTTTGATTAGGTGTTGGTGAAGGCATATAAATAGTTCCTTTTATTTTTAATATTTTACATGATAAAGCTACACCTTGCGCATGATTACCAGCACTTGCACAAACAATTCCGTTTTCGATCTCAGTATTAGTAAGTGAAGACATTTTATTATAAGCACCACGAATTTTATACGAACGTACTACTTGTAAATCTTCCCTTTTAAAGAGTACATTACAATTAAATTGTTTTGAATAATTTGCATTTGTGCTTAAAGGCGTAATTGATGCTACGCCTTTAAGTTTTTTAGCTGCGACTTCTACTGCTTCTATCGTTGGAAAATAAGTCGTCTGAACTTCCATGATTATACTAGAGCAGCCTCTTGAGATTTAACATCAGATTTTATAATTTTCATTGCGGTCATTGCACTTCGCAATTCTTTACCAATACTTTCAATTGGATGATTTCTAATAGCATCATTTACAGCAATAAGCTCTATATTATCTACTCCATTTGATGTATTAAATGGTTTGCCTATAATATCTGTAGTTACCGTTTTCATAAACTCAGTCAATAAAGGCTTACAAGCATGATCAAATAAATAACAACCATATTCTGCTGTATCAGAAATCACTCTATTCATTTCAAACAACTTCTTTCTGGCAATTGTGTTAGCGATTAATGGTAATTCATGAAGCGATTCATAATAAGCAGAATCTTCAATAATACCAGCACTTACCATTGTTTCGAACGCTAATTCTACTCCAGACTTAACAAAAGCAACTAACAACACTCCATTATCAAAGTATTCTTGTTCTGAAATATGTTCTGTAGTTAATGCTGTTTTTTCAAAAGCAGTTTCTCCAGTTTCTGCTCTCCATTTTAATAAATTAGTATCGTTATTCGCCCAATCCTCCATCATCGTTTTTGAAAAATGACCAGAGATTATATCATCCATATGCTTTTCAAATAAAGGCCGCATAATAGCTTTTAATTCTTCAGATAATTTGTAAGCTTTTATTTTCGCTGGATTAGATAAGCGGTCCATCATATTTGTAATACCTCCATGCTTTAATGCCTCAGTAATCGTTTCCCATCCAAATTGAATTAATTTTGCTGCATAACCAGCTTCAATACCTTCATTTACCATTTTATCAAAACTTAAAATAGCACCCGTTTGTAACAAACCACATAAAATCGTTTGTTCTCCCATTAAATCACTCTTAACCTCAGCCACAAAAGACGATTGTAAGACACCTGCTTTATGACCACCTGTTGCCACTGCATATGCTTTTGCCTGTTCCCAACCTTTATTTTCAGGATCATTTTCAGGATGTACAGCAATTAATGTAGGCACACCAAAACCACGTTTATACTCCTCACGCACTTCTGTACCTGGACACTTTGGAGCAACCATAATTACAGTAATATCTTTACGAATTTGCGTTCCTTCTTCTACAATATTAAAGCCATGAGAATAAGATAATGTTGCTCCTTTTTTCATTAAAGGCATCACTGCTTTAACAACATTTGTATGTTGCTTATCTGGCGTTAGATTTAATACTAAATCTGCCGTAGGAATTAAATCTTCGTATGTTCCTACATTAAATTCATTAGTGCTTGCATTAACAAATGAAGCTCTTTTTTCATCTATAGCTTGTTGCCGTAATGCATAAGAAATATTTAATCCAGAATCTCTCATATTCAATCCTTGATTTAGACCTTGTGCTCCACAACCAACAATTACAATTCTTTTATTTTTTAATGAGCTTACTCCGTCTTCAAATTCTGAAGCACCCATAAAGCGACATTTTCCTAATTGTTCTAATTGAGTTCTTAACGGTAATGTGTTAAAATAATTTGTCATTTTTTTATTTTTTTAATTGAATGCTTCTAGCATTTTTGAAATTTCCATAGGTTCTTTAGTAACTGCAATACGTCCAGCACGAACAAATTGCATAATTCCAAAAGGTTTTAATTCTCTATATAATAATTCGATTTCGTTTTTTCTTCCCGATTTTTCAATCACGAAAAATTCTTTATTCACTGTAACAATTCTAGAATTACTTTCTTTAATTATATTTTGAATTTGACGTTCTTCGAACAGTAAGTCTGATTTTACTTTAAACAAACAAGATTCTTGATAAATTGTATCATCATCTGTATGGTAATATGCTTTAATAACTTCTACTTGCTTTTCAATTTGACCAATGATTTTTTTCATCTGCTCTTCTGAAACATTAATCAATATTGTAAATCTTGATACACCATCTATTTCTGAAACTGAAATATTGATACTTTCAATATTTATATGTCTACGCTGAAAAATTGCTGAAACACGGTTAAGCAATCCGATGTTGTTTTCTGTATATACTGTTACTGTGTATAATTGTTTTTCTTTTTCCATAACTAACTTAATCTTATATCTGAAACACTTGCGCCTGTAGGTATCATAGGAAATACATTCGCTTCTTTTTCTACTGAAACCTCTAAAAAATAAGCTTCTTTACACTGCATCATTTCTTCTACAGCTGCTGCTAATTCTTCACGTTTAGTGACTTTTTTAGCATTAATTGAATAGCCTTTAGCTATAGCTACAAAATCAGGGTTTTGAATTTCTGTTGACGCATAACGCTTATCAAAAAACAGTTGCTGCCATTGACGCACCATCCCTAAAAAATCATTATTTAAAACCACTATTTTAACAGGGACTTTAGTTTGAAAAATAGTTCCTAATTCTTGAATAGTCATTTGATAACCACCATCACCAATTATGGCTACAACCTCTCGATTTGGCGCAGCCATTTTTGCACCAATAGCTGCTGGTAATGCAAATCCCATTGTACCCAAACCACCAGAAGTAATATTACTTTTAGTTTCATTAAACTCTGCATAACGACAGGCAATCATTTGATGTTGACCAACATCGCTAACAATAGCTGCTTTACCGCCACTTTGTTTGTTTATTTCTTTAACAACTTCGCCCATAGTTAAACCTTCTTTAACAGGGTATAAATCGTTATTTATAACTTTCTCTAGTTCTATTTTATATAAGTCTTTAAATTTTTGATGCCATTCTTCATGTCTATTTTTATTTAACAATGGCAATAAAGCTTTCAATGTTTCTTTAGAATTACCTAAAACTGCCACATCAGTTTTTACATTTTTATCTACCTCAGCTGGGTCGATTTCAAAATGAACTACTTTTGCTTGTTTAGCATAGGTCTCTAAATTTCCAGTTACTCGATCATCGAAACGCATACCAATCGCAATTAATAAATCGCATTCATTTGTTAACACATTAGGTGCATAATTACCATGCATACCAACCATACCAACATTTAGCGGATGATTAGTCTCTATTGCTGAAGCGCCTAAGATTGTCCAAGCTGATGGCAAGCCGGCCTTTTCAATAACAGCTTTAAATTCTGTTTCTGCTGCTCCTAATATCACACCTTGTCCCCAAACCACTAATGGTTTCTTAGCTTCATTAATTAACTTAGCTGCAGCGTATAAACTCTCATTAGATGTTTCTGGAACTGGCTTATAACTCCTAATAGATTCACATTTTTTATAAGTAAAATCTAATTCCTCAAATTGAGCATCTTTAGTAATATCTATTAATACTGGTCCTGGCCTTCCACTTTTAGCGATATAAAATGCCTTTGCTAAAACTTCTGGAATTTCAGATGCTTTTGTTATTTGATGGTTCCACTTAGTTACTGGAGTTGAGATACTAATAACATCAGTTTCTTGAAAAGCATCTGTTCCTAATAAATGAGATCCTACTTGCCCTGTAATACACACCATAGGAGTAGAATCTATTTGAGCATCTGCTATACCGGTAATTAAATTGGTAGCCCCTGGACCAGACGTAGCTATTGCTACACCAACTTTTCCAGAAATACGAGCATAGCCTTGTGCAGAATGTGTAGCTCCTTGTTCGTGACGTGTTAAAACATGTTGAATCTCGTCTTGAAACTTATACAATTCGTCATAGACAGGCATAATAGCGCCACCAGGGTAGCCATATAGAATATCTACACCTTCAGCAATTAAAGAACGTACGACTGCTTCACTACCAGAAATACGAGTTGTTGTTATTGTTTCTTTTACTTTAGCTGTTATTGTTTCTGTATTCATAATTGAACCTTATTAGGATTATTTTTTTCTCTAAAACTCATCTGTTACACATCCTTTTGATGCTGATGAAACTGTTTTTGCATATTTATAAAGTACGCCGCGTTTAAATTTAAGAGCAGGCTCTTTCCAATATTGTTTTCTCTGCTTTAATTCTTCTTCAGGAACTTCTAAGACAATACTATTTGTTTCTGCATCGATAGTGATATAGTCTCCATCTTTAACAAGAGCAATTGTCCCTCCTTCTTGTGCTTCAGGTGTTATATGACCAACTACAAAACCATGCGTTCCTCCAGAGAAACGGCCATCGGTAATTAAGGCAACATCTTTTCCTAAACCAGCACCCATAATCGCTGCTGTTGGTTTTAACATTTCTGGCATTCCTGGTCCACCTTTTGGCCCTTCATAACGAATAACAACAACATCTCCTTTTTCTACTTTCCCGTCTCTAATACCATCATTAGCATCGTATTCCCCTTCAAAAACCTTCGCTTTGCCTCGGAAACGCAAACCTTCTTTTCCTGTTATTTTTGCAACACTTCCTTCTTTAGCAAGGTTCCCATATAACATTCTTAAATGCCCTGAAATTTTAATTGGTTTTTCTATTGGTTTTATAACCTCTTGCCCTTCAGACAAATCATTAACATCTAATAAATTCTCAGCAATAGTTCTTCCTGTAACAGTTAAACAATCACCGTGAATTAAGCCTTTTTTCAAAAGATATTTTAATACTGCAGGTATACCTCCAACTGCATGTACATCTTCCATTAAGTATTTTCCACTAGGTTTTAAATCTGCTAAGAAAGGAGTAGTATCACTAATCTCTTGAAAATCTTTTAGAGTAAAATCAATATCTGCTGCCCTTGCAATTGCTAAAAAATGCAATACTGCATTTGTAGAACCTCCTAAAATCGTTACTAATCTCACTGCATTTTCAAGAGATTTTCGTGTTATAATATCGCTTGGTTTTATGTCTTTTTCTAATAAAACCTTAATAGCTTCTCCAGCTTTAATAGCTTCTTTCTTTTTTGCATCACTAAGCGCAGGGTTTGAGGAATTAAAAGGAAGCGTCATGCCTAAAGCCTCTATAGCAGATGCCATAGTATTTGCCGTGTACATACCTCCACACGCTCCAGCTCCTGGACATGCTTTTTCAACAATATTTTGATATTCATTCTCGGTCATAGTACCAGCTACTTTACTTCCCCAAGCTTCAAAAGCAGAAACGACATCTAACTTCTTTCCATTATGACATCCAGAATCTATGGTACCTCCATATACTAAAATACTAGGTCTATTTAATCGAATCATTGCCATTAAAGCACCTGGCATATTTTTATCACAGCCAACAACGGTAATTAATCCATCGTAACTCATCGCTTGCACTACAGTTTCCATTGAATCTGCAATAATATCTCGTGATGGCAACGAATAACGCATACCTGGAGTTCCCATAGAAATACCATCACTAACTCCTATTGTATTAAAGATTAAACCAACTACATCTTCATTTTTAGTTCCTTGCTTGGATAACTTTGCTAAATCATTTAAATGCATGTTACAAGGATTCCCTTCATAACCAGTACTTGCGATACCAATAATAGGTTTATAAAAATCCTCTTTTGTTAACCCAATAGCATGTAACATAGCTTGAGCTGCTGGTTGCGTTGGATCCTGAGTGACTGTTTTACTGTATTTATTTAATATCATTTTAATTATATCTTCTTTTATATTTCGAAATTATATGTTTTACTTTTCTTCATTTTTCTATTCCTTTAATACTTCTTAAATTCAAAGCATTCTTTACACACCTAAAAACTTAATTATCAATTACTTAAATTCAATTTACTGTTACATCCAACTATGTTTTTTTTCATAAAAAAAAGCCTGCATCAAAATTGATACAGGCTTTATTTTACAAAACAGCTTTCTGTATCAACTCAGGTCGAGTTAATAATGACAATAATTATAATAATGCTGTTTACTAATTTCATATTGTAACTGAATAAAAAAAGCCTTCCGTTTCGGAAGGCTTTTAAATATTAAATTTATTTTTATACACCATTCCTTAGCCTTGTGAAATAATCACAATGACAATAATTGAAATGATATTTACTATTTGTTTTTTCATTTGAATGATAAAATTATAAAACTTATTTTAATAAACGACTATTTTTTGTTTTTTTTATTTAAAAACAATCTAATTACTTTATCATTATTTTAGTAATTACAGCTTCAGCCTCACTACTTAATCTTACTTTCAAAAAGTAAACTCCTGCCAATAGACTTCTATTAAGTTCAATTGTTTTTACTCTTTCTGAACCTTTCTGCTCTCTTTTTTCAAAAATTTTCATACCTGCAACATCATAAAGTTCCATTTGCACTTCGCCTATTTCTGAAGAATTAAAGTTGATATTTATTTTACCATCTGTTACTGGATTTGGATGTACATTAATAATATTGGTATTAGTTTTAATGCCTTCAATTTTTTCTTTATATACCAATTTAACTAAAGAACTACCAAATATATTTAAAGTATAATCTTCATATTCTCCATAACGCACATCATTTGCACCTGTATTACATGAATTATTTTCTGTATCGTAATAAGACACTAACACACGCATTCTTGTCAATCCGTTTATAGCTGCTTGTGGAACAGTTACAGAAACACTCCCTAAAAGGTTATT
This sequence comes from uncultured Lacinutrix sp., assembly GCF_947500325.1. GTDB lineage: Bacteria > Bacteroidota > Bacteroidia > Flavobacteriales > Flavobacteriaceae > Lacinutrix. The sequence goes on from NZ_CANMRQ010000008.1 coordinate 82,457, forward strand.
AGTTTTTGTCAATGTATAAAACTCGCCTGCGTCAGTAAAATCGCCATCACTATTCCAATCAAACCAAGCGTATATTTCATCATTTGCTCCACCTTGATAACCAATAATATTCACTTTCAAGTTATAACTTGCTCCTACATTTACGCTTGTAGATATAGACGTAAAATCGTCATAACCAGTAGCGTTTCGAGTTGACGCATTATTTATTCCAGCAAACTCAACATTGGACACTCCTTCTGGCCCATCATTTCCTGTTGCAGAACAATACACAACATTAGACTGGCAAGGCGGACATGAACCACCACAATCAACTCCTGTTTCTGTACCATTCTGTATACCATCTGAACATGTTGGCGTTGGTGTACCTCCACCTGAAATACTTATGTTATAATCTTCAATTTCTCCATAAGCAATCGCCCCAATTCCACAAGAATTATTTCCATCTGCTGCATTATAACCTAATGCAATACGCATTCTTGTTGTTCCTGTTGTTGCTGTAGATGGCACTGCTATTGATAATTCACGAACAGCATTACTAGGCGCGGTAGTGACATTGAATTTCTCACCTGTATCTGTAAAGTCGCCATCTGCATTCCAATCAAACCAAGCATACACTTCATTGCTTGCTCCACCTTGATAACCTACAAAAGTGACTTTTAAATTATAAGAACTTCCACTAGAAACACTAGCTACTGTTCCAGAAGTATAATCATCATAGCCATTTGTTGTAGCTCTAACTGAAGTATTATTTATACCTGCAAAATTTACATTTGTAATATAATCATCTGTATTATTGCTACTTGTTATATCACAATAGGTTACATTAGGAGGTATTGTATCACATGGCGCACATGAACCTCCACAATCAACACCTGTTTCATCTCCATTCTGGGTACCATCATTACAGGTTGGACTAGAACTTTCGCCTATAATAAACACAAAATAATCTTCTACTTCATTACCCGTAGCTGATGTTGTTCCACAAGGCTCAGGGCTAGTATGTATTTTATAACGCACTCTTAATCTGGTTGCACCATTTTGTGCGGTATTAGGAACTACAACTGTTGTTGTAACACCACCAGGACCATTAGTTTTCAATAAAACTTCTTCACCTGCATCCGTGAAGTCTCCATCTTTATTCCAATCAATCCAAGCTCCAAAATAATTAGGATCATGGAAATCGATTCCCGGATTTACTGTTAAAGCAACAGACTCTCCTTTAACAAGGTTGGTTCCTAGGTTAGTAAAATCGGAATACCCACTATTTCCACTTTTATTATTGATATCACCAAAAATAACTTCGTCTATATAATTTGAACCTTGAAAACCTGCGTCACAATAATCTGTAGGCATAGGAGCAGAGTTTCCATCTGTTATACTAAAATTAGCATTTGTAATATCGAAAAAGATATTATTCGTTCCTCTTACCATAATTCTATTTACACCTCCTTGATTGTCTGGTATAGTAATTTGATGAGAACCATCATTAGGTACCGCAGAAGCTAACGATATTGGGTATGTATTTCCACCATCTGTAGATAATAAAATATCTACAGTAGCCGCATTCACCCCATTTCCTGTGGTTCCTGCAACGTTCCAGGTTACCGTTTGCGTAGAGCCTACTGGCGCGTCAAATCTAGTATTTTGAGAAGTTACTACAAAAGGACCAGCAGTTCCACTTACTGTAATAACAGCATCCTTAGTATCTGTATTACCTCCTCCTGGATGATTATCCCTTACAGTAAATCTAAAATTCATCGTTCTGGCAACTGAAGGTACTACCTCCCATTCAGAAGAAGCATTTCCTGCTTTTATCGTAGTAAGGTTAGGCATATATCGATTTGAAGATGCTGAAGGAGGTTTATAACGGAATAAAGGACCGCCAGTTGACGTAGCCCGAGGAGGCATTGGAGCTATTTCTTTATCCATTTGATTCCAAGTATACGTTAGTTGATCGGCAGCTGTATTAACATCAGTAGCTGACCCTTCTAATATAAATGGAGTAGATCTTGGAATCGTATAGTTACCTCCTATACTAGCTGTTGGCGCACTATTACCTACTGATTTTGTGGTACCACAACCTGCTGTGTTTACAATATGATTCCACATTTCATCTATTTGTTTAGCATGAAAAAAAACATATTGCGTATTTTCTGTATTAGGAGCACAACCTGTATACGCCATGATACTATTACCTCCTCCTGGTTCAACAGCTCCTTCGTCTAGACGATTACCACCACATGAGTTATTAAATGAATGGTTAGCACCGAATTGATGACCTATTTCGTGAACGAATGTGCGAAAGAAATAATCTGCGACAGATGTGAAAGGATGTGCACCTGTGGATCCTTCAGCTTTTTTACTATCAACACATACAGAATTTAAAGCTCCACGTCCAGTCCCATCTGAATCTAAAACATGACCAATATCATAGTTAGCGTTACCAATTGCAGCATCAAGAACACCTTGAGACTCATTTATAGATATTCCAGTATTACCATGCGTAATACCGTCAGTTGCTGGGTCAAGAAAAATAGAATTCTCAATATTAGGTACTAATTCAAACGTCGTTCCAAGATCTCGCTCATAAACTGCATTCACTCTTGTCATGAGTTCATTTAACTCGGCAAGTACTGCAGCTTTCCTTTGTTGGGTTGATCCATTTGTAACGTTTGCCGCATCAGTATAAATTTTAGACAATTCTCCCGTTACTGCTATAGCCATTCGGTAAACTCTAACAAGACCATCATTAGCGCTTTTTTTTACTTGGTTAGATTTTTCAGTTTGCTTTTTATTTTTTTCTGAAAAAATTTTGGTTGTATCATCAACTGTTTGACAGTCAATTGGTTTTTGTAATCCATCCGTTTTTGAAGTAACTATATACGTTTTACTATTACTAGTAGAAGGTTTGATATTAGCTATTGTAGCATCAGGCTTCATAATCATAGCCCTAAAGTTATTATTACTCAAACTAAAATGTACTACTTCATTTTCTCCACTAACAGATGTACCAACATAAGATTTAATATCTGGGAACTTTTTGGCTAAATCTGGATGTAAAACATTGGTTTCCTTTATACGGTATTCTTTGAATTTTCCGCCTTCAGCAGGAAGAGCGACAATAACGTTTGATTTACCAAATGAATTGAATCTTTTTGGACAATTAGCTAGTACTTTTTTTAGTTTTTCAACACTTAGAGTGTAAGTGACTTGGTTTAAAATTTTAGTATTCTTCTCTTCAGAAGAAACACTTTCTTTCCAGTAGTTATTTGTTTGTGAAAATCCACAAGAGAGAACAAATAAGCATGCGAATAAAATAATTTGATTTTTCATAATTTAAATGGATGATTATCGTTAAATAATTATTAATTATCCACAAAACTATTACTTATGCATCTCCATAAGTTACTCTATATTATCCAATCATTATACTATATAACTCAATACTTAAGAATTATTAAAAAAATATACATTAAACTAAGATATCCATAATTTAAATGTTAAAAAATTACACAAAACACCTTTTTAAACACATAAAGCTATATCCTTGGCAAATCACCTTCAGATTTTAATGGTAAATTGGATTTACCCATTAAATATTTATCAACATGATGCGCAGCTTGACGACCTTCTGAAATTGCCCATACAATTAAAGATTGTCCACGACGCATATCTCCCGCACTAAAAATTCCAGGAATATTTGTAGCATAATCTTTTATTGTTGCTTTTACATTAGTTCTAAAATCCAGTTCCAAACCAAATTGTTCTGGTAATGTTTTTTCAGCCCCTGTGAAACCTAAAGCTAATAATGCAAGATCACATTCCCATTCTTTTTCTGTTCCAGCAATCTCTTTTAATTCTGGTCGCTCACCTTCTTTAAACACCCATTCTACCTGAACAGTTATTAAACCTTTTAAATTGCCGTTTTCATCCCCCAAAAACTCTTTAGTAGACACACTAAAACAACGTTTTACGCCTTCTTGATGTGATGAACTTGTACGTAACCTCATAGGCCAATATGGCCAAGGCTGATTTACTGGACGTCCTTTTGAAGGCTTATTTAAAATCTCAAAATTTGCTATTGATTTTGCTCCTTGACGATTAGATGTCCCAATACAATCTGAACCAGTGTCTCCGCCACCAATAACAATAACATTCTTGTTTTTTGCAATCAATTCTTCTTTAAAACCTGCAATACCGTCAACACGTTGGTTATTTTGTTTTAAAAAATCCATAGCCTGAACAACCCCTTTTAAATGTGCTCCTTTTATTGGCATACCTCTTCTTATTGTTGAACCGCCACACAATATAATTGCATCGTACTCATTTTTTAATCGCTCTACACTTACATTTTTCCCTACATAAGCATTAGTTTCAAACACAATACCTTCTTCCTTTAACACCTCTAGTCGCCTATCGATAACATCTTTTTGTAATTTAAAATCTGGAATACCATAACGTAGTAATCCACCGATTTTTTCATCACGCTCAAAAACTGTTACTAAATGCCCTACACGATTTAATTGCTGTGCAGCAGCTAAACCCGATGGCCCAGAACCAACAATCGCAACCTTTTTTCCTGAACGTTCTTTTGGAGGTCGAGCTACAATCCAACCTTCGGAAAAGGCTTTTTCTATAATATTTTTCTCAATATTCTCTATAGCTACTGGATCTTCATTAATTCCTAACACACATGATTCCTCACATGGAGCAGGACATAAACGCCCTGTGAATTCTGGAAAATTATTCGTTGAATGCAAAATTTCTGCAGCTTTTTTCCAGCGCCCTTTATACACATTATCATTAAAATCTGGAATTAAATTCCCTAAAGGGCAGCCACTATGACAAAATGGAACACCACAATCCATACAACGGGCACCTTGATCTTTTAGTTCCTTCTCTTTCATTGGAACCGTAAACTCTTTATAATTTTTAAGTCGGTTTTCAACCTTATCGTAAGTTTCGACTTGTCTTTCAATTTCTAAAAATCCTGTTGTCTTTCCCATACCTACGCGTTTATTGTTTGTTCTTCTTCTAATCTAATTAAAGCTTGTTTGTATTCTTCTGGCAATACTTTTATAAATTTTGGCAATTCTTTTTCCCAATTCTCTAGAATACTTTGCCCTAATGGACTTAATGTTGCATTATAATGCTTTTCAATAAGTGCTTTTAATTCTGAAATATCTTCAGTTTCAACTAAAGGATCTAGATTTAAACCTTCCTTATTGCATTGCTTTTCAAACGTGTTATTTGGATTGTAAATATATGCTATACCACCACTCATTCCTGCTCCAAAATTACGTCCAACTTCACCTAAAATAACAGCTCTACCTCCTGTCATATACTCACAACCATGATCACCAATACCTTCTACAATAGCTAATGCTCCTGAGTTTCTAACACAAAAACGCTCACCCGCTTTTCCATTAATATAAGCTTCACCTGATGTTGCACCATACAATGCCACATTACCAATTATTATATTATCATGAGGCACAATAGTAGCTTCCTCTGGCACCTTTACAACCACCTTAGCTCCAGACAAACCTTTACCCAGATAATCATTTGAATTTCCATTTATAATAAGCGTTAGTCCTCTAGTCGCGAAAGCTGCAAAACTTTGACCTGCAGAACCGGTAAAGTTAATTTTCAAGGTATTTTCAGGTAAACCTTGAGTTCCATAAATTTTAGAAATCTCGTTACTTAAAATCGCACCAAATGCGCGATCCATATTATTTATTTTAGATTCTATAACCGTTTTTTCTTTTCGGAATAAGGCTGGATGTGCTTGTTTAATAATTTTAAAATCCAATGCTTTTTCTAAATCGTGATCCTGCAACTCTGTATTAAACAAGTCTACACCTTCCGGCACTTCTACTTTATGCAAAATTGGCGATAAATCTAAACCGTTAGCCTTATAGAAATCAATGGTTTTATTTCTGTCTAACTTCTGAACTTGCCCTACCATTTCATCAACTGTTCTAAACCCAAGTTGAGCCATAATTTCACGTAGTTCTTGCGCTATGAAATACATAAAATTAACAACATGTTCTGGCTTGCCTTTAAACTTTTTTCGCAAGTCTGGGTTTTGTGTTGCTATACCGACTGGGCAAGTATTTAAATGACACACACGCATCATAACACAACCAGAAGCCACTAAAGGTGCCGTTGCAAAACCAAATTCTTCAGCTCCTAAAAGACAAGCAATTGCCACATCTCGCCCTGTTTTTAATTGTCCGTCGCATTCTAAAACCACACGATTCCTAAGATTGTTCATCACTAACGTTTGTTGCGCTTCTGCCAATCCTAATTCCCAAGGTAAGCCTGCATGTTTTAATGAGGTTAATGGAGATGCTCCTGTTCCACCATCGTGACCAGAAATTAAAATAACATCGCCTTTTGCTTTGGCAACACCAGCAGCTACAGTACCAATTCCTACCTCAGATACTAGTTTCACATTAATTCGTGCTTCACGATTTGCCGATTTTAAATCATAAATTAATTGTGATAAATCTTCAATAGAGTAAATATCATGATGTGGTGGCGGAGAAATTAAACCTACATAAGGTGTAGAATTTCTTGTTTTAGCAATATCTGGGTTTACTTTTGGCCCCGGCAACTGTCCTCCTTCTCCAGGCTTTGCGCCTTGCGCCATTTTTATCTGAATCTCTGAAGCGTTAGTTAAATAATTTGAAGTTACTCCAAAACGACCAGATGCAACTTGCTTGATTGCTGAGTTCTTCCAATCTCCATTAGAATCTTTATAGAAACGCACTTCATCTTCACCGCCTTCACCAGAATTACTTTTTCCTCCAATGCGATTCATAGCTATAGCTAAATTTTCATGCGCTTCTTTACTAATAGAACCATAAGACATGGCTCCTGTTTTAAAACGCTTAACAATTTTTGTCCAAGGCTCTACTTCTTCCAAAGGAATAGGATCGAAGTTTGTAAACTCAAACAATCCTCGAATTGTCATTAACTGTTTAGATTGCTCATTAATTAAATCTGAATATTCTTTATAAGAACTGTGTTTATTACTACGAACTGATTCTTGCAATTTTGCAATAGTTAAAGGATTAAATAAATGTTTTTCTCCATCTCTTCTCCATTTATATTGCCCCCCAAATTCTAAATCTAAATCCGCTTCAACAGCTTCATTTTTATACGCCATATTATGACGTTTTGAAATTTCTATTTCAATTTCCCTTAAACCAACACCTTGAATTCTTGTTACCGTATTAGGAAAGTAATCATTAACAACTTTAGCATTTAACCCAACGCATTCAAATAATTGCGAGCCTCTATATGAGTTTAAAGTTGAAATACCAATCTTATTCATAACCTTTAAAATACCAGTTCCAATTGCCTTATTATAGTTTCTAATTGCCGTTAAATACTCTAAGTTCTCCACATCTTGAGCTTCCACTTGATTGTATACAATTTCATTTACTATGTATGGATTAATAGCACTAGCTCCATAACCAAAAAGCAAAGCAAAATGATGAACTTCTCTGGGTTCTGCAGATTCAATAATCAAGCTTACTTTTGCACGCTTCCCTATTTTATACAACTCATGATTAACATATGAACACGCCACTAAAGCTGGAATTGGCGCAAATTTCTCATTCACACCTCTATCTGATAAAATAATAATATTACCACCTACATCAATTGCTTTAGACGCCTGCTTCACTATTCTTTCAAGCGCTCGTTCTAATTCGTTTAATCCTTTATCAACTTCATAAAGAATTGAAATGGTAGTCACTGAAAAATCAGGATTAGTATCGTAATTTTTTATTTTATCTAAATCATGTTTTGAAATAACAGGATTTTGAATTTTTAGTTTTCTACATTGATCTTCATTAATTTTAAAAATATTTGTATCACTACCCAATGTTAAACTAATATCTGTAATTAGTTTTTCGCGAATACCATCTAATGGTGGATTGGTAACCTGAGCGAATAACTGCTTAAAGTAGTTATAAATGAGTTGTGGTCTTTGAGAGAGCACAGCAATTGGCGTATCGTTTCCCATAGACCCAATAGGTTCTTTACCTAATTGCGCCATAGGCTTTATAATGACATCGATATCTTCTTGTGTGTAACCAAATACTATTTGTCTTTTTTCCAAAACATCTTCTTTATGATTTATTGGTCCTTTTTTAGCTGGGATATCTCGCAAATGGACTAAGTTTTTATTTAGCCATTTCTCATAAGGATGTTTAGAAATAATATCTTTTTTTATTTCTTCATCATTTACTATTCGACCTTGACTCATATCTACTAAAAACATTTTTCCTGGCTCTAACCTTCCATGATATTCTATATTTTTAGGATCAATTTCAATAACACCAGTTTCAGATGACATAACTACAAATCCATCTTTAGTTACAGAATATCGTGATGGACGCAAACCATTTCTATCTAATACTGCTCCAATATAATTACCATCTGTAAAAGGTATAGAAGCAGGACCATCCCAAGGCTCCATAATACATGAATTATATTCGTAGAATGCCTTTTTTGCTTCAGACATTTCCGGATTTTTCTCCCAAGCCTCTGGCACTAACATCATCATAACTTCTGGTAACGAACGACCAGTCATTAACAACAATTCTACAACCATATCCATTGATGCTGAATCTGATTTTCCTTTTAAAATAATTGGAAAAATACTTTTAATATCATCCCCAAACCAATCACTTTCCATTAGTTCTTGACGAGATAATGTACGTGATACGTTTCCTCTTAATGTATTAATCTCACCATTATGACACATATAACGAAATGGCTGCGCCAAATCCCATGTTGGAAATGTATTTGTAGAAAATCGTTGGTGCACTAATGCTAATCGCGTAACCAATGAAGGATCTTGCAAATCTGTATAATATAATTTGATGTCTTCTGGAATTAAAAGCCCTTTAAATATTATCGTTTTTGCTGATAGACTTGGTAAATAAAAACGACTACTCTCCGATAATTTTGAATTATATATTTTATGCTCTGCTTGTTTTCTTGCTGTAAACAATTTTAAATTGAATTGAAAATTATCCAATTTTTTTTCAGATTTACCAATGAATATTTGCCTTACAAAAGGTTCAGATTCCGAAGCTATCCTACCAATAACTGAAGAATCTACTGGCACATTTCTCCACCCTAAGACTTCGAGACCTTGTGCCTCTAAATAACCTTCAAAAGTTTCAATACAATATTGACGTTGATTTTCTTTTTGTGGCAAGAATACATTGCTTACCGCATACTGGCCAAACTCAGGTAAATTAAAATTACAATGCTTCACAAAGAAATCATGAGGTATATCTATTAAAATACCAGCACCATCACCAGTCTTTCCATCACTACTCACAGCACCACGATGTTCTAATTTCTCTAAAATTTCGAGAGCTTTATGAATAATTTCATTGGATTTATTTCCTTTTAAACTACAAATAAATCCTGCACCACAATTATCGTGTTCGAATTCTGGTAAATACAAGCCTTGTTTCATTAGCATAATTGTTCCGTTTTTAACAGTTATTTTCTATCTGACAATCACTAATGTATAATGAAGAAATTGAATAGAAAAATTCAACAATCATTATTCCGAAATTGAAAATATAAGTCTTCAAAAACAACAATTTTACATTTTAACAAGTACAATTTTATCAAATTTTCAAATAAAATTTTTGCCCAATAAAAATATTTTAATGAATTAAACACATACAAAACAAAAATTAAGTGAATAATATTTATTAAAAATAAAAAATCAATAAGAATAATTAAATTTTTAATTATTGAATTTTTAAAAAAATATCATCAAAAAAATATAACCCTAATTTTTATAGGGTTAAAATTAAAAATATAATAAAAATACTATTTTAAACCCTAATTATTATGGGGTATAATATTTTTTAAATAGTTTTGAGCATCAATCAATCAAAAAACGAACTTTTATGAAATCATTTATTTACATTTCCATGCTATTATCAACCTCAGCATTATTTGCACAAGAAACTTCTGAAAACCCTGAAGAAAAACCTATAAAAAAAGTATTCAGTTTTGAAGGTAGTATTGATGCTTATTATAGAGCTAATTTAACCGCTCCTAACGACACTACTCAAATTGCACCAGCAACTTCTTTTGCAGACAAATCTGGCTTCTCTTTAGGAATGGCTAATATTATTGCTTCTTATGAAAAAAGAAAAGTAGGAGCTGTAGCAGATTTAGTATTTGGACCACGTGGTGAAGCTGCTAGCGCCACAATATTGAATCAATTATATGCTTTTTGGAATATAAGCGAGAATACTAAATTGACTTTTGGTAAATTCAACACTTATTTAGGCTACGAAGTTATTGCTCCAACAGGAAATTTTAATTATAGTACTTCTTATCTCTTTTCAAATGGCCCTTTTTCACATACTGGAATAAAAGCAGACATTGCTATATCTGATGATTTTAGCTTAATGCTAGGCATATTTAACCAAACCGATGTCACCGAATTTAATCCCGATGGAAGTTATGCAGTTGGCGCACAATTTGGATATGATGGTCAATTTCTAAATCTATTATACGATAAAGAAGGTTTAGGTTTCGAAATAGACTATACTGGCGGTTTTGATGTTTCAAAAAAATTCTTTATTGGTATTAATGCTGCTTATACAGATAATGATGGTGAAGGATTTTACGGCACAGCACTTTACCCACAATACAGCATTAACAATTCTTTAAAGCTAGGATTAAGAAGCGAATATTTCGCAACTCAAAGCAACTTAACTACAGACGATCCTAATATTATTACTGTAACACTAACTGGAAGTTATACTATTGAAGACCTAATTATTAAACCAGAATTTAGACTAGATAACGGTTCAGATGATATCTTCATTGACACCGATTTAAAACCAACAGAAAGTCTAGCATCTTTTGTTGTAGCAGCGATTTATAAATTTTAACTATCAACTAAATATTAATAAAATTTCCACCTAACAGCCATTGGAATCATGGAAATAAAAAACATGTTTTTTATGAAAAAAATAGAAGCAATTATTAGAAAATCTAAGTTTTCTGCAGTAAAAAAAGCACTACATGAAGTAGGCGTAAACTTTCTCTCGTACTGGGATGTTACTGGTCTTGGAAATGAAAAAGTAGGCCATGTCTACAGAGGTGTTTCATATAGCACAAGCGACATACAACGTCGCTATTTATCAATCGTCGTTAATGATGATTTTGAAGATATCACCGTAAAAACCATTATTGAAGCCGCCAAAACTGGTGAAGTTGGAGATGGCAAGGTATTTATTTCAGATATCAACGAAGTTTACAGAATTAGAACAAGCGAAAAAGGAGGAGACACTCTAAAATAAAACTAACTACCTATTATATAATTATTATGGAATTATTAACTAATAATGTATGGATGATGATCTGTACAGCACTTGTTTTTTTTATGCATTTAGGATTTTCATTTTTGGAGATTGGACTAACAAGACAAAAAAACACAATCAATATTTTATTTAAAAATATCTTTATTATTTGCGTTGGACTTCTGCTATACTGTTTAGTAGGCTTCAACTTAATGTATCCAGGAGATTTTAATGGTTTTTTAGGATTTGCAGGATTTGGCCTAGATGCTCCTCTAAACACTGAAGGCGCTTTAGATTTAACATACAACACAGGCTACACTTATTGGACAGATTTCTTATTTCAGGGTATGTTTGCTGCCACTGCAGCCACTATTGTCTCTGGCGCTGTAGCTGAGCGCATTAAACTAGGTCCATTTATGATTTTTGTTATTGTATATGTTGGAATTGTTTACCCTATAGCTGGTTCTTGGAAATGGGGAGCTGGCTGGTTGGATAAATTAGGATTCTATGATTTTGCAGGCTCTACATTAGTACATTCTGTAGGTGGCTGGGCTGCATTAATAGCTGTTTGGTTATTAGGTGCTCGCATTGGGAAATTTAAAAACGGAAAAGTGTTAGTGATTTTAGGTCACAATATTCCACTAGCAACAGCTGGTGTTTTAATTTTATGGTTAGGATGGTTTGGATTTAATGGCGGCTCTGTATTATCTGCAAATCCAGAATTAACTTCTTTAACACTAGTTACCACTTCTTTAGCAGCTGCAGCTGGTGGCGTTGGCTCATTTATCATTTCCACTTTAGCATATAAAAACTATGATTTAACCATGTTTTTAAATGGTATTTTAGGTGGATTAGTAGGCATCACAGCTGGCGCAGACCAAATGTCTCCAACTGATGCTATTTTAATTGGTGTTATCGCTGGCGGATTAATTGTTGCTGCTGTTGCATTAATAGATAAATTACGTCTGGATGACCCTGTTGGAGCAATAGCAGTACATTTAATTTGTGGAATATGGGGAACACTAGCAGTTGGGATTTTTGGAAAACTAGCCAGCGGAACACAATTTTTATACCAACTAACTGGCGTTGGTGCTTATGCAGTATTTTGCCTATTTACATCGTTTATAATATTATTCACCTTGAAAAAAACTATTGGCATACGTGTTTCGGAAAGAGAAGAACTAGAAGGACTTGATGGTCACGAACACGGCATGAATGCTTACTCAGATTTTAGAATGAATGAGCATTAAGGTTTGATTATTTAGCTAGTAAAAGCCTCAAAACTTTTAAAGTTTTGAGGCTTTTTATTTAACCTTTTCAATTTTTGATTTAAAAGAAAAGCATTTTACTAATTGATAACTTCTTAAATTAAGCCGAATTACGACTTGCATTAATATTTCCAAATAGAGATCTTGTTACTAATTTTTCAAAAACAGCAATTTGTTCTACATCCTTAACTTCCGCTTTATGTAATTCTTGAATTTGCTTTAACGCATATTGCTGTATCGTTAATAACGGCAATACTATTGATTCTCGCATACTAATAGAAGCCTTTCCTGCTGGCTCTTCCTGCATTAACTGAGTGTAACCCGTTAATTTTAATATAAGGCGTTTCGTTGTTTCATACTCTGTATAAATAATATTCCAAAACTCACCATAAACCTCATCTTCGCTCATGTATTTTGTTAAATCGAAAAACGATTTAGATAAAGACATCATACTATTTTCTATTAAAGTTTTAAAGAAACTAGACGTTTTAAATAGCTTTTGCACTTTTTCAAACTCACCTGCATCCTCATAAGATTTCAAAGCCGTACCTACTCCAAAAAAACCTGGAACGTTTTGTTTTAATTGACTCCAAGAACCAACAAATGGTATTGCCCTTAAATCTTCAAAAACTAAACCTTCTGCTTTACCACGTTTAGACGGGCGACTTCCTATATTTGTTTTTGCATAATACTTTAAAGTACTCATATGCTCTAAGTAAGAAATAAATTTAGGATGCTGCTTAAAACTCACATAAGTTTCATAACTAAGTTTTGCTAGATCATCCATAACTACTCTATTTTCTGGAACCATTCTTAAATCTGCATCACTCAAACTATTATATATTCCAGAACTAATAAGCTGCTCTATATTATATTGCGAAGAATCTAAAGTTCCAAAATTAGAGCTAATAGTCTGCCCCTGTATAGTTAATTGCACCTCTTTATCTTCAATTGTTGGTCCTAAAGAAGCGTAAAAATTATGTGTTTTACCACCTCCACGAGCTGGCGGACCTCCACGACCATCAAAGAAAATAACGGTAACACCGTACTTCCTAGAAACAGTAGTTAAGCGTTCTTTGGCTTTATATATCGCCCAATTAGCCATCAAATAACCACCATCTTTCGTCCCATCACTAAAACCAAGCATAATTGTTTGCTTATTACCTCTAGTCTTTAAATGCGTAGCATATTCAGGATTAGTATACAATTCCTCCATAACTTTATGCGACACTTCTAAATCTGTAATAGTTTCAAAAAGCGGCCCAATATCTACAGTTAAATCATCTTCAAACGCCACTAACTTTAACATTGCAAATAACTGCATTACGTTTAAAGCTGTTTGATTATTACTAATGATATATCTATTCGCAGCTCGTTCACCATTTTTTTCCTGAATAGTTTTTATAACTTTCATAGTACTTAGAGCCTTATATGCAACTTCATCTTTTATTATAGACAAATCAACCTTTCCTTTTATTTTTGAAAGCACTTTAACTTGTTCTTTTTCAGATAATTCACGATATTTTTTTGGAAAAATATCACTTCCACCTTCCTCAAGAGCATCAACTAAAATATTAAAAACTTTATCATGTTCGCGACTATCCTGTCTAATATCTAAAGCCGAAAAATGAAAACCAAAAAGATGCACTTTATTTATTAAGCTCTTTACCTCCCTTAAGTAAAGTGATTGATGCTTCTCTACTAAAATATTTTTTATAGTTTCTAATTCTAAAATAAAACTATCTAACGTTAAGTTTGAAGCCTCATGAACAACAATATTATACAACTCTTTTTCTAAAGCTATAATTTTATCTTCAACATCTACAAAAGTCAATTTTCTTCTCAGCTTCCTAACATCTCTGTAATAATTTTTAATAACAGTATCCTTTAATCGCATAGCAACTTTTAAGGTAATATCTGGTGTCACAAATGGATTCCCATCCCTATCACCACCTGGCCAAAAACCGACATTAACAATATTATTATCTATCTGTTTTCCATCAAAAATATTTCGTTGAATATAATCGTAAATAGTTCCGAAAGAATGATAAAATACATTTTCTAAATACCAAATTAAACTCACTGCTTCATCATATGGCGTTGGTTTTTTATGTTTAAAAAATGGAGTCTTACCTAACTGAGCTAATAAATCATTTATTCTCAACAAGTCATTTTCCTTTATCGCCTCTGTTAAATCTGTAATAATTCCTAAAACAGCACCAGGATAAAACTGAGTTGGATGAGCTGTTAACACGATTCTCACTTTAAATTCCTCTAAATATTTTCGCAACTTATCTAGTTTGTTTTCTGCTGTAGCGTTTTCTTTTAAACTACGTAAAGTCCCTATACCATCCATATTATTAACTACAGGAAAAGCAGCATCTTCTATTGCATCAAACAAAACCACCTGTCTTTCAATATATTGTATAAAACGAAAGAGCAAATTAATTTGACTTTTATCACTTCGTCTAGCTTGGTACTTTTTAAAAAAAGTCTCAACAATAACTGTTGGATTATCTCCATTTCTAAATCCTTTTTCACATGTTTCATGAAATAGAGGCAGCAACACACCAGTTTTAGTAATTGTATCAAAAGGTAGCGTCATAAAAATACCATTATAAATTTGATATTTTGACAAAACATTTTGATTGAAACGCGTTAATTTTGGTTGTAGTGGCATAATAAATTTAATTTAATAGAAAGATAAAGTTACTAAACAATACCTTGCTAGATAACAACATAGCTTAGTTTTACGATATACGCATTTATACTGATTTCAATTATGAAAACAATAATTAAAACGTCCTTTTTTACTTTTTTCGAAACGGAATGAATTACACAAAAACATGCTAATCATTTTTAAGACACTTTAGCAATTGAAATTCTTTATTTTTTGTATTTTCGCAGTCTTAAACTATTAAGAGGACGGATTTGACTGATTGCAACCTCATAAAAAAATGCTAAAGGCAGTGTAAACTTCCTTGGACGCTTTCGTCAAATCATAAGAAAACATAAAAGAAAATATGGCGTATTTATTTACATCAGAAAGTGTGTCTGAAGGACACCCAGATAAAGTAGCAGATCAAATTAGTGATGCTTTAATTGATAACTTTTTAGCTTTTGATAAAGACTCCAAGGTTGCCTGTGAAACATTAGTAACAACAGGTCAAGTGGTCTTAGCAGGAGAAGTAAAATCTAAAACCTATTTAGACGTACAAAAAATAGCTAGAGACACAATTAATAAAATTGGATACACCAAGAGCGAATACATGTTCGACGGCAATTCATGTGGTGTTTTTAGTGCTATTCATGAACAAAGTGACGACATTAACAGAGGTGTAGATAGAGACACTAAAGAAGAGCAAGGCGCTGGAGATCAAGGCATGATGTTTGGCTACGCGACAAACGAGACAGATAACTACATGCCTTTAGCATTAGACTTGTCTCATAAAATACTAATAGAATTAGCTGAATTACGTCGAGAAAATAAAGACATCACCTATTTAAGACCAGATTCCAAAAGTCAAGTAACTATTGAATATAGCGACGACAATATACCACAACGTATAGATGCTATTGTTGTTTCAACTCAACATGATGATTTTGATAGCAGCGACGAAACAATGCTTGCAAAAATTAGAAAAGACATCGTAGAGATTCTTATTCCAAGAGTTATCGCTCAATTGCCAGAAGAAATTAAAGCTCTATTTAATAACGATATTAAATACCACATCAACCCAACAGGTAAATTTGTTATTGGTGGTCCACACGGAGACACAGGATTAACTGGCCGTAAAATCATAGTAGACACCTATGGAGGAAAAGGAGCTCATGGTGGTGGCGCCTTCTCAGGGAAAGATCCTAGCAAAGTAGATAGAAGTGCAGCATATGCTACTAGACACATTGCAAAAAATCTAGTCGCTGCTGGTGTTTGTGAAGAAATCCTAGTACAAGTAAGTTATGCTATTGGAGTTGTTGAACCTATGGGAATCTTTGTAGACACATATGGAACATGCCCTTTTAACATGACTGATGGTGAAATTGCTGAGAAAATATCAAAAGTATTTGACATGCGACCAGCTGCGATTGAAGAGCGTTTAAAATTAAGAAACCCAATGTACAGTGAAACTGCTGCATATGGACATATGGGTAGACAAAATGAAACAGTTACCAAAACTTTTTCCCAACCTTACGGTGACGATTTAACTATAGACGTTGAACTATTTACATGGGAGAAGCTAGATTATATAGAAAAAGTAAAAGCTGAATTTGGACTATAATCTATAACCACATACACAATAAAAAACCTTCAAAATTGAAGGTTTTTTTGTTTACCAAAAGAAATATATTTTATATCAAGGTAGGATTTTCAACAGTATTAGTGTTATATCTATATAATCGCTATATAAATCTAAAAACGAAACTCTTGTTATGAAAAAAAGCATCACACTCTTAATTCTATCAATATTTTACATTTCTTGCAATAACGAACCTCTTGATACTGGCCTAACAAATTCTGATCAAGATGAAATTATAGAAATACCAGAAAACATACTTATTATTAAAGAAATAAATGATGGAAGTTATGATTATATTTTTGACGCTGATGGCAAATTAGAAAGAATAAACAGAGTACCAACCACTTGCTGTTATGACTTTGCTTATAGATACGAATACACAGATGACAATAAGCTAAATAGAGAAGTTACTGCCATAGTTTCTGAAGAAGCACATATTGTAATTACATACAATAATGACACCATAGATTCCTATACTTCTTTTGGCTTCATATACAACAATCCTTATTCTATAACCATTGAAAACAATATTATTACTAGGTCTTTAAATGAAAGTGTTTTTAAATACACATACGCATCTAATAATTTAAAAAAAATAACAAACTACACCTACATAGAAAATAGCATTACAAAAACTAACATAAGCTATACATATGACAATAACAATAACTTAACAGGAGCCGAAGAAGTTATTATTAATGGTAACACAACTAATACCATTTATACTTTTACTTACGACGACAAGAAAAACCCAATTGCCGAATCTATGGATTCAAATAAATTAGTATACACATTAATTAAAGGATACTCACCAAATGACCTTATAAGATTATCTCCAAATAATATTGTTAGTAATAGTAAAACTCAAGAATCGTTTATATACGAGTACAATACAGACAATTACCCAATAAATGCAATAAAAAATAACAGTACAGACAATAGCCTTATTAACACACTAACATATAACTATTACTAGTATACTAATCCAAAAAACAACATCTAAAACAAAAAAAAGCCCAAACCTAAGTTTGAGCTTTTTTGTGGGGAGAGCAGGATTCGAACCTGCGAAGACGTAGTCAGCAGATTTACAGTCTGCCCTCGTTGGCCGCTTGAGTATCTCCCCAAAACCGAGCGCAAATATATTACAGTTTTGCTATTGTACAAAACAATTTCATTAAAAAATGAGTCTTAAAAAAATTCACTTTCATTTTTAATAATACATTTACTATTACAAACTATATATAACCCTAAAAGTTAAGAATCTAGGTTGTATAAAATACTCTGTAGCACTTACTGAAAAATTATTAGAATTTGTAGTGCTCTGTGATTTTGCATCTAATAAATTGGTTGCTTTAAGCTCATATTCAAACTTACTATCTTCATTTTTTCTATATGACAAGGATGCATTCCAAAACTGATATGTATTAATTGATCTCTCCTCATCTCTATAGTCGTTATAACTATAATCTGTTTTAAAAGTAAAACTATCTCCTATTAAGGCATCAAATTCTACTGATGGCGCATGTGAAAAGAATTTAGAATTAGCAGAAGGCTGATCATTAATAGAATAACGGTAACCAATATCAAAATTTGGAGCTTTTCTAAAATTAGAACTAAACCCTACATTATAAGTCTGAATATAACTTTCATTGACCGTTGCTCTATTATTAAATAACTGATTAAATTTTGAATAGTTAAAATTACCTCTTAAAGTTGTTCTAAACTTCCCAAATCTTCTTTGAAACCTACCAAAAACATTTATACTCTCATCTGCAAAATCTGAATTAAACGATGAACTCTGAGTAATTACACTTCCTTCTGGAAATCTTGAGGTATTTCTAATACCATTTATATTTTTTGTATAATTAATATTTGCGCTTACATTAGTATAGTTAAACATATTAAAACTAAAGTACCCCAAATTTAAATTATGAGCCGTTGCACTTTCTAATTCAGGGTTACCGCTATAAATAGAATTATAACTATTTAACACCAAGCCTTTTGCTAAATTAGTCACATCAGTAAATTGCGTTTGCATTCTATAATTGAAAATAATATTCTCACTCTTTTTAAGCTGCATGCGCATTGTGAAATCTGGCAACAACCTAAAAAAGTCATCTTTATATTCTACATTAAATTGTGTGTTTTTAGAAGTGTATGCATGAGCAGAAACTCCAGGTGTAAATGTAAATATCCCAGTTATAAATCGATAATGCAACCCTAAATAGACATCATTAAAGGTATAAGCTGTATCATTTGTATCTAAACCGTCATTTACAACTGGTAACGGCGTAGGATCAAATACACTACCGTCATCTAAATTTTGAAAAATATTACTATTAAAGTCTTGTTTACTATAAATTGTACCCAAAGTAAAATTTATGTTACTTTTTGCATTTAACACTCTCCAATAATCAACCTTAGCATCCAACTGATTGGATTTTACTCTTTTTTCTTGAGCGACATCATAATTAGATTGTAAGCCATTTAACCCTAAGCCAAAAGCAGTAATATCATAAGGATCTTGCATATCTGGTGGCAAATTATTATTTGTAGGGTCATTTTCTAAAACAGCATTATAAAATGGATCTTCGTCTTGTAGCAAATGTTGCCCTTCGAATGCAAAAATATTCTTATCATTTAAAGTATAATAATAATTTAAAGACTGCCTAATACTATAAGGTTGAGTCTCCTCTACCTGACCTATATCTCCTATTAAAGAGGATACAAAATTTTGATCTTGTGTCTCCTTAGATAAACGCCCTAAAACATTATAGTCTAATTGATTATTTGTGTTAGGCTTGTATTTAGCATTCAATTTTAACATCCCTAAGTTACTTTTTTGCTCTGTGTTACTAGCAGTGTCTTCATCTGGCCTTGTAATAACGTCATTATCATTACTAATATATTCTACACTCCTATTTTCTTGTAATTGTATTTTACTCCCAGAAAAAATAGCAAAACCACCAAGTGTTAATGCTTTATTTGGTGAAATACTAAAGTTAGCTGCTCCAAACTTTGTATTGATATCTTTTGCTCTATTATTTTGAAGCTGCAAAAAACCTAATCCATTATTTCCTAGATTTAAATTAGTGCCACTTTGAGTACTTGGCAATTGAAAACCTCCAGAGAAATTAAAATAATCTCGTCTAGTAAAAGCTACCTCTCCAATATTATTTAAATCACCAATAAGATTTATACTTTTCTCTGGACTATAATAGAATAATTTAGGCTGCGCTATATATAATTCATTATTATCTGCTACTCCAGCACCTCCAGTAACAGTACCAAACCAAAAATTCTTTTTACCTTCTTTTAACTTTATATTAATAGCAATATTATCTTGATTATTAGTCACACCTCCTAATTGCCCTACATCTGAATAATTTTTAAGCACTTGAACTTTATCTACAGCATCTGCAGGGATATTTTTTGTTGCTAATTTAGAATCTCCATCAAAAAACTCTTTTCCTTCAACCATTACTTTACTAACCTGTTTACCTTCTACTTCAATCTGGCCTTCATCATTAATTTCGACCCCTGGTAATTTTTTAAGCACATCTTCCAGCTTACGCTCTGTACCACTTTTAAAGGAATCTGCATTATAAATTAAAGTATCGCCACTAATAGTAACAGGCATTTCGTACACTAACTCCACTTCTTCCAAAGCATTATCAATTTTAAGATTAAAATCTTTAGAAATTGAGCTTTCTTTAGTCTCTAAAACCTCTTCCGAGGTCTTAAAACCTATATAACTCACCTGTATATTATAGGTGCTATTTTTTTCTAATGACAATCTAAATTTCCCTTGATCATTAGTAATACCATAAGAATCCATGACTTTAGTTTCTTGATTAATTGCCACAACATTAGCAAGCTCTAAAGGAGAACCAATACTATCTTTTACGACGCCTTCAAATTTAATTTGGGCAATAGTTGTGCTTGTCACTAATAAAAGTAACAGTGTAAAAATGTTTTTCATTATTTGGTTTGGTTATTTTATTAATTAAAAGAAATGAGATTAGACTTTTATTAAAAACCACGTCTACCGCCACGATTTCTACCACCGTACATTTCACGCATTTCTTCCATTTTCTTTTTAATAATCTCGTTATATTCTTTCCTAGTTACTTCTTTACCCTTTGCAGGTCTTTTTATCTCTTCTTTTTCATCAGGATTCATTACAATTTTTGAACATAAAATAGTTGTTTTACCAGAATTCACTTCAAGAATTAAACCTGGTAAACCCCAATACTCTCCTGGGCCTTGATTTACTGGAATTTGCATTGTATACCATGCAACTACCTCTACTTCCTTAGGTGTCTCAATTAAATCTAAAGGATTTTTGGTTAAATCTACAGTATCGACTTTAGTTGTATCTTCCGTTTTTTCTTCAACTTCTACTTTTTCATTTATCTTTTTTGCTGTACCATCTTTTGCAGCAATACTTCTACTCCCTTTATTTTCTTCTTTTTTACCATCTCGGTTACCTCTTCTTCTTCGCATATTTGACCAATCCATTTCATCTACAGGTTTCATAGCAACGGCTTTCATACACATGTATTGACCAATTTTTTTTGTCTCGCCGGTCATTTTCCATTCTAAAGCAGTGAGATCGTCTGTAATTAAAAACTGCTTTCCAAAAAACTCTTTATCCTCAATAATTTTTGCTTCTTTAACATTTTTATACTTAGCACCATCTGTAAAACTACTTGCAAATCCTCCAAATCTACCCATTCCCGCTCCTGGTGCTGCTAATTTTTGCTCTTCGGCATAAGTTGATTCAGATCTATTAAATGTTAATGTATATGTTTTCTCTAAAAAACTCTTCATACGCTCCATTATCATTTTTTTTCGCTCTGGACTCATTTGTCTTCCTCCAAACCCATCCATATCCATAGTAGTTTTAGATTCATAAGTTGCTACACCTTGAAAATCTGCCTGAGCAAACGTAAATACAGATGTAAAAATAGCCAAAGAGGCTAAAATGGTCTTAATCGTTATTGATCTCATTGTCTTGTGTCTTAGATATTTATTCAAAATTACAGTTATAATAACTGTAAGACGACTGACGACCAAAAAAGTTTAGCTTAAATACGTTAAATTATTCTTAAAATTTGATTTTAAACAAACTCTTCTTTCTGTTCAACTAACTTCTCGTTTTCTTAAATCAATCTTTTTAAGAAAATAATAATTTCTTTCGTTTTCCCTTCTAAGCTTTTCACCTTTACAACTACACTTTTTCCTTCCTCTTTTAAAAGACACCTATAGTTCTTTATGTTTTTTGATATTTCTGCATTTAAAGAAAGGACTTCATCTCCATCCCTTACTCCTTTCTTATATGCCTCGCTATTTTTCACCACATTTTCAATCATTATTTTCCCTTCTTCTTTAACTAAAGAGAATCCGCTTAATGGGAATTCAAATTCATTTACATATTGGCTATTAGCTTTAAAATATAGTTTCTTATTTCTATAATCTAAGATTGTATTAAGCCTCTTTATAATTTTTATTCCCAAAATCCCAGTGTAATTTGGAGATGCTGTTACACCAGATTCACTGTTTGTTATATCTATTGGCATCTCTCCAAATTCAAATTTTTTAAATTTTACTTTTTTAGCAGCACCAATCTTAAACACTGTAGTGGTAGTCAATCCTTCTGCTTTAGATTCTATTGTCTTCCCTATTAATGTTTCTATTTTATTTTTTTTTGCAAAAGGAGTGTTCAATAAAAAAGTTGTATTAGCACCAGAATCAAAAAGAAAATTCCCTTTAAATTTTTTATCATTCCCAATTAAAAACTCAAGTTCAACTTCTGGTATTAAACCATAACCAAGTACAACATCTGTTGACACATATTCTTTATATTTTTTTACGTCTTTAACATTATTATATAGTGCAATTTCTTCTTTATCAAAATCAAGTCTAGTTACATATTCATTTAAAATATCTGCACCAACAATTCCATCTATTTTCTGACTGGCCTTTTTAGATATTTTATTTAAATCTACCAAAACCATATGCTTCCCATTTAACACCACATCATTTACTATTAATTTTTGTGACAATGCTATATTATACATTTCGCTTCCTCCTGCTCCAGTTGCTGGTTGTTGATAATCTGCTTTTATCCCAAGTTCTTTTGCTTTAGTTTCATCTAACACTATTGCGGATGCACCTGTATCAAAAATAAAATTTAACACCTCATCACTATCATTCACTTTTACCTTAACATACATTAAACCATCTAACTCAAAAGGGATAGTAGCAACTTGGGCTTGTACTTGAATTATAGTAGCAAACAGAAATAACGATATTGTTTTATAAATCAATTTCATAAATATATTTAGCTATTTACAATTACCCTCCAATACGGATTACAGATCTAGAACCGTCATTACCTCTACCATGAAACTGCTCCATCATTTCTTGAGATTTCTTGTCCATGATAGCTTCAAACTTTTCTTGAGTAACTACTTTTCCTTTTTTAGGCTCAACAATATCAACTTTTTCTTTAGGATTTAATACTAATTTCGAACACACTAATGTCAATTCTCCATCATTAATTTCTAAAATTAGACCTGGCAAACCTTGAAAGTCTCCAGGACCATTATTTACAGGTATTTGCATTGTATACCAAGCTGTAGTTACTCTATCTTTTTCAACTGTTTCAATATTACCATCAGTTGTCATTGTCTTAGTTTCATATTTTTCTTTAAAAATAGCTTTGTTACATATATACTCTCCTATACTTTTAGTCTCTTTTACTAACTCCCATTTTCTTGGTTCTATAGAATCTTTTATTAAAAATCGTTTACCATAAACTTCTGAATCTCTAGTATACCTATTCTCCTTTATATTTTTATAAGTTACATCTGAATTACCTGATACTGTAATAGAAATACCACTAGATGGTTTTGGTGATGGCGCAGCTAAACTTTTATTTTGCTTGTAGATAGATTCTTCTTTTGTAAATACAAGTGTATATTCTTGTTGAAATTGCTTAACCAATTGAGCAGCAATCTGCTTTTGCATTTCAGAATCGATATTTGCATCATCCATTTTGAAATCTAATTTTCTATGAGACTTATAAGTTGCTACACCCTGAAAATCTTGTGCAAAAACAGAACCTGTAATAATAAATGTTATTAATAATAATATTATTCGTTTCATCTTTAATTATATTTAATAGTTATTAATTTATATAGTATTTCCTTGCTGCCTCATAAATTTTCTCTGCATTTTTAAAAAATTGTTCTCTATCTTCAACACCACCTGTAACCTTATAAGACAATTGTTTTGTAATTCCAGACTCGACATCTTCTTTCTTTAGGCATGTAATTTTAAATTCTAAACCACCTTTAGAATCTATTTCTGTAAAAATCTCATCTAAATCATCAATTTTAAAAGATTTCTCAAGTTCTTTAAGCGACTCTACTTTTAATTCAATTTTTAAATCGGTAACCTCTCCATTAGAATAAGCATTTCCCTTATTTAGATGTTGCTTATGAATACTTAAATGTTTATTATGAGCATCCAAATGTTTAGTTTGACTAAAACCGTTTAGAGCAAATAAAGCAAAGCAAAGTGCTACTATTTTTTTACTCACATTACTTTTATTAATGCGGTGATTTTGTTTTTGTTTTAAAATTTCCATTTTTGATTGTGTTTAAATTCCTTACAAATATCAATACGAATTTTAATTATTATAGTTAACTACTGTTAACGAGTGTTAAGCGATTGGTTTTCTATATATTTAACCTTTACTTTTGACCTATGAATACAACTAAATTTAGGTGGGTTTTATACTTTATAATACTTGTTATTATAAGTACAATAACAATTCAAGTCTATTGGAATTATAAAAATTACCAAATAAATAAACAGCAACTTATTAATGACGTTCAGGTTAGTTTAGATAATTCTATAGACACCTATTATGAGAATTTAGCAAAACAAAACACTATGGGTTTTGTTATAAATGGAAATAGCCAAGCCAATTTTTTTGAGGAAGGCGGCGAATTTAGCTCTATAATAAATGGATTAAAAATAGATGAAAACGGATTAGAAAAGGTTGATTCAATCTCTAGAAACTTACCTAAGGGCATTACTATTATTCGCGGATTTGAAGCCGATTCTTTAAACAAAGAAATACATAACAATAATCATTTTTTTAAATTAGACAGCATAAAAAATCAAATTGAGTCCTCTAAATTCAAAAGTAATAATACTCAAAAACCTGATTTTGAATTTTTAACTTCCAAAGTGGTACTTTCAATCACCAATGACACCTTAAAACTAAAAGACATAGATTCGCTTTTACAATTAGAATTAAACCGAAAAGCATTAAATTTAGATTACAGTCTTACTTTTAATCATCCTAATAAAGACATCCAAATATTTAATGCTTTACCTGAAGAAAACAAAGGTTTATCTACTTCATCAAAATCTTTGTTTTTACCTGAAAACAGCATTTTAAATGTTCATTTTAAAAATGAAACAAAACTTATTCTTAAACGCATTTTATCTGGCATTTTATTATCTACGCTTTTAGTATTAGCCGTTATCTCTTGTTTATTTTATCTATTAAACATTATAAACAAGCAAAAGCAACTAGCAGAAGTTAAAAATGACCTTATTAGTAATATCACCCATGAATTTAAAACACCTATTGCTACGATTGGAGTTGCATTAGAAAGTATTAAAGATTTTAATGTTATTGACGATAAAGAGAAAACAAAAAAATATTTAAACCTATCAACCAACCAACTCTCTAAGTTAAATGTTATGGTAGAAAAACTTTTAGAAACTGCAACTTTAGACAGTGATAATTTAGAGCTAAATAAAGAAAATATAAATATTTCACAATTACTAAATCTGCAAGTAGAAAAACACCAAATGCAAACACAGGAAAAGGAATTAAGTTTTAGTACTTCTCCTGACGACATCATTGCAAAAATTGATGGATTCCACTTTGAAAACGCAATCAATAATATTATAGATAATGCAGTAAAATATGGAGGTGATTCTATTAAAGTGAATATCTCTAAAAAGGAAAACATTGTAGAAATAGCAATATCGGACACTGGAAACTCTTTAACTCAAGAACAATCAAACCAAATTTTCGAGAAATTTTATCGCGTACCTAAAGGCAATACACACGATATAAAAGGTTTTGGCATTGGTCTATATTATACTAAAAAAATTATAGAAAAACATGGTGGCACCATCTCTGTAGATCTATCTAACAATACAATTTTTAATATCACTATTCCAAATGAATACTAAGACTACTATTCTTTTAGCTGAAGACGAACCAGCATTAGGCCAGATAATTAAAGAAAGTTTAGAAACTAGAAACTTTGATGTATTACTATGTGAAAATGGTGAAATAGCACTAGACACATATCATACTAAGACACCTAAAATATTAGTATTGGACGTTATGATGCCCAAGAAAGATGGCTTTACACTAGCCAAAGAAATTAGAGAAATAGATAATGAAATTCCTATTATTTTTTTAACTGCCAAATCTCAAACTCAAGATGTCGTTGAAGGCTTTCATATTGGTGGTAACGATTACTTAAAAAAACCTTTTAGCATTGAAGAGCTTATTGTACGTATTCAAAACTTATTGCAACGCAGTATAACACAAAAATCTGCTGAAACAATAATTATTTCTGACTTTACATTCGATTTCCCAAAACAATTACTACAATATAAAAACGAAGCCCCGAAACAACTTACGCACAGAGAAGCACATCTATTATTTCATTTAACTAAAAATAAAAACCAAGTATTAAACCGCTCATTAATTCTTAATAAACTTTGGGGTAACGACGATTTTTTTAGCGGAAGAAGCATGGACGTATTCATAACAAAATTGCGTAAAAAGCTTAAACAAGACGAAACCATACAAATTATTAACGTTCGTGGTTTTGGTTATAAATTGGTTTGCTAAAAGTGGATTGATTTTTGTACTTTACAAACTATAATGAAGTATCTCTATTACATTCTGTTTTTATTTGGCCATTTAGCATTCTCTCAAGACGCTATTAAAACGGAGTTATTAAACAAATCATCTTTTGATGCAGATTCTATTATTGGTATAGACAATTTTAAAACAGTATTTTACACGCAAAACAACACTCTTATTAAGGCTAAAGAAAACATCTTTCTAAAATACAGCAATGTACAGTTAGGCTCTATCACATCGGCTAACAGCTTTAACCCTCTTAAAATAAACATATTTTATAAAGCATTTAACACCGTGATATTGCTAGATAATAGATTAGCAGAAATTTATAGAATAGATTTTAGCCAAATAGACACATACAAAAACGTGTCTCATGTTTCTACTGGAAGCGATAATACTATTTGGATATTTAATCAAGATTTAATGCAATTAGAATTATACGATTATAAGAACAATACTGTTAGAGCCAAAACACTACCTATTACCACTAAAGTTATAGACATAGCAAGCAATTATAATTCCTGTTGGTTACTAACTAATGATTATATCTATCATTATAATTATTTTGGAAGCTTAGTTTCAAAAATTAAAAATACTGGTTATACATCTATAAAAGAAAGTGATGAAAACCTACTTTTAAAAAAGAATAATGCTTTGTTTTATATCCCAAAAAAGACAGAGGTAATAAAACCAATTGACATTAAAAATTTGTTAATAAATCAGTTTTTGGTAACCAATGAAATCCTTTATATTTACACCGATGGATTACTCTATCAATACCAACTTAAATTAAAATAATATGCACGTTGCCATTGCCGGAAACATTGGAGCTGGAAAAACTACGCTCACAAAATTACTTGCTAAACATTACAAGTGGGAAGCACAATTAGAAGACGTAGTAGACAATCCATATTTAGATGATTTCTACAATCAAATGGAACGTTGGAGTTTTAACTTACAGGTTTACTTCTTAAATAGTCGTTTTCGACAAGTAGCGCAAATTCGCGAAAGCGGTAAAGATATTATTCAAGATCGTACTATTTATGAAGACGCACATATCTTTGCTCCTAACTTGCACGCTATGGGATTAATGACAAATCGTGATTTTGAAAATTATTCTTCTCTATTTGAACTTATGGAAGGATTTGTTCAAGGCCCAGATTTACTTATTTATTTACGTAGTTCTATCTCTAATTTAGTTGCTCAAATTCATAAACGTGGACGCGATTATGAAAACTCAATTAGTATTGATTATTTAAGTAGGTTGAATGAACGTTATGAAGCATGGATACATGGCTATAATAAAGGAAAACTATTAATTATAGATGTAGACAATTTAGATTTTGTAGATAAGCCGGAAGATTTAGGATTAATACTGAATAAAATTGACGCTGAAATTAATGGTCTTTTTTAAATATTTCTTATAATTTGTAGCATAAACGAATCTAGTTTCACAAATTATGCTTAATTTTTTTAAAACAACTAATGAAAAAGAAAATACAACCTATCTTTTCGTTAACTCATTCTTCGCGTTTAAAGCATTAAACTCTATAATTAAAGCTTCTTTTGAAACTTTTAAAATTGAAACATATAAATTAAAATCTAAAGAAAATAGTTTAATTATTGATTTTAATATCGAAGAAAAAAAAGATATCTTAACTTCATCAAGACTTCGTTTTCTTCAAAAAGAAAATATTATTTCCGTTTTTGCTGAATTGGTTTCAATAAGACTTGACAACTATAGTGAAACAATTATTCCTTTAAAAACAGAGGTATCAAAACTTGAAGTTTTTAAAGCCATTCAAAACCATATTTTAGAAGCTCAAAACGACGGCTTATATGCGTTAAGAAATAAAGAAGGCATTGACTTTGTTCAAGAAACAAATCCTTTTACAAAGAACTATATATTTCATCAACTTAATAATGATGATTATGTTTTAGCTATTTTAAACATTAGTAGTATCACATTTAAAAAAGATCTTAAAACCCCCAAAGACACTAAATGGTACTTTGTACTCACTTCTACTAAAAAACTATTAATTGGGACAACTAAAGACAGTTTTAGCTCTATAAATATATCAAGTGAAAAAATAAAAATCAAAGAAGCAATAGGTAGAGATACTGTTTCTGGAGATTCTTTTACATTCTTGACTGAATTGATGAACGATAATTACTACACAAGTATACTTCCAGCAATTAAAGCTACAAATAACAGATTAGACATCTTTACAGACTGCTTACTTAAATCTTACAATAACAAAACAGAATATTTAGAATTAGCCTCACGTGCTTATTACTTTCAATACAAACAATCTAGTTTAAAAACCCATGAACTAAAAAGTGATCTCATCAAATATTTAGAGTCTTTTAAAATAAACGATAAACAAGAAAAACCTATAATCGATGTTTTAAAGAAACATAGTATAGATTCAACTTTATTTGGAAACAACCTAGTAGAAATAGTTATTTCTTGGGAATTAAGCTACAAAACAAAATTTGATTTATCTAAACTGCTTTTCAAAACTCAAGACATTACAGCTATAAAAAACAGTATCTATTACCAAACCTATTTTAGAACATTATTCTTAGAAAAGGAAAAGAATGAAGAACACATATTTGAGTTTAATTTAAAATATGCTAAAGCATTAACTAAAGCCTCATTTTTCTCTAAAGCTATTTTAGTTTACAACACTATATACGATACATTACCAGATGACAGTATTACAGATCTATTACCCGGAAATAAAACAAATCTTTTAAAAGGAGAAAGTGATCGATTACTAAAAATTTCTATTTTAGAATCTATATTAGAGTCTGAAAAGAAAGCCAAACTAGACACCTCTAAAACATTAATTAAACTTGCTCAATTACAACCATTATTACAATCAAGAATTGAAGCTTTAAAAACAGTTGACAATTACAAAAACAAAGCTAACACTATAATCAATGTTATGCATTTAAAAGATATGCAGTATAATAATATTGATTATGAAGAAGAATATTATAATAAACTAAACAAAACACAAGTTCTAAAAAATGTTGTCCCAGAATGTTTTAAAAATGCTAACGGCTTTTTTGATACTTTAAACACTTACATAGCGACTATTAAGCAACCAAATTATGATGCTGTTATAGCTTTCTCTGATAAACTAACAAAGGCAAATTACCCATATATACATAAAGACATTACTAACATTTGTTATGCTTTAAAAATAAACACTCCTGAGTGCTATATTGGTAGAGCCAATTATAGTAATGTAATTATAGGAGTAGAAGGAAAACCTAATTATTTAATAATTGGTAATGATTTTATAGACAGTAACAGCGATAGACAATTAAATTTTAATGAATTAAAATTTCTGATAGCTATAGAATTAGCTCACATTTATTTTGAACATTCAAAAATCACATCAACAGATGTTTGGCGTGGAGCTGCCGAAAAAGGTTTTTCTGTTATTAATGTTTTACTCACAGTACTGCCTTTTGCAGGAAGTATTGGTGGTATGTTAGGTAATTTTGTCAATATTGAAAAGTACTCAAAAATATTTAACAAAGTAGAAAAAGCTTCTAATGTTATAGAAAAAGGCCAAAACATAATTGATATTGGAGAAAAACTAAATATTAACTCATTAAACAAGAGTAATACAACAAATAACTCTCAAGATTTATTAATTACTTCAAGGTTAATGGAAATAATAGCAGACAAAGTTGCTTTATTATTTTGTAATGATCTAAATGCTGCTATAAAAAGCATAATATCTAGTTCTAAATTATTTGAAGAAGAGGTCATAAATATTGAAAGATATAATCTATCTAAATTATTAGAACGCACTAATGAAAATGATGAGTTCTACTATCAAGAAACTATTATAAGAATAAAAAACCTTTGTGCTTTTTATCTCTCTGACACTTATGAGCTTTTAAAAAACAAACTAAAAGTTAATTAAATAAAACCATTGTTTTTAGCATGCATAATAGCTTGTTCACTTGTTTCTACTAGTAAAGCAGGAACTAACTTAAAATTTTCTAGCAAATTTTCAACCCTAAGCATTTTCTTTTTGTGTTTTACACTTCTTAAATAAATAGCTATAATCCTATTTGGAAACTGTTCTGCTATTTCAATATAAATATCAGGATCATGTTCTCCACTATCTCCAATTAAAATAAATGGCAAACTTGGATACGTCTTTAATAAATTGATAATTTCTTTTTGCTTTTGTGGCTTATCATTTTCAGATTTCCGCTTTAATATATTACTAAAGCTACGAAGTAAAATAGGACCTTTAGGAAAATTGTTTTGTTTTAAAAACAATTCTAGATAGCGATATAAATTCCAAGGACTATGACTTACGTAGAAAATAGGATTTGCATTATTACCATCTTTTCCTTTATGTAATAAATGATAAAGTTCTGCAGCTCCTTCTAAGGGCAATCTACTTTTAGCAGCTTTAAAAAAGGTATTAAATAATACTCTCCATTTTAATTTAGAAACCACACCTGTATGTAATATTGTATCATCAATATCACTAGCTATACCAAATTGCGCTTTAGATGACGGAATTAAAATTTCTGCTGCAAAACAATTTTCTCTCTGAATTTTTCTATTGAGATTAAGATTACTATAAGCAATTTCACAAGATAGCCAACCTTCATTATTAGTTAATTTTTTTAAACCTTCTAATTGCGCTTCTATTTTAAAATAACCTTTATTATTGGTTTTAGTTTCCAATACAACTCCATTAGGTAATTTAATATTTAATGAAGCTTGTTTTATTTCATCTGTCTCAAAACGCTTCCATGTATTGATTAATAAACTAAACCAGCCTTTACTTTCTAAATCTATAGATTCATCCTCTAAAGCTCTTCCTCGTATATAAAAATGTGTATTAGTGCCATAGCTTTGAAATGCTATTATTTGCAGCGGATCTCTTTTAAATATTGACATATATAAGTGGTCGTATTTAATATCATAAAGTAACAAAAAACCACGCATAAAGCGTGGTTTTATAATTATAAAAATAGATAGATTAGTTTTTTACCTCAACCTCTATATCTTCCTTTAATGCTTCTACTTTAGACTCTACTTCTTGAAGAGTTCCTTCTACTACTTCTTCAGTCGTTTCAGTTTTTCCATCTTTAGTTACAGCATAAGTTACTACACCTTTTGCATTTTTATCGTCTGTAGCATTAACTTCAACTTTAATTTCTTGCCTAACCTCTGTCTTATCCTGAACCATAGCCATTCCTTCCTCAGTATGACCTCCTAAAATAGGAGCCACAACTAAACCTATTAAACATGTTAACTTAATTAAAATATTCATAGATGGCCCAGATGTATCTTTAAATGGATCTCCAACAGTATCTCCTGTAACAGCTGCTTTATGAGCGTCACTACCTTTATAAGTCATCTCTCCATTAATCTCTACACCAGCTTCGAAAGATTTTTTAGCATTATCCCAAGCTCCACCAGCATTGTTTTGGAAGATTGCCCAAAGTACACCAGAAACTGTAACTCCAGCCATATAACCACCTAACATTTCAGCAATCGCTAAATTATCCATCCCAAAAATCATAGGAACAAAAGCAATTACTAAAGGGAATCCAATAGTTAATAAACCTGGTAACATCATTTCTTTTAAAGAGGCTTTAGTAGAAATAGCTACACATTTATCATATTCTGGCTTCCCAGTACCTTCCATAATTCCTGGAATATCTCTAAACTGACGACGTACTTCTTCTACCATTTCCATAGCGGCCTTACCTACAGCATTCATTGCTAACGCAGAAAATACTACTGGTACCATTCCTCCAACAAATAACATGGCTAATACTGGAGCTTTAAAGATGTTAATTCCGTCAATTCCTGTGAACGTTACATAAGCAGCAAATAATGCTAAAGACGTTAATGCTGCAGAAGCAATAGCAAATCCTTTACCTGTTGCAGCAGTTGTATTTCCTACTGAATCTAAAATATCTGTACGTTCTCTTACTATAGGCTCTTGTTCACTCATTTCAGCAATACCACCTGCATTATCAGATATTGGTCCAAAAGCATCAATTGCTAATTGCATAGCTGTTGTAGCCATCATTGCTGAAGCCGCTAATGCTACACCATAGAACCCAGCAAATGCATATGATGCCCAAATAGCTCCAGCAAATAATAATACAGAAGGGAATGTAGAGATCATACCGGTTGCTAAACCAGCAATAATGTTTGTTCCTGCTCCAGTAGATGATTGTTGTACTATATTTAAAATTGGTTTTTTACCTAATCCTGTGTAATATTCAGTAACTGAAGAAATCACGGCGCCTACAAATAAACCTACTAATGTTGCATAGAACACACGCATTGAAGAAATCTCTTGTAAACCTTCACCAAAGAAATTCATTTGCATTGTTTCTGGTAACATCCAATAACATAAACCAAAACACGCAACAGCCACTAATACAATTGATGTCCAATTACCTACATTTAAAGCGCCCATTACTTGAGATTCTTTTGCTTCGTTATTTTTAATTTTTACTAGCATTGTTCCAATGATAGAAATAATTATTCCTACTCCTGCAATTGCCATTGGCAATAAAATTGGACCAATACCACTAAAAGCATCACCAATATTTCCACCCATGTCTTTAATAACATAGTTTCCTAATACCATTGCTGCTAATACCGTAGCTACATAAGACCCAAATAAATCGGCTCCCATACCAGCTACATCTCCTACATTATCACCAACATTATCTGCGATAGTTGCAGGGTTACGAGGATCATCTTCTGGAATACCAGCTTCTACCTTACCTACTAAATCTGCTCCAACATCTGCAGCCTTCGTGTAGATTCCTCCACCAACACGTGCAAATAACGCAATAGATTCTGCCCCTAATGAAAAACCAGCTAATGTTTCAAGAACGATAGTCATATCATCAGTATTTGTCCAAGCTCCATCCATAAAAAAGTGAAAGAAAAATATAAAGAATGCTGTTAATCCTAAAACGGCTAAACCGGCAACTCCTAATCCCATTACCGTTCCTCCTCCAAAAGAAATATTTAATGCTTTTGGCAAACTAGTACGTGCTGCTTGAGTAGTTCTAACATTAGTTTTTGTTGCTATTTTCATGCCTATATTACCTGCAAAAGCCGAAAATACTGCTCCAAAAATAAAAGCTATTACAATAAGCCAATGTGTTGTTGGCACTACAAATGAAACAATAGCTAAAAGTATACTTACTACAACTACAAAAATGGTTAATAATTTATACTCTGCACTTAGAAAAGCTAATGCGCCTTCATATATATGATCTGAAATCTCTTTCATTTTACCATCTCCCGCATCTTGTTTCATCACCCATTTTTGCTTAATAAACATGTAAATTAAGCCTAATATCGCCAATGCAATTGGCACATAAATCATCATTGCTTCCATATTAAATTTTTAGTTTGATTAGTTTTTAATGAACGCTAATGTAATAAAATCAGTGTGAAGTAAAAAATATTTTGAAACTGACATTTTTTTAATAATTTTTTTATCAATTTAATAACACTAATTTAACTTACAACTGATAATGAACACAATAGCTAGCAAAGATTCGAACCCAAGGATATAAACGACTGATTAACAATTATTAGAGCATAAAAAAAGCCTACTCTATAGAGTAGGCTTTACTTTATAATATTTAAAATATTAGTTTTTTAC
This sequence comes from uncultured Lacinutrix sp., assembly GCF_947500325.1. Classification (GTDB taxonomy): domain Bacteria; phylum Bacteroidota; class Bacteroidia; order Flavobacteriales; family Flavobacteriaceae; genus Lacinutrix. Next base: position 117,056 of record NZ_CANMRQ010000008.1, read on the forward strand.
TTTATTCTTAAATTTATCAAACTCACCTTGCTTAACTTCTTTTGGCCAAGAATTATTAGATGTGTCTACATCTGCCGTTTCTAAATCTGGATCAACAGTAATGCTAACAATTTCCTTATCTGATGCTACAGCTTTTCTAGCTGTATTTTCATTCAATCTCCATATTTGAGCAGGATATGTTTCTCTTTTAGAAGTTCCATCTGCATATTTATACTCAACAATAATTGGCATAACTAAACCTCCTGGTTTTTCAAATTTCACACTATAAAAGAATTTAGGTTGCTTCATATTTGCTCTTTCTTGTGGCGTAAAGTTATCCATCAAATATGTTTTAAGTGGAGTAATACTTTCTGCTGACTCACTCTTCATAGATTCCTGAAAATCTGGACTGCCTTCTTCAACAAAGAATACTAGGTTATTTTCATCTAAACGACGTGATCTTTTTGCCATGTCTAATCCTTTTTGATTTGGCTTAGCTGTGATATAGTATTTTTTCACCTCACTAATTCCAATATCTACATAATCAGTAGTATAAAACCAACCTCTCCAAAACCAATCTAAATCGAATGCAGAAGCATCTTCCATTGTACGGAAAAAATCTTCTGGAGTAGGGTGTTTAAACATCCAACGCTGAGCATATTCTTTAAATGCATAATCGAATAATTCTGGCCCCATAACAGTTTCACGCAGAATATTTAATGCTGTTGCAGGTTTCCCATAGGCATTATTTCCAAATTGGTATGTATTTAAACCTTTAGTCATAATTGGAGCTATATAATTTTGATCTCCACCCATGTAATACGTAATATTTTTTGCAGGTCCACGACGTGATGGATATGCTGTTTGTCCAGGTGATAACGCTGCAGGATACCATTTAGCAAAATCTTGTTCAGCTACATATTGCATAAAAGTGTTTAATCCTTCATCCATCCATGTCCATTGACGCTCGTCACTATTTACAATCATTGGGAAGAAATTATGTCCAACTTCATGTATAATTACAGACATCATCCCAAATTTAGTTCTGTCTCCAAATTTTCCATTTTTATCTGGACGACCATAATTCCAACAAATCATAGGATACTCCATACCTTGTTGCTTTGCATGTACAGAAATTGCTTTATGATATGGATAATCGAACGTCATACGAGAGTATGATTTTAAAGTACTTGCTACGGCTTTTGTAGACCAATCTTCCCATAATGGATTTCCTTCTTTAGGATACATTGATACAGCCATTACATCTCTATTCCCAATTTTAACAGCCATCATATCCCAAATGAAACGTCTTGATGTTGCAAAACCAAAATCACGTACATTTTCTGCATATAATTTCCAAGTTTTCTTTTTAGTAGACTTCTTTTTTTCTGCTGCTTCAGCTTCGGCTTGAGTAACAATTACAACTGGCTCATCGTAAGATTTTTTAGCTTTATTGTAACGCTTCATCATCTCCTTTGTATATACCTCTTTTCTATTCGTTAATACACCTGTACCATCCAGAATATGATCTGCAGGGACAGTAATATTTACTTCAAAGTTTCCAAACGGCAATGCAAATTCATCACGTCCCCAGAATTGAGAGTTTTGCCATCCTTCTACATCACTATATACAGCCATTCTTGGATAAAACTGCGCTATAACATAAGCTCTATTATCGTCTTCTTTAAAATACTCATAGCCTGAACGTCCTCCTTGTTTTGTATGATCGTTAATATTATACCACCATTTAATTGAGAACGTAAATTTACCACCAGGGTTTAAAGCTTGAGGCATATCTATTCGCATCATAGTACGATTTATCATGTGAGATAATGCTTTACCGTTTTCATCTTTAACTGCCTCAATATTAAAACCGCCATCAAAACGTTCTGCCATATAGGCACTTGTAAAACTTGAAGGTGATTGTGCTGGTGAAATACCACTACCTCTAATTAAAGGGGATTTTGAATCTCTAGCACGTACATTTTGATCTAATTGAACCCATAAATACTTTAAAACGTCTGGAGAGTTATTTGTGTAAGTAATAGTTTCAAAGCCAGATAATTTAGCGTTAACATCATCTAATTCTAAATCCATTTTATAATCAGCTTGCTGCTGGTAATATGCAGATCCAGGAGCACCAGATGCAGCACGATACATGTTAGGACTTGAGAACTCGTCGTATAGCTGCTTGAATTTGTTGTTATTTTGGTGACCTTGCTGTCTTTCTTTTTTTTCTTGTTGCGCAAATACACCAACAGTAACGAATAAAAAAGAAAGAAAATAGTACTTTAATTTGTTCATTTTAATTTGATATTTTCAGAATAAGGGCTGAAATTAACAAATTTTAACGTCTCTCAAATCCTTTTATTAGAAGTTTAACATTCCTTTATCGTTTTCGGGAATTAGAATAAAAGATTTATTTCTTTTATTAATAGACGTTCTTACAATATTCTTTTGATCGTTAAATATATCGAATAGTATCTTATTTGTTATACTAAATGAATTTATACGCTCTACATTTTCAATTTCTAAATAACATTGCACCACATCTTCATCGTATTCTTTGCCTATAAAAACAACCTCTGTTTCTTTTTCGTCTATAGTGATTTTTAGTTTTGAAAGTAAATATTTTTTAATATAATTATCTATCTCTTTTTCATCTCCATTAGAAGCTAAAGTGATTTTTTCATCATAACGTTCTTTTAAAAGCCTTTCAAGGTCATCTATAAAAATGCGAGTAATTATTTGAACAGATTGCTTCTCTTTAACATACTCAATTTTGGTAATGCTAACATAATATTTATGTATACTAGTATATGCTATAAATGACAATGCCAATAAAAGAATCAACCTTTTAATATATTTCATAGAATTAAAATTTCAATTACAAAATTACTTAAATGAGTCAAAAAGTATTCCAATACTAATATTTATTCTTTAGAATTTAAATTTTCTTTATACTTAATATATTTTTCTTTCATAAACTCTAAAGTAATCAAATCGCTACCCGAGCATTTTTTTGTAAAATCTTTATCTTCTGCACAGAAATAGAAAAAATCCATTCTTTTGTCTTCATCTAAAGGATTATCATTAAAAAAAGATTCAGAAAGTCTTGATTTTACCTTATACATTAAAGCCGTATTAGCTTCTAGGGCTACTCGTTTTTTAAGCATTTTAGTTCGACCTGAAATCGCATTGATAACTGCTATCAAAGATACAGAACCCCCAAACCCACCAAGTGACCCACCAGCTTTTGGCGTAAGATCTGAAGCTTCTTGTAAACGTCTTTCACTTTGGGTTTTTGGTTTTCCTGTATACCCAGGAATACCTAAATCATAAAAATTAATATCTCGTTTTGTTCCAGCATTAGCAATATCTTTTGTCAAATCGCCAGTTAAAGTATTTCCAACTATTACCTCTTGCAACTCATTGACATATTGTTCTAATTTTACTTTTACCGTTTTTGTAGTTATATGTTTTTGAGTAATTATAATTGTTTTAGGTCTGTATTGAATAGATGAAAAAACTAAAGTGTCATTTTTTTCTGCTTCAATTTTAAAAACACCTAGTTTATTTGAAGTTGCAAAAAGGTTTTTACTTTTATTTATAACATGGATACTTTCTAGATTATCTTCTGCCTCTACTCTTCCTAAGAGCTTTGTATTTTGAGCACTTAAAACAGTACAAAAAAAGAAAAAGATTAAAACGTAATACTCTTTAATTCTTCTCACTTTTTTCATTTAAAAAAACCTGACTTTTATTGTGTAGATATTCTATTAACTCAATTTCTTTACTTGGTTCTAAAAGTGCATAATCAAAATTAGACTCTTCTAAATAAACAATAAACTCGTTAACTTTTTGTTCTGGAATATTATAATTCTCTATATAATATTCGTTTTTAAAAACAGTTGCAAGTCTAGAAATTGGCACTTCAAATTTAACCCCTATTTTATTTTTTTTATTTTGTCTTTTCTTATTCTTTTTATTTTTTGTTTTAAAAATAGCATCAACCAATAATCCTATAATAGCCATTCCATTTGCTTGATATCTTATTCTATCATTTTGAGAGCCTATTGCAATATTATCTACTCCTGAATGATGATCATCTGGTAATTCTATTGCACTAACATCGCCTAGATTCGGCATTAATACTGGTTTATTAACCTTTGCATTAGCGACATCTACTTCGAGATTTCCTGTTAAATCATATTGCAATAAAACAACCTCATCTAGAGTATTAACTTGCTCCTTCAAGTATATTCTTAAAAATTTAGAGTCTATTACATTTTGCGTAACTTTTGTCTTAAAAGATTTAAATTGAATTGCAGATATTTGTAATTCATCATTAAGCGCTACTTTTATTTTAAATCTTCCAATAGAATCTGTAACTGCTCCTTTATTAGACGACTCATTATAAATTGTAACATTATCTAAATCATCAGCACTAACAATAATTTCTCCAGAGACTTCAATACTTTCAACATTTTGAGAATTAACACAAAACACTGATACAAAAAGCATTGTGAAAAATAAGAGCTGTTTCATTTTGGTTCGTTTTTAGTATAGTAAAGAACGGCTTTCAATTCTTAAGGAAAATTAAAAACTCCTTTAAACTTTTGTTAAAAACATAGTTTATATAAATTTACAACAAATAATTTAGAGAATGAAAAACATTATTATAGCAAGTACTTCAACCGTTTTTGGAGGTAAACCATTAGACTATTTGTTAACTGAGCTTGAAGAGTTATTTAAGGATACTTCAGAAATTCTTTTTATCCCATATGCAAGACCTAGTGGTATTTCTCATGATGAGTACACTAACAAAATAGCTAATGTTTTTAGTGCTATAAATAAAACAGTTGTTGGTATACATAAGTTTGATACAGCATCTGAAGCTATCAAACAAGCTAAAGGTATTTATGTTGGAGGAGGCAATACTTTTGTATTAGTTAGTCAATTATATAAAAACGATTGCTTAAATAGCCTTAAAGATTCAATAAATAAAGGAATTCCATATTTAGGAACAAGCGCTGGGAGTAATATCTGTGGCTTAACTATGAGTACAACCAACGATATGCCTGTAGTCTATCCTCCAAGTTTTAAAACATTAGGGTTTGTTCCATTTAATATTAATCCTCATTACTTAGACCCGATTCCTGGAAATAAACACATGGGAGAAACAAGAGAAACTCGTATAAAAGAATTTCATCAATACAATACACAACCAGTGATTGGTTTACGTGAAGGTAGTTGGCTTAGAGTTAAAGGGACTGATATTCAATTAAAAGGGCAACTACAAGCTAGAATTTTTGAATATAAAACGCAACCCTATGAAATAGAAACAAACACGTCTCTTAATGATTTAAAATAAAAAAGCTTCATCTATATGATGAAGCTTTAAAGAGCGAGAGACCAGGTTCGAACTGGCGACATTCAGCTTGGAAGGCTGACGCTCTACCAACTGAGCTACTCTCGCATTTCCGGATGCAAATTTAACAATAAAACTTAAATACCAACTATTATCACATTTATTTTTATTGCATTTCATCGACTATTTCAACCTTTTATCGATAACATGTTTTATGCATCGAGCTATATGCCCTTAATACTACGTAACATTATAATTTTAATAAAAAAGCCTCATTATAATGAAAAAATTAGTATTAATAATAGCATTAGCATTTTCGGCCAACCTATTTGCACAAGTAAAAATAGGAGACAACCCAAATACCATAAATACTACTTCAATACTTGAACTAGAAAGTACGGAAAAAGTATTAGTTGTTACTAGAGTTTCTAATATTGAAATGAATGCTATAACTCCACTAAATGGAGCAATAATATACAATACCGATGAAGAATGTTTATTTCAATATAATAATAACACATGGAATAGCTTATGTGTTGACGTTATGTCTAATGAAACTGTCACATCAATAACTCAAAATACTGATGGTACTTTTACTTATACTGATGAAAATGGAAATGATACTATTATTTCCATAAATGATCAAGATAGTAATCCTACTAATGAGCTTAACCAAACTGTTGTTCTTAATGGTACCAATCTTGAAACAACTGATGCTGGTGGTACTATTACTACTGACCTTTCTTCTTTAGACCAATCTACTGAAGTCACTACAAATGCGACTAACATTGCAACTAACACAACTAATATTGCTACAAACGCTACAAGTATTGCAGACCATATTGCTGCAGATTTAGATATAGATGCTACTAACGAAATTCAAACTGTTGAATCTTCTGATGGTTCGGTAAACGTTACTAACGATGGTAGTGATAATTACGATTTATCTATTACCATTCCAGCTAATAACGATAACGATTCTACTAATGAGCTTAACCAAACTGTTGTTCTTAATGGTACCAATCTTGAAACAACTGATGCTGGTGGTACTATTACTACAGATCTTTCTTCTTTAGATCAATCTACTGAAGTCACTACAAATGCGACTAACATTGCATCTAACACAACTAATATTGCTACAAACGCTACAAGTATTGCAGACCATATTGCTGCAGATTTAGATATTGATGCTACTAACGAAATTCAAACTGTTGAATCTTCTGATGGTTCAGTAAACGTTACTAACGATGGCAATGATAATTATGATTTATCTATTACTATTCCTGCTAATAACGATAACGATCCTACTAATGAGCTTAACCAAACTGTTGTTCTTAATGGTACCAATCTTGAAACAACTGATGCTGGTGGTACTATTACTACAGATCTTTCTTCTTTAGATCAGTCTAATGAAGTCACTACAAATGCTACTAATATCGCAACAAACACAACTAATATTGCAGACCATATTGCTGCAGATTTAGATATTGATGCTACTAACGAAATTCAAACTGTTGAATCTTCTGATGGTTCGGTAAGCGTTACTAACGATGGTAATGATAATTATGATTTATCTATAACCATTCCAGCTAATAACGATAACGATTCTACTAATGAGCTTAACCAAACTGTTGTTCTTAATGGTACCAATCTTGAAACGACTGATGCTGGTGGTACTATTACTACTGATCTTTCTTCTTTAGATCAATCTACTGAAGTCACTACAAATGCTACTAACATTGCTACAAATACTACCAATATTGCTACAAACGCTACAAGTATTGCAGACCATATTGCTGCAGATTTAGATATTGATGCTACTAACGAAATTCAAACTGTTGAATCTTCTGATGGTTCGGTAAACGTTACTAACGATGGTAATGATAATTATGATTTATCTATAACTATTCCAGCTAACAATGATAACGACTCTACTAATGAGCTTAACCAAACTGTTGTTCTTAATGGTACCAATCTTGAAACAACTGATGCTGGTGGCACTATTACTACTGATCTTTCTTCTTTAGATCAATCTACCGAAGTCACTACAAATACTACTAACATTGCTACTAACACTACCAATATCGCAACAAACACAACTGATATTGCTACAAACGCTACAAGTATTGCAGACCATATTGCTGCAGATTTAGATATTGATGCTACTAACGAAATTCAAACTGTAGAATCTACTGATGGTTCGGTAAATGTTACTAACGATGGTAATGATAATTACGATTTATCTATTACCATTCCAGCTAATAACGATAACGACTCTACTAATGAGCTTAACCAAACTGTGGTTCTTAATGGCACCAATCTTGAAACGACTGATGCTGGTGGTACTATTACTACTGATCTTTCTTCTTTAGATCAATCTACCGAAGTCACTACAAATGTGGCTAACATTGCAACTAATACTACCAATATCGCTACAAACACAACTGATATCGCAACAAACGCAACTAATATTACAGACCATATTGCTGCAGATTTAGATATTGATGCCACTAACGAAATTCAAACGGTGGAATCTACTGATGGTTCGGTAAACGTTACTAACGATGGTAATGATAATTACGATTTATCTATTACAATTCCAGCCAATAACGATAATGACTCTACTAATGAGCTTAACCAAACTGTGATTCTTAATGGCACCAATCTTGAAACGACTGATGCTGGTGGTACTATTACTACAGATTTATCCTCATTAAATCAAAGTGCTCAAGTTGCAACTAACATAGCTTTAATAGCAACCAACACTACTAATATTGCAACTAATGCAGCTGGCATTGCAACAAATGCTTCAGATATTGCTAATCATATAGCTAACGATTTAGATACAAATGCTACTAACGAAATTCAAACCGTAGAATCTACAGACAATACAGTTACTATAACTCAAAACGGAAATGACTATGATTTAAGTGTCACTCCTTTTGATGATACTGCTTTACAAACGCAAATAACTCAAAACGCAACTGATATTACGGCTAATACAACTAGTATCTCAACTAACACAACGGACATTGCAACTAATGCAACTAATATCTCTACTAATACAACCAACATTTCTACAAATACTACTAATATTACTGCAAATACAACTGCTATAAATAATCATATTGCTAACGATTTAGATATAGATGCAACTAACGAAATTCAAACTGTAGAATCTTCTGATGGCTCTGTATCGGTTACTCAAAATGGTAATGATTACGATTTATCTATTACTATTCCCACTAACAATGATAATGATGCAACTAATGAAATTCAAAACATTTCATCTAATAATTCTCCTGGTAATATTACAATTTCAAGTGGTTCAACATTAAACTTAAATGTAGATGATGCAGATGCAGATGCGACTAACGAAATCCAAACATTAACGCAGACTGGTAATAACATTACCTTATCTAATGGTGGCGGAATGATTTCTGTGGCTGACAATGATAGTGATAGTAGTAATGAACTTAACGAAACTATTATTTTAAATGGAACTAATTTAGAAACTACAGATGCTGGAGGTACTATTATCACAGATTTATCTTCGCTTGATGAAAGTGCAGCTGTAGCTACTAATACAACAAATATTACAACAAACACAGCAGATATAGCAACTAATGCTACGGGCATAACTACTAATGCCGCAGATATTGCAAGTCATATTGCTTCAGATTTAGATACGGATGCTACAAATGAATTACAAGATATTTCATTAAACGGAACAGAGTTATCCTTATCTAATCCTGCAACTCCAGGTAACCTTGTAGATTTAACTGGACAAATTACACTACCTATGTTTGCTAATGGAGCTAATACTAATGATGAGATATATTGGAACGGCACTCAGTGGGTTTATGGAACAAGAGTCGCTACGGTTAATAATATTACTCCAGACCCTAGTGGAAATGTTACTATTCCTATAGGTAATGTTTATACTGGACCAACAACATCAACATCTGACATTGGACCAATTGAAGTTGGAGGTACTCCGCAAGAAGGAGATATTTATGTTGTAAATAGTAGTGCTCCAGATCCTGCTCAAGTAGGAGCAACTTACATTTATGATGGAGATACTGCTACTTGGATTCCAATCGATCCATTTAATGCAGCACTTTATGATCCAAGATATGTAAATGTAACTGGAGACACAATGGTAGGAAATCTAGACATGAGTAATAATACAGTTACTGGCTTAGGAACTCCAACTGGTGCTAGTGATGCTACACCAAAGTCTTATGTTGATAACATGTCATTAGTAGAGAACAATAATGGAACTTTTAGCTTAAATAAACCTGATGGAACAGTAGACACAGTAAATAAAGCATCTTTAACTGCTAATCCTGATGGCTCTTACACTTTCGATAATAATGATGGCACACCTGTTACTATAGATGTTACTAATTTAGAAACGACTACTACAATAACAGATAATGGAAACTTAACTGTTACCTATATAAATGAAGATAATCTATCTACAACATTTTCAGTTGCAGATAACGATAATGATAGCACTAATGAAATTCAAACAATTGCATCTGCAGATGCTTCGGTAACAGTAACACCAACTGGAAATAATTATGATTTATCTGTTACTATCCCTGCTAACAACGATAATGATAGCACTAATGAAATCCAAACACTTTCGCAAACCGGTACTAATGTAACATTATCTAATGGTGGAGGCACTATTTCTGTTGCAGACAATGATAATGATGCTTCTAATGAAATTCAAACAGTAGCATCTACTGATAGTTCTGTAACTGTAACTCAAAATGGAAACGATTATGATTTATCTGTAAGTATTCCTGCCAATAATGATAATGATTCTACTAACGAAATTCAAAATATTTCATCAAATAATTCTCCTGGTAATATTACAATTTCAAGCGGCTCAACATTAAACTTAAATGTAAATGATGCTGATGCTGATGCGACTAACGAAATTCAAACTGTAGAATCTACAGACGGCTCTGTAACTGTAACTCCAAATGGAAATGATTATGACCTTTCGATTACAATTCCTACTAATAATGATAATGATAGTACTAATGAATACAATACAACTTTTGAAGTTTCTGGTAATAACTTAGCTATAACTGATGCAGGAAGTACATTAAATGTACCGCTAACAGATATTGATTCGGAAGTTACTCAAACTGTAACAACTGGTAACACTATTGCTACCCACGAAAGTGCAAGTGGTACTTCTACAGACATAATTGAAAGTAATACTACGTTATCTCAAAATGACTCAAGTCCAACTGGAGAAATAACATATAACAATGAAGCTGGAATTCCAGTTACAGCTCAAGTAATTGGAGCAGAAACAGACAATCAAATAGAAGTTGGTGCTAACGGAGGTGCATATTTAGGTCCTACAGTATATACTGGCTATTTTATTATCTCTAGTGAAGGAGTAACAACCGTAACTGGGATTCCGTTTCAACCATCTCAAGTAACATTTACTGCAAATGCAAATGTAGAAAGCCTAAATATTGATAGTGATAATGGTACTGGCAATAATGATAGAGGCATAGATAACTCATATGGAACAATGAATGGCTTTGTTAGAAACATTGGAGGTACGTTAACTCAACAAGCAATGTTTGTTGGAGGTCATGGAAATTCTATTAATGATATTTCAAGATATGCAAGCAGCACAAACTGTATTGGTATAAGATATGGAGATCAAAACGGAAGTAGCTTAGGTAAAATTGAAGGCGCATTTAATAGCTTTACTGCAGATGGTTTTACTATTAATGTTAATTATACAGATGGCGTGATTACAGTTAATAATGGTAATGCTTTAGTAGATGTACAGCCTGAGGATGTTAACAATGAAGCTTTACTAGTAATGTTTACTGCATATAAATAAATCGACGATATGAAAGTTATAAAATATATAGTATTGTTATTATTCCAAGTAAGTATTGCTCAACAGGCGTTTCATAATTTTGGAAATGTACAAATACACAATCAAGGTGAAATGGGTTTCCATATAGATTTAATTAATGATGGAACATTTAACGAAAATTTAGGGTTAGCTGGTTTTTATAATGAAGACAACTCTTTGTCTGTCTCTGGTTCTCAAATACCACGATTCTTCGATATGGAAGTTGCTGTAGATAATGATTTGTATCTTGATATAAATACAGAAGTTTCTAATACTTTGAGTTATATAACAGGAGACGTTATTACACCAAGAAACAATTCTATTATATCATTAGACTATTTAAACAATTCTATTTATGCTTTAGAAAATGATCTAAGACTAACTGATGGTTATGCATCATATACAGGTGATGATTCTTTTAGATTCCCTATTGGACAAGATAATAAGTTAAGGCCATTAATAACTCCATTTCAATCCAACAGACCTAAATTTAAAGCTGCTTATTTTAACGAAGACCCTAATTTCTCATCTACTTTTTCTCAATCATTTGACACTAACATTTCTGAAACAATAATTAATGCAGTTAGCAAAGAAGAGTTTTGGGATTTTAACGGTACAGAAAAAACATTAGTTACATTAACTTGGAATCAAGAAAGTCAAATACCTTCTTTAGTTAATGATTTAATGAACTTAAGAGTTGTTGGATGGAGTATAGCAGAAAACAAATGGTTAGACTTAGGTAATACAGCTATAACTGGAGACTTAAATAATGGCACAATAAGTTCTTTTGAATTTACACCAAATGATTATGAAATAATAACATTTGGAGCCTTAATAGGAAGTGACGGCCTTGTGGTATATAATGGAATCAGTCCTAATGGTGACGATCTAAATGATTTCTTTGTAATTGAAGGTGTTGAATTATTTAAAAATACTTTAAAAATATTTAATAGATGGGGAAGAACCGTTTATGATGCTACAAATTATAAAAACACGTTCAATGGGGTCTCAAACAAAGAAATTGTTGGCAGCTCCGGAAGCAAACTCCCAGTTGGAACCTATTTTTATGTGCTACAATTAACAGAAGAAAATAAGAATTATTCTGGCTGGATTTATATAAACTATTAATTATAATGTTTTATAAAAATGATAGCCATAAATTTCATAGCCTTCATTATAATAAAACTTATGTGACGGATAATTTTGAACATAAGTATTTAATTCTGAAGTAGTACAACCTTTTTCTTTAGCATAATTATACAACCATTTAAAAAATTGTTTCCCAAGACCTTTTCCTTGATATTCAGTTTCAATATATACATGATCGACTTCCATAGACATCCCACAATAATGCCTAGTTTGAAACCACAAACCACTTATACCAATTAATTTACCATCATCAAAAATGCCAGCGCATTCATAATTTTGTTTTATCATTTCAGCAAAACGTTCTTTTAAAACAGCATCAGAGTTTTTATTATTGCTAAGTTTTTGAACTAATGGAATAATAGAATTAATATTAGAAGGCTCAATAATTTTAAAGGTAAAAGGCATTTTTTATTTTTAGTAAAAATAATTAAAATCATTAAGTTTGAAAGATGAAAGTTATAATTAAAACTGAGAGGTTATATTTAAGAGAATTCACTAATGATGATGCGATTCATTTTTACCAAATGAATTTAGATGAAGATGTTATAAAATATACAGGAGATGTTCCTTTTAATTCTGAAGTAGAAGCTAAAGATTTTCTTTCAAAATACAAACAATATGAACTATATAAGATGGGACGATGGGCAGTTTGTGATAAACAAACCAATGATTTTTTAGGGTGGTGCGGACTCAAATATCATCCAAAAGAAGATATTGTAGAAGTTGGTTATCGCTTTTATAAAAAATACTGGAATAATGGTTATGCTACAGAAAGCACAAAAGCATCTATAAAGTATGGATTTGAAACTTTAAAATTAAAAACCATATACGCTCATGCTCATATTAATAATTTGGCATCACTTAAAGTCATTGAAAAATGTAAATTACAATATGTGACCCAAAATATCTATGACGGTATGCCTGCAAACTTATATAAAATAGAAAACCCATACCTAAGAATAAGAACAAGGGTAGAGATAGCCTAAAATTAATGTTATATATGAGTTTCAAAAAAAATCATTTTAAAAAGTAATCATCTAATTTTCAGAGCTCTACTTATAAAAGAAAAGAATATAAAATGCTAATCACATAATGTTAGTATTATAGATTTAAACTTGTACAATTGTAATCACTTTACAACTAATGGAGATGCTTTCGCATCTCAAAAATTGGCACACATTATGTAATATATAAACTAATATGAATAGAAGGCATTTTATAAAACAATCAAGCTTAGCAGGTATTCTAATCTCTTTACTACCTCAAACAATTATTTCCAACACTTTAATTTCTTCAGAAGAATTAATAGGAAAAGGAAATCCAGTACTTTATGGAGAAGGTTATAAACTAAGAGAAGAAGCTCATATTGCTTTTAAAAAAATGCAAGCAGAAGCCTTTAAAAGCAATATCAAAATTGGGGCAGTATCTAGCTATAGAAGTTATGCTCATCAAAAACGTATTTGGGAGCGAAAATTCAAAAAAAATAAAAATAACGGACTTTCAACTCAAGAAAACATTAAAAAAATCATAGAATACTCTACTATACCAGGAACATCAAGACACCATTGGGGAACAGACATTGACATCTACCAGACAAATGTAAAACAGCCTCGAGGAGTATTGATAGCCAATAATTTTCATAATAATGGTGCATTTTGCAAACTAAAAGAATGGATGGATACACATGCAAATACTTATGGTTTCTATTTAGTATATACAGATTTACCTAATAGAAAAGGATTTAAATACGAACCATGGCATTATAGTTACAAACCACTTTCTCAAGATTACCTAAAAGCATATAAAAAACTAAATATTTCAGAAATACTACAAAAAGACAACTTACTAGGTAGTAAAAATTTCTCTGAAGACTTTATAAATCAGTATACAAAAGAAAATATTTTAGATATTAATCCCGAACTTTTGTAACTTTAAAACATTAATTAAAATTAACTAACGATGAGAAGAGGTGGACTTAAAGGGCGATTATTAATAGGTTTAGCAATTGCTGGCTTTTTTGTAATTAAACATTATATGAGTAGAGAAACAAATCCTTATACTGGTAAAGTACAAGCAATTTCTATGACTCCAGATGAAGAAATTCAAATGGGATTAGCCAGTATTAATCAAATGGCAAATCAACATGGTGGTTTATATCCAAATGAACAATACCAAGCTTTGATAGACCAAGTAGGCATGAAATTAGTAAATAATAGTATTGCTAAAGACACTCCATATCAATATGATTTTCATCTATTAGCGGACGAAAGAACAATTAATGCCTTTGCTTTACCTGGAGGACAAATATGCATTACTTATGCGCTATTTTCAAAATTAAAAAATGAAGACCAATTAGCAGGAGTTTTAGGTCATGAAATTGGTCATGTTTTAGGTAAGCATTCTGCTGAGCGTATTGCAAATAGCAAGATGTGGCAAGGTTTAAGTACTGCTGGATCTGTTGGTGCAGATATGGGTGGATTAGTTAGTCAAATAGGAAATGGAACATTATTAAAAAATGGCCGTGGTGATGAATTAGAAAGTGATGAACTAGGTGTGCGATTTATGATGCGTGCTGGTTATGATCCTGAGGAAATGATAGGCGTTATGCAGATTTTAAAAGATGCCGCTGGCCCAAATAGAGTTCCTGAATTTCAAAGCTCACATCCAGATCCAGAAAATAGAATAGAAAATATTAGAGAAGCCATAGAAAAATACAGACGTCAATAAATCTCTTTTAAAATGTAACATAAAAAAGCCTTGTTATAATAACAAGGCTTTTTTGTTTAAAATCAATAGATTCTATTTTACTTTTTTTTCAATTTTTTTTTGATAATGTTGTACGCTTCATTCGCATTAGATGCCTTTGCATAAGACAATGCCGTTTTCCCTTTACTAGACTTAGCTTTTATATCTGCTCCTTTATCTATTAAAAGTTTTAGAATTTCTACACGATTATACTTTGCTGCATACATAATTGGAGTCATCCCTTTAGATCTTCTTTCCAAATTTTCCCCTAATTTAATTAGTTTTTTTACTGTTTCTATATCTCCTTTAGCTATAGCTGTACAAAAAGAATTTACCTCATAAACAGATTCAATTCCGTAATTATTGTAATCAGAAATACTCGTGTCTGCATTTACGTTTGCTACTGAGAAACTTAATGCAATTGCTGAAATAATGATTGTTTTTTTCATGATGAATGTTTTAATTGATTATATGATTTGTTTTTTTGATTATAATAAAGAGACGACTTGTTTAATTAATTGTTACACATAAAAACAGATTATAACATTTTTTTAACTATTTGGAAACAAATATGTTAACGTTTTGCTAATTATAGAAAAACTCATAACACCATCTCGAATAACAGATAACAATTGTTTAATATTTTATATTTTTCAGACTACTATTTTTACTTTATCTTTTTGTTATTTAGCCTTTTACACTAATAAAACAACTAAAACGATTTCGTTATTTTATATGGTATTATACTATCGTTTAGAAACTTTAGTTTTTATATTTGCTCACTAAACATAGAACAATGAACAAAAAAGTTATTCTAATGATACTTGATGGTTGGGGAAAAAGTCCAGACCCTAAAGTTTCCGCTATAGATAATGCCAACACTTCTTTTATTGATAGTTTATACCAAAAATATGCTCATGCTCAATTAAGAACTGATGGTTTACATGTAGGTCTTCCAGAAGGTCAAATGGGAAATAGTGAGGTTGGACATATGAACTTAGGAGCAGGACGTATTGTATATCAAGATTTAGCTAAGATTAATCTGGCTTTAGAAAATAAATCTCTGGCTCAAGAAATCGTATTAGAAAATGCTTTTCAATATGCAAAGAAGAAGAATAAAACTGTTCATTTTTTAGGATTACTAAGTGATGGTGGCGTGCATTCGCATATTAACCACTTAAAAGGTCTAATTGAAGCTGCCGAAAATTATGGGTTAGAAAAAACCCTTATACATGCATTTACAGACGGACGTGATGTTGATCCATATTCTGGAAAAGGTTTTATTGAAAATATGGAGCATTTCATTAAAGATAAGCATGCCAAAATAGCATCTATTACTGGTCGTTATTATGCCATGGACCGCGACAATCGTTGGGAACGTATCCAATTAGCTTATAACGCTCTTGTAAATGGCACTGGTGATTTATCTAATAATCTTTCTAAAAGTATTCAAAAAAATTACGATGCAAATATTACCGATGAATTTATAAAACCAATTATTAAAGTAGATGCTAAAGACAACCCTATAGGAACCATTCAAGAAGAAGATGTTGTTATCTTTTTTAATTTTAGAACAGATCGCGGACGTCAATTAACGAATGCTCTAACTCAGCAAGATTTTCCAGAATATGAAATGAAAAAGTTAGATAATGTACATTATGTAACAATGACTAATTATGATGAAAACTTTAAAGATCTACATGTTATTTTTAATAAAGATAATATCACAGAAACTTTAGGCGAAGTATTAGAGAGAAATAATAAAACACAAATAAGAATTGCCGAAACCGAAAAATATCCACATGTTACTTTTTTCTTTTCAGGAGGAAGAGAAGAACCCTTTAAAGGCGAATCTCGAATCTTAAAAAACTCACCTAAAGTAGCAACCTATGATTTAAAACCAGAAATGAGTGCTTACGAACTTACAGAGGCCTTATTACCCGAACTACAAAAAGGAGATGTTGATTTTGTATGCTTAAACTTTGCTAACGGAGATATGGTTGGACATACTGGCTCTATGTCTGCCGCAATAAAAGCCTGTGAAGCTGTTGATAAATGTGTAGAAAAAGTAATTACAAATGCTTTAGAAAAAGATTATACCACACTATTAATTGCAGATCACGGTAATTGTGAAACTATGATTAATCCTGATGGTTCGCCTCATACTGCTCACACAACCAATCCTGTTCCTATTATTTTAATAGATAAAGAATTACAAACTATAAAAAACGGTGTTTTAGGAGATATCGCTCCTACTATTTTAAACCTAATTGGAATTGAGAAACCAGAAGTGATGACTCAAGAGTCTTTAGTTTAAATTTTTATTATTGTATTTTTGCTCTCTATTATTATTTAAATGAATATTTCTAAAGGCTTAATTATTGCTGTAGATTTCGATGGCACCATTGTGGAAGATGCATATCCAGGTATAGGAGAAGAAAGATTATTTGCTTTTGAAACCCTTAAACGCCTTCAAGCAGATGGACATCGTTTAATACTATGGACTTATCGTCATGGCAAAAAATTAAATGAAGCTGTTCAATTTTGTAAAACTAATGGCATTGAATTTTATGCTATTAATAGAAGTTTTCCTGAAGAAGATTCCATTGAAGATGTAAGCCGTAAAATTCATGCCGATTTATTTATAGATGATAGAAACATTGGCGGTATTCTTGGTTGGGGAGAAATATATCAGATGCTTACAAATGAAACACCCAAATTAAAGCAGAAGAAGAAAAAAGGATTTTTTCGATTTTAAGACATTATGATTATAGTAAAAACAAAAGAAGAAATAGAATTAATGCGAGAAGCTGCATTGGTCGTTTCTAAAACTTTGGGAGAAGTTGCTAAAGCTGTAAAACCTGGAGTAACAACACTTGAATTAGATAAAATTGCTGAACAATGTATTCGCGATCAAGGCGCTATCCCTGGTTTTTTAGGGTTATATGATTTCCCTAATACGTTATGCATGAGTCCAAATTCTCAAGTGGTTCATGGTATTCCTAATAACACACCTTTAGTAGAAGGCGACATTATTTCTATTGATTGTGGTGCTATAAAACATGGATTTTATGGCGATCATGCTTATACTTTTCCCGTAGGAGAAATAGATAAAGACACAGAAAAATTATTACAAGTCACAAAGGAGTCTTTGTATGTAGGTATTAAAGAACTAAGAATAGGAAATCGTGTAGGAGATGTTGGTTATGCTATTCAAAAATATTGTGAAGATCATGGTTATGGTGTGGTTCGTGAATTAGTTGGACATGGCTTAGGTCGTGTTATGCATGAAGACCCAGAGATGCCAAACTATGGAAAACGCGGTCGTGGTAAAAAATTTATTGAAGGTATGGTAGTAGCTATTGAGCCTATGATAAATCTAGGAACACAACGTATAAAACAACATAGAGATGGCTGGACCATTACAACTCAAGACGGTAAACCAAGCGCTCATTTTGAACATGACGTAGCTATCTTAGATGGCAAGCCAGAGATATTATCTACGTTTGCCTACATTTATGACGCTTTAGGTATTACTTCTACAGAAGAAGATGAGTTTAGACAGAAAGCATTAGTGCTTTAAAAAATGAAGCATCTCTTTAAACTCATACTTAATATTATTCCAAGACCTTTATTAATAAGGTTTAGCTATATTATTCGTCCGTTTTTAGCTTTTTTATTAAAAGGAAAAAAATTCACAGACCCAATAGATGGTAAAAGTTTTAAGACATTTCTACCATATGGTTATGGCACACAACGCAATAATGTATTATCTCCTTCTACTTTATCTTTAGAACGCCATAGGTTACTATGGCTCTATTTACAAAATGAAACCGATTTCTTTTTGGCTAAAAAAAAAGTGCTACATTTTGCTCCTGAGCAGGCGTTTTACAAACGTTTTAAAACATTAAATAATCTAGATTATACGACTACAGATTTGCTTTCTCCATTGGCAGATGTTAAAGCAGATATTTGTAATCTTCCATTTAAAGACAATAGCTATGATTTTATTTTATGTAATCATGTTTTAGAACATATTCCAGATGACACAAAAGCAATGGCAGAATTATATCGCGTACTAAAACCTGGCGGAACTGGAATACTACAAATTCCTCAAGATTTAAATCGAGAAATTACTTTTGAAGACAATTCAATTACTGATAAAAAAGAACGCGCAAAAATATTTGGACAATACGATCATGTTCGTGTATATGGTCGAGATTATTTTGACAAGTTAAGATCTATTGGGTTTAAAGTAGAGGAAGTAGATTACACTACTACACTTTCTAAAGAACTTATTGAAAAATATTGCTTAGCTAAGGGAGAAATTATTCCTGTAGTTTATAAATAAAAAGCCCGTAAGCATACACTCACGGGATTAATTAAAAACTACCAATTAATCATTAGTAATGATATTTAGCTTTATAATATTTCTTCAACTGCTCCTTTATAATATCCATTAACCATATTACCATCTTCATCTATTAAATTAATAGTAATAGTATATACTTCATTTTCAAGAGTTACAGAAATACTTCCTGACTCTATATCTATGTCTCCAGATTGATTATCGCCAAGGGATGCGTTATACTCAAGAAAATGGTATCCCCGATTAAGTATAAATGCATTTGAATCTTGATCATTATATAGATAATTCCCAGTTTCTAAACTAGATGTATTTCCAGAGAATAACCTAAGTGATAAAAAACTTCCATTGCCACTAAAATTTTGATTATTATCAATGTTGAGACCAGTTTCTGTTAGGTAAAACTCAAATTCTGTAACTCCATTAAAAGTTCCATCATTAAATAGTTTAGCCTGACCTACTTCAAAACGGTTTAAAGCTACTGTTACTTCATTTTTTTTGATTTGAGTTTGGATTGTATCATCATCGTTACTACAGCTTACAAATAATAATGCAACAAATATTAAGACTTTTAATTTTTTCATTTTTAAAATTTTATTAATTATTTAGTCTATTAATTTTGATAGCTTAATGGTTTTTCCACACATATCATTTTTTATTTTAAAAATTACATCGCCTTTTTTTCCTTTGTTTGCCCATCGTACTTCTTTACCTACTTTACAAGATATACTTGTTCTTGATCCTTTATTTAAGGACACAAAACCTGTTCCGGTATAGATACTTATTTTTTCTTTTGTATCATTTATTAATGTTAAGTTACTACCAACTATAATTTCAGTTTTGAGTTGTTTTTTTTCTAAATTATTCTCTACTATAGAAAAAGAAAGTAGGCTAAATAAGCTTAAAGTGATTAGAGTTAATTTCATAATTAAATTTTGTATTACTATTATTTTTATTTAAAAATACTTTGAAAATAAGATTTAAAACATGAACAATTTCTGAAAGGTTGTTTCGAATTGCTAAAACAAAAAAACCTCGTAAGTATAATACTTACGAGGTTTAAAAAAATAATTAAAACTATATAAAGATTACTGTTTAATAAAACGTTTAGTATCTATACTTCCTACTTCATTTTCTATTTTAATTAAATACATACCTTCTTTTAAATTAGAAACATCGATAGTTTTCGATGTTGATTCCAACACTTTTGTTCCTAAAACTGAATAAATTGTTATCTGTTTTAAAACTGAAGACGTTTCTATATTTAAACTATTAGTTGTTGGGTTTGGATATATTTTAACCTCATCTATATTATATGTTACTGTACTCAAAGTATTACATTGTTGTTGAGTAGTAACATAAAAAGTTTGCCCGTCTTTATTAAGCCAGTTCTGAGTAGAATAGGTATCATTATCAACAAACACACAAGTTAAGTTTGAATTGTTTGTTAAGTTAAAAATACTAGTTTCTATTTGAGTGTTATTTCCATTTCTTAAATCTAATGTAGTTAAATCATTATCACTTAAATCTATATCTACCAAATTAGTATAACTTGATAAATCTAAGTTTTGAAAATTATTTCCGCTTAAATATATATTTTCAATACACGCCGTTGAAAATTGTATGTTTGTTAATGAAGGAGTATTTTCAATACGTACGGTAGACAACTCGTTCTTTAAACTTAAATCAAGATTTGTAAAACTATTATTACTAGCCTCCAAGTTTGTTACTAAAGGAAAATTATTAAGGTCTGTTAAATCTATTAAACCTAGATTACTTAAATTTAATGCTCCTGTATAATTACTCGCTTCATTTTCTTCTATAATACTATCTCCATTTACATTAAGTAAAGACTGACTTAACAATTGGCTTTTCACTGCCGGAGAAGAATAAGTTATCTCTGGAGAGTTACCTACAAATGTATAAAGCTTAACCTTACCAGCATTACTACCATTAGTATCGTCGTTAAACTCACTTACAGCTAAAATACTTCCAGAGGCATCCATCGCCATACCTAACCCACATAAGTTATCTGGAGAATCACCAATAGTTGGTAAACCTACTTGCTCATAACCCGTAGGTGTTTTTATTAAACTATAAAAGCTACCATAATTTAAGCCACATCCTACATCTCGACCATGAGCACTAATTACTACATATGTACCATCATTATTAGTTGTTGTATTATACCCCAATCTATCGTCTTCATTTTCTCCTTTAATAGTATGTAATAATGTAAAACCTGTACCTGTATCTTGATAAAGATATGCTGCTCCTGAGTTATTTAATCCATTAGCACTTTCAATTTCTGTTCCTACAACTAAAGTATTACCATCACCACTTAAAGTTACAGAACGACCAAAACTTCCATTAGAAATAGAACCATTAATAGTTTGCAGTATTGCAGAAGCTCCTGTCGACTTATTAAAACTAAATGTGCGTACTAACCCAGTATTTGAAGCATAACTTGGTGCGCCTACAGCAAATAAATCACCTGCTCCATTACTAGCAACAGTATAACCAAAAGCTGTATTATTACCTAAATTACGTAAACCTCTTAATGTCCAAGTACTTCCAGATCGTGTGTAAAACTTTGCAATTGGACCTAATCCTTGAACAGAAGTAGGTGCGCCAGCAATAACTACATCTCCATTATCACTAATATCAACACTTATTCCTAATCTTCCATTTGAAGATCCTAAATCTGTATATCTTAAAACCCAATCATTATTAACAAATTCATATATATATAGTTTACCTCTATTACTTGTCACTTGTTTAAATGCAGATGCCCCAACCACTAAGTGATTACCATCATTGCTAATGGCAATTGCTAAACCAAAAATTGTTGCATTATTTCCACTTGCACCAGACCCTAATAGGATGCTTCCTTTTGGAACCCAAGAACCATTTACCTTTTCTAAAACACGAACTCTACCTCTATTATTAGAATAATTTGGACTCCCAATTGCCATTATAGTCGCTGTATCATTCATGGCTATAACACGGTCTTTATCATCTGCGTTTAATCCTAAAATTTGATCGTAAGGTGTTTGTCCTGAACTAATAAAAGTTATAATAAAAAACAGTTGTATAAATATTAATTTCTTCATTTATAATTTATTCTTTAATAAAACGCTTTATTATTCGATTTCCTTTTTGTGTCTCTATTTTTAGAATATAAATCCCTGAATTAAATTTGGAAACATCTATCCTATTTGATGTTTTTGTTATAATTTTTTGCCCTGAAACACTATAAACCTCAACCCTATTTAAATTATTTTCTAGCCCTTTAATAGTGATAACATCTTTTGCTGGATTTGGAAATATTGAATAGCCCATTAATTCGTTTTCAACAGTACCTAATGTTGCGAAATTATATGTTGTTGTCCCCATTTGACCTACATAATTATCTGTCGCTGTATCTACAAGATTTCCTGATAATGTTCCTATAAAGAATGAATTAAAAATACTTGGGGCTGCCATAGCTAACGATGATGCATTATCTAATAAAGTTATAGATCCAGAAGTTGGCGAACCATCAACATCAAATGTTGTTAAAACAATTGGTGTACCTGCCGTATGTAGAGGTAAGACTATATCTTGTACTAAATTGAATGCTATAGCATCTTCAGACGTGTTTGGTGCTGGTAAAGATGTAAATACTGGTACAGAATAGCCTCCTGTTACATTAGAAATAGTAACTCCATCTGGCACTAATACTGTAAAGTTTTGATCATTAATGTATGGATGTGGTGCAGTAGAATTAAAATCTGGAACTGCTGCTACAGAATAGTTATAGCCACTATTTTGAATAAGTGTCAATTGGTATGTTTGAGCCTGCATTGCTAAACAAAACATTAGTGCTAATAATAATGATACTTTAGTTTTCATTGTTTTATGATTTTTTAATACGTTTTTTTTAATTATTTGCACCTTCCGGTAATTGCTGTGTAAATAAATATGTTGATGTTGGTGGTCCTCCAAACACTGAGTTAGATGGGTTATTAAAAATATTATTTCTAACATGTAACACATCACTTGTACCTCCTGAATACACAGTTAAACCATCCATATCTACATCGGTTCCGTAATAGCCTTGCGATTGATAACTAGCTACTGGTGGTCCTCCAAACACAGAATTATTAGGATCATTAAACACTTGGCCTCTTATCCCTGGCACATCTGATAATGCTCCTGAATAATTTAAACGGCCATCTCCATTTGTATCTCCAGCCCACATTGCTACTATTCCTGTTGGCATTCCAAAAGTGCTTTGCGCATCTGTTCCATAAGTGATTTGGTTATTTGCATCTGTAAAATCAATAGTAGTTAGAGTTTGATTAAGCGCAACAGTACCTAATGTCATAATCCCTAAATGATTTCTATGTTTAATGGCTACAAAATAATTACCCGCAATAACATTAAATACTAAAGAAGAGACTCCATCTATTCCAACAATATTGCCATCCCTTTGTAATAAAGCCGATTGAGACGCTATAACAGCTGTATTTGTAGTTGCATCTCTTAATTCAACCCATACCCAATCAACAATAGCATCATTACCTGTTACGGTGAACACATTTGCATTGCATATTAAAGCATCTGTATAAGGACTTGTTGTAGGAATTAAATTAGCTACACGTAAACCATCTCTCATTAAAGTCTCTTCTCCTGTATTAGGATTTAAAGCTGCTCCTTGTAAAAATATTTTTGGATTAACAACTAAATTTAAGTTTACATCATATTCAAACGCCCCCATATCAACTGTAGCATCTACTATACGAGTGTTTCCGTTTAAATCTTCAACTACAGTAACTGATAAAGAGGCATTACTTCCTGCGTTTATAGCTGGAGAACTTGCTTGTAATGTATAATCATTATTTATAGTATCCCTAAATAATGGATCACTACTTGCTCCTCCTATCATGCCAAGTTCAACAATACTATTGTTTACCACAGAAAAAGATGTTGTAATTGCAATAGGGAAACCTGTACCAGATCCATTTCCATAAATAATACTATTTTCAATGGTACTATTTGAAGCTTGAACCATTGTAATAACATTATCATTAACACCTATATTATTAGATAATGTTGAGTTGATCATTTCAAATTCTAAGGCCGTATTATTTCCTCCTGTGCTAGCACCTAAATATAAACAAGATGAATTGTTAGCAGAAGTATTATTGTAAAACAAACTATTTACAATAGATCCTTTTGCATAAAGATTGAACTGTTGAGCTCCAGAAAATAGCATTGCTGTTAAATCTTGAGAATAATTATCTCTAATAATACACGATTCAAAATCTACATCATGAGTTAAGTTTGATACTCCACAAGGCGTAAAAGGCGAATATACAGCAACACTAACACCTGAGTTGTTTTCAAGTATACAGTTTTTGAATTGAGCTGTTAAACTACTACCCGAAACATATGGGTTAACATAAATTGCTCCTCCTCTTAAATCATAAGATTGATCTATTGCTGGAGTTGAACAACTATTATTTGCAGTACCATTTGCATTCCCACTAGTTATTGTAAAACCATCTACTAAAACATTTTGAGCATTTCCTCTAATTGAGACTACATGATATGAATTATCTTGTCGTGTTGCCTCTGTATCAAGAATATTAGCATTATCATCTCCATTTAAATCTCCTGATAATATGGTCGTATTTATTTTAGGTTCTCTTTGAGACACATTAGTTTCTGTTCCATTAAAACCTCCATACACACTAACTTCACTAGGTATTACATACGTTGCTTTTCTAGTATCAACATCTAAAGTACTTGGTTTATATGTTCCTTTGGCAACCCAAACAGGAGTTTCATTCGTAGCAATAGCTAAAGCATCTTCAAGATTATTAAAAGCATCAGTCCACGAAGAACCATTATTCAACCCCGTTGCTGTATCATCAACAAACAATACAGGATTAACAGTTGTAAAAGTACCATTAGATGAATAGGTTCCTGAAGAAGACACACATGAAGCTCTCACAACAATATTATAGGTGGTATTAGGATCTAATCCTGTTATTGTATATGGATTACTTACATTTGACACTAAAACGACATTTAATGTACCTATAGGATTGTATTGAATATCCCAAACAGTTTCTGATCCTCCTGGAGTCCATGATACATCAACAGTTGTGAATGTTTCGTTATTACTATTTATATTGGTTGGTATACCTGAACATTCTAAATTCCCATATTCGTATGCTCCCATATCTACTATAGTATTCACAAAACGATCTCCTCCACTGATATCATTTAAGATTGTATTTGAGATATAACTATTATCACCAGCATCAATTGCTGGAGAACCTGTATTTAATTGAAACAAATCGGCGCTACTATTTATAAACAAAGGATCTACATCTATTGCTCCTTGTTGCCCTCCTTCTACAATACTATTAGATACTACAGAACCAGAAGTTGTAATTGTAAATGGTGTTGTACTTCCATTATCATAAATAATAGAATTTCTTATTCTACTGTTTGATGCTTGAGCCATTTCAACAACATTTCCAGCAACGCCTGTATTATTAGCAAAAGTTGAATTAATGACACTAACATTCATCCCAGAAGTATTTCCGTTATTCGTTGTACTTGCAACTAATGACAAACAAGATGAACCATTTACAGATGTATTATCATAAAACAAGCTATTCGTTATTGTTCCATAAGCATTATAGCCTTGACCTGTAGATCCATGATATTGAAACGCTGAAGAATTTAAAGAATAATTATTTTTAATTATACAGCTTGTAAAGTTACCTGTAAAGTCTCTATTGTGAGTTGCTGCGTTTATGGGACCAAAACCTGCAAAAACACTGTTGTTTGTTGCTGAGTTTTTTTCTAAAATACAATTTTGAATCGTTGCTGTTGTATTTTCTCCTGTTACAACTGGGTTTAAATAAATGGCAGCTCCTTTTGAATCTGAAAATTGCGTAAGAACAGATCCCCAAGTTACTGTGCTTCCGTTAGCATTTCCTCCTGAAATTGTAAATCCATCAATTAACACATCGCTAATATTTCTTCTCATACTCACAACATGATAAGCATTGTCTTGTCGAGTAGCTTCCGTATCGGTAATAACACTATTATCATCTCCATTTAAATCTCCACTTAATATTGTAAGATATGCTTCAACATCTCTTTCAGAAATAGTAGTTTCAGTTGCATTAAATCCTCCATAAACTTTTGTTCCTGTTAATACATTAAAAGTTGCTTTTCTCGAATTTACGTTTGTTGTAGTTGGAACATAAGTTCCTTGGGCAACCCAAACTTGATCATTTCCTGTAGCAATTGCTAAGGCATCTTCCAGTTTTAAAAAAGCATCATTCCAGGTTGTTCCATTATCTGCTCCTAGAGCAGCATGATTAACATAAATAATACTTCCACTTAATGTTGTGAAATTTGTTGCTAACGTCCAAGCTGATGGAGTACCGTTACAATTCCCTTGTAGATACACATCATAAGATGTATTAGGATTTAATCCTGTTATCGTTTGTGTATTTCCTGAAATGTTAATTATATCTGTTCCAAAGGAAAAAGGAAATCCAAATTGCACATATCGCAATGTTGTATTTGTTGAAGAAGATGTCCAAGATACCTCTGCTGCATTTGGAGCAATGTTATATATAGAAACATTATCTGGTAAACATGTTAACCTATATTCTCTATCTAAATTTGGATTTGAATTTGAAGTCTTTGCGTAAGTAGTCAAGCTTACAAATAGTAATAATAAAAGTAGTTTTGATTTCATAGTATATAGTTTATGAAACAAAATTACTAGCTAGAACTATTAAAAATTTAAGTCAATTTCTGAAAGTCTCTTTTGGGTTTCTAAAAGCATACTAACCTATATTTTGTACAATGGTTAAAAACTCTTCTTTTTTATCTTTAGAAATAGACACTGTTTCACTATTATCCATAACAATATAACCGCCATCTTTTTTTGAATACTCTTGAATATATTTTAAGTTAATTAAATAAGATCTATGAGGCTTATAAAAAGTTGTTTTACTTTCTAATAACTTAACAAAGTGTTTTAATGGCTTACTTATTAAGATTTCTCTATTATCCTGTAATGAAATGTTAGTATACATCCCATCAGCTTTTAACATAATTATATCATCTAAATTCACGAACTTAATACCATCAGCTATAGGTAACGCTATTTTATTAAAATTAGCATTACTTAAACTTTTTTTAAGCTCTTCTAATTTTATGTTTATTTGAGATTTTCCTATATTATTTATAACCTTTTCTACTGCTTCTTGCAATTTATCTACTCGTAAAGGCTTTAGTAAATAATCTATTGCAGATAACTCAAAAGCTTGAATTGCATATTCACTGTAAGCTGTTGTAAAGATAATTTCAAAAGTATGATCTTTTTTGTCTATAAAATCAAAAATCTCTAAACCAGAATGTTGCGGCATTTCAATATCTAAAAAAACAATTTCTGGCGCACTTTTTTTTATAATATTCACTCCTGAAAGCAAATCTTCAGCTGTAAAAATGGAATTTATATTTGAGCAGTTCTCTTCTATTAATGTCTGTAGCAATTTTCTTGCCTTTGGTTCGTCGTCTATTATTAATACATTCATAACTAATCAATTGTATATGGAATACTAATCTCCACTTTGGTTCCTATAGCGCTTTCATTTTCAAATAAATCAGTAATTATTACTCCTACTTCTTTTTCTTTTCCATAGTTTAACAAATCTAATCTATCTTCTGTTGCCTTTGTTGCAAAAGGCTTATGGTTTTTGTAACTTCTAGCTTTCATTCTCTTAGCTTTATCTCTTCCAACGCCATTATCTAGAATAATACATTTTATTAATTTAGCTTCTTTATTTATAATGAAATTTATTTCTAAATTTCGATTATCTTTTCTATGCAGTAATCCATGCTTTAAAGCATTTTCTACATATGGTTGCACGAGCATTGTAGGTATTAAAACATTATTAGCATTTAAAGTTCCCGAAACTGTTGTTGAATAATATAATTTATCTTCAAAACGCAATTTTTCTAATTCTAAATACATTTCTAAACAATCTATTTCTTCTTGTAAAGTAATATTTCCTTTTGTACTATGATTAAGGTAAGTACGAATTAAATCTGCGAATTTCCCTAAATAATCACTAGCCAATTTTTTCTGATTTAAAACAATATATTCCTGAATAGAATTAAGTGCATTAAATATAAAATGAGGATTCATTTGAGAACGTAAATTTTCTAATTTTAAAGCTACCAATTGTCCCTCTACTTCAACTTGTTTAAGTTCTTTTAAACGTAATTTCTCTTTACGTTTTGCCTTTACCCTAAAGAATACTACAACTCCAATTATAGTTAACAAAGCAATTAAGGAACTAAACCACCAACGTTTCCAATATGGTAACTTAACATTGATACGAAACTGTATTGGATTAGTATAGAAATCTTCAAAAACGTTTTTTGCTCTTACTTTAAAAACATGCTTTCCACTAGGTAAACTGTTAAAGTTTACGTTATGTTTTCCTAAATCTAATGAAACCCATCCTGCATCTGACCCTTCTAAATTATATTCAAATTGGTATTCTTTTAAAGATTTAAATCCATTAATCATGAAACTTACATCTAATACATTTTTAGAATAATCTATTTCATATTCATCCTTAACTTTCTGAAGTTGATTTTCAATTTTAATTTTTGAAAAATATAACTCGGGAATAAAAATTGATTTCTTCTTTTTATCTATAGGAAATCTAAAAATCCCTGTCATTGTTTGGTACCAAACATACTTATCTGTAACCTGAAGTTTTAAAATACGTGGCTGAATAATACCATCTCTATATCCAAAATTTATAAATTCCTCCGTTTTATAATTATAACTTTGAATTCCTTTTCTAGTCGCAATCCATAAGTTGTCTTCATTAGCGTCTAATGCCGTTATGTTTTTATCTAAGAGACCATTAGAATCATATAGTGCTCTAATTATTTTTCCTTTTTCAACAAGGTATAATCCCCAATTAGGTCTACTCAACCATACTTTATCTGTATTATTGTGGTTTGCAACCCCGTTTATTAAAAACCCTTTATTGTTATTCTTAACTATTTCTAAATCATTATTTATATCACTACTCCATTTACATCCTTCTTTAGCCCATATATAAAAATGTCCAGATTTAGTAGTAACGACTTCTCTCGATCTACCAGAGAAACTTTTAAGGGTTTTAAAATCATTATCAACAATTCTTGTTCTACCTGGCGTAGTAACAATGTAAGCGTTATCATTTAATCTTTCTACATTTTTTGGCGCTTCATCAAAAACCTGTTTAAATATTTTTAGATTAACTGGATCGAATAGTTCTAATTCTGAATTATTAAATAACAAGCCTCTATCTTTAAAGGCATCATAGTATAATTTTTGATTTAAAAAACGATCTATTTTTCTAGAAATATGCTTGCCTCCTTTTAAATCTACAACATTTAATTCATCATGATTTGAAACATAGTTAATTAAATCATCATTAATAACAGTAAAAGAAGATATTACACCATGATTAAACGATTCATTTTTAATACGCTCCACACTTGGATCTGGCAGAATATATAAACCATTATTAACGGTAGAAAAAATATAGTTCCCATTACGATCAATAATTACATCTGTAACGTTTTTACCTTTTAAAAAATGATTTTCTAATACTAATTTACCTTTAACCGTATTATATTGATAAGCTCCATCTGCTGTAAAAAACCAGAATGAGTTTTTATTTTTTTTTAAATGATTTATTGCAATACGATTATTAATCGCATTAAAAACTGAAGTTGATTTAATTCCTAACGAATCTACTTTATAAAATGAATTTTTATTGTCTACTAAAAACCTAATATATAAATCTCTACCATCATTAAACAAATTAGAATATCTTGCTCTAGGCGTTTCCTTTTCCTGTCTATACAATGGAGTTAATAAGTCTTTTTTTACTTCATATAATACATCTTCATTAAAAATATATTTCCTTCCTTTAAATTCATGTAAATTTGAATGATGGTGTACTAAATTTGGAATATCAACTTTATATATAGTCTTTTTATTAATTTTATAAAAACCTGTAAATGTGTTAACATGAATAGTATCGTTTATTATATCAAATTCGGTCACTCTATTACCTACTCTATCTCTTAAATCTGTATAAAAATGAACTTTACCATCTTCAATGTAGTAATAATCTGAATTCATTGTAGTATACCATAACCTTCCTTTGTTATCAAACTGAATTCCAAAAGCTGATGCCCCTTTTTGCTCAGGATGAGTATAACTCACAAAAACTTCTCCATCATAACTATATACACCAGAATTTGTAGCTAACCATAATAAACCATTTTCATCTTCTAACAATCTATAGACTTCCTTATCTGGTAAGCCTTCATTTTCAGAAAAATGTATATATACAGACTGCTGAGCTTTCATTAAAAATGAAGCAAAACATAATAAATAAAAAAAGAAAAATTTATTATTCAATAGTATGAAGGTATTAAAATTCTAAAATACAATTTTGCATACTACTATTACATATAAAACTGCTAAAACGCCCATTACAATTGCTAAAAACGCGTATTTAGTTTATAGGAAAATTATTTAAAACTAAAGTTTGTAATTCTTTAAGTTCGTTCTCAAAGATGAGATAAGCACTTAACTCATTATGCTTAATTAAAAATTGTTTTACATTTTCAATTCCCATAGCTTGAAATGCTGTAGCATAACCATCTGCTAGCGTACAATTATCTGCAATAACAGAAACACTTAAAATATTAGTTCTTGTAGGATACCCAGTTTTAGTATTTATTATATGAGCATAACGATTACCGTTATCATCAAGTTTAAACTTCCTATATGTTCCTGATGTAGCCATTGCTTTGTTTTTTAAAACAAAAACTTGGTCATAGCTTTGAGACCCATCAAAATTGGGGTTTTCGATACCTATAGTCCAGCCACTTTGTTTTTCAATATTCTTACCTTTAGATCGTAATTCTCCTCCAATATTAACCATATAGTTTTTTATGTTTTTATCTTCTAAAAACTCGCCTATTACATCTACTGCGTATCCTTTAGCAATGGCATTAAAATCTATATATGGTTTAGGCTCTTTTTTTTCTAATGTATTATTATTTAACAATATTCTATCGAAACCTACAAATCGCATTAAGCTATCTACTTTAATACTATCTAGTTTTGTCTTATTCTTTTCTGAACCAAAATTCCATGCATTAACTAACTTCCCAATTGTAGGATCAAAAACACCATCTGTTTCTTTATATATTTTCTTTGATGTATTAAATACTTTTACAAAATGAGAATCAACGACATTTAGTTCATGCTTATTTACTTTTGAAATATCTGAATTAGCTTGATAGTTTGACATAGACTTATTAATTATATAGAAGATACTATCAAATGACTTTTGATAATTTCGACTATTTTTAGAAGTATATGTAACCTCGTAAAATGTACCAAATATAGGACCCGAAACCGAAGTATTTCTGGGTTCAGATTTACAAGAGAACAAAAAAACTATACTAAGTAATAAATAGTAATATCGCATTTAGTTTAAATTCGTTTCTAACACTTGTATACCATTATATTCAATAAGATATTCTTCATTTAAATATATAGGTAAATCTTCTCCTTTTGGGTTGCCTAAACCAACACCAGCATATAATACTTTAGCATTATTTGATCTAGCGTGCTCTTTAAAAGATTCCATCCATACTACATCATAATTATTTGCATTATCTGGTAGTATTACAGCTTTTACAATAACAAAAAAGTATTGTTTATTAGCATCCATGCATACAAATTGAGGATGTTTTTTTAGTTTGCTATTAATAGCTATAAATTCAAAACCGCGTTTCTCCAAATCTTTACCAACATGATTCATTGCTAAGTTGTGCAGTTCTTGTAATGTTAAAGCTTTATTCATAGCACAAAAATACAATAAAGCTTTGGTAATGAAAAGAGCTCTGGTGTTTCAGTTTAAATAGACAAAAGTTAATCTTTAAACCTAACGAATTTTGAATTTGAAAAAGTATAGTTAGATACTGGTATTACTGCATTCATTTTTAAATTATACCAAGGGGAAATTAAATTATCTTCAAGGTTTTTTACTAAATGTACGCTTTGAGCTGGTGTATTACCTTGAAAGAGTAAAAACAACTTTTCACCGTTTTCATTAATAACTTCATCTGCAAGCATTACAATATGACCTGGACTACCCCCTTTTATTAACATATCTCCAATCTTTAACTCTTTAACATCATGAATTAACTCAAGCTCATTATATAATGATAAAGTTCCTGAATACATGTAAATTAAATTTAAGTACTTATAAAAGTTCGTCTTTGTATAATCTGCTTTTTTAGTTTTATTAAAAGTTACTTTATTACCATTTATTATAGGTCTATAACCTTCAGCATATTTTTTCCATGAACAATAGTCTCCAGAAGTAAAATTAAAACCTATTTCTTCTTTCCTGTTATGATTCCATAGGTATTCGCTTCTTATTCTTATTAAAGCATCTGCACATTGCTGTAAACCATTTTTAGGAACTGGAATATCTAGAATCCCAATATGTCCCTTTTGCCAAAAGTATTCAGAATTATCATAGTTTATAATCTTACTTCCAAAAGGTTTTAATTTATAGTTACGTAAATACTCTTCAAAAGAATCTTTAGAATATTCAACCCTTTTATATCCTTCAGGGATACTAACTCTAGATTTAATTGTAAGGCTATCTACATTTATTAAAGATGTTTTTTCTACATATGCATTAACAACATGTTTAACAGGTTTAAACTGATATGATAACGTAATTATAAGAGCCACAAATAAAATTATAAGTAATATCTTTTTCATATATAGTGCTTTACAAAATGAGAAGTTTAACTAATAAAACATCCTTTTAAAGAAATTATTATTTAGTTAAAAACTATTATTTGTAATTTAATCAAGTAAATGTAATGCTATATGAAAATCCCTCAACGATTAGAATCGGCTTTAACTAAATTATACAAAGCGTTTCATAATGATGAATTAGACCCAGAATTTTGTACTAAGTGTGCCGTAGGTAATATATGTGATAATAATGATTCATGGCAATATCTTACTGATTTTCACGGTTCGGTAGTATTAAACTATGTTGGTTTAGTAAATCAAAACTTCAATAGAAAATTTCATGGTTACTCACCATTAGAACTTCTTCAAATTGAAGCTTATTTCTTAGCTGGTTGTGGTTATGAGTTACCTATTGATGGAAAAAACAAAAAACCCAATAATCCAAAAGACAAAGCAATACTTTTTAATGGTCTTTGTGCTGTTGTTAGTTATTTATGTGAATTAGATCAAATAGATAATATTATGGACTACAAACGATTATTTGAATACGAAAATAAAGTACCACTATTAGTTTTTGAGTAACATACTTTATAAAATAAAAAAGCCAATTGAAATTTCAATTGGCTTTTTTATTTTATAAAGAGTAATTTAAATTACTCTTTAATAAGCTTTATTGTTGTACTTGCTTCTTCTGTACTTAACTTTACAAAGTAAACTCCAGATTGTAATGTACTTATATTAACAGTCTCTAAGTTATTTACTGCCGTCATTACTTTTTGTCCTGAAATACTATAAATCTCAACACTTTTCAAGTTGTTTTCTAAACCTTTAATTGTTACAACGTCTTTTGCTGGATTTGGAAATATTGAATACCCTGTTAATTCGTTTTCAACAGTACCTAATGTTGCAAAATTATATGTTGTTGTTCCTGTTTGACCTGCATAGTTATCTGTTGCTGTATCTACAAGATTCCCTGATAATGTACCTATAAAGAATGAATTAAAAATACTTGGTGCTGCCATCGCTAACGATGATGAATTATCCAATAAAGTTATAGATCCAGAAGTTGGTGAACCATCAACATCAAATGTTGTTAAAACAATTGGTGTACCTGCTGTATGAGCTGGCAACACAACATCTTGTACTAGATTAAATGGTATAGCATCATCTGCAGTATAAGGCGCTGGTAAAGTTGTAAATACTGGTACAGAATAACCTCCTGTTACATTAGAAAGAGTAACACCGTCTGGTATTATTATCGTAAAATTTTGATCATTAATATATGGATGTGGTGCAGTAGAATTAAAATCTGGAACTGCAGCTACAGAATAGTTATAGCCACTATTCTGGACAAGTGTTAATTGGTATGTTTGAGCCTGTAATGCTAGTCCAAACGTTAAAGCAAGTAATAATAGTAATTTTGTTTTCATTGTTTTATGTTTTAGGGTATACAAATATATCATTTTATTCTAATTTAATAATTTTTTATCTTCTTTTTATTAATTACCTAAACAAATAACTTAAATAACATCATTTGTTTAGGTAATAGTAAGTTTACCAGTTAATTAGCACCTTCAGGTAGTTGCTGTACAAATAGATACGTTGATGTTGGTGGCCCTCCAAATACTGAATTTGATGGGTTGTTAAAAATATTGTTTCTTATATGTGAAACATCACTTGTTCCTCCTGAGTAAACGGTTAAACCATCCATATCTACATCGGTTCCATAATAGCCTTGTGATTGATAACTAGCCACTGGTGGCCCTCCAAATACAGAGTTATTAGGATCGTTAAACACTTGGCTTCTTATCCCTGGTACATCTGATAACGCTCCTGAATAATTTAACTGTCCATCTCCATTGGTATCTCCTGCCCACATTGCTGAAATCCCTGGTTGCATTCCAAACGTGGTTTGCGCATCGGTTCCAAATGTTGTTGTTGTTCCATTAGTAAAATCTACTGTTCTTGTCGTTGCATCTAACAAGATTGTACTAGCACTCATTATACCTAAATGATTCCTATGCTTTATAACAACATAATAGTTATTAGATGGTATATTAAAAGTTAAAGCTGATGTTCCATCTGCTCCAACAACATCACCATCGCGTTGTAATAATGCTGATTGTGAAGCAACAACTGTTGTATTAGTTGTAGCATCACGTAATTCTACAAAAACCCAATCTACAATTGCATCTACTCCAGTTGTATTAAACACTGAGGCATCACATGTTAATCCATCACTATAAGGGCTAGATGTTAAAGATAGTGGAAATGCTGTACGTAAATCATCTCTCATTAAGCTCTCTTCTCCTGTATTTGGATTTAAAGCAGCGCCTTGTAATACTACTTTTGGAGACACTCTTACTCTAAAGGCATCTTCTGGCCCAAAATAGTATGTACCGTCTAAGCCAGTAAATGTTCCTGTTAAGGTTACATCTGTGCCAAACGTAGCATTTGTTAAAGTCACAATATCATTACTACCTTCTCTATGAGCATATAAATTAGCCCTAGAAGCTCCCAAGGCTTCTATACCTTGAATTTCTGCATCAGTAAAATAGAAAGTTATATCTACACTACCAGAAGCAATTGTATTAGCTGGGGTAATTGTAAATGTTTTATCTGTTACAAATGCAGGAGAAACACTTCCATTATAAGCTTGAGCATTTACTCCTGATCTAGAAACTGATACGTCTGTACAACCATAGTCGTCTGCATTATTGTTTACAACATCCAACATTAATTCTCCAGAGTCGTCTGCTGTATATACAGTTCCTGCTGCTGATAAATTTAATGAATCATTTGTTGTTCCAGTATTTACTGCTGTTCTTATATCTACACCAATATCTGCAGTTATAGATACTTCATCAACACCTAAAACCCATTCCCCTGTGGTATCATGATGTCTAAATGATATATATACAGGTTGATTTGCAAAAGAATTAGGAATTACTACGTCATAATAAGCTCCAGCTGCTGCAGGAATTACAGCATCAACTAAGCGTGTACCTGCTAAAATATTAGCAACAGAACCAGCCGTTGTAGAAATATAAACTTCATAGTTTTCACTAAAAAAGTTTCCATCATTACCAGAACCGGCAAAATATCTCAAGTTTATATTTGATGCTCCATCTGGGATATTAATTACTGGAGATGTTACAAAATTATCTGGACTATAATTTTGACCATTCCATGAATAAGATCTTAAAAAATAATCTGTATAAATACCAAATGGTGTAGTCCAATCTGATTCTTGTGCTAACGCCCAATCATCTGCAGCTACTCCATTATTATCTCTAATAGTCCAATCACTAGCATCTCCATCAGAAAAATCATCATCAAAAAGCGTTTGAGAACTAGAACTTGTTGGAGCACCAGAATCATCATTATTTATTGTAAATACGAATGAATTATTACCTAAAACAGCATCACCTGTAGTAGTAATTCCAAAATCAATCGTTATTGTCTCATCAACTTCAACAAAAGAATCGTTATAAATTCTAAGAACTAAATCTTGAGAAGCTGTTGCTCCTTGCGCAAAAGTAACACTAGGAGTCATTATATCAAAATCAACACCATTTGTTGCATCACCACCAGCTACAGTAAAAGTAGCTGTTGCACTCTGAGAAGGACCTTGACCAATTGTTAAAGGGACAGTAATATCTGTAAAGTTACAATCTGAACCTTCAATAATACTACCTATAGTTGTTGCATAAGATATTGTAGGTGCAACAGATCCTGCAATTACAAAATCTGTAGTGTTTATATTAAAAAAAACATGATTTGCTCCCTTCACCATTACTCTACAATTTGTAGCTTCTCCATTTGGCACTATTATATTAGCTGATCCATTATTAGGAACAGCAGTAGCTAAGACAGTTGGGTAAGACAAACCTCCATCTTTAGATAAAAAGATATCCACATTTGCTGTATTTACACCATTAGCTGTAGTTCCAGCTACATTCCATGTAATCGTTTGTGAACTACCTTGAGCCCATGTTGTAGCTGTATTTTGAGACGTCACTATAAATGGCCCAGCCGCTGTTGTTGTTGTAAGCAACTTTAAATCATCAGCTGTTTGCCCACCTGCCGCATTATTATCTTTTACTGTTAAAGCAAAATTTATATTTCTTGACACACTAGATAACACTTCCCATGTAGTAGAACCGTTAGAAGTCCTTAAATCTTCTAATCTTGGAATATATCGTGTTGGATTAGTTGTCCCTTCAAATGATTTTGTTAAAGGGCCATTATTATAAGTTGCCTGAGGCGCTTCTTGAGCTCTCTGTTCATTATCTATTTGTTCCCATGTAAATGTATGAGAAGCTGTACCATCTGCATCGGTAGATATTCCTGTTAATGCATAAGGCGTAGAAATTGGTATTGTTAAATCTATTCCTGCATCTGCCGTTGGTGCTGCATTACCGATATTAGTTTCTACTGCACATGTGCTACTTGCTCCATTTTGAAGATTATCTGAAATATCAGCAATATTTACAAAGTGAAAATAAGCATCACTATTATTTTGAACATTTGTTGAACAAATTCCTGCATATCCCATAATTGTACTTCCTGATGCTGGCTCTACTTCTGAACCAATACCATCATTATAAGTACCTCCCGATCTTGAACAAGAATTCATAGTATGATACCCTCCAAATTGATGCCCCATTTCATGAGCAACATAATCTACATCAAAAGGGTCTCCTGTTGGATCTGCTCTACCTGTATAACCACGACCTTTATGAGTTCCTTGAGATCCATTTTGAGAATTAGTTGTCGCTGATCCTGTACAAACACAGAATAAACATCCTGCATTTCCTCCTCCTGTTGTATTAAAATTATGTCCTATATCATAGTTAGCGATTCCAATAGCACCATCTATAGTTACTGCTGTTTGACTATTCCATTCATTAGTCCAATCATCTGTAGCAGCATTTAAAAATATTATATCATCATTATTAGCAACAAAAATCATAGTTACTGCTAAATCTCTTTCATATATACCATTAACTCTAGTCATGGTAATAGCCATCTGAGCTTGAACATTAGCTTTCTGAGCTGCTGTACTACCAGAACCTGCAAATATAGCTCCGTACTCACCTGTACATGATTGCGCTAATCTAAACGTTCTTAATGTATCATCATTTGTAGGTCTTTGCGAACTTTGACCACTTAGAGATGGTAAATCTACGTCGTCATCTGTAAGACATTCAAAACCTTGCATATCTTTACCTAAACTTCCTTTAGAGTAAACAATATAACTAAGTCTATCCTCTGTAAAAGGATCTATATACCAAGAATTTTTTGTTCCAGACAAAGTCATTGTATGCAAACCAAACTGTGTAACTGTAAAACGTATTGTTGCACTTGGATCTTCAACACCTTGTCCTGCATAGGCCTTAATCATTGGCATTTTTCTTGCCAATTCATCTTCCATTACTGGTGTTTCTACAATTGAGAATGTTTCGAATTCTCCTGATGCGTTAGGAAATACTACTTTAACAGGAGACTTTCTTGCTACTATTTCTCCTCGCATTGGAGCGTTTTTTAATGTACTTTTTAGTTTTTCTATATCTAATGCGTATAGTTGAAATTCTGTAGGTTGAGAACTTCGATGCACTTTAGATTCTTTTTGTAGGTTTGATTCATTTGTTTTAGTCCACATATTTTTTGAATCTACAGTTCTACTCTGAGCAAAACTAGAAGACATACTAAATAGTAAACCAAAAATTAAAAAAGTAATTTTCTTCATGATTATTTGGGGAAATAAATTTATAATATGCTAAATATAGTATTTAATCGGTATTTAACAACACTTTATCGTGTTTTTTTGTTCAATTTAAACACCTAAACAAGAATATTATGCTTAGGTGTTTTTATCTTTTATATATTAATTAGCACCTTCTGGCAATTGTTGTACAAATAGATATGTTGATGTTGGTGGCCCTCCAAATACTGAATTTGATGGGTTGTTAAAAATATTGTTTCTTATATGTGAAACATCACTTGTTCCGCCCGAATAAACGGTTAAACCATCCATATCTACATCTGTCCCAAAATAACCTTGCGATTGATAACTAGCCACTGGTGGCCCTCCAAATACAGAATTATTAGGATCGTTAAACACTTGGCTTCTTATCCCTGGTACATCTGATAACGCTCCTGAATAATTTAACTGTCCATCTCCATTAGTATCTCCTGCCCACATTGCTAAGATTCCTGGTTGCATTCCAAACGTGGTCTGCGCATCGGTTCCAAATGTTGTTGTTGTTCCATTAGTAAAGTCTACTGTTCTTGTTGTTGCATCTAACAAGATCGTACTAGCACTCATTATACCTAAATGATTCCTATGCTTTATAACAACATAATAGTTATTAGATGGTATATTGAATGTTAAAGCTGATGTTCCATCTGCTCCAACAACATCACCATCGCGTTGTAATAATGCTGATTGTGAAGCAACAACTGTTGTATTGGTTGTAGCATCTCGTAATTCTACAAAAACCCAATCTACAATTGCATCTGCTCCAGTTGTATTAAACACTGAGGCATCACATGTTAATCCATCACTATAAGGACTAGATGTTAAAGCTAGTGGAAATGCTGTACGTAAATCATCTCTCATTAAGCTCTCTTCTCCTGTATTTGGATTTAAGGCTGCGCCTTGCAATACTACTTTTGGAGACACTCTTACTCTAAAGGCATCTTCTGGCCCAAAATAGTATGTGCCATTTAGGCCTGTAAACGTTCCTGTTAAAACAGTATCACTTCCAAAAGAAGATACAGAAATTGGAACTATTTCTCCAGAACCTTCTCTAAGTGCATGCAAAGAACTTGTTGAAGTAAATTCTCCTACTTCAAAATAGAAAGAAACATCTACATTTCCAGTAGTTGTTGTATTAGTTGACGAAATAGTAAATGTTTTATCCATTACAAAGTTAGGAGCTACACTACCGTTGTACGATTGTGTACTTGTTCCTGCTCTAGAGACAGAAACATCAAGACAACCATAATCAAAAGTATCGTTATTAGTAATATCTAACATTATATTCCCTGAATCATCTCTAGTATAAACCGTACCAGATCCTGATAAATTAAGTTGATCGTTTGTAGAACCACTGTTAACCACAGTTTGAATAAAAGTAGGTATTGTTGCTGTAACATTTACATTATCTAATAATAGTAATCCTGATGTTCCTGCTGGGCCATTTCCTGTACTTTTATGTCTAAACACAACGTAACCAGATTGCCCAGCAATACTTGTAACATCTAAAGAAACAACAACTCCACCTCCATTAGGTGTTGTTCCACTTCCCAATGACACTCCACTTGTAATATTTGCAACACTAGAAACATTTGTTGTCCAATATGCCTCATATGGTTCTGCATCTTGATAGCCACCAACTCCAAAAGAAAAATTAACATTTGTTGCTGTTACTGGGATAGTTATTGCATTTGTATTATGATAAAAATTATCTGGTTTTATATTATTACCAGATGTATTAGGTAACAATCCTCCTGTAGATTCTGAAGCCGCAAAAAAACCAGTTATTCCTGTATAAGTTAAGCCTGAATAACAGCATAACCATTCACGAGTATCTCCATCATTACCAAATGCAGTCCATGCCGTATTATCTGTAGCTTCAAAATCTGAATTTAATATAACAACATCTTGCGTTGCTACAGATGCGAAATCGTCATTTGTTATGGTTAAGGTCATAGAATTTGTACTCGCAACAGCATCTCCTGTTGTTGTCAAGTTAAAATCTACAGTTACAGTCTCGTCACTTTCTACAAAGCTATCGTGGTATACTCTAATTATTAAATCTTGAGATGCAGTGGCTCCAGCTGCAAACGATACTATAGGCGTCATAATATCAAAATCAACACCATTTGTTGCAGTACCACTAGCAACAGAAAAATTCGCTGTAGCATTAGCTGAAGGCGGCAATCCTATTGTTAAAGGCACAGTAACATCTGTATAAGTACAATCTGACCCTTCAACAATAGTCATCGCTGTTGTTGAATACGAAACAGAAGGAAAAACAGCTCCAGCAACTTCAATTACTGCAGTATTAATATTAAAGAACACATGATTAGTTCCTTTTACCATTACTCTACAATTTGGAGATTCTCCAACTGGCACAATAATATTTGCTGACCCATTATTTGGCACAGCTGAAGCTAAAACAGTAGGATAAGTTAACCCACCATCTGTAGAAAATAAAATATCCACATTAGCCGTATTTATACCATTTGCTGTTGTACCAGCTACATTCCATGTAATTGTTTGCGTATCTCCTTGTAACCATGTTGTAGCTGCATTTTGAGATGTTACTAAAAATGGCCCCGCTGCTGTTGTTGTTGTTAATTTCTTTAAGGCATCTGCTGTTTGTCCTCCCGCAGCATTATTATCTTTTACTGTTAAAGCAAAATTAATATCCCTAGAAACACTAGATAACACTTCCCATGTTGTAGATCCATTAGACGTTCTTAAGTCTTCTAATCTTGGAATGTAACGTGTTGGGTTAGTCGTCCCATCAAAAGACCTTGTTAAAGGGCCATCATTATAAGTTGATTGTGGTGCTTCTTGCGTTCTTTGTTCATTATCTATTTGTTCCCATGTAAAGGTATGTGAAGCTGTACCATCTGCATCTGTAGAAATTCCTGTTAATGCATATGGTGTAGAAATTGGTATTATTAAATCTGGTCCTGCATCTGCTGTTGGAGCAGCATTACCTATAGCTGTCTCTACTGCACAACCATTACTAGCTCCGTTTTGAAGGTTTTCAGAAATATCTGCAATATTTACAAAATGAAAATATGCATCACTATTATTTTGAACATTTGTTGAACAAATTCCTGCATATCCCATAATTGTACTTCCGGATGCTGGTTCTACTTCAGATCCAATTCCATCAACATATGCTCCACCTGATCTTGAACAAGAATTCATTGTATGGTAACCACCAAATTGATGTCCCATTTCATGTGCTACATAATCCACATCAAAAGGATCTCCTGTAGGATCGGCTCTTCCTGTGTATCCACGGCCTTTATGCGTTCCAGATTGAGAAGCACTAGTACAAACACAAAATAAGCATCCTGCATTACCTCCTCCTGTTGTATTAAAATTATGGCCAATATCATAATTATTCACACCTATTACATTATCTAATGTTACAGCTGTCTGGGTATTCCATTCGTTACCCCAAGGATCCGATCCTCCATCAAGATATATAACAGCATCGTTATTAGCTACAAATATCATTGTTGTCGCCAAATCTCTTTCATAAATACCATTTACTCTTGTCATGGTAATAGTCATCTGAGCTTGAACTCTTGCTTTTTGTTCTGCAATAGTTCCTGTTCCTAATCCAAATATAGCTCCATATTCTCCTGTACAAGATTGCGCTAATCTAAATGTTCTAAGTTTATCATCGTTAGTTGCTCTGTTTGTCGGCGCTCCATTAAGTGATGGTAAATCTATTTCTTCATCTGTTAAACATTCGAAACCTTGTTTATCGATACCTAATGCGCCTTTAGAATAAACGATATAGTTAACTCTATCCTCTGTATATGGATCTATATACCACGCTCGTTTTGTACCTGACAATGTCATTGTATGAAGTCCTAACTGAGTTACTGTAAAGCGTATTGTTGCACTTGGGTCTTCAACACCTTGTCCTGCATATGCTTTTATCATTGGCATTTTTCTTGCCAATTCATCTTCCATTGCTGGTGTTTCAATAATTGAGAATGTTTCAAACTCTCCAACAGCATTAGGAAATGTAATTTTAACTGGTGATTTACTAGCAACCACATCTCCTCTCATAGGAGCATTTACAAGTCTACTTTTTAAAGCTTGCAGGTTTAATGAGTATAGTTGAAATTCTGTAGGTTGAGAACTTCGATGCACTTTGGCATCTCTTTGTAATTCATTGTTGTTTGTTTTAGTCCATATTCTTTTAGAATCCCTCGTTATTTGAGAAAAACTTTGAGAAACTGAAAATAACAAACTCAATAGTAAAATTTTGTTAAAAAGACCTCTTAGGGTAATTTTTTTCATAATAAGTAGGTATTTATGTTTTAGGGTAACAAAATAACAATTAAATACACTTAATCTTAAAAAAAATACATTTAATCGACAAAATACATGGGTTTTAATAAAAATCGAAAGAGAATTAACAAAAAAACCAATACTTAAAGTATTGGTTTTTTTGTTATTGTTTCATCAGTTTTTATTTATTCTTAATTAGCGCCTTCTGGTAGTTGCTGTACAAATAAATATGTTGATGTTGGTGGCCCTCCAAATACTGAATTTGATGGGTTGTTAAAAATATTGTTTCTTATATGTGAAACATCACTTGTTCCACCCGAATAAACGGTCAAACCATCCATATCTACATCGGTTCCGTAATAACCTTGTGATTGATAACTAGCCACTGGTGGCCCTCCAAATACAGAGTTATTAGGATCGTTAAACACTTGGCTTCTTATTCCTGGTACATCTGATAACGCTCCTGAATAATTTAATTGTCCATCTCCATTAGTATCTCCTGCCCACATTGCTGAGATTCCTGGCTGCATTCCAAACGTGGTCTGCGCATCGGTTCCAAATGTTGTTGTTGTTCCATTAGTAAAGTCTACTGTTCTTGTCGTTGCATCTAACAAGATTGTACTAGCACTCATTATACCTAAATGATTTCGATGCTTTATAACAACATAATAGTTATTAGATGGTATATTGAATGTTAAAGCTGATGTTCCATCTGCTCCAACAACATCGCCATCGCGTTGTAATAATGCTGATTGTGAAGCAACAACTGTTGTATTGGTTGTAGCATCTCGTAATTCTACAAAAACCCAATCTACAATTGCATCTGATCCGGTTACATTAAATACTGAGGCATCACATGTTAATCCATCACTATAAGGACTAGATGTTAAAGCTAGTGGAAATGCTGTACGCAAATCATCTCTCATTAAGCTCTCTTCTCCTGTATTTGGATTTAAGGCTGCACCTTGCAATACTACTTTTGGAGACACTCTTACTCTAAAGGCATCTTCTGGCCCAAAATAGTATGTACCGTCTAAGCCAGTAAATGTTCCTGTTAATCCTATATCTGTTCCGTAAACACCATCTGTTAATGCTATTATTTCATTACTTCCTGTTCTATAGGCAAATAAATTAGATCTAGATACACCTGCTAAACTTTCTAGTCCCGCAATTTCAGCAGCTGTAAAATAGAATGTTACATCTGTTGCTGTATTTGTAGTAGTGTTTGTTGGTTTTATT
The DNA here is from genome assembly GCF_947500325.1 of uncultured Lacinutrix sp. Classification (GTDB taxonomy): domain Bacteria; phylum Bacteroidota; class Bacteroidia; order Flavobacteriales; family Flavobacteriaceae; genus Lacinutrix. The sequence continues at coordinate 161,758 of NZ_CANMRQ010000008.1, forward strand.
GTAAACACTTTATCTGATACAAATGCTGGAGAAACACTTCCATTATAAGACTGAGTACTAACTCCTTCTCTTGATATAGAAGTATCTACACAACCATAATCAAAACCATTAACATTGTTATAATTTGTAATTAGGTTTCCTGTTGTGTCATCATAAGCATAAACTAATCCTGCACTTGGTAAACTAACATTATTAGTTGTAGTAGTGTTTAAAGCAGTTTGAATTGCTATTGGTCCTGGTTCAGATACATTAAAGTTATCTAATATAATTCCTTGTCCCCATCCACCAGCATCTCCATAAAGAAATGAGAAAATTGTTGTCTCATCTGCTACAGGTGTATAAGTAAAATTAATAGTCGTAAATGGTACAGCACTAGCAGCAGCTTGTCCTGTAGCTGTAGCTGTTTTTGCAAGATCAGCTCCAATTGGCCATGTTGCACCTCCATCTGATGATAATTCTATTCTAGCCGTATCAGTTGCGTATTGATTATCAAAAGCATAATCGAATGAAATAGTATACTCTACGCCTCCTATTAAAGCCACACCATTTGATGCAATACGTTCTGCATCCATTGTACAGTTACAATCATCATCATTAATAAAAGCATAGTTTGTTGTATTAGATTGATCAGAATTAAAGAATCCTGCATCTGGAAACCCTGCGTTATTTGTAATTGCAAAGTTTGATGTTCCATTCCCTGTTACTGTCCATTGCCCTAATCCTGATTCAAAATCATCTGAAAAGACAGTTATTGAAGGGCCAGAAACTAAAGGATCAAAGTCATCATCTGTAATAGTTAATGTATATGAACTAGCTCCAGCTATAGCATCTCCTCCATTTGCATTAAGAGTAAAACCAATAGTCATAGTTTCATCTCCTTCTATAAAATCATCGTTATAAACCCTTATAGTTACATCTTGAGAACCAGTTACTCCAGCAGCAAAGGTTGCATCTGTTGTCATTAGCTGAAAATCTACACCATCTGTTCCTGTAGTACCTGTAACAGAGAATGTTGCTGTAGCAGTTGCAGAAGCTCCAACACCAATTATTAATGGCACTGTAACATCTGTATAAGTACAATCTGAACCTTCAACCTGAGTTCCTGTTGTAGTAGAAAAAGCAACAGTAGGAACACTAGGAGCAGGTGCTGTAGTTGAAGTTGTATTATTATTATTATTAGTACCTTGAGCTGCTCCTTCTCCAACACCAGCTCCAGCAAAAACCTGCCAAATAGTATCTGTGTTTGCTCCGCCATATATAGCTGCATCTGCAGCTAAAATAGCGTCACGTCCATCTACAAACCCTGGACTACAAGGTTGTAACTTCATCCCTTCAATTACTAGTCTCATACAAATATTATTACCTCCTGTTCCATAATAAACATCAGAGTCCCAACCATAAACATCTATTAATGCCCAATTCAATTTCCATAAAATAGAAGACCAAATAGAACCTACACCATGCGGTATTGCTTCTCCTCCTAGATCTGCATAACTTTGTGTATTTGTTACGCTATAAGGTTGTGGTCTAATACCTGCTCCATTTGGACCTTGACCGACCAACCAAGTTCCTACTCCTCTTTGATCTGAAGCTAGATCTCCTGGTTCTATAGTCATTACTAATCCAATAAAGTCACTCCAACCTTCTCCCATTTGCTCATCGTTATTAAGACATCCCGAATTTCCAGCACCACCAGTTAAACGTGTTGAAATACCATGACCATATTCATGAGCAACTACAACATTATCTAAATCACCATCTCTTGTTCCACAAACATACATTTGCATTCTACCTCTACCTCCATCTGCAGGTGTCGCAAAATTAGCATTACATGTACCTGAACCATCTTGAGCTTCAGCTCTAACACTATCTCCAGCTACACCTCCATTACCATAATTATTTACTTGAAAATTACCAGAAGCTTCATCAAAACCATATAAATACCAAACATCATGAATAACGTTGGTCCAATAGAACAAATTTGTAACTGCTGCGTCAATACTACCTGAATTATTATTTACATTAGTATCAATAGTAAAATCAAAATTTAAAGTAGCTCCTCCATTTGCGCGCTCTGCATTTGTACCATCTCCTGTTCCTGTTACTGTACTTGAGCTATCATCATATGCATCACAATTATTACCAATAGTATAATTAGATTCTGCTCCAGCAGCTCCATCTGTATCATGCCATCCATATGGGGAAGCGGTTGCGTCTGCTGGGTCTGTAACAATACTTCTATTTCCGTGTCCTGGTGATTCTACAGGTAAAGCATATACATTATAACTTCCTCCTCCAACAAATGCAGCTGAAGTTTTACTTAAATTAAAAGTAGTCTTATTACTTTTATGCTCTTTATTATTTATTGTTTTATTATGATTATGATTTGAGTGGTCTCCATTAACATTACATGATACCGTAAAGTTGTGTTTAGTAAGAATTTCTCCTGTAGATGCATCAACAATGAAATTATACCAATCTGATGAGTTTTTGTCTTCTATTGACAATTCCCAAACCAATTTAGTACCAATACTTTCTTCATAGTAATATATTTCTTTGACAGGGATATCTGTATTGGAAATACCTCCTTTATTATAAAGAGTTACTCTGTTTTGATATTCAGTCTGTTCTATATCATTTCTACTCGTTATTTCTTTTAAACCTACAACTTCACCATAACCCATAATTTGCGAAACACTTTTAATAGCTTGTTCTGCAGATATATTTCTAGAACTCGATTGAACAGTGTTATTTATATCTTTAATGAATTTATTATGTGTAACTAATGTTTTTCCATGTCTATCGATATGCAAACTAGATTCTGTACCCATTACTTCAACACCATTAATAGCTTGACGAATGTATGAGTGATGAATTCCACTTATGGAGCTTACATGCTCTGATGTAATAACATATTTAGATTTGTCACTACTCTTCAATAAATCTTCAAGAAAGCCTGGTGCATTAATTCTTGTAATAGCTTCCTTATTAGCCTCAACTTTCTTTTTAACAGTTTTTGCTGCTTTTTTTGAGACTACTGTACTAGCTGATGGTTTAAGCTCTATTTTTTTATTTTGAGCAGAAATTTGATTGATATATACCAATATAAAAGCAAAAGCAAATATTGTCTTTAACTTGCTTTCGTACAAAAAGTATTTTTTTTTCATAACTATAAAGTGATTTGGGTTAGGATTTATAGGTTTAATTGTTAAAATTTTGATTTTTATTTAAAAAACGATACAAAAATAACCTTTTATCGGATTTAAATGTGTTTTTAACGATGTTTTCGACGAAAAACATACGGAAAACGCATAAAAACCTATATATCAAGATGTTAAGTGTTTTAATTATTTAGAGTTTTATGTCTTTGAATGCATAAATTTAAAAATAGACGAACACCTATATCTCTTAAAAAAACAAGCAATTGACATATTAACAAACAAAAAAGCCAACACATAGTGTTGGCTTTTTTGTTTAAAACTAATAAATTTTACTTTATTAATAAGAGATTATTTTCTATCCTCCAAAATCATCGAATCTTATATGTTCATCTGGAATACCAAAATCTTCACCCATTTTCTGAACAGCTTGATTCATTAATGGTGGTCCACAAAAATATAATTCTATATCTTCTGGCGACTCATGATGGTTTAAATAATTATCAATTACACAATTATGTACAAAACCTACAAAACCATCTCCAGGTGCATCGATATTTTCTTTTACTTTCCAGTTATCTTCTTCTAAAGGCTCAGAAAGTGCTAAATAGAACTTGAAGTTAGGGAAGTTTTTCTCTAAATCGTAAAAGTGATCTAGATAAAATAATTCACGCTTAGAACGACCTCCATACCAGTAAGTAACTTTTCTACCAGTTTTTAAGGTCTTGAATAAGTGGTATAAGTGAGAACGCATTGGCGCCATACCTGCACCACCACCAACATAAAGCATTTCTGACTCAGATTCATTAATAAAGAATTCACCATAAGGTCCAGAAATAGTTACTTTATCTCCAGGTTTTTGATTAAATATATAAGACGATGCTACTCCTGGGTTTACATCCATCCAACCGCCTTTAGCACGATCAAAAGGAGGTGTTGCAATACGCACATTTAACATAATCTCACGTCCTTCAGCTGGGTAAGAAGCCATAGAATAAGCTCTTTCAACTGTCTCTGTGTTTTTCATTACTAAAGGCCATAATTTAAACTTATCCCATTCTGCTTGGAATTTGTCTGGTGTTTCATGTTCTTCTGGATGTGCTGTTATGTCCATATCTTCGAACTTAACTGTACATTCAGGAATTTCAATTTGAATATAACCACCTGCTTTATACCCCATATCTTCAGGAATTTCTACTACAAACTCCTTAATAAATGATGCTACATTGTAGTTACGTACTACTGTTGCTTCCCATTTTTTAATACCAAAAACTTCTTCAGGAATGGTAATTTCCATATCCTGCTTTACTTTTACTTGACAAGATAAACGCGCTCCATGTGCTAATTCTTTTCTAGAGAAATGAGGTGTTTCAGTTGGAAGTGCTTCGCCTCCTCCAGATAATACATGACATTCACATTGAATACATGTTCCACCACCACCACATGCAGATGGTAAGAAAATTTTATTTCCTCCTAACGTCGATAATAATGTGTCTCCAGAAGCCACTTCTATTTCTCGCTCACCATTAATTAAGATCTTTACTGGACCCGATGGTGATAATTTTTGTTTAACGAATAATAATAAACTTACCAATACTAACGTAATTAATAAAAACGCTACTACAGTTGCTATTACTGTTCCTGTTGTTCCTGCTGCTAAAATCATACTACTCTACTATTTTAGTGTTATTAGCTAATTCTTTTTTCTCTTCAGTTTCAGTTTTTATAACCTCAACTGTTTTTTCTTCTTTTGCTTCTTCATCTCCACCTGTTAACATTCCTCCAAAACTTAAGAAACCTATACCCATTAGACCTGTGATAATGAATGTAATCCCTAATCCTCTTAAAGGCGCTGGTACATTAGAATATCTAATTTTCTCACGAATAGCTGCAATTGCTAAAATTGCTAAAAACCATCCTATTCCAGAAGATATACCATAGTTAAGTGCTAAACCTAAAGTTTCAATCTCACGAGACTGCATAAATAATGATCCTCCTAAAATAGCACAGTTAACTGCTATTAACGGTAAGAAAATACCAAGTGAGTTATATAAAGACGGTGAAAATTTCTCCACTACTATCTCTACTAATTGTACCATTGTTGCTATGGTAGCAATAAACATAATAAATGAAAGGAAGCTTAAATCGTAATCTGCATATTCTGCTCCTAACCATTTTAAAGCACCTGGTTGTAATAAATATTGATCTAATAACCAGTTTAATGGTACAGTAATCGCTAATACAAATATTACTGCAGCACCAAGACCTACTGCTGTTGCTACTTTTTTAGATACTGCTAAGTATGAACACATACCTAAGAATACCGAAAACACCATATTATCAATAAAAATTGACTTGAAAAATAATTCTATGTGTTCCATTATTGTTTTATTTTTTAATTCTTAATAAAGAATATTAGTCTTCAATTAAATCTTTGTTTCTACTACGTTGTACCCAGATTATTAACCCTACAACTATTAAAGCCATTGGTGGCATTAACATAAATCCATTATTTTCGTAACCTATAGAGTACACTCCTGTTTTTTCAATTGGATCTCCAAGTACAGGAACACCAAATAAAGTACCTGAACCTAAAAGTTCTCTAAAGAATCCTACAATTAAAAGGATTACTGCATAACCTAAAGCATTACCAATACCATCTAAAAATGACTTCCATGGTCCATTACCTAAAGCAAAAGCTTCAAAACGCCCCATAATAATACAATTAGTAATAATCAACCCGACAAATACAGCTAATGTTTTACTTAATTCATAAGCAAAAGCCTTTAAGACTTGATCAACTATAATTACTAAAGCGGCAACAACAATAAGTTGTACGATGATTCTAATTTTTGAAGGAATAATGTTTCTCATTAAAGAGATTACAACATTACCAACTCCTAATACAAACAGTACTGCAATACCCATTACTAAAGAAGCTTTAAGTTCTGCTGTAATTGCTAAAGCTGAACAAATACCTAATACCTGAATGGTAATTGGGTTATTATCTGCTAACGGGTCTGTAATTAACTTTGCGTCTTTTTTTGAAAGTAGTCCCATATTAATTTAAAGTTTTAAAGTAAGGTATATATAATTTTAAATCAGCTTTAATCATAGCCGAGATACCATCACCAGTAATAGTTGCTCCTGCTAGAGCATCTACTTCGTGATCATCTTTTATTAAGTTTTTAGGATCGTTGTTTCCTTTTGCAACAGCAATACCTTTAAAATTACCAGCACCATCAAGTAAACGCTCACCAGTAAAATCGTCCATAAAGAAACGTTGGTTAATATTTGCTCCAAGTCCAGGTGTCTCACCTGCGTGATCAAAAAATGCACCTTGTACAACCATATCCTTATCTAAAGCAATATAAGCCCATACAGCATCCCAAAGTCCTTTCCCTCTTATTGGTGCTATGTAATATTTTTCACCATCTTTTTCTCCAACAAATAAAGGCAAACGTCTTATTCCTCCATTTTTTGCTTTTGCTTGTTCTTTTTTAACATCAATTAAATAAGCTTCGGTATCTTCAGAAGAACCACCATTAGCATCAACTATTAATTGTTTTTTTATGTATTTTGAAAACTCCCCTGCTACTTTATCTGTAGAAACAAATTCTCTACTAGTACCTTCATTTTCATTTACACCCATAGCATACAGGATATTCTGCTGCTTTTCCATACGTTGATTTTCTGTAATTGTAGGTTTTAAAGAAGACGCTGTAAACGCTAATAAAGAACCTACTACTAATACCATTGCAATAGCAAACAGTATTGTATATGAATTTTTATCTGTATTAATTGCCATAATTATGCTGTTTTAACTTTTAAACGCTTCATTCTACGCTTAACATTACCTTGTACCACATAGTGATCAATAGTTGGCGCAAATACGTTCATTAATAAAATCGCTAACATTACTCCTTCTGGATATGCTGGATTAAATACGCGAATCATTATTGAAATGAAACCAATTAAGAAACCATATATCCATTTTCCTTTATTAGTTTGTGATGCTGTTACAGGATCTGTTGCCATATATACTGTACCAAAAGCAAATCCTCCAAGTAATAAATGCATCCAGAAATCTGTATTCATTAATGCATAGAATTTACTAGAAGATGAAATCCATTCTTGAGCAACTACTCCATTAAATATTAATCCCATTATAATAGCACCTAATACAGATGATACCATAATTCTCCAACTTCCAATTTTAGCAAAAATCAAAAACAAACCTCCTAATAATATTAATAGTGTCGACGTTTCTCCAACTGAACCTGGTATAAATCCAAAAAACATATCCATCCAATCGTAACCAACAGTATTGTTTTGTGCTAAACTACCTAAAATTGTTTCTCCAGAAATAGCATCTGGTGTTCCTGCTTTTTCAACCGCTTGATGTACCCAAACTTTATCTCCAGACATCCAAGTAGGATATGCAAAAAATAAGAACGCACGAATAGTTAATGCTGGATTAAGAATGTTCATTCCTGTTCCTCCAAACACTTCTTTTCCTATTACAACTCCAAAAATAACTGCTATTGCTAACATCCATAATGGTGTATCTATAGGTACTATTAATGGCACTAACATCCCTGTTACTAAATAGCCTTCTTCTACCTCGTGTCCTTTTATTACAGCGAAGATAAATTCGATTAATAATCCTACTCCATAAGACACTAATACTAATGGTATAACTGTCCACGCTCCAATAACAAAATTATCCCACGTTAAAAAGTTCCCAAATAAAGATACTTCGCGAGTTACTCCTGCAGCTGCATCTATTGCTGAATAATGTTGATATCCTGCATTGAATATTCCAAAGATTAAACAAGGAACCAATGCCATTATAACAGTGTTCATTGTACGCTTTAAATCGTCAGCTGCTTTTATATGAGTACCATTATGTGTAGTCTCATTAGGTAAGTATAAAAAGGTATGGATTGCATTAAATGCTGGAGCCATTTTAGTTCCTTTATACTTTTCTTTTAAATTATGTAAATTACTTTTTAAACCCATCTTGTAGTATTTTTCATTTCTCTTCGTTCAATGAATAATTATCCAATTTCTTTAAGCATTAAGTCTAAACCTTTTCTAATAATATCTTGATGTGGTTGCTTAGACACACATACAAATTCTGTTAAGGCAAAGTCTTCAGGTGCTACTTCATACATTCCTAAAGCTTCCATTTCATCTAAATCTTGATACATGCAAGCCTTTAAAATTTGTAAAGGAAAAATATCTAAAGGAAATACTTCTTCATAAGTTCCTGTAGTAACAAAGGCACGATGCTCTCCATTAGTATTTGTATTTAAAGCGAACTGTTTTTTTGGAGTTAACCAAGAAAAAGTTAAAGCTCTAGATGTAGATACTTTATTAAATATTGGCTTATTCCAACCAAAAAACTCGTAATCATCACCTTCAGGAATAACAGAAATCACATTACTGTAATAGTCTAAGTTACCATCTGGCTTTACTTGTTTTCCGCTTAAAACGTTTCCAGAAATTATACGATCGTTACCATCTTTATCAACGCCATTATCGTAAACCATAGTCGCTATTTCACTACCAATAATGGTTTTAAAATACCTAGGTTTTTTAACTGAAGAGCCTACTAATGCTACAATACGTTGCGCATTAAACTTACCAGTTAATAATAACTCACCAATAATAACAAGATCTTGAGCATTTACTGTCCAAACAACTTCTCCTTTATTGACAGGGTCAATTTTATTAATTTGAGTCCCGACATTTCCTGAAGGATGTGGCCCAGATACTTTATGTAAAGTAATGTTAGATAAACCAGAAAGTGGTGAGTTACCTTTTTTACCTACACTAACGTGTACTTGACCTTCAGTTAATTTAGCTAAAGCCGAAACTGCTGCCTGTAATTCTGCTTCTTTTCCTTGTAAAACATAATCTAAATCTGCAGCTAAAGGCGCACTAGCATAAGCCGAAATAAAAATAGCTTTAGGTGCATTATTAGGATTTGCAATAACATCATAAGGACGTTGTTTTACAAATGCCCAACATCCAGAAGCTAATAACTTAGCTTTAATATCTTCTGCTTTTGCCGAATCCACATTTAAAGAACCAAAATCTTGATGAGATTGCTCTTTATCTGCTTGTAGTTTTACTGAAAGGATTTTACGTTTTTCACCACGTGCAATTTCGATAACTTCTCCAGAAACTGGAGAGGCGAACTTTAATTCTTCATTGGATTTATCAAAAAATAAAGCTTGTCCAGCTTTAACTTTATCTCCAACTTTTACCGATAATTTAGGAGTTACACTGTGAAAATCTTCTGGTCTTACTGTATAAAAGTTACTTACAATAGCATTCTCTGTTGCCATTTCTGCAGCTCCTTTAAGTTTTATATCAAGACCTTTTTTAATCTTAATGTCGTTTGACATGTGTATAAATCTATTTGTTAATAGTTTAGTGAACTGATTTAATGAGGGTAAAAAATCGGTGCAAAAATACGAATTAATAATAAAGTTTTCACAATAATTTAAGAGATTTTTAGTTTGAATATTTAATGCGAAAAAATAGGCATGGATTTTGTTTATCTTTACGCGACAAAAAACCACATAAATGCGAATTAGCGTTAAACATTTTTTACTCTTTTTTTTAGTTTCATCATCATTGTTTTCTCAAGTTGAAGAAATAAACCCTTCAGAAGAAATTAAAACTATTACTTTTAAAGGAGATACACCTGAAAGTCAATTACCTGTTTTAAAACTTGGCGAATACCTTATTTTAGAATTCGATGTGTTGAATGGCTATGAAGACGATTACTATTATGAAATAAAACACTATAATTTTGATTGGACACCTTCTGTTTTAATGCAATCTGAGTATTTAAAAGGTTTTAACGAACAGCGTATTAGAAAATGGGACAATTCATTTAATACTTATCAAATATATTCTCATTACACTTTAACTATCCCTAACGAACAGACTAGAGCATTAACTAAATCTGGTAATTATCTTATTACTATATATAATGAAGATGATGAAATTGAGTTTACACGAAAATTCATGATTTATGAAGATCTCGTAGATGTAGGCGTATCTATTAAACGCTCTAGAGATGTTTCAGAAATTAACAGTAGACAATCTGTAGATTTTGTTATAAACTCTAATAAAATACAATTTACCAACCCTAAACAAACCATTAAAACTGTTATTGTTCAAAACAACAATTTAAACACAGCCATTACAAATTTAAAACCGCAATATATTTTAGGCAATGAACTACAGTACCGCTATACTAAAGCATCTAGTTTTTTTGCTGGCAATGAATATAATTATTTTGAAAACAAAGATTTAAGAGGCGCAAATACAGGCGTCCAATTTATAAGACTGAAAGACCTTTATAATAGTTATTTGTATTTTGATGTTCCTAGAAACAATCAACCATATACTTATAATCCAGATATTAATGGTAATTTTTTAATTACTGCATTAGACACAGAGACACCTGAAACACATGCAGATTATGCTAAAGTTCATTTTAGTTTGCAAACAAATGAGTTATTAGATGGAGAGAGTATCCATGTTTATGGTAATTTTAATAATTATATTGTAGATGAAAGTACCCAAATGACTTATAATGAAGAAGCTCAAATTTATGAATTACCATTAATCTTGAAACAAGGTTTTTATAGCTATAAATATATTGTAAAAGATAAAAATGGAGTTATTGACGAAAATGCAATTTCTGGTAATTTTCATCAAACTGAGAATAATTATAAAGTATTAGTATACTATAGAGGCTTAGGAACACGCTACGATAGAATAATTGGTATTGGTGAAGGAAATTCTGTAAACATTACAAATTAACGACGACTAAAACATTAATTTTAGCTATAATACACTGCAAACTTGCTAAATACAAAAGAATATTTAGTATTTTTGCATTAGATATTTTTATTTAACCCATGGTTCAACAAGTAACAAGAGGCATAAAAATTTCGGTAGAAACTAATTTTGAAGGCACATTTTATAAAAACTATAAAATACATTATGCTTTTGGATATCAAGTTACTATTGAAAACCAGAGTAAAGACTCTGTGCAGCTCAATGCAAGACATTGGACAATTCTTGATGCGTTAAATAATGTAGAGACAGTAACTGGAGAAGGCGTTATTGGAAAAAAACCTGTATTAAAACCAGGCGAATCACATACCTATACTTCAGGCTGTTTACTTACATCTCCATTTGGAGCTATGCAAGGACATTATAGCATGGTAAACTTTACTACTACCAAAAAATTTAATGTTGCAATTCCCACTTTTAAATTAAGTGCTCCTTTTGCAATTAACTAATTAATAGTTTTCTATTAAAACGAAACACCTTATCATTTTGCTTTACATGAAAGAAATGGCAGTTTGAATAATGAGCTATCACATAAGGTTTGCTATAGTCAAAACTTGAATCCTCAACTATAAAAATAGCATCACAATCTATATTACCATAAGGAGATATACGCCTATATCTATATTCGTTTATAGCATCAGTCTCAAAAACCTCATACCAAGCGCCTGCAGCTATTCCAGATAACCATTGTGCTTTTTCATGCAACCCCTCAACTTCTCTTGGTTTCAATGTACCTATATAATTTGGTTTATAACCTTTTAATCTATCTAAAAAACATTTTAAATTTTCACTCTTTTGCGAGCCTTTGAATTCTGAAATCTCACCTTTTTCTGAAACTTCAAAAGGATATTCTCCAGTATTAGACAACAATACATTTCCTACTGTACTTGGCGTAAACCATTTCGAACTTATTAAATCTTTTTTTATTTTAGAATTCGTTACCGAGGCAATTAAACTATCTGTCACAAAACGCGCACAATTACAAGCCTCTTTTTTAAAGGCTGCGTAATATATAAATTCACGCTCTTGCATCATGGTTATATGCGTTCTTGCTTTTTTATAATCTATTTGATTACAAACTGAAGCCACCAACCTACCATCTCCATGTGTTAATTTTGGTTGAGTAGCTAAAAACTCTAAAATAATATCTAGATTAACTATTTCATTATCTTTTATTTCTGCTTTTATAGGAAAATACAATTCATTATCTGTATGACTTCCACGAACTCTTCCATTTGGCTCTGGAGTAATATAACGTCCAAAATCATGATATTCTAAAACACCTGTTTTTTTATCAATTAAAACTAAAGCAGCATGTCCAGCACGAACATTAGTCTTGTTACCAACACCTAAATACTTTAAATAAGGAGAATACCATTCTTCTGCATGAGAAACAATAGTGTCTGGATAGGCCAAGGTTAAAATAAAACCAGTATTATTCATTTAATGTTTCTACAATATTTAATGATTTCACTGAAGTTTCAGAAGTATTTAAATTATGAAAACTCATTTCAATACTTTCATTAACCTTATCTACTTGAGTAATACTAGTAGTTTTTACATAATCTCGATCCATAACAACTCCAAAATCTAAATTTCCTTTTCCAGCTGTTTTATGAAATTCTAAAAGTGATTTTGAAGACAATACATTATTTAACTTAAAATCCTTAAACCAATCACGTCTAGCTTGTTTTTTCTCTTCAGTATATAACGTAGACGACGACCAAATATGGTTTGTTAATGGCAGCGCTTTAAAACTCACTTTCTCTCCCGTCCAAATTAATTCGTTAAATTTTAAATCATCATTCCAATCTGCAATTACAATAGTAAAAGGTTCTATATCATTAAAATCATAATCTTGAATATCATGACTATTTTTCATTGTTAGTATATCTCTAACAACAACGCCTCTACTCTTTCTATACTTTGTTTTTCTTTTATGCAATTTAAATCCGCCATTAAGCAAACAAACAATTCTATTTTTATCGCTTACTCCAATCCAACTACCACCAGATTGCTCATCTTTAGGCATTAAAACTCCAGTATTATCAATATTATAAAAATCTGGAGAATTAGCAATTCTATTAGGTGCTTCATCTCTATTTGATGTTAACACAAAATCATTATTACCTTTATAAAAAATGGTTACTGTACACATAAGTTTTGTAGTCCCAAAATGGATTGGCAACTTACAAAAAATTAGTAAATTATAAGAATTGTTTAGCAATTGCTTCATTAAAAAATCTATAAAAAATTCGTAACTTCGCACTTCAATTTTTGACAACTAAAAACTTAAAATAAAATGGGAAAAGGATTTTTCAATGTACCAATTGCTGTTAACGAACCTGTTAGAGCATATGCTCCAGGATGCGAGCATCGTGAAGCCATCTCTAAAGCTTACAAAGAAATGTACAATAGTACTTTAGACGTACCTATGTATATTAATGGTAAAGATGTTACAACAGGAAACACAAAACCGATGTCTCCTCCGCATGATCACAAACATATTGTTGGACAATACCATTTAGCTGAAAAATCTCATGTAGATGAAGCTATTTCAACTGCGCTTGAAGCAAGAAAAACATGGTCTCAAATGCCTTGGGAACATAGAGCTGGAATATTCTTAAAGGCTGCAGAATTAATTGCAGGCCCATATAGAGCTAGAATAAACGCAGCAACAATGATGGCGCAATCAAAAACGATACATCAAGCTGAAATTGACGCATCTTGTGAGCTAATAGATTTCTTAAGATTTAATGTACAGTTCATGACAGATATGTATCATGAACAACCAGAAAGTACTAGTGGCGCATGGAATAAAATTGAATACAGACCTTTAGAAGGTTTTGTTTACGCTGTTTCACCATTTAACTTTACCGCTATCGCAGGAAACTTACCTGCATGTATGGCTATGATGGGCAATGTAGTTGTATGGAAACCTAGTGATTCTCAAATATATTCTGCAAAAGTAATTATGGATGTTTTTGAAGAAGCTGGTGTTCCTGCAGGTGTTATTAATGTTGTATTTGGTGACCCAGTTATGATTACTAATACTGTTTTAGCAAGTCCTGATTTTTCTGGTTTACATTTTACTGGTTCTACTTTTATATTTAAAGAACTATGGAAACAAATAGGAAATAACATACATAATTATAAAACCTATCCTAAAATTGTAGGTGAAACCGGAGGAAAAGATTTTATTGTTGCCCATAAAACAGCAAAACCTAAACAAGTAGCTACAGCTATTGCCCGTGGTGCTTTTGAATTTCAAGGACAAAAATGTAGTGCAGCTTCTCGTGCTTATATATCTAAAAGTATATGGAACGAAGTTAAAGATCAATTAATTAAAGATGTTAAGTCATTTAAAATGGGATCTCCAGAAGACATGGACAACTTTATAACTGCTGTAATTCATGAAGGTTCATTTGATAAATTAGCAAAATATATAGATCAAGCCAAAGCAGATGAAAATGCTGATATTATTGTTGGTGGTGGATACGACAAAAGCAAAGGTTATTTTATTGAACCTACTGTTATTGTTACAGATGATCCAAAGTACACAACAATGTGTGACGAATTATTTGGCCCTGTAATTACAATTTATGTTTTTGATGACAATAAATATTCTGAAACATTAAAGTTAGTAGATCAAACTAGTGATTATGCATTAACTGGTGCTATTCTAGCAACAGATAGATATGCAATTACTGAGGCAACAAAAGCTCTGGAAAACTGTGCAGGAAACTTTTATATAAACGATAAACCAACTGGTGCAGTTGTAGGACAACAACCTTTTGGTGGTGCTCGTGGAAGTGGAACAAATGACAAAGCTGGTAGTATTTTAAATTTACAACGCTGGGTTTCTCCAAGAATGATAAAAGAAACATTTGTAACTCCAACAGATTATAGGTATCCTTTTTTAGGCGAATAATATTCGTTTTCAATACCATACAACAAATAAAAAAGCCTCAAGTGTTACTTGAGGCTTTTTTTTTGCTATATTGTTATTTTTTGTATTAAAAAACTATGCATGCATAATTTTTTAGCTGATTTATTTACGAATATCTTAATAAAACTACAAGAAAATAGAAATTTACCTAACCTATTACCTAACTATGTCATGAAAAAACTTTACTTTTTTTTATTTGCGCTGTGCACAATCTCTGTCAACGCACAAAACAAATTAAGCAAATTAAGCACTAATGAAACTTCAATAGTATTTACTTCCTTTCCTGTAATTAATTTAGACGACTATCAAGAAAATACTAATTCTGTTTATTCATATTATCAAGCGTATAAAATGGTTTCCGAGAATGATTTACAAAATCGATTATCTACTTTGGAAACATTAGAATTGAAAGCTAAAAATGCTAAACAAAACAATATTGTAGCATTAAGTATTTTAAACACAGATTTTGAAGTTATAAATCCTGAAGCTTTTAATAATAATAAAATAGCATTAGATGTAGAAGGCTTTTTAGTTGAAGCTGAAAATGCTGATAATATTTATAACAAAAATACATTATCAATCGCTGCTCCACTACAATTCAGTCACAAAGGACTAAACGTTGTTTTTAATCTTTCTGAAAATGCTATTTTCAATACTACAAATAAAAATATATCTTCGATAGCTATAGATTTTGGAAATAACGAAGGTTTTAAGACTATTACAAAAAACACCAATCTAAATATAAGTTATCAAGATAAAGGCTCTAAAACGATTACTACAATACTTAGTTTTTCAGATGGATCAACAACTACAAGTCAATCTACAATAGATATTAAATATTCTAATGAAGATCTTCAAACATTATTTAACAGAGCACCTATACCTTTTACTTCTTCAAATACTACAGCCCCAAATTTAACACCATATGGAGAAGCTAACGAAATTGGAACCGGTGAATACGAAATCTTTTTAAGTCCTGACGGTGTTTTCGACAAGCCTATTATTTTAATTGATGGTTTTGATCCTGGTGATGGAAGAGATATTACTGGACTTTATGATTTACTAGCCTTTGATGATAACGGCACAAGTTCTAATCTTGCCGATTTAGTTAGAGCTGAAGGATTTGACGTTGTCATTCTAAATTTTCCAGTTTACACAAGAGCTTCGGACATGGTTGAAGTAGATGGTGGTGCAGATTTTATTGAACGAAATGCAATGTTACTTGTGGAGCTCATAAATATAATCAATGGCCCTGAGCTTGACGGTGGTAAGGTTGGTGATGAAGAGTTAGTTATTATTGGCCCAAGTATGGGAGGATTAATTTCACGTTACGCTTTAAATTTTATGGAAAATCAAAGTATGGATCATGAAACACGTTTATGGCTATCTTTCGATTCTCCTCATTATGGTGCTAATGTGCCTATTGGATTTCAATACTTATTTAACAAAATAGCTTATGGATTACAATTAGGTGGTTTAGGTGGCGACCAGAGTGTTGTATCTCTTAGACCTTTAGTTGATGATTTTTTAAGATCTCCAGCTGCTAAGCAAATGTTAGTAGATCATTTTGATGCGCATATTACCTCTGGAACCGATTTTGACACTAGTTTAATGCTACCTCAAAAACATCCTTGGAACCCTATTTTTTATGCTGGATTAAATGCTTTAACAACTTCAGGCTTTCCAGAAAACACAAGAAAAATTTCTATAGTAAACGGTAGCGGAATAGGTAATCCTTATCAAGATAAAAATGGAATGAACATAGAACCAAATTTTCTTGCTTTAGATGTTAGCAATTTAGCTATCGGATCTGGGTTAACTGCCTCAACAGCAGATTTCACCTCACGCTTTACTCCTTTAGCTGGACAGCAAAACGCACCTTCAACATCTTCTATATTTATAGACACTCCCTTTCTTTGTTTCTGTGGTGATTTTAATGCAAGTGCAACGGTACAAGCAGAAACTTTTTCTAATGGTGTAGATGCTGCTTCTGGAGGTTTATTTGATATAGGAGCTTTAACAGGTACATTAGGTACAGATCCTTTAGTCACTGGGTTTTTAGCAGGCTTACAAACTGACTTCTTTAATTTCATTCCTACTGTTAGCGCTATGGCATTAGAGAATGATGGAGATATTGATTGGTTTCACATTCCTAATAATGTAACAACATCATCATTTACAGTAAATAACATTACACCATTTGATGCTTGGTATATGCCAGATAATAATGAAGGCCATGTTACATTAACTGATGCTAATGTCAATTTCGCATTAGATGAAATTATTATTCGCTCTAACCTTGCAGCTAAAGCCTATTTACAAGGCCCACTTCTAGGTAGTACTGATAACATGATGCGTGACGATTTAAGAGTAGACAATTATATACCAACAACAAGTCCTTATAGCGATAATTTAATTACAAATACAACCGTTTTTAATACTACTGGAAATGATGCTATTGTAGACTGGGTTTTTGTTGAACTTCGAGATGCCGTTACCAATACCAATGTAATAGCAAGTCAGTCTGCTTTACTACAACGTGATGGAGATATTGTAGATATTGATGGTACATCAACATTACCTTTTAATAATATCCCTGGAAACAATTATTATGTAGCCGTTAAACACAGAAGCCATTTAGGGATTATGACTAATACACCTATATCTTTATCTAGACTACCTACTACTGTAGATTTTACAGATGCTAATAATCAAATTACTTTTGGTACAGATGCACAAACAACTTTTGGAGTTCCAACTAATACAGTCGCCATGTGGAGTGGAGACTCTAATGGTGATGGCCGTATAAATTATTCAGGTGCGCTGTCTGATGTGCCTTTAATAAGAAGTCAAGTTTTTAACGATCCGAACAATTCTGTATTTGGAGGCCCACCAGCAGCTAGCTTCCCTTCTTTAGGTTACTTTAACACAGATATAAACCTTGATGGATCGTCTGTATATTCTGGAACCGCAAGTGATGTTTTACATATTAGAAATGGAATTTTTAATAATCCTTCAAATTCAGTTTTTGGAGGACCACCAACTTCTACATTTCTATTTGTACAACAATTGCCCGAAGGCGCAAACAATTAAATAAAAAAAAGCAGCCAATGGCTGCTTTTTTTTTATTTCTTATACTTTAAAGGTAAATGTACTATCTTTTTTGTTTCATAAAAACTTTCGGTATAAAAATCACTCAAATTATAAAGTGATGCCGTCTTATAATCTTGAAGTTCTTCACTTAAATCACCTCCTTTTAAATATAAAATTCCATTTTTAAGCTCATGATTTTGTGTTTTAGCAATCTTACCTTTTACCCAATGTACAAAAGTTGGCATAGCAGCTACTGCTCTACTTACTATAAAATCATAAGTCTCATTTATTTCTTCAACACGAGTATGCGTAGTTTTTACATTTTGTAATCCTAGCCCATTTACAACTTCATTTACAACTTTTAACTTTTTTGCTATACTATCTACTAAATGGAAATTACATTCTGGAAACAAAATTGCTAAAGGAACACCTGGAAATCCGCCACCAGTTCCTACATCCATAATTTCAGAACCCTCTTTAAACTGTATTACTTTTGCAATAGCCAATGAATGTAACACATGTCTTAGGTATAATTCATCGATATCTTTACGAGAAACCACATTTATTTTAAGGTTCCAATCTTGATACAAAGCAGATAGTTTAGAAAATTTATCTATTTGATCTTCAGTAAGGTTTGGAAAATATTTTAAAAGTAGCTCCATAATTTAATTTTTTGCAAAAATAGAAATTTTACAAGCATAATTTTATCAATTTCTTTATTAGTTCGAATGTTTTAATTAATTATCTTTGGCGGAAATATGATTAGCACATTTTGTGCGTTATCATATAAAAATTAAAAAGATGACAAAGCAAACCCTATCTTTCTCAAGAACAGATTCTGCAAAGTTTTTTAGAACACTAAACAAACGAGTTAATTCTTATTTTAAGGATAACAACATTAAACGAACAGGTAATTGGAAATTATGGCTAAAAACCGTAATAATGTTTACTCTATTTTTAGCACCATACTTCTTAATATTAACATTAGACATTCCTGGTTGGGCTCAATTACTATTAACGATAGTAATGGGAATTGGTATGGCCGGTGTAGGAATGAATGTAATGCATGATGGTAATCACGGTTCATTCTCTAACAAAGAATGGATTAATCGTTTAATGGGTAGTAGTATATATATTTTAGCAGGAAACGTATACAATTGGAAAGTACAACACAATGTATTACACCATACATACACAAATATTCATGGTCACGATGAAGATTTAGAAGCTGGACGTATTCTACGTTTCTCTAAACATACAGAATGGCGTAAACACCATAAATTTCAACATTACTATTCTATATTATTATATGGTTTGTTAACAATTAATTGGGCAATTACTACAGATTGGCAACAAATGAAACGCTACATGAAACGTAAATTATCTTATGGCGAGTTTCCAAATCCAGTTGCTAACTGGAGTAAATTAGTGATTTCTAAAGTTATCTATATTGCAATGTGGATTGTTTTACCTATGCTAATATTAGATGCCGCTTGGTGGAAAATTTTATTAGGTTTCTTTATAATGCATTATACAGCTGGATTAATTTTAAGTGTTGTTTTTCAATTAGCGCATGTTATTGAAGATGCTGAAATGCCTTTACCAGAACAAAACGGTACAATGAAAAATACTTGGGCTATTCACCAGCTAAAAACAACAGTTAATTTCGGGCCAAAAAGTAAAATTGCTAATTGGTTTACTGGTGGCTTAAATCACCAAGTAGAGCATCATATTTTTCCACATATTAGCCATATACATTATGGAAAAATTGCTGAGATTGTTAAAGCTACTGCAGAAGAATTTAACTTACCATACAACGAATATAAAACTACACGTAAAGCCATTGCTGCCCATTTTAGATACTTACGAGAAATGGGAATGAAACCAACTTTACAAGCTTAATAAACCGCATTATTTAATGAGCCAACAACTTTCTGACCGTATAATAAACATGTCAACATCTGCCACTTTAGCCATGGCAGCAAAAGCAAGAGAATTAAGAGGTCAAGGCAAAGACATTATTGGTCTTAGTCTTGGTGAACCAGATTTTAATACGCCAAACTTTATAAAAGATGCTGCTATACAAGCAGTAAATGATGATTATAATTCTTACACACCAGTAGATGGTTATGTAGAATTAAAAGAAGCTGTGATCACGAAGTTTAAACGTGATAATAATTTACAATATACGCTTCCACAAATTGTAGTATCTACTGGAGCAAAACAGTCATTGTATAATGTTGCGCAAGTAATGCTTAATAAAGGAGACGAAGTTATTTTACCTTGTCCTTACTGGGTAAGCTATAGTGATATTGTAAAAGTAGCAGAAGGTGTACCTGTAGAAGTAAAAACATCTATTGATACAGATTTTAAAATGACTGCACCTCAATTAGAGGCTGCAATCACACCAAATACAAAAATGCTATGGTTTAGTTCTCCTTGTAATCCAAGTGGTTCTTTATATAGTAAAACAGAATTAGAAGCTTTAGCTGAAGTTTTAAAGAAACATCCTAATATATATGTTGTATCTGATGAAATATATGAACATATAAATTACACAGGAAAACCACATGCTAGTATGGCAAGTGTTGATGGTATGTTTGATCGTACTATAACTATAAATGGTGTTTCAAAAGCATTTGCAATGACTGGCTGGAGAGTTGGATTTATTGGTGCACCAGATTGGATTGCACGTGCCTGTAACAAAATGCAAGGTCAAGTAACCAGTGGTACTAATTGTATTGCGCAACGCGCAGTAATTACAGCTTTAAATGCTGACCCAAGTGTTGTTAGTTACATGATTGACGAATTCAAAACGCGTCGTGATATGGTTTTAAATCTTCTTGGTGATATTGACGGTTTTAAAACCAATACACCTGAAGGTGCCTTTTATGTTTTTCCAGATGTTTCTGCTTTCTTTGGAAAGACTTTACGAGGAAAAACAATAAACAATGCCACAGATTTTTCTTTATATTTATTAGAAGAAGCTTTAGTAGCTACAGTAACAGGTGATGCTTTTGGAAATCCAGATTGTATTCGCATTTCTTATGCTGCGTCTCAAGAACAAATTATAGAAGCTATAAAACGTATAAAAGAAGCTTTAGTTTAAAAACTAAAACTTCTTAAAATTAAAAAAGCCACTAATTAATTTAGTGGCTTTTTTTACCGTAAATAATTATTGTCATAGAGAGAGCCCATTAAATTAACCAAAAACATCATAATTCTCTCTTATTTTTCTACTATTATTTACTGCGGTATTTCTTATATCTCTATAGAAAACTTTATATAACTTGTCTTAAAATTTATATTTCGAGCAAGTACTTTATCCTACGTATAATGACTATTATTTATATTAGAAAATACTAAAATAGCATCACAAAAAATAAATAAAAATTGAAAGCAAAATAACAACGGTAACACCTAAAACTGTTAATCGTTTTATGCTTCTAATTTTGTTTTCTTGAATTATATTTCTACGAATCTCACTAAGCTTTTTAGGTGTAGTTTCTGGCAGATTATACTCTGTTTTTTCTGTATTAGCAGTTATAAAACCCAGCTTTTTATCTTTACGTTTTGACAACATACTCTTATTATTCCTAATAACAGTTATCATAGCTTGTGTTCCCATAATCCATAAGGTATTAATCTAAAGATCTTAAATAGGTCTTTACTAGTTAAACAATAATTTAAATGAAATAGATACACCTTTAAGAACTTGCAAATTCTTACTATCTATTATGTTTTAAGAGAAGTATAAAAACCCCTGCTTTAAAAGAAAAGTTACTTTATATATATGTATTCCTTTTAATTAAAATGTTACATTTTAATTAAAAAATATAAAGTCTATTTATATTAAAGTTTCGTATATATTTTTAAATTTATAAAAGGCTTAAATTTGTAACTCACCTAAATTAGCTTATGAATATTTATGTTGTAGAAGATGAAATCATTCAGCTTGATGATATTTTAATAACTATTAAAGAGCTAGCACATAGTTGCGTTGGTCATTCTGGAGACCCTTTTGAAGTTATTGAACAAGTAGATGCATTAAAACCTGATGTTGTTTTAATGGATATACATTTAAATGGTAAAAAGCAAGGCATATCATTAGCCAAAAAAATTAAAAAACTTAGTAATACCCAAATAATATATACCTCATCAGATATTACCACAGAAGTTATTTCTGAAGCAGCAGATTCAGATCCCATAACTTATTTAACAAAGCCCGTAAACAAAACGGATTTAATGGCCGCTTTAATTCTTACAAAAAAGAAAATAGAAAAAACAAATACAATAAAAGAGACACTTCCAACGGAGATTTTTATTAAAAATAGAAGCAAGCTTATAAAAATACCTATTGAAAGTATTTTATTTGCTTATACAGACACAAAAAACTATTGCACAATTGTTACAGACGATGATAAAAAATTTACCGTTAGAAATTCTATAATTGGTCTACAACAATTATTAGCTCACGAACGCTTTATACAAACACATCGCGCATACATTATTAATTGGAGAAAGGTAGATGTTTTTTACGAAGGCACGCAATCTATAGAAATTAAAGGCAACACAATACCTCTAGGGCGCAGTTTTAAAGAACATGTATATAAAAGACTAAAGGTTATATAGTTGTTTTTAAATTAGTCCTCTAAAACCTGTTAATAGTCACTAAGAATCTGTTACTGGTATACAAACCAAAATTTTCATTGATTTTAGAATTTACATTTGGATAAACAATTAATCCAAACTTTTAAATTTTTTAATTATGAAAACATCTAAAAAAATCACCCCTATTCTTTTAAAGTCCTTTTTAATTCTAAGCTTACTTTTAAGTTTAACATCATGTTCTAAAAATGATGATAATGTACTTGAAGCTGTTACAAATAATCTTCCTAGTTCAGTACTTAGAACCTATACTGGCCCATTATCTTACACAGCAGACGGAGAAGAAGAAATCATAAACAACCCAGCAACGGCAACAATTTCAGGTTCTAATGGTGTTTACTCTATTTCTTTTAGTAATGATATTCCTTCTTTAACTGGTCTTTCTTTTGAACGCGTTGGACCTATTAATTTTCATTATGAAGAAGGAGATAATGAAATAGTAATCAATACGGTTTTGGTAATTGATTTTACTGTTAACGGAAACCTAATTGAGTTTTCTGGTATTTAAACTTTTAGAAGTAATACTAACCAAACCTTTGTCTAAAACACTTTATTTCATACTACACATTTAAGAGAATTTTGGATTAATACACTCATAAGTAGTATTTAATCTAGAGTTATTCAAAGGTTTAAATTATTCAACAAAACTTATTATTATGATAATAAAAAAAATACTTTTTATACTTTTTTGTGCTTTTACTACATTATCTATAGCACAATCTTATAACTTTAGTAAACTAACAGGGACATATACTAACCTAGCTAATTCTACTTCATTAAACAATAACGTGCCATGGGACGATCCCGAATTAACAATTCCTATTGGTTTCAATTTTCAATATTTTAATTCTACACTATCCGAGTTAACTCTTTTTAGTGATGGAGATGGTGCAGATTTATCTACTCAAACAACACCTACAGGCACATTACCAATTTTAATAGCTTATGGCGTAGACATTATTGATAGAGGTTATGATTTTAATAATCCAAATGCAAACACTGGCTCTTTATCTAATATTTCATATAAATTAGAAGGAACCGTAGGTAGTCGTATTTTAAAGATCGAATGGAAAAACGTAGGTTTCTATGAAGATATTAATGACGATGGAATTTCAATAGACTATACAAATTTTCAATTATGGTTATTTGAAGGCATAAACACTATTGAAATTCATTTTGGCCCAAACTCAATAACACAACCTAATTTAAATTTTGAAGGTGAAACTGGAGCTAGAATAGGCTTAGTAGAAAATTATAATTTTAACACAGAGACATTAATAGGAACTGCAAAAATGTTAAACGGGGATCCTAATGCTCCTTTTTTGGTGAATTCAAATGATGACACATTAGAATCTATATATTTAAATGGAGTTATACCTAACGGCACGATATATAGATTTGAAAACCAAAATTTAAGTATTAATAATTTTGAATTAGATAAAACTACTTCATTATTTCCAAATCCATCAAAAGAGTATTTTAAATTAACAACAAATTCTAATACTATAAATTCTATCTCTATAATAAACACTAGTGGCCTTATTATAAAAACAATTCATAATCCTAAAAGTAAAATTGATGTTTCTTATTTAAGTTCCGGAATATACTTTATAAAAATTAACACGAAACTTGGTAGTGTTTCAAAAAAACTAATAAAACTATAATTAAAAAGCCTCTAAATATTTAGAGGCTTTTATTATATATAATTTATTCTTGAAAAAATATTCTTTTTAGAATAGAGCAATCATAATTGCAAATAAAAATACTGATACTTTTAAAGTTGTTTCTATTGAACAATAATTACTAAGGCGATTACTTTTTAAACGTCTTCTAATATTAAAAACCGAAGGTTTTTTTCTATTTTTAAAGCTACACTTAACTACTTCTTTATAGTTAGAGTTTAATAATCCTGAATACGAATTGTGATCAATGGAAAATGGTTCTGGGTCTGGAGTTGTAATAGTTGATTTCATAATGATTGATTGTTTTTGGTTTACATATATATGACGACAAGCAAAACATTTTGTTACAACAATTTTAAACATAAACTACTGTGAAACAGTTTAAAAACCGTCAAACCACCTATAAAACCTAAGCAATATGAAGATTTAAAAAAAAGAAAAATTATCTGTTTCTCCAGAAAAAAGGCGTTAGTAAAATCAATACTGTGAATAATTCTAGCCTACCTATAAGCATTAAAAATGACGACCACCATTTCCCTATATTGGGTAATGCGCTATAATTATTAACTGGCCCAAAATCTCCTAAAGCGGGTCCTACATTCCCTAAACTTGAGGCAGCTAATCCAATAGCAGAAGTAAAATCTATTTTCATCATAGAAAAACCTAATGCACCAACAATAAATGCTAATAAATAAAGAATAAAGAAACCTAAAATATTAAATACAATATCTCCAGAAACAGACCTTTTATTATACCTCACAGGTAAAATGGCATTAGGATGTAATGCTCTTTTAAATTCTAAAAAACCATTTTTAATAGTAATTAAGTGGCGAACTACCTTAATTCCTCCAGAAGTACTTCCTGCAGATCCTCCTAAAAACATAAGCCCAAAAAAGAAAACCGTTAAAAAAGGAGTCCACAATGTATAATCTGCAGTTACAAAACCTGTTGTTGTAACAATTGCTAAGACTTGAAATAAAGAATGTCTAAAAGCGCTTTCACCATAACCTAAGACCATTGGGTGCTCTATGGAAGATTTGCTTGTATCTACATTAAAATATATAAGAATCGCAGCTATAGCTGTAAATATTACAATAAACTTAAAATAAAGTTTAAACTCTTCATCTTTAAAAACTTTTTGTATTCTGCCTTTAAAAACAAAATAACTCAATACAAAATTTGTTCCAGCAAGAAACATAAAAGCAATAATAATATATTGTATTATAGGCGTATCATTCCAGTGAGCCACACTTGCGTTTTTTGTTGAAAAACCTCCTGTAGACAAAGTACTCATTGAGTGGTTAATAGCATCGAAAAAAGACATTCCTGCAACTTTAAGTAAAATAGTCTCTGCAGCTGTATATCCAAAATATATAAGCCATAATCGTTTAGCAGTATCTGTTATTCTAGGATGCAGCTTATCTGCACTAGGACCAGGAGCTTCAGCAGCAAATAATTGCATTCCTCCAATTCCTAAAAGAGGTAAAATGGCAACTGCTAAAACAATAATTCCCATACCACCAATCCAATGTGTTAGGCTTCTCCAGAATAGAACGCCTTCTGGAACAACCTCTATATTATTCAAAATAGATGCTCCAGTAGTTGTAAAACCAGACATAGTCTCAAAAAATGCATCAGTAAAGTCTGGTATAGATTCAGTAAGTATATAAGGTAAGGAACCAGAAAGCGTCATAACAATCCAACCAAAAGCCACTACAATATAACCTTCTCGTTTGTTCATTTCCTTTTTATGATCTCTGGTTAAAAACATACCAAAACCACCAATCAATAAAGTAACTAAACCCGATAAAAATAATTCGAAAGTAACACCGTCTTTATAAATTAAGCTTACTAAAGTAGACAATAGCATAAAACTGCCATTAAATAAAAATAGCAATCCAAAAAAATGGAAAATAATCTTATAATTAAGTTTTAGCCGTTTACCCATTAGGTCAATTTACAAGAATAATTTTTCTACTCGTTTTATTGATGTTGGCAAACAACAAACTACAATATAATCGTCTTTTTGAATTGTAAAATCACCAAGTGCAATAAGCCCTTCTCCATCTCTAATAACTCCTCCAACTATAGCAGAGCGAGGAAAATCAACATTTTTAATTTGCTTATTACAAATTTTAGAATCACTCTTAACTTTAAATTCTAATAATTCAGCGTTCATATTATTCAGTTTGGTCATTGCAATAACCTCTCCTTTACGTATGTATCTAAAAATATTATTTGCAGCTAAAAGCTTTTTATTAATTAAAGTATCTATTCCTATAGATTGAGACAATTCGAAATAATCCATATTCTCGACTAAAGCTATAGTTTTTCTTACACCTTTAGACTTAGCCACTAAACAAGACATGATGTTAGTTTCTGAATTTCCTGTTACAGAAATAAAGGCATCCATATCACTTATATTTTCTTCTTCTAACAATTCAACATTTCTTCCATCTCCATTAATAACTAATACTTTTGAAAGCTCATCTGCAATTTCATAAGCAATTTCCTTATTATTCTCTATTAGTTTAATATTAAATTGTTTTTTTGTTAAATCTCTAGCAGTTTTATAACCAATTTTACTTCCCCCAAGAATCATTACATCTTTAATAGGTGTATTGGTTTTCCCTGTCATTTTACACAACTCTTCTCCACCACCAGTAGACGTTATAAAGACAACAGTATCTCCTTCTTTAAATTGTGTATCTCCTCTTGGAATAATTGTGTATTGAGTACCAAAACGCTGTATCGCTATAGGCACAAAATGTATTTCAGAGAAATGTTGTGCAGCTTCTTTTACCGTTTTCCCAACAAAAACCGCCGTTCTAGCCAAACTTAAACTTACCATAGTTAATGCACCATCTTCAAACTCATAACTTTCATTAAAAGCAGATTGATTTAATAGCAGTTTAATTTCTGAAGCAGCTAATGACTCTGGAGAAATTAATTCATCGATACCAAAACGAGTAAAACCAACTTCGTCTTTATGTGTAATAAACTCTGTATTAGATATTCTTGCAATGGTACGTTTAGAACCTAATTGCTTTGCTAACACGCACACTGTTATATTAGTTGTCTCTGATGCTGTAACTGCAATTACCAAATCACTTGACTTTACCTTAGCTTCTTTTAAAATAGAAATAGATGTAGCATCTCCTTTTAAAACTTTTATATCTAAGTGATTGTCTGCATAAGATAAACTCTCTCTATTAGTATCTATAAGTGTTATTTCTTGTGATTCGTAAGACAGTAACTTTGCTAAGTGAAATCCTACTTCACCAGCACCTGCAATAATAATTTTCATTGATTATATAATATGAAAGAAGCTACAAAGATAACTAATTTATCGTTTTCTTATTTATAGAATAAATAATTCAGTAGAAAGGTGTTAGTTAAAATTGAAGAATTCATCGTAAATTCGCAAAAAAATAATTTTGGCAAAAGTAAAACCATACAAAGACAGCAACCTTGGAAAAAAGGAACAAGTAACACAAATGTTCGATACCATTTCTGGTGACTACGATGGATTAAATCGAGTTATTTCTTTTGGAATAGATATTAAGTGGCGTAAAAAAGTTGTTAAAATTGTCAAGCAATCGCAACCAAAAACTATATTAGACATTGCTACTGGCACTGGTGATTTAGCAATTAATTTAGCTGAAACTAATGCTGAAAAAATAGTAGGACTAGATATAAGTAGTGGTATGCTTGATATTGGTAAAGAAAAAATTAAGCGTAAAAGTCTTGATCATAAAATTGAAATGATTTTAGGAGATAGCGAAAATCTACCTTTTGAAAACAACACTTTTGATGCTATTACGGTTGCCTTTGGCGTTAGAAATTTTGAGACACTCGAAAATGGTTTAAAAGAGATACTTCGTGTATTAAAACCTAATGGTACTTTTGTTATTTTAGAAACATCTATGCCTGATAAAACGCCATATAAACAAGGTTATAACTTTTATACAAAAAATATTTTACCGCTTATAGGCAGAACATTCTCTAAAGATAAAACGGCTTATAAATATCTATGTGAATCTGCCTCTCAATTTCCTTATGGAGAAGCTTTGAACAATATTTTACGTAATATTGGGTTTATAAATGTTAAAGATTTGCCTCAAACTTTTGGAGTGGCGACCATTTATACAGCATCAAAACAATAATATGAAAAACGTTTTTGCCCTAGTAACCTTTTTATTTGTAGCGTATACAAGCTCTGCTCAATTATTTACTAAAGAAAAAGTAAAGAATAATGAGAGTATGGATAAACAATCTTTGAGTTGGGGATACTACTTTGGAGTTAATAATTTTGATTACAAGTTTGACTATAATGATAACAAAGGTGATATACAAACCCAAAAAACATTTGGCTTTAATGTTGGTTTAGTAGGTGATTTAAGAGTTAATGATTATATTAATTTTAGATTCGAACCAGGACTAGTAATTGCATCAAGAAATTTAACATATCCTGAAAGTTTTTTTGACAATTTTAATGAAGAAGTACGCGATTCAGATTTACTACGTGAGGTAAAATCAACCTATGTTTATTTTCCTTTATTATTAAGGCTATCTACAAAACGTCATAATAATTTTAAGCCATTTATCACTCTTGGTGTTGCTACTTCTATAAATTTATCTAGTAACGAAAAAAACCCCGACGATAATAGTAATGGCCAATTTAGAACCACTAGTAACACTTTGTTTTACGATTTAGGTTTTGGTATTGATTTCTATTTATTCTGGTTTAAATTTACGCCTTCTATTCGTGGTGTTTTTGCTATTAATGATGAATTAATTAGAGACAATGACCCAAATAGTCCATGGACTGGAAATATTACATCTATGAAAACTCGTGGTGTTTTTATTAATTTCACATTTAGATAATATTTAAAGACATTAATCTCTTTTAAACTCACTCAACAATATTGCTGTAGCTGTTGCTACATTTAGGCTTTCAGTAGCTTGCAAATCACCAAATCTTGGTATAGAAATTCGCTGGGTCACTTGTTTTTCAATATCTTGAGAAATACCATTGGCCTCATTACCCATAATAAGAACACCTTGTTTTGGCAAGTCTCTTTTATATACATTATCCCCATCCATATACGCTCCAAAAATAGGCACTTCTACTTCAGTTAAAAACTGATTTAAATTTAAATAGTTAATATTCACTCTTGTTATTGATCCCATAGTAGCCTGTATAACCTTTGGATTATAACAATCTACAGTACCAATACTGCACACCAAATCTCGAATACCAAACCAATCACATAACCTAATAATTGTTCCTAAATTCCCTGGATCTCTAACATCATCTAGTGCAACAATTAATTTATTTGTATTAATAGTTTTATGTTCAGGAATTTTAAATACAGCCAATACTTTATTAGGAGTTTTTAAAAAACTAATTTTTTTCAATTCTGCTTCAGAAATAATCGTTTGTTTTTCGGCATAGCTATTGATAGGTTCTACTGTAAATAAATGATGTAATTCTAAAGTCGAAAGTAACAACTCATTAACCACTTTAATGCCTTCAGCAACAAAAAAACCATCGGTTATTCTATATTTTTTTTGCTTTAGACGCGTTATTAGTTTTATTTGACTTTTTGATAGCATTTAAAAAATGTATTTTTGAGGTTTTGATGTAATCCTTATTTTCAACAATTTCAGAATTACCAAAAAGATTAATCCTTATAATGTCTGGCTATTTGAAACAACAGTTCTCAAAAATACTATTAATTATTATAATATATGGTTTTATAACTTCTTGTAACTCTGTAAAACGTGTACCAGATGGAGAACATTTATTAAACAAAGCATCTGTTATAGTTAACGATAAAAATGAAGATAGTGATGTTGTTAAAAACCTTATTCATCAAAGACCTAATAGTAGAATACCTTTATTAGGTACTCCTTTAAGATTATTCATATACAATACAGCTCGTCCAAATTTAGATTCTATTTTAAAAGCCAGAATCGAAAACAACAAAAAAAAAACAGCTAGACAAAGACGTTTTCTATCAAGAAAACAACATGATAAATATATTCAATCTAAACTTGATTTTAATAAATGGATAAAAAGAACTGGTGAAGCACCAGTTGTAATTAATGATTCTCTATCTAAAAAAACTTTAAAACGTCTAGAAAATTATTATTTTAATAATGGCTGGTTTGATGTTGAAGCAAATTTTACAACTACAAGAAGTGCTAATAAAAAAGGAGATGTAAGCTATAATGTAACTACAGGAGAACCATATATAATTGATTCTTTATCAACCAAGATTACAACTCCTGTAGTAGACTCACTATATAAAACAAAAGAGAGCAAATCATTTATTAAACTTAATTCTCAATATAAAACGGTAAATGTAGTTACTGAAAAAGATCGTATTACTGAACAAATGCGAAACTCAGGAGTCTATCATTTTTCTGAAGACAATGTCTTTTTTGAAGTAGATACTCTTGGTAAAACAAAAAAAGTAAAAATAGACGTTCAAATTAGTGATAGAGCTATTATTTTAGAAGACACAACTTTATATGAACCTTTTAAAATATATAAAGTAAAAGATGTTAACATTTTTACCAATAGTAATTTTGATAAACGCAACGATCCTATAACAGATTCTACAACATATAATGGGTTTAATATATATAGCAAAGAAGCATTACGTTATAACCCAAAAACACTTTCTGATGCTGTTTTTATAACTCCAAATTCAATTTTTAAAGATAAAAACAGACCGCAAACATCTCGTCGAATTAGTAATTTAAACACATTTAAATACCCGAAAATTGATTATATAGAAAATAAAGAAGATACTACACTTACTGCTAATATATATCTTGCGCCTTTAAAAAAATTCACCTTAAATCTAGGAGGAGAAGTTTTGCAAAGTAATATTCAATCTGTTGGTTTTTCATTTAACCCAGGTATATTAGCAAGAAACGTTTTTAAAGGGGCCGAGACACTCGAACTAAGAGGAATTGTCTCTATAGGCGCATCTAGAGATGGAGCAAATGAACGAGATCAGTTCTTTGACATTAATGAATTTGGAGCTAATTTAGATTTAAAAATACCACGGTTCTTTTTTCCTTTTAATACAGAGAAAATAATCCCAAAATCTATGTTTCCTAGTACAAAAATGAGTTTAGCAATGACAAGCCAAACTAATGTTGGTCTAGACAAACAAACTTTTACTGGTAGTTTTAATTACAAATGGTTCCCTAATCAGAAAGTCACAAACCGCTATGACTTATTCAATATTCAATTTGTAAAAAACTTAAATACTGCTAATTATTTTAGAGAATATCGCAATTCTTATAATACACTTAATGAAATTGCTATAAGCTCTGGATATATTGGTAATACTGAAAATTTAGAAATCCCTAATCAAGCAAATGGGTTTCTTTCTGATGTTACTACTGGTGTGTTTACCAATTCATTATCTTCTCAAGACATACAAACAGTAAATTCTATTAATGAAAGAAAAGTAAGACTTACCGAAGACAACTTAATCCTTGCCTCTAACTTTAATTATACAAAAGACAAACGGGATAATTTATTTGACAATGATTTCTCTATATTTAGATTAAGACTAGAACTAGCGGGCAATGTGTTTTCTGCTGCTGCTAATGCTTTAGGCTTAGAAAAAAATAGTGATGATAAATATGAGTTATTTAATGTTGCCTTTTCTCAATATGTAAAAACCGAATTAGATTATATTAAATATTGGGATTTAGGAAATAAAAGCCTTCTAGCTGTACGCTCTTATTTTGGTATTGCTATTCCGTATGGAAACTCAACAAATATTCCATTTTCTAAAAGTTTCTTTGCTGGTGGAGCTAACGATAATCGTGCTTGGTCTGTATATAGTTTAGGACCTGGTAGCTCAACAACTACTAATGAATTTAATGAAGCCAACTTAAAAATTGCATTAAGTGCAGAAAATAGATTTAATATTTTTGGAGCTTTAAACGGAGCATTGTTTATAGATGCGGGAAACATATGGAATGTACTTGATGATGTAGAAGAAGATGCTGCCATTTTTAATTCCTTTTCTTCTTTAAAAGATATTGCCATTGGGTCTGGTTTTGGACTACGTTACGATTTTAATTTTTTTGTTATTAGAGGCGATATAGGTTTTAAAACTTATGATCCTTCTTATAGAGATGAAAACAGATGGTTTAATGATTATAATTTTAAAAATGCTGTTTATAATATAGGAATTAACTACCCTTTCTAGACTTATTTATAGAAACACTTACTATAACGTTTGCGGTGTTTTATCTATCCTTTTACTATAAAATATTCAAAATTTGATTACTTTTGACGTTCAATTTTTCAATTAAAAAAACACAACATGTCACACCAAATAAAACCAGGAGTAGCTACAGGAAAAGAAGTGCAAGCTATTTTTAAATTAGCAAAAGAAAAAGGATTTGCTTTACCAGCAGTAAATGTAGTAGGTTCTAACTCTATTAATGGCGTTTTAGAAACCGCAAAAGCCTTAAATGCACCTGTAATAATTCAATTTTCAAATGGTGGTGGCGTATTTAATGCTGGAAAAAGCTTAAGTAACGAAGATCAAAAAGCAGCTATTGCCGGTAGTATTGCTGGTGCAAAACATGTGCACTTAATGGCAGAAGCTTATGGTGTTCCAGTAATTTTACATACAGATCATTGTGCAAAAAAATTATTGCCATGGATTGATGGTTTATTAGAGGCATCTGAAAAACATTTTGCAGAAACTGGAAAATCTCTATACAGTTCTCACATGATTGATTTAAGTGAAGAACCTCTTGAAGAAAATATTGAAATTTGCAAAACATACCTTGAACGCATGAGTAAAATGGGTATGACATTAGAAATCGAATTAGGTATTACTGGTGGAGAAGAAGATGGTGTCGATAATAGTGATGTGGATGAATCTAAATTATATACTCAACCTGAAGAAGTTGCATATGCTTATGAAGAGTTAAGTAAAGTGAGTGACCAATTTACAATTGCAGCAGCATTTGGTAATGTACATGGTGTATATAAGCCTGGAAATGTAAAACTAACTCCAAAAATCTTAAAAAACTCTCAAGAGCATATTTCAGAAAAATATAATGTACCTCATAATCATATAGATTTTGTTTTTCATGGTGGATCTGGTTCTACTGTTGAAGAAATTAGAGAAGCAATTGGTTATGGTGTTATCAAAATGAATATTGATACAGATATGCAATACGCTTTCATGTCTGGTGTACGAGATTATATGGCTGAAAAAACAGAATATTTACAATCTCAAATAGGTTCACCAGATGGTCCTGAATCTCCAAATAAAAAACATTATGACCCACGTGTTTGGTTACGCAAAGGAGAACAAACATTTGTAGATCGCCTTAAAAAAGCTTTTGAAGACTTAAATAATGTCAATACATTATAAATAGTATAAAAAAACAAATTACTAATCCCGTTATAACTAAGTTGTAACGGGATTTTATTTGAAAAAAGGTCAAACTAAAGATATAGCTATAACAAATTTTGAGTTTGAATAATAAAAACAGTAATTTTGTACGCATTTGAAAATGCAAATAAAAACTAACTAATAGTATTAATTTTAGATTTTATCTAAAATTATAATCTCAAAATAGTAAATCAATATGGCTTGGTTTAAAAGAAAAGAAAAAGGTATTCAAACTTCTACGGAAGAGAAAAAAGACATCCCTAAAGGATTGTGGTATAAATCTCCTACTGGTAAAGTTGTAGATTCTGAAGAATTAGCAAAAAACTTTTATGTAAGTCCAGAAGATGGATATCATGTAAGAATAGGAAGTAAAGAATACTTCGAAATATTATTTGACGACAACAAGTTTAAAGAGTTAGACAAAGATTTATCTTCTAAAGATCCTCTTAAATTTGAAGACACTAAAAAATATCCAGAACGTTTAAAAGCAGCTCAAGAAAAAACTAAATTAACAGATGCTGTAAGATGTGCAGTAGGAAAATCTAAAGGTAAAGATTTAGTAGTTGCAGCAATGGATTTTGCATTTATTGGTGGTTCTATGGGTAGTGTTGTAGGAGAAAAAATTGCTCGCGCAGCAGATTATGCTCTTAAAAACAAATTACCTTTTATGATTATTTCTAAATCTGGTGGTGCTCGTATGATGGAAGCGGCATTATCTTTAATGCAATTAGCTAAAACCTCATCAAAATTAGCACAATTAGCAGAAGCTCAGTTACCATACATTTCATTATGTACAGACCCAACTACAGGAGGAACAACAGCTTCTTTTGCAATGTTAGGAGATATCAATATTGCAGAACCTGGTGCTTTAATTGGGTTTGCTGGACCAAGAATTGTTAGAGATACTACTGGTAAAGAATTACCTGAAGGTTTTCAAACGTCTGAGTTCTTATTAGAGCACGGCTTCCTTGATTTTATTACATTACGTAAAAACCTTAAAGATAAGGTAAACCAATATATAGATTTAATAATGAATCAACCATTGAGAGCGTAACATAAAACATACAAAACCAACAAATTAAACAGTTCTAAATATAATTATATTAGAACTGTTTTTATTTTCTATAAAGCTACTTGCTATTAAACAAAAAAACGTATATTTGCCGCTCGAAAGAAAGGCTTTCGTGTACATAACAATCATTTACAATAATATTAGAATGTATTTAACAAAAGAAGCTAAAGAGAAACTCTTTAAAAAGCATGGTAAAGATGCAAAAGACACAGGTTCTGCAGAAGGACAAATTGCATTATTTACAGAAAGAATTAACCACTTAACAGAACACTTAAAAAATAACCGCAAAGATTATAATACTGAGCGTTCATTAGTAAAATTAGTAGGTAAAAGAAGAAGCTTACTAGATTACTTAACTAAGAAAGATATCTTAAGATATCGTGCGATAGTAAAAGAATTAGGATTAAGAAAATAATCTCAATATAAAGACCACGCCTAACAGCGTGGTTTTTTGTTATATATTAACTCGTTTTTGGAAGAGTTTAAACTCCAAAAATTGAAGAAGCTAATTACAGTTTTTCATTGGTCACAACTACTACTACACAACACAACTACCAATGTTTAATTAGAATTAAAACTTATTTATGATTCCAAAAGTTTTTAGAGAGGTCATTGACCTTGGTGATGGAAGAGAAATTTCTATCGAAACCGGAAAGTTAGCAAAGCAGGCACATGGTTCTGTTGTTGTTCAGTCAGGAAAATGTATGTTATTATGTACAGTGGTTTCCAATTACAAACAAGCAGATGTCGATTTTTTACCATTAACGGTAGATTATCGCGAAAAATTTGCAGCTGCAGGTCGTTACCCTGGTGGTTTCTTTAAAAGAGAAGCAAGACCAAGTGATGGTGAAGTATTAACTATGCGTTTAGTGGATCGTGTTTTACGTCCATTATTCCCTAAAGATTATCATGCAGAAACGCAAGTGATGATTCAGTTAATGTCTCATGACGAAGATGTTATGCCAGATGCAATGGCAGGTTTAGCAGCTTCAGCAGCTATTCAATTATCAGATTTTCCATTTGAGTGTCCAATTTCTGAAGCTAGAGTTGCACGTGTTAATGGTGAATTTGTTATCAACCCAACCAGAGCACAATTAGCAGAATCTGATATCGATATGATGATTGGAGCATCAGCCGATTCTGTAATGATGGTTGAAGGTGAAATGGATGAAATTTCTGAAGAAGAAATGGCAGATGCAATTAAATTTGCTCATGAAGCTATTAAAGTACAATGTGCTGCTCAAGTAAGATTAGCAGAAGCTTTTGGTAAAAAAGAAACACGTGAGTACGAACCAGAAAGAGAAGATGCAGATTTAGCTCAGAAAATTCATGATATGGCATATGATAAAGTTTATGCTATAGCTAAAGCAGGTTCTTCTAAGAAAGAACGCGGCATGGCTTTTTCTGAAATTAAAGAAGAAATAAAAACAACTTTTTCTGAAGAAGAATTAGAAGACTTTGGCGATTTAGTTTCTAAATATTATAGTAAAGCTGAAAAAGCTGCTATTAGAAACTTAACCTTAGATGAAGGTTTACGTTTAGATGGCCGTAAGACAGATGAAATTAGACCAATTTGGTGTGAGGTAGATTATTTACCTTCTACACATGGTTCTTCTGTATTTACACGTGGTGAAACTCAAGCATTAGCGACAGTAACTTTAGGTACATCAAGAGATGCCAATCAAATAGATATGCCTTCTTATGAAGGTGAAGAACGTTTCTATTTACATTATAACTTCCCTCCTTTTTGTACAGGTGAAGCTAGACCATTAAGAGGAACTTCTAGAAGAGAAGTTGGTCATGGAAACTTAGCGCAACGTGGTTTAAAAGGAATGATTCCTGAAGACTGTCCTTACACAGTAAGAGTTGTTTCTGAAGTATTAGAATCTAACGGTTCATCTTCTATGGCAACTGTTTGTGCAGGTACAATGGCATTAATGGATGCTGGTGTTCAAATGACAAGACCTGTTTCTGGTATTGCAATGGGATTAATTTCTGATGCTGACTCTGGAAAATATGCTGTATTATCTGATATTTTAGGTGATGAAGATCACTTGGGTGATATGGACTTTAAGGTAACAGGTACAGACGCTGGTATTACAGCTTGCCAAATGGATATTAAAGTAAAAGGATTAAGCTACGAGATTTTAGTAAATGCACTAAAACAAGCTCGTGACGGTCGTTTACATATATTAGGAAAATTAACAGACACTATTGCTGCTCCTGCTGCAGATGTTAAGCCACATTCTCCTAAAATGATTACTAGACGTATTCCTAACGAATTTATTGGAGCCTTAATTGGTCCTGGAGGAAAAGTAATTCAAGAATTACAAAAAGAAACAGGAACTACTATAGTTATTAACGAAGATCCTGTAACAGAAGAAGGCGTTGTAGAAATTTTAGGTGTTGGTTCTGAAGGTATTGATGCTGTTCAAGCTAAAATAGATTCTTTATTATTTAAGCCTCAAGTTGGCAGCGTATACGAAGTAAAAGTAATCAAGATGCTTGATTTTGGTGCTGTTGTAGAATATATGGATGCTCCTGGAAACGAGGTTTTATTACATGTTAGTGAATTAGCTTGGGAACGTACTGAAAATGTATCTGATGTTGTAAACATGGGAGATGTTTTTGATGTAAAATACTTTGGTGTAGATTCTAGAACTCGTAAAGAGAAAGTATCTCGTAAAGCTATTTTACCAAAACCAGAAGGTTATGTAGCAAGGCCACCTAGAGAGAATAAAGGTGGTGGACGTGATAATAGAGGTAGAGATAATCGTGGACGTGATAACCGTCGTGATGATCGTAAACCTAGAGAAAATAAGAAAGAAGATTAATAATTCTTACTTTTTTAAATAAAATTCAAACCAGTCAAGTTTAAAACCTGACTGGTTTTTTTATATCCCAAATGTTAATCCTAATGTAAAGTAACTATTACCAAAATTAGATGGTAATCTTTCTTTGAATAGGTTATAAGGAGTAAAAAAATAGTCTACTTTTATACCAATATTACGTCTAAAAACTTTTGCCCTAATTCCAGTACCAATACTAAAAGAAATAGTCTCCACACCATAAACACTATCGTTTTCTTCTTTTGGCTTCCCAGTCTCTATATCTGTTTGAAAAAAACCAACTCCTATTCCAAATCTTTTTTCCCAACTCAAACTTGCTCCTATTGGAGTCATATGTGTTATCCATGCACCTAAAGTACCACTTGTAGAAGCACCTCCTTCTAATATTTGATCATTATCGATATAGATTATATTTTGTTTAGTTTTGGGAAAGAATAAAGAAACCCCCAAATCAATTCTAATTTTTTGATTTAATGGAACACCAAAATAAAACCCTATTCCTAAACTCTCATCTAACGATTCTTTTAGATTACCTGAAGGAATAAATGAGTTAATATCTACACTAAATATATAGTCTATACGTGAATCATTATTAATATTCTTTAAAGCTATACTATCATTTTGAGATAATACAATTGAAGTAAAAAAAATAAATAGTATAATAGTTATTGTTTTCATTATAGTTATTTATATGATTAACCTTTAAATTGCCAATTAATCAATGGCAATGAACGCTTATCATTTTTATTCCAAAGTCCTAATTGAACTCCTCTAAAATTTTTAGCTTGATTCCATAACCCTATTTGAATACCATAGCCACCAGCTAATACATGATTTTGGGCAGCCATTTGTATGCCTTTTAAAACTTGAGTTTCATTGTTGAAAAATGAAACTATCAATCCATTTGAAATAAATGATTGATTTCCGCCACCTGCTACAAGTATACCATTTGCTCTTTCTGTTTGATTTAAAAAACCAGCAATTGAAATACCATTACTTTTTCTAGAAAATTGCATAAGTGTATTTATAGAAACCCCATATAAATCAACACCATTAATATTACCACTTGAGATATTTAATCCATAAACTTTTTGATTAATCTCTGTATTCATGACTTTACCGTATTGTTCTATATTATTTGCTAAGTTATCACCACCACCAAATAAGAAGAATAAAGCTGATGTTGGATCTGCTTCAACCCTTAAACCAAAAGTTCTTGAGGTTTTTTTTGAATTTGAAATAGTTTCTGGAATTAACCCAACAGATACTCCTAAAATATCAGAACTAGTATCATGGTAGCTCCATATTGGAAAACGAAATTTTCTTTTTTCTTTAATTTCTTCTTGAGCAATGAGATGACAGGAAAACAAAAAAACAAATACAATTAAAATGTAATTTTTCATAAGTTTAGTTTTAAATTCAATACAATATTATTGCTATAAATGCATCTATATTATTAAAATACACGAAATGGAAAATTAATTTTTGCGATAATCGCAAATTATAAATACATTTGAAGATGTATCAAACTACATTTCTCGAAAATTTAAAACAAGAATTATCAGAAAACGCTTCAATAATAGAAGCAGTTGCAACTGCTTTAGACATAAGTTACGATGCTGCTCACAGACGCGTAAGTTTAAAAAGTAAGTTTTCAATTGAAGAAACCATTGTTTTAGCCAAATACTACAATTTATCTTTAGACCGTTTATTTGAAACCACAAATACAGAGTTCGTTACTATTGAAAAAACAAAGCACATAGAAACTGAAGCAGAATTACAGTTATATTTTGAAGACTCTTATAACTCTCTATATCCTTTATTAAAGAAAAAGGATTGTGAAATATTATATTCTGCAAAGGACATTCCTTTATTTTATAACTTGAATGGAGACACTTTAAGTCAATTTAAATACTACGTTTGGTTAAAATTATTAAACCCCGAGTTAGCCACTAAAAGTTTTGAAAGTTTTGCACCCAATACCAATTTAATTGAAGCCGGGAAAAAATTAGGCAGTTTGTACTACAACTTAAATACTATTGAAATATGGGATATAACATCTATTAATAGCACTTTAAAACAAATTAATTACTATTTCCAAGCTGGACATGTTGAAAGTAAAACAGCATTGCATTTATGCGAATTATTAAAACAGCTTATAGAAAAGATCTCTGATAAGGTAATCACAAAAGAAATTGAATATAAACTCTATTATAACGAGTTACACTTAATGAATAATAATGTCTTGGTTAACACACCAGAATCTCAATTATTATACGTACCATTTACACTACTCTCCTATTATAAAACTGGAGACAAACATACTTGTAATGAAGCTAAAGTTTTTTTAAACAAACAATTACAAAACTCTAAATTATTAAATACTGCTGGCGAAAAAGAACGCAATACATTTTTTAATAAAATCTATACAAAAATTAACGCCCTTAGCAATCTAATTGAAGCGACTCAAGTTTTAGATTTTGAATAAATATTAATCAAAAAAAGCCCATCAATATTTGATGGGCTTTTTTTATATTAATGTCCCGTCCTGAAATAAGTTGACAAAAAATCGACTTATTAATGAAAAGTAAAGAGAACAAAAGAGTTAAACGAACT
>NZ_CANMRQ010000009.1 GCF_947500325.1 uncultured Lacinutrix sp.
ACCACTATTAAAAAGAACTTTAAAGCTCACTTTACGCTTAAACGTTAGAAGAGAAAATACTTTAAAGCATAAAAAAAACCTGAACAAATCTGTTCAGGTTTTTTATTAACTAATAAAATGATTTTATTTTACTTCAAAAGTAATTTTTAAATTAACTCTAAAGTCTGATACTTCACCATCAGTAACACTAGCACTTTGATCTTGAACATACACAGAGCGAATGTTTTTAACACTTTTAGAAGCGTGTTTTACTGCTTTTTTTGCATCTTCCCAGCTTTTATCAGAGTTTGATAATACTTCAATAGCCAAACGTATAAAGATGAAAATAGCTAAAGGTTGATTAGATTTTTAATGCTATTCTATAATAAATTAAACGAAAGTTAAATACTATTTTGTAGAGATAAAGTTTTATTAAGTACTATGTTTACCATTTTAACAATAAAAAGCCTTAAGTGTTTGCTACTTAAGGCTTTTTATTTATTATTTGGATAACTTTATAATTGAAAGCCAAGAGATAGAGTGATATTTGAATTAACATTATCAATTGTTACTGCATCAACTAAACCGGTATTAAATAGCTGATGATTTCTAGATTGTTTTGATTGATCGTAGGTTAAATCAATGGTGGTATTTCCAAATTTATAACCAAGACCAAGAGAGTAACCTCTTAAATCACCAATTGTTGTTTCATTTTTATAAGGACTTTCTTCAAAACGGTATCCACCTCTTAAACTAAATCTTTTAATTTTATATTCTCCGCCAACTTTATATGTTGAAGCTGCTTTTAAATTATTATTAATAATAAGGTTTTGATCTGAGAAATAAGCATCTGAAGTTGGCTTGAATTTTATATTACTATAATCTTTTCTTGAATAATCAAAATTTATTAAACCATTAGTTCCAAAAATATATGCTAGACTACCAGTGATTTTCCCAGGAGATTGTAATTTGTATTGAGGGAATACATTTAGGACTTGAGGATCAAGAACTCTTAGAATGTCTGTTCCTCCTTCATTTCTAACTGTTTCAATATATTGAGTTGTTTCTTCTTCAATAGTCATCCAAGTAGGTGAGTCATAAGTTAAACCTAATCTCAAACCTTGTGCAACTTTAAATATTGTTCCT
The DNA here is from genome assembly GCF_947500325.1 of uncultured Lacinutrix sp. GTDB lineage: Bacteria > Bacteroidota > Bacteroidia > Flavobacteriales > Flavobacteriaceae > Lacinutrix. Next base: position 1,126 of record NZ_CANMRQ010000009.1, read on the forward strand.
ATTTGAAATGAAAAACCACTTCCGTTTACACTAATATTGTTTTCAAAACCAACTTGGTTTACAAGCGATCCAGTATTGTCGTTTTCTTCGAATAGGAATGTAGAGCGTTCATAATTTAAGAAATGAGAATTAAGATTTAATCCAAAATAAAAATTGTCTCCGTATAGAGCAGAAGCATTAAAAGCAACTTTGCCATTATATCCTGTAGAATTTAAGCTGTATTCTTGACTGAATTTTCCGTTAGCAATATTTGATGTGTATGATGTATTATCATCATCTGGAGTATCTGGTTCTAATATAAAGGAATCGTAACCTAAGAATGCTTGTTGATTTGTATAACCAAAAATGTTTCCAATTTCTGAATAAGCTTGACTAACAGTTTCTCCAGGTAAAGCTGAAATTTCATCCAACCTTAAACCCTGAGTTATGTTAAGAAAATAATCACCTATAGAGTTCCCATTTGAAGTGTCTGTTCCATTGGTGCCTTTAGCAAACCAATTGTCTTCATAGTTTCTAGTATTGTCATAAGCAATACTTAATGCAAATTTTTTCCATTTAGAATTTTCATTTCTATTTTTAAAAACAAAAGCACCACCACCTTGTTGTAACTTGATATCGGACTCCGAGTTTGAGTTTCTGCCTTCAAAAAAAGAGACATCGTTATCAATATTTAAACTACCTAATGTAAAAGATGCATTACTGTTAGCGAATACAGAAGAACTAGCAGGGTTTATGTTTACAGCACTTAAATCTCCTCCTAAAGCACCAAATGCACCACTTAAAGCTCTAAATCTTGCTGTTCCAGTTATTTCTCCACTACTATATCTTAAGGCGTCATTTATATCTTGGGCGTAAATCGTAGGCATAAGAAGTATACCTACGAAAAGTAATATTAACTTTTTCATATTTAATTTTATGTTTTGTAGAATTTTATCTTCTTCCGCCTCTTCTTGATGAAGATGATCTTGAACTTCTTGCAGGGCTAGAGCTTCTTGAAGGACTAGAGCTTCTAGTAGAACTTCTGCTAGGTGCTGAACTTCTTGAAGGTGTATATGTTCTTGGAGTAGACCTTGTTGGTCTTACAGTTGAAGAATTATTGTTTCTTATTCTAGGTCTTGTTGTTTGAGATCTTGTTGGTCTTGTAGTATTAGAAGAATTAATTCTAACGCGTCTTGCTAAGTTTGATCTGTTAACATTAGACCTTGTTCTTGATCGTGTAATAGAGTTATTACGAGTGCTTGTAGATCGGCGAATTCTGTTGTTTGATGCGTATCTACTATTTATTCTGCCTCTACGTGTAGAATTGTATGCGATACCTCTTCCAGAGTTTCTATAATAGCCATTACCATATCCCCAATAGTTTCCTACACCATAATAAGGGTTGTTAAATCCATTACCCCAACCGTATCCATAACATAAAAGGCCATTATTATACCCGAAATTTCCATTCCATCCCCAATTGTTCCATCCCCAATTGTTCCATCCCCATCTATTCCATCCCCAAAAAGGTCTATTCCAATTATTGTAAAAACCCCAACCGTTATCATAAACATTTATGGTAACTTCATTACTGTTTTCTCCCCAAGCAGCATAGCCTTCTTCTTGAGTATTTTCATCAGAATAATTACCTTGGTATGAATCTATATCAACAAAAACTTCACCTTCTTCAGCTTCCATTTCTAAAGACTTTTCTTTAAAATAATTTTTATAGTAGTTGTTGTTATTGTCTTCTTGTTTTTTTTCTGTGGCAATTTGAGCTTGTCTATTATCTTCCTCTCCATAAATCCCATCACTATTTTGTCCAACATATTGGTATGAACCGCAAGATGTCATTCCTAAAGCTAAGCCTAGAATGGCAAGTGCTGGTAATTTAGTCTGTAAGTAGTTAATTAATCGCATATCTTTTTAATTTAATTGTTGAACATAACAAAAATAGTTAGTTTTGTCCAACTATTTTATTTTTTAACAGAGTCACAATATTTGTGCCAAAACACTAAGTATGAGCAAAAAACTCACAAGTAGAGCAGAAGATTATTCAAAATGGTATAACGAGTTGGTTGTAAAGGCTGATTTAGCTGAGAATTCGGCTGTTAGAGGTTGTATGGTAATTAAACCTTATGGTTATGCTATATGGGAGAAAATGCAAGCAGAATTAGATAGAATGTTTAAAGAAACGGGTCATCAAAATGCGTATTTCCCTCTTTTTGTTCCTAAAAGTTTGTTTGAAGCAGAAGAAAAAAACGCTGAAGGCTTTGCAAAAGAATGTGCTGTTGTTACTCATTATAGGTTACAGAACGATCCTGAAAATGAAGGGAAGTTAAGAGTAGACCCAGAAGCAAGATTAGAAGAAGAACTAGTAGTTAGACCTACAAGTGAGGCTATTATATGGAATACATATAAGGGTTGGATACAATCTTATAGAGATTTACCTTTATTAATAAATCAATGGGCTAATGTTGTACGTTGGGAAATGCGTACACGTTTGTTTTTAAGAACAGCAGAATTTTTATGGCAAGAAGGGCATACTGCGCATGAAACAAAAAAAGAGGCTATTACTGAAGCTGAAACTATGAATAATGTTTATGCTACTTTTGTTGAAAACTTCATGGCAATTCCAGTTGTTCAAGGATTAAAATCTGAAAGCGAGCGTTTTGCTGGAGCTGTTGAAACTTATTGTATTGAAGCACTAATGCAAGATGGAAAAGCATTACAAGCTGGGACATCTCACTTTTTAGGTCAAAACTTTGCTAAAGCATTTGATGTTAAATTTACTTCTAAAGAAGGGAAGCAAGATTATGTTTGGGCAACATCTTGGGGAGTTTCTACAAGGTTAATGGGAGCGTTAATTATGACCCATAGTGATGATCAAGGTTTGGTTTTACCACCAAATTTGGCACCTAATCAAGTGGTCATTGTTCCAATATACAAAACAGATGAGCAACTTGAAGAAATAACATTAGTTGTAAATCAGATAATGAAAGATTTAAGAGCTAAGCATATTACCGTGAAGTTTGATAATAGAACAACACATAGGCCAGGAGCTAAATTTGCTCAACATGAATTACAAGGGGTTCCTTTACGTATAGCTATTGGGGCAAGGGATTTGGAAAATGGAACAGTGGAACTGGCAAGAAGAGATACTTTAACTAAGGAGACAGTCGCTTTAGATACTTTAATAGGAAAAGTTGAAGGACTAATGGTAGAAATTCAAGAAGCTCTTTTTAATAAGGCTTTAAATTATAGAAACACGCATACAACAGAAGTAGATAATTTTGAAGAATTTAAAAAAGTATTAGAAACTAAAGGAGGCTTTATTTCAGCGCATTGGGATGGTACAATAGAAACAGAAGATAAAATAAAAGAGCTTACAAAAGCAACAATAAGATGCCTTCCTTTGGATGGGGAATTAGAAAATGGAGTTTGTGTCTATTCTGGAAACCCTTCAAAGCGTAGAGTATTGTTTGCAAAAGCGTATTAAATGAATTTTTTTTAAAAAAAGTTTATTTAGCTATTGCAAGAGTAGAAAATAGTTGTATTTTTGCATCCGCAATGGAGACATAGCAAAGTTATTTGAAAAGTATTTGTAAGTATTAAATAATAATTTATATTTGCACACTCAAAAATAAATGGCCCGTTCGTCTATCGGCTAGGACGCCAGGTTTTCATCCTGGTAAGAGGGGTTCGATTCCCCTACGGGCTACAATTTTTTAATAAAGAAAAAAAGAACAAATGGCAAATCATAAGTCAGCGTTAAAGAGAATTAGACAAAACGAAACGAAACGCTTAAGAAATAAGTATCAGCACAAAACGACTCGTAATGCAATTAAAAAATTACGTGAGTTAACTGATAAGAAAGAAGCGGAAGCATTATTGCCTTCAGTAGTTTCAATGTTAGATAAGTTAGCTAAGAATAATGTTATTCACGCTAATAAAGCAGCTAACCTAAAATCAGGTTTAACTAAGCATGTAGCAACGATCTAATATTATTTAACACATAATATTTAAAAAGCCTATCGGTAATTCGATAGGCTTTTTGCTTTTTAATAATAAAGAAGACTAAAATATAGTATGTCTAGTCTCTTAGGTCTAATAAATAGCATTGTAGTGTGTAGAAAGTGTTATATAGATATAAAAAAGAAAAGCCTTGAATTTATTAATTCAAGGCTTTTTTATATTTAAAAATGAGTTTTTATCCGTTCATGGAGATTAAAAATTCTTCATTACTTCTTGTTTGCTTGAAGCGATCATTAATAAATTCCATAGCTTCTACAGGATTCATATCTGCAAGGTACTTACGCATTACCCACATTCTTTGGATAGTGGTAGCATCTAGTAAGATATCATCGCGACGAGTACTAGATGATGTTAAATCGATAGCAGGGAATATACGACGGTTAGATATTTTTCTATCTAATTGAAGTTCCATATTACCTGTACCTTTGAATTCTTCAAAGATTACTTCGTCCATTTTAGATCCAGTTTCTGTAAGCGCTGTAGCAATAATAGTAAGTGAACCTCCATTTTCTATATTACGAGCGGCTCCAAAGAAACGTTTAGGTTTGTGTAATGCATTTGCATCTACACCACCAGAAAGTATTTTACCAGAAGCAGGTTGTACTGTATTATAAGCTCTAGCTAAACGTGTTATAGAATCTAATAAAATTACAACATCATGACCACATTCTACTAGTCGTTTTGCTTTTTCTAATACAATGTTTGCAATTTTTACATGTTCGTGAGCTTCTTTATCAAAAGTAGAAGCGATAACTTCTCCTCTTACATTTCGTTGCATGTCTGTTACTTCTTCAGGGCGTTCATCAATTAATAAAATCATTTGATAAACTTCAGGATGATTAGCAGCAATTGCATTAGCCACATCCTTAAGTAACATTGTTTTACCAGTTTTTGGTTGTGATACAATCATACCACGTTGCCCTTTTCCTATAGGAGCAAACAAATCCATTATACGAGTTGAAATGGTTGCTTGTTTTTCGGCAATATTAAATTTTTCTTGTGGAAACAAAGGTGTTAAATGTTCAAAAGAAACACGATCTCTTACAACATCAGGACTTTGTCCATTTATTTTATTTACTTTAATTAGCGGAAAGTATTTTTCTCCTTCTTTAGGAGGTCTTACATTACCTAATACTGTATCTCCGGTTTTTAAACCAAATAAACGAATTTGAGATTGTGATACATAAATATCATCAGGAGATGATAAATAGTTGTAATCTGAAGAGCGTAAAAATCCATAACCATCCTGCATAATGTCTAAAACGCCTTCGCTTTCTATTATGGCATCAAATTCAAAATCCGGTTCTCGATAACGGTTGCGGTTATCTTTGTTACCATGGGTGTTTCCATTTTTTTGGTTACGATTTTGATTATTTTTTTGATTACGATTTTGATTGTTATCTTTTTTATTCTGATGATTATGAACCGGCTTTTTGTGATGTGGCTTTGGCTGTTGTGTTTTAACCTCTGCTTTTTGTTCTGGTTTATTATCAGTTTTTGTTTCTTGTTTCTGCTCTTTTTTGTCATCAGCATTAAAAGCTAGAGTCTCTTGTTTAGCAGTTGGTTGTTCTTGTTTTTTAGCAGGAGCAGGACGCTGTACACGTTCTCTTTTTTGTCTTTGTGGTTTAGGCTTTTCAGCTTTTGGTTTATCCACTTTAGGCTTTTCAGCTTTTGGTTCTTCCTTTTTTACTTCAGCTACTGCTTTAGGATTAGCTGCTTGATAGTCTAATATTTGGTATACTAAATCTAATTTTTTTAATGAGCGATACTTAGGCACTTTAAGTTTTTTTGCCATTTCCTGTAGTTCAGGAAGCTTCATTTCTTTTAATTGTGAGATTTCAAACATTGAATTGTTTAATTGAATATTTTGTGTAAAATATGTTGTTGAAATTTTTCCGAAGAAAATTATATGTAATTCTGAAGAATTAACGTGTTGCTAATGTGTTTGTTGCAATACGTTACTGCAATTATACAACTTTATTTTAAGATTTTAAGTTAAAATTAATAAAAGAAGTTATATTTTTGTACTTCAATTTTTCGAATAAAATAAATGATACAACGTATACAATCTATCTATTTACTTTTAGCAGCTGGAATATCAGCTGGATTGATTTTTGTATTTCATTTATGGATAACCAGTGAAAACATAAAAGTTTTTGCGATGGACGAATTGTTGTATTTAGGCCTATTTACTGGTTCTGCAGCTTTGTCTTTGTTATCTATATTTATGTTTAAAAATAGGAAGTCTCAATTTATGTTGGGACGACTTAATATCATATTAAACTTTATTTTACTAGGATTACTTGTATATCAATCTCTAAATGTATCTGGAGAAGCTTTGGTTTCTGAGAAAGGTATTGGGATTTTTCTTCCTATTCTGTCTATTGTATTATTAGCATTAGCTAATAAGGCTATTAAAAAGGATGAAGATCTTGTAAAATCTGTAGATAGATTACGATAAACCTAACATCTTAGTAGTATTAGTGCGTGAGCCCAAGGTGAAGATCTTGGGCTTTTTTATTTAATATCTTTTGGGGAATTCTATTACTTCTAAGTTTTTAATTTTTTTGCCATCTATCGTAAAACGTAGCATTGTTCTTACTTTATGGAACCCATGCTTTCCTACAGCGCCAGGGTTCATATGTATTAAGTTTAATTTTTTATCTGGCATCACTTTTAGAATATGAGAATGCCCACATATAAAAATACGTGGTGGATTTTTATATATTTCATCGCGTACTCTTATATTGTATTTTGCTGGATATCCACCTATATGAGTAATCCAGACATCAACATCTTCACACATAAATCTATTGTGCTCTGGGAATTCTAATCGTGCTTTATCTCCATCTATGTTACCATAAACTCCTTTTAAAGGTTTTAGATTTTTAATAGCATCTGTTACTTTTAAATCGCCAATATCTCCAGCATGCCATACTTCGTCAGCTAATTTTACATATTTTAAAATATCATCATCAATATGACTATGAGTATCTGAAAGTAAAAGTATTTTTTTCATTTATAAAGAACTTGTTTCTAGATATATTTTTTAGGAAAAGTAAATGAATTATTAATAATAATTTAGGATTTCTTTAGGAAGAAAAACAATTATATTTGTCATTCTATTTTTTAGAATAACAAAAATACTACATTATTGCGCTATTTTATAGAATTATCTTATAACGGAAAAGCATATCATGGTTGGCAAATACAACCTAATGCAATATCTGTACAAGAGGTTTTAGAAAAAGCATTGTCAACGTTATTAAAAGAACCCATTTCTACAATGGGAGCCGGAAGAACCGATGCAGGTGTTCATGCTAAACAATTATTTGCTCATTTTAATACAGAAGGAGCGTTTGATAAGGACACACTTGTTTATAAGTTAAATTCATTTTTGCCTGAAGATGTTGCCGTTAAAAATATATTTACTGTTAAGCATGATGCACATGCTAGATTTGATGCCGTAAGTCGTGCTTATTTATATAGAATCGCACTAAATAAAAGTCCGTTTAATACTACGCAAGCTTTTTATTTAAAACCAAGGCTGGATGTGGAAAAGTTAAAAGAGGCTACAAAAATTTTATTTGATTATAAAGATTTTCAATGCTTTTCGAAAACTAATACAGATGTAAAAACGTATAATTGCACTATAATGAAAGCAGAATGGCATATTATAGACAATGAATTGCATTTTATTATAAAAGCAGATCGTTTTTTAAGGAATATGGTTAGAGCTATTGTGGGTACATTAATTAATATTGGAATTGGTAAACTTGAAGTTGATGATTTGCATAATATTATAAAATCTAAGAATAGGAGTGAAGCTGGTTTTTCGGTTCCTGCACATGCTTTATATTTAACAGAAGTTGCTTACCCAGAAACTATAAAAATTAAAGATAAAATTGGCAAATAAAAAAGAAAACATATTTGATGTCAACTTATTTAAGCGTTTGTTTAAATTCACAAAACCATATAAAACTGTTTTTTATGGGGTTTTACTATCTGTTTTAATAATAGCGGGTTTAAGTATTTCAATACCAAAACTTTTACAAATCGCAATAGATAATCATGTAAAAATAAGAAAAGAAGAAGGTTTTTTATTTTACATTATTTTAATGATTGCACTATTATTAGTTCAAACTATATTTCAGTTCTTATTTCAGTTTTATGCCTCTTGGTTAGGACAAAATATTGTTAAAGATGTGCGTGTGTTGTTGTTTAATCATATGCTAAAATTTAAAATGAAGTATTATGATAATTCTTCGGTTGGAACTTTAATAACACGAGCGGTTACAGATATGGAGCGCATTGCCGATATTTTTGGCCAAGGGTTGTTTATGATTTCTAGAGATTTAATGGTGATGTTAGTTATTTCTGTAGTGATGTTGTTTACAAATTTTAAGTTGAGCTTAATTGTATTTGTGACAATGCCAATTGTATTATATGCGACTAAGATTTTTCAGCGTTATATGAAAAAGGCATTTGAAGAAGTTAGAACAGAGGTTTCTAATCTTAATTCTTTTGTGCAAGAACGTGTCACTGGAATGAAAATTCTTCAATTGTTTACTAGGGAAGTTACAGAGCAAAAAAACTTTAAAGCCATAAATGAACGCCATAAAAAAGGTTGGTTAAAAACAATTTGGTATAATTCAATATTTTTTCCAATAGCAGATTTTTTATCATCAATTACTTCAGGTTTAATAGTGTGGTTTGGTGGGTTAATGGTTGTATTACATGGTACTGCTACCGAAGGTGAGTTATTTATGTTTATTATGATGATTCCAAAATTGTTTAGACCACTACGACAAATTGCAGATAAATTTAATACGTTGCAAATGGGTATGGTTGCAGCTACACGTGTGTTTAAAGTTATTGATACAACATCACAAATTGATGACACTGGAGTTAATCAAGCCAATCAATTTAAAGGAAATATAACTTTTAAAAACGTACATTTTAGTTATGTTGAGGATGAAGCGGTCTTAAAAGGCATTTCATTTAATGTTGAAGCTGGACAAACAGTTGCTATTGTAGGATCTACTGGAGCTGGAAAATCTACAATTATTAATTTGTTAAATCGTTTTTATGAAATTAATAGTGGTACTATTTGTATAGATAACATAGATGTGAAATCTGTAACGCTAGCTTCCTTAAGAGCTCAGATAGCAGTTGTGTTACAAGATGTTTTTCTATTTGCAGATACCATTATGAATAACATAACACTAAATAATCCTAAAATTACTGAAGAAGAAGTTATTCAAGCAGCAAAAGATATAGGGATACATGACTTTATTAGTAGTTTGCCAAATGGTTATCATTATAATGTAAAAGAAAGAGGTGTCATGTTAAGTTCTGGGCAACGTCAATTAATTTCGTTTCTACGAGCTTATGTAACCAACCCAAGTATTTTAATTTTAGATGAAGCTACATCTTCTGTAGATTCATATTCTGAGCAATTAATACAAAATGCAACAGATAAAATAACTAAAGGTAGAACATCTATAGTTATTGCTCATAGATTAGCTACAATTCAAAAAGCAGATCAAATCATTGTTATGGATGCTGGTGAAATTGTAGAGCAAGGGACTCATAAAGAGTTATTAAAAAAGAAAGATGGTTATTACCGCAATCTATATGAAGTTCAATTTCTAAAAGCTGAAGTGGCTTAGTTTTTTGCTCTTTTGGCAGCTTCTATTGCTGCTTTTTGAGCTTCAATCATTTCTTGGCCAGTATCTGTAAGAAACATCCAAGTAGCAAAACCTATAGAAGAAATTATTATAAAAGCGATAAAAATGGCTCCAAAACCAAGAGTTCTAAGTATTATACCTTCTAATGATAATTTGTATAGTCGTTTTAAACAATAAGCATTGTATAATACCATTAAAGGAAATAATAAAAGACTTATTAAAATAAAATCTACTTTAAGGGCTAGTAGTACAACCATTAAAACAGAAGTTATTATAGATATTTGAGCTTGAATATAAAGGAAGACAACTAGTAGTTCGGTAAAATTGTAGTTCCTCTTATTAAAAAAGACAATTTTGGCCATTAAGGCATATATAGGAATATAAGACATCATGACTAAAGATGAATATTTGGTCATAAAATCAATTTGACCGGCTTGCATTTCTTTATTTGCCGCATTAGAATAACCACTTAGAAAATGATTAGTCATTGCATCTGGAAAAAAGTTTGTAAGAATATAAGTGTAAAATCCAGTTAGAGTTATAGCAATAGCAAAATAACTAATAACGTCTACATATTTTTTTCTAGTACCATTAATGTAACTACCTATTACTTCTTCAGGTTTAGAAAATAAATGTCTAAATGTTCTAAGCAGTTGATTGTCATAATTTAAATAACGATAAGTAAAATCTTCAAATAGATTACGTATTGTTAGTCTATTTCTAATAACTTTTGCGCCACATCCATTACAAAAATTTATTTGTTGTGGTAATAACCTTCTACAATTTTTACAAACCATATTAATCTAAATCATCTTTAATAATTTCAATTAATTCTGTAGAATCTTTAAAATCGATAAACATTCCGTTTCTAAAACATGAAATCTGTCCAGTTTCTTCACTTACAGCAATAGCAATAGCATCTGTACGTTCTGTAATACCAACAGCTGCTCTATGGCGCAGACCAAAACGTTGCGGTATTGTTTTTTCGTTATTTACTGGTAGAATAACACGTGTAGCTTTTACTATATTGTTTTCTATAATAATAGCGCCATCATGTAATGGACTATTTTTAAAAAAGATACTTTCTATTATAGGTTGGGTAACTTTAATATTCATTTCATCGCCTGTGTTAACTAGAAAGTCAAGATTATTGTTCCGTTCTAAGACTATTAAAGCACCTGTTTTTGAAGTACTCATTTTATTGCAGGCAGCAATAATAGTATCTATATCTGTTTTAGAAGTTGAAATACCTTCAGTTTTTAAGAACTTTAAATGTTTTAGGAAATTTCTTTTATTGCCAAAGTTTGTAGAGCCAATCATTAATAAAAACTTACGAACTTCTTGTTGAAAAACGACAATTAAAGCAATAAAACCAACACTCATAAAACCACCAAGTATTTTAGTTAGTAATGTCATTTGTAAGGCTTCAACAACAAGAAATATGAAGTATATAATTACAATACCTATAAAAATATTAATAGCAACAGTACCACGAACTAGTTTATAGACATAGTAAAGTAATAGCGCAACTAATACAACATCTATAATGTCTATTAGGCTAAAATTTAAAACGGTATCAAATATTTCCAAGGAAAATAGGTTTTGGTAAATTTAAAAATTAAAAACTATTACATGTTAAGTTCGTTAAATAATTTTACACATTCTACAGCTTCTTTTACATCGTGGACACGTAATATTTTTGCGCCTTTTTGTAAAGCAACCATATTTAAGGCTGTTGTACCATTAAGCGCTTGCGCTGGAGATGAATTTAATGTTTTATAAATCATAGATTTTCTTGAAACTCCTGCTAGTAAAGGTAAACCTGTTATTTTAAAACCTTCTAAAACGTTAAGTAATTCAAAATTTTGTTCTGTGGTTTTAGCAAAACCAAAACCAGGATCAATAATAATATCTTTAATGCCCAATGCTCTGGCTGAAGTAATTCTTTCAGAAAAATAAAATAAGACATCTTTTAAAATATCATCATAATCTGTATGTTGTTGCATTGTTTGTGGTGTGCCTTTCATGTGCATCATAATATATGGAACATTTAAACTTGCAATTGTTTTAAGCATTTTATTGTCTAAATGCCCAGCAGAGATGTCGTTAATCAAAGCGGCACCTTTTTCTATCCCTTTTCTTGCTACTTCTGCTCGAAAAGTGTCAACCGAAATAATTATATCGGGAAAATGCTTTAGTAATAATTCGATTATAGGAAGAATACGTTTAAGTTCTTCTTCTTGAGGTACGTTCTCCGCGTTTGGTTTAGAACTATAAGCACCAATATCAATAAAAGTAGCTCCGTCATCGAGCATTTTTTTTACTTGATTTAGAATGCCAGATTCGTCTTTGTAAAATCCACCATCGTAAAAAGAATCTGGTGTTACATTAAGAATACCCATTACTTTTGGAGTAGACAAATCTATTAATTTGCCCTTGCAATTAATCGTCATTGATACCTTTGTATTAGTTGTTTGTAAAGCATTTTAAAACTATAAACGCTAAACTTTGAATTTTAAACAATTTTATGCGAAATTTACGCAAAATAGAATCAATAATATGCAAGATACTTCAAAACAATACGACGATGTAATAGAAACCTGTCGTAGTCTATTTATTAATAAAATGAGTGATTATGGAAGTGCATGGCGAATTTTAAGATTACCATCACTTACAGATCAAATTTTTATTAAAGCACAACGTATTAGAAGTTTACAGCAAAATGATGTAAGAAAGGTTGACGAAGGAGAACAAAGTGAATTTATTGGCATTATTAATTATTGTATAATGGCATTAATTCAATTAGAAAAAGGTGTAGTAGAACAGCCAGATTTGTCAACCAAAGATGCTACAACATTATATGATGAAAAAGTAGCAATTACAAAACAGTTAATGCAAGATAAAAATCACGATTATGGTGAAGCTTGGCGAGATATGCGAGTAAGCTCTTTAACCGATTTAATATTGCAAAAACTATTGCGTGTTAAGCAAATTGAAGATAATTCGGGAAAAACAATAGTTAGTGAAGGTATAGATGCTAATTATCAAGACATGATAAACTATGCTATTTTTGCAATGATTCATTTAAACGAAAAATAATATTTTATGAAATACTTAGTACACATTTGTCGCTTTTTAGTAGGTGCATTGTTCATTTTTTCAGGAATGATAAAACTTAATGATCCTATTGGTTTTTCATACAAATTACAAGAGTATTTTAGTGCAGATGTATTAAATCTTCCTGTTTTTGAGCCTTATGCATTAGGAATATCGGTTTTTGTAGTTGTTTTAGAAGTTGTATTAGGTGTGTTTTTACTTATTGGTTATAAACCAAAATTTACAGTTTGGAGTTTATTAGCAATGATTATTTTCTTTACGTTTTTAACCTTTTATGCGGCATATTTTGAAAAAGTAAAAGACTGTGGTTGCTTTGGCGATTTCTTAAAATTAGATCCATGGGAGAGTTTTTATAAAGATCTAATATTGCTTATTTTAATATTAGTGCTAGTGGTAGGATTAAAACATATTAAGCCACTTTTTGGTAAATTTCCAACAACACTTCTTGCTTTATTAGGGTTTATTGGTAGCTTATGGTTTGGCTATTATGTATTAATGCACTTGCCTACATGGGACTTTAGAGCTTATAAAGTTGGTGCTAATATAGGAGAAGGCATGATAGTGCCTGAGAATGCTCCAAAAGCAATACAGGAATTTACATGGACTTTTAAAGTAAATGGCGAAAACAAAGAATATATTACTAACGGGAGTTATCCTACAGTAGATGGTGAGTATGTAGGAGTTGAAACTAAGGTTATTGAAGAAGGATATGATCCACCAGTAAAAGATTTTTCTATTGAGACTGAAGATGAAGACTTTACAGATAGATTTTTAACAGAAGATAATGTGGTTATGGTAGTGTCTTATAACTTGCAAACGGCAAACGCCGAAGGTATGAAAGCCATGAAAGAAATAACCGATTTGGCTATTAAAAAGGGATATACTGTTATAGGTTTGTCTGCATCTGGTAAAGAAGATAAACAATATGCAAAAGAGACTTATAATTTGAATTTTGATTTTTATTTATGTGATGAAAAAGCGCTTAAAACTGTTGTACGTTCTAATCCTGGAATACTGAAATTAAATAAAGGAACTGTTATTCAAAAAGCTCATTTTAATGATGTTGATGCTATTGATTTACCTGAAGTTGAGCGTAAACCAGAACCTGTTGTGGTTGAAGAATTAATAGCTTATTTTATTAATGGAGAGGAATCTACCAAAGAAGAAATAGACGCTTTAAATCCTGAAAGTATTCTAAAAACAGAAGTGTTTAATGAAGGAGAAGAATTAGAAGCAATTAATTTAGATAATAATGGCGCATTCACTGGATTAATAAAAGTTACACTTAAAGAATAATATAATCTGATAAGTTACCTATTAAATAAAACGTTCTATGCACTACTCACATTATTTGGAGTGGTCACGGTAATATTCTTTTTGTTTAATGTACTTCCTGGCGATCCAGCTCAAATGATGCTTGGTCAAAATGAAGACAGTGAACAATTAGCAATAGTTAAAAAAAAGTATGGTTTTGATAAACCAATTGCAACTCAATATTTATATTATTTAAATGATTTATCTCTAGTTTCATTTCATTCTAATAATGAAGATGATTACACTTTTTTAAAAAATGATAAATATTCAGAGGTAAGTTTGTTTACTATTGGAAATACAATAACCGTATTAAAACTGCCTTATTTAAGGGAGTCATTTACTAAACAAGGAAAAAAAGTTAGTTCTGTTTTAAGAGAAACAATACCAAATACTTTTGTTTTGGCAGTGTCAGCCATTTTAATAGCTCTGTTATTGGGTATTAGTTTGGGTGTGGTTTCTGCTTTGAAAAAAGATTCTTTTATAGACAAATCAATTCAAATTCTTAGTACAATAGGAATGAGTGTGCCTTCTTTTTTTAGTGCTATTTTGTTTGCTTGGTTGTTTGGTTTTGTATTACATGAATATACCAATTTAGAAATGACAGGAAGTTTGTATGAATTAGACGATTTTGGTGAAAAAGTAAATATTAAATGGAAGAATTTAATATTGCCAGCCATCGTATTAGGAATACGACCATTGGCAGTTGTTATACAGTTAATGAGAAATTCATTACTTGAGGTGTTTAACCAGGACTATATTCGTACGGCAAGAGCAAAAGGATTAAGTGAGTTTCAAATTATAAAAAAACATGCTATTAAAAATGCTCTAAATCCAGTTGTTACTGCTATTTCTGGCTGGTTTGCTTCTATGTTGGCTGGTGCAGTATTTGTAGAATATATTTTTGGATGGAATGGTTTAGGAAAAGAAATTGTAAATGCATTAAATACATTAGATTTGCCGGTAATTATGGGCTCGGTATTAATTATAGCGCTTCTGTTTATTATAATCAATATTTTTGTAGATATAATATATACTTGGTTAGATCCTAAAGTTAAGTTGGAATAAAAATAATAAAACGAGTTTTATGAAAAAATATGTTTTACTTCTTGTGTTTATGTTATCACTAACAAATTGTAAAGCTCAAGTGGAAGCCGAAAAATTTTCGAAAGAAGCTTTAGCAGATGTTTTTATAGATCAAGAAGGTAGTAATGTTATGTTTTCAGATATTTTGAAAAAATATGAAGGCAAGCAAATATTTATAGATATATGGGCATCTTGGTGTAAAGACTGTATAAAAGGAATGCCAAAAGTAAAGCAATTACAAAATAATAATCCTGATACTGTATTTTTATATCTATCATTAGATAAGAGTTTGCAATCTTGGAAAAGAGGAATTGAGAAACATCAAGTAGAAGGAGAGCATTATTATATGAAATCTGGTTGGAAAGGTGAATTTGCTACATTTTTAGACTTAGACTGGATTCCTCGATATTTAATAATTAATAAGTCTGGAGATATTACTCTTTTTAGAGCAATAAAAGCAGACGATAAAAATATAAAAGCAATACTAAAATGAGAAAAAACATAGTAGCAGGGAATTGGAAAATGAATAATGATTTGCCTCAAACCGAAGCATTAATATCAGATTTATTAAAGCAAGAACAAACTTCAAATGCAGAGGTGATGATTGCTCCAACTTCGGTAAACTTATTTCAAGCTTTTGAAACGACAAGGTTATCTAACATAGAAGTTATAGCGCAGAACATGCATTTTGCAGAAAATGGAGCATATACTGGAGAAGTTAGTGCATCTATGCTTAAAAGTGTTGGAGTAAATACTGTAATTTTGGGGCATAGTGAACGTCGCGCTTACTTTAATGAAACAGATGAGATGTTGGCAAAAAAAGTTGACACAGCTTTAGCTAATAATATGAGAGTTATATTTTGTTTTGGAGAAGAACTAGAGGATAGAAAATCTGGTAATGAAGAAGAGATAGTAGAAAATCAAATTAAGAAAGCTTTATTTCATTTAGATGCTTCAGTTTTTAATAGCATTGTATTAGCATACGAACCAGTATGGGCAATTGGTACGGGAGAAACTGCAAGTCCAGAACAAGCACAAGATATGCATGCTTTTATTAGAAAAACTTTAGAAAGTAAATATGGTAATACTGTGGCAGATGCTATGACTATTCTTTATGGCGGAAGTGTAAAACCTACTAATGCTAAAGAAATTTTCTCTAAACCAGATGTTGATGGTGGACTTATTGGTGGAGCGTCTTTAAAAGCTGAAGACTTTTTTGCTATTGTGAATGCGTTTTAAATTATAAAACAACTAAAAATGTCAAATACTATATATATAGGATATTATTTTAAAGTAAAACCATTGCAACCTGCAGTAGAAATCTTAATCGCTGAGTTAGGTTATGCAGGCTTTGAAAGTTTTGTAGAAACAGAAACTGGTGTTACTGCTTACATTCAAAAAGAAGAATGGGTAGATAGTATTCTAGATAATATTTATGTTTTATCAAATGAAGAATTTGAGATTACATATACATTTGATGAAATAGAACAAGTAAATTGGAATGCAGAGTGGGAGAAAAACTTTAATCCAATAATTGTTGATGATTTATGTTCTGTTCGAGCTCCTTTTCACGATAAACCAAATACTAAGTATGATATTGTTATAGAGCCAAAAATGAGTTTTGGTACTGGTCATCATGAAACAACACATATGATGATTCAACACATAATGTCTAATGATTTTGCCAACAAATCGGTTCTTGATATGGGTTGTGGTACTGCAGTTTTAGCAATTTTAGCAGAAATGAAAGGTGCTAATACTATTGATGCTATAGATATTGATAATTGGTGTTATTTAAATAGCATTGAAAATGCAGAAAGGAATAACTGTAAATTCATCTCTGTTTATGAAGGAGATGCAAGTTTATTGGTAGATAAAAAGTACGATATTATAATAGCAAATATTAATCGTAATATCTTATTGAAAGATATTGTAACTTATACTAAGTGTTTAAATAAAAAAGGGCAATTGTTTCTTAGTGGTTTTTACGATAATGATATTACTATTATAGAAGAAGAATGTAATAAACACAATCTATCACTTATTTCAAAATTAGAACGTAATAGTTGGGTTGCTCTACAGTTTAAAAATTAGCATAGACCTAAATATTTATTATTCATAAAACTGGATAGTTTTATAATCTCCAGATTTAGAAATTGTTTTAATTACTTCTTGTTTAATATTTTGCATTTCAGGATCAGTAACTATATAATCTGTAGCAAAAACTAGAAATATTTTATCTTCTTGATATACCCATATCCAATTTATAGTTTTAAAATAAATTTCAGCATCTTTATATTTTGTTAAGCTTTCAAAACAAGATCTAGCTTTTTTTGCATCCTTAAACTGCCATTCTTCTATAGATATATGGCTAGATTTTTTGTTGTTATTAGGTACAACATAAGAATAATGAATTGATGCTACATCTAAAAAATCTTTATTATTGAAGCCTGAAGCTAATGTTTTTTGAAAACTTTTAGAGCTATACCCTTGCTTAATATCATTTAGTTCATTTGCATCATTAGTGAAAGGGTATTCTATGTATTTTGAAAGTAAGTTTTGGGTAATTGTAGAAACTTTTTGTGTTTTATTTTTTTGTTCATTCCCATTAAAAGAGATATTAAATACTCTAATAGAATCTTTTTCTATGTTTTTTTTAGGAACTATCTCTTTAGTTTGAACAGCGTTGTCTTGTAACTTTTCTTGTTTTACTTCTTTACAACCCAATAACAAAAAAAATAGTAGACCTAAATTTCTTAAAATACTCATGTTTCTATAGTTTTATTAAAGATGGTTTAATAGCAGCTATATATACTATTTTAGCATATCTTTTAGTGCTTACTTCTTTAGCTGTTTTACAATCTGCTAATTCTTTAATTAAGTTATTAAATCTATCCCATTCGCCAGATCCACATATTTCTATACATCCAATAGAACCAAAAGTTCCTGCCATAGGGTTGTTAGGTCCTCTGTGTACAAAAAAACCATCGTAAACTCTCCATGCCATTTCTTTCATAGTAGTTATCCAAGACCATGATAATATATAAGATTGGGCTTGCTGTAATCCAACCATATGAGCATTAAGAGTTTTTGTCCTTTTAACCCCAAATCTTATTGCCTTAAAGTTTTTTTCTACTGAATTACCTAATTTGTCTTTTCCTTTTACTGTAACAGTGTATAGGGGAACTTGGTATTTAATCCCATCTGGTCTATGTGGGAAACTAGTTAATTTTGCTAGTCCAATTTTAGTATTGGTTACCGTAATAGTGACTTTATGCATTTTATGTTTAAGCTTTTTGATATTGAAAATCCCATAACTGGACTAGTTTTTTTGCCAATATGAATTTACTAATTTATTAATTACTAATTAATAAGAATAGATTCTTTTTTTTCTTTTTGTTTATGTTTTGTGTAAGTATAGGTTTAGTGGTTTTTTAGGAAATTTAAAACGCTATTTGATTTAATTTTTATGGCGGAATCATTTTTTAGTATACAATACAAATATTATACAATCTATAGGACTTAATTGGAATGAAAACAAAAAAACACTGAAATATTACATTAATATGAATACAGTTATCGTTTATTGTTTTTTGATAATAATTCAAAATTTAACATAAAAATCGTTAAAATAATGCATTTTTACGGTAAAAACCGTAAAAACTTTATTTTATATTAATTATATTTGTGACAGAAAATAAATTTATTTTAAGTCTATAGATTAAGTCGAGTTAGTTAATAATAGCTACTCGAAACTAATAATCTATGCATATTTGTTTACGTGAACATATTTAACCATTAATTATAATCCAAACAAAAATGAAAAATTTTAGAATATTTTTAATAGCAATACTTTCATTGTCATTCTTCATTCAATCTTGTCAAAAAGATGAGGTTAATGAGGAGGCTTCAACTTTAAATGAAGATGTAATAATTAATACTAATGGAACTCAAGGAAGAACTTTAGTTACAGACACAGAGGTACTTAATTCAATTAAATCTCTCGACTTAGATGTTGGAGTTGTTACCAAAGGAGAATTTTATTTACCAGATGGTACTATAGAAGAAAGAATCTATATAGGTAATGATATTGTTATTACTAGAGGAGAAATTGAAGCATTAAATAATGCTTATTCAGAGACTGGACGTCAATATAGAACAGCTAATTTGGTAACTGGATCTAATAGAACTATAAATATCTTAGGTTATACAGGTGGTAGTCAAGCATTGTCGAACAAGGCGCAAACGGCTTTAACAAGAGCAGTTGCTAATTATAATAATATTAGTAATATGACACTACAATTTAATTTAACGTTTGGTACTAATTACCAAGCTGCTGATATGGTTGTGTATGATAATTCAGTTAATACACCTGGAGGAACTGGTGGAGTTGCAGGTTTTCCAAAATCTAACGGAGAGCCTCATAAATTTGTACAAATTTATGGTATAGATCAGTTTTCTACCAATGTTAATGAGCATGTTATTACACATGAGATTGGACACTCTGTAGGTTTTAGACATTCAGATTGGTTTGATCGTTTAAGCTGTCCACCTCAAGCTCAAGGTAATGAAGGAACAGGATCTGATGGAGCTATCCATATTTCTGGAACTCCTACAGGAAGAGATTTATCTTCTGTTATGCAAGCTTGTTTTTCTACAAGTGTAAGTGGTAATTTTAACGGTAATGATGTGTCGTCTTTACGTTCTATGTATCCAGCTGCTTCAGGAAGTATCTGTGATGGTGTGTCTGAGTGGCAAAGTGGAGTAAGTTATTCTCCAGGAGAACAGGTTACTTACTTTGGTAATCTTTATCAGCGTACAAATAGCGGATGGAATTTATTAGGACCTTGTTAAGTCGCAAATTATGATTATGTTTTTACTTTAGAGTAAAGCACTAATCTTAAACATAAATTCATTAAGTGGGTCATTTAATATAATTTAAATGACCCATTTGTATTTACATAGTTTTGGTCTATCTATTAGATAAAAAACGTTATGATTATAGGTTTTATATGTTGAATTTTTTCTTGTTATTTTAAGAAGAGAGAGGCTTAATGGCACTCTTTTTGTTTTTATCTTTGTATAATATTATATAAATTAGCTATAATATGTAAAGATATATGAGTGGTAAAACAAAAATAGAGGAAGATGTTCTTTTAAAAGAAGAAGTTATAAGGCAAAATGAAATTGTTGTCTATAATGATGACGTTAACACCTTCGATCATGTAATAGAAACCTTAATAAAAGCTTGTGATCATACTCCAGAACAAGCTGAACAATGTACTATACTAGTGCACTATAAAGGAAAGTGCACAGTTAAGACCGGAGAGCTTCGAGACTTAAAGCCTAGATGTTCTAAAATATTACAAGCGGGTATTAATGCAGAAATAATATAGTTTTTAACTTCTTGTATATAACTTCTCTTTCAAAGACAAGTAGAAATCATCATCTGTTAGTCTACAAGCGCCTAATATAGACGCTTTTTCTTTTAAATAAGAAACTTCAACTGGAATTTCTATTTTATGTTTTTTTAATTCTTCATTTATAGTTGGTAGAAAAAGGTGTTTACCGCTAGTGATATTACCTCCTAATACAATTACTTCAGGATTAAAACTTTTTATATACGGCAAAATGATTTCAACAAAATGTTTACCAAATGTCTTGAATATGTTTTCAACCTGTGTATTGTCTTTTGCTAGGTCTGCTAATTCTTTAACACCTTTAATTTTATTGCCGGTCTTTTCATAGTATGTTTTTATAAACCATCTAGTTGAAATAAACTCATCTGCAATTTTACCTTTAAAAGGCGTATTGTATATAAAGCCATCTTTTGGTACAGAATTACTATTTACAATAGGGATTCCATTTTTCATAAAAGCAGACCCAAAACCAGTTCCAAAAGTAAATGTTGCCGCTTTATTTTTAAATATAGCCTTACCTATCCATGCTTCACCAATACCAAATGAAAAAGCATCATTTACGAACCGGATAGAGGTAGATTTAGGAAGGTTTAATGCATTATATAGTGTTTCTTTGATGTTTGTATTGTATAAACTATCTAGCTTTTGCAAACCCTTTATTAAGCTAATTCCATTTTCGTAATCAAAAGGACCAGGAGTAGCAATGCCTATACCAGTAATGTCTTTTTTGTTAATGGTGCTAATTGTTTTATTTATTGTGGCTACCCATTTATTAATTATTGTGTCTTTATCTACTTTAGTGTTTATTATGTTTGTTGCGAAAGAATTTTCAATAACAGTTTTAGTATCTAGATTGATTGCTAGCGCAGAAATATGATTGCCGCCAATATCAATACCAATAGCTATATTCATTTTTTTAGATTATGGGGTTCTTGTAGATTTACAATATACTGATTTATATGAATATAGGATTGGTTTTTAGATAAACAACATATGCAATTAGAAGTATTTGTTAAATGCAACATGTTATAAAAGCAAAAATCCACAATAATTATTTAATAATTAAGTGGATTTTTTTGTGACCTCGACAGGATTCAAACCTGTAACCTCTTGAGCCGTAATCAAGTGCGCTATTCAGTTGCGCCACGAGGCCAATTTTTGTGGGTGCAAATATATCTCTTTTTTATATAAAGGTCAAAATAAAAATAAAAAAAATCAACTTTAATCTAAAGCATTTTTGGTAACGAAGAGTTTCCAACCAAAAATAGCCAACTGTAGTTTAGTGGCTTTAGTTAAATCTAAGCGTTGTTTACTGTAACTAGGTAAAACTGCTTTGTTTATTTTAGAGAGTGTTTTAAATAATAGTTTTTTCAAGATTAACTTTAATTACAATACATAATAATGACAAAATTATAGTTTTTTAAATCGTTAGCCAAATACTGTTTTTTTGTTAAAATAGTAAAACTTATTCTAGACTAAGTTTTACTTCTTTTATTTGATTACAGTCCTATTGATAAAATGGTATCAATAATTAATTTAGCTAGTGTCATCATAATTTTTTGGTTTTAAGGGTTAATAATTGATTGTGTTTTTTGATTGTTCAACCAATATATATTTTTTGAGAATTATTATCCAAATGAAAACGATAGAATTAATACATTTGACTTTAGATTTATAAGTAAAAAAATAAGATGTATTTTGATATTTAAACTTTAAGCTTCAATGAAGTGTTAATATGTAACTTAAAAACATGATTATTGTTTTAATTATTAACAATTGTAGGGGCTTTTTTTGTTGGTTTTATTTTTTCAAGGGCGTTTTCATTAAAAAAATGATATAAAAACCAGTTTTCATTTTTTTTATTATTGTTTTTATTTCAATTTTTTGAAAAAAAATTTGAGCGAAAATGAAGTAAAATTGATAAGCTTTAATAATTGTGTACCTTTGCAAAAAGCAAATAGATGAAAAAGCCCCTAGTTTTTATTGTTGTTTTATTCTTATGTAAAATAACTATTGCCCAAAATGTTGTAATTAATGAATTGGATTGTGATAATCCTGGATTAGATGAAAAAGAGTTTGTTGAGTTATTAACCAGCACTCCTAATATGTCTTTAGATGGCTATCTTTTAGTTTTCTTTAATGGCTCTACATCTGGTATGGATTCTAGTTACTATGTAGTAGATTTAAATGGAAGTGTTTCAGATGAAAACGGATTGTTACTTATTGGTAGTACAACTGTAACTCCGTTTCCTCAATTATTAATTCCTGCTAATGTTATTCAAAATGGTGCAGATGCTGTTGCAATTTATCAGGCTGATATTTCTCTTTTCCCTGGAGGTACACTAGCAACAACCACAAATTTGATAGATGCATTAGTTTATGATACTAGTGATGCTGATGATGCAAATTTATTAATGCTCTTAGGCGAAACCAATCAAATAAATGAAGGGTCTGGAAATAATTCCAATTCAATTCAGCGGTTTGATGATGGTATGGGAAATATTACTTATACTTCTACAACACCAACTCCAAGAGCATTAAATGATGGTAGTGGTATTGTTTTTAATGCCATTGAAATTTCTACTACTCAAGAACAATATAATGAAGGCGATACATTCACAATTACATTTACTTCGCAAACTAATGTAGTAACAGATGCTACTTTTAGCTTTACTTTAAATAATTTTGGATTTACTACTTCAGATTTTACTGGAAATACAACAGTTACTATTCCATCTGGTCAAAACTCAGTAACAACAAATATCACAATAGTAGACGATGCTCTTGATGAAGGAGATGAGGAGCTAATAATAAAATTTACAAATTTACAATCTCCTTATATTCCTTTTAACAATTTTTTAAAGTTACGTGCTGTGGATAATGATTTCGTAGTTGCACCTTACGGTATACCAACAAGTAGTCCTTATCCAAACCCAAATCCGTCGCCATTAATTGTACAGAGTACACAACCAAATGGTTATTATGATAGTTTAGAAGGTCAGTCTGGAGCTAATTTAGAACAAGCAATACAAGATATAATAGCAGAAGAAGGTGTGGTTAGAGCGCAAACATATGCAGACGCAATTAATATTTTAAAAGAAGCAGATCAAAACCCAGCAAATAGCAATCAAGTTTGGTTGGTTTATACTGAGCAAGGTAGAGCAAAATTAGATTTTCAAACGACTTCAAATAGTACTGGGAAATGGAATAGAGAACATACTTTTCCTAGGTCATTAGCTGGTTACAATAGTATTGATGAGGATGATGATGCAGACGGAATTGATGTATATTGGAATACTACAGCAGACTCTTTACGACATGGAAATTCTGATGCTCATGCTTTAAGAGCTGCCGATGGACCAGAAAATAGTGTAAGAAGTAATCAACACTATGGTCAATATAATGGACCATCTGGAAACCTGCAAAGTTTTAAAGGAGATGTTGCGCGTAGTGTTCTATATATGCAATTACGTTATAATGGGTTGGAGGTTGTTAATGGTTTTCCAAGTACTACAGGGCAAATGGGTGATTTAGCAACGTTGTTAGATTGGCATAGAAATGATCCGCCAGACGATTTCGAGATGAATAGAAATAACGTTGTGTATACATGGCAATTTAATAGAAACCCCTTAATTGATATGCCAGATTTGGTAGAATATATATGGGGAAATAATGTAGGTGATGTATGGAGTAATACTTTGGGGTTTGAAGATTTTGTGTTTGATAATTTGAAATTGTATCCTAATCCTGCTAGTAATCAGTTTTTTGTGTCTGGTTTAAAAGAAGAAAGCGAACTTGTAATTATTTCTTCAGACGGAAGAGAATTGTATTCAGGAGTTTTGAAAAATAAAAAAGCGATAAACCTAGATTTAAGTAGTGGGTTATATCTGGTAAGAATAAAATCTGAAGGAAAAATAACTACAAAAAAATTAGTAATCGAATAAGAGTTTTTGAAAATTAAAAAACCCAAGTTTTAACTTGGGCTTTTTTTAGAGTTATTCATTATTCTTTTGAGGAGATAATAATTACACCGTCTTTTCCTTTTTCTCCATGAAGACTTGTAGCGCTTTCACCTTTTAGTACATTAATACTTTTAATTTTTTTTGAGTCTAGATCTTTTAATTTGTCTTTACTTATTTGCTTGCCGTCATAAATTATAAGTGGGTTTTTGTTAGTATCAGAGGTGAACATTATATTGCCTTTGTTTCCATTAGAATTAATATTAATAATATGGTCATCTTCAATAATCGTTTTTCCACCTGAATCACCATTAATAATGACCTCTTTTTTTACAGTGTTTCCATTTTGTTCTTTTATAATGGTAATATCTTCTGTATGTTTTCCTTTATGTTTATCAGTTTCTTTGATAATAAAAACATTACCATCATTTTTTGATCTTTTAACCTTATGCTTACCGTTTTCAATAATTACTTCTATGTCTTCATTGTTGCCGCTATTATTATCATTACTTGAAAACACGAAAACATTAGATTTTGATTCTTTTATTTCATGTTCTTCATGCTCTTCGCTTTCTTGATGTTCTTCGTGCTCTTCGTTTACATCATGTTTTTCGTAATTTGAGTGTTTTATGTGAGTTGTGTGTTTTGTATGCCCGTTACCATGTTTTGATGAAAAATGAAATTCGTTAGATGATTTAGAGTCGCTCCCAATAGAAATACTATCATCATTACTGTCAAATTTTATGCTAATATTTGGAATGGGTTCCTTGCTATCGGCTTCATATTTGGCTTTTGAATTTTTAGATTTTGCAGAAATTTTAATTTTAGTAATTTCATTGTTTTTATTTCTTTTTAAACCTTTAAATTCTAAAGAAAAACCTTGTTTTTTGAATTGCTTTTTTATCTTTTCTAATTCTGCATCTGATGCATCTTTAGATATTATGACAATTTCTACTTCGCCAACCTGGTTTATAGAAGCTATTTCATTTTCTATAGGGATAATAACCTCTCTTGTATTAAAGCTCATTAAAAGAGCGCTAGTAAAGGAAGGATTAGAGAATACTTCCAGGTGTTTAATTTGTTTGATTTTGATTTGTGTAACATAATGATTCGTTTTTTTATTAATGAATTGTAAAAATTGTTTACAAGTACCAATTGGTGCTTTGGTACAAGCGTTTTTAGTAAAAGGGTTTGGTATGTTTTTGAGTTTTCAACTTTATTTTGAGTCTTCTCGTCTGCAATAAATTCTAGATTTTGTTTTAAAGACTTGTTGTATAACCATATAAATGGGTTAAACCAAAATAGTATTGTAGCTATTTTTGTTATTAATATATCTATAGAATGGTATTGCTTTGCGTGTATTTTTTCATGAAGAATAATGTGATTTAATTCATTGACAGTGAAATGCTCAGGATTATAAACAATAAATTTAAAAAAAGAGAAAGGAGAGTGTTCTTTATTGGTCTCTATAAAGGTATACTTACCTTGTTTTTCTCTTTTGTTTTTAATTATAATATTTAGTAGGGATATTAATTCAATCAAAAACTTAATAGTAAAAAGTCCAACTCCAATAAAATAAACCCATGTAATAGCATTTAAGAAAGAGAATGTTTCTATAGTTTCTGTTTGCGTTATAGTTTGAATAGATTCTATGTTGAAGTTTGTATTTAAATTCTTTTCAATATAAATAGGGATGACAATAAATGGCGTTATTGAGGCTGCTGCAATACCAGCTAATAAAAAATAACGATTAGACTCAAAAAAGGTTTCTTTTTGTAGAAACAATTTATAGCATAAATAGAATAGAATTATAATTGCGTTTGCTTTTAATAAATAGTCCATAATTATTTCCTTTTTTCAATTAAATCTATTATCTCTTTCAATTCATCTACACTTATCTTTTCTTCTTTAGCGAAAAAGGACACCATATTTTTATAAGAATTGTTAAAGTAATTTTCAATAGTGGTGTTTAAAAAACGCTTTCTATAAATGTCTTTTTCTATAATAGGGTAGTACTGGTGTGTTTTTCCATATGCATTATAGCTTACAAAACCTTTTTCTTCTAGGTTTCTAACCATTGTAGAAAGTGTGTTGTAGTGTGGTTTTTCACCATCAATTTCTGCTAAAATATCTTTTACAAAAGCTTTTTCGAGCTTCCATAGAATATGCATTATCTCTTCTTCTTTGTTTGTTAACTTTTCCATAATATATTTTAATCTACAACAAACCTATAACTATTTTTGTAGTTATACAACTATTTTAATAGTTATGTAACTATTTTTATAGTTTTTTTAACACGAAATCATTCTTTACTTATTTATAATCTTATGGTATCTTCGCAAAAATAAAAATCAAAATTCATGAGTATTCTTTGGGTTATTTTAGGGTTAATCTTACTAGTTGTTGGTGGAGACTTTTTGGTGAAAGCATCAGTGGGATTGTCTTTAAAATTTAATATATCTAAGATGGTTATTGGTATGACTGTTGTTTCTTTTGCTACTTCGGCACCAGAATTATTAGTCAGTTTGCAAGCCGCGTTAAGTGGTTCTCCAGCTATAGCAATAAATAATGTTGTTGGATCTAATATTGCAAATATAGGTTTGGTATTGGGTATAACTGCTTTGATTGGGGCAATTGCAGTAGATAAATCATTTTATATTTTGAATTGGCCAGCAATGATGATTTTTTCATTTATGCTATATTATTTTTTAAATAATGATGGGTTTTTAACTCAGATTGAAGGTGTTATTCTGTTTTGTAGTTTAATACTCTTTATAGTTATTTTATTAAAAAATGCTAAAAGTGAAGATGTTACAGAGGAAGTTGATGATGCTTTAGCGATTGTGTCAAATGCTAAAATATTGTTATGGTTAGTTATAGGAGCTGCTGCATTGTATTTTGGATCAGTTTGGTTGGTAGATGGTGCAAAAGATTTAGCAAAAGCTATAGGAGTTAGTGATGCGGTTATAGCAGTTACTGTTATTGCTATTGGAACTAGTGTGCCAGAATTAGCTGCTTCAGTTATTGCGGCGGCAAAACAGGAAAAGGCATTGTCTTTGGGTAATTTAATAGGATCTAATATTTTTAATATAGGGTCTGTGTTGGGTTTAACTTCTATTGTAAAAACAATACCTGTGACAGATACTAAGATTTTAGATAACGATATTTTTTGGATGATATCATTCGCTGCTATTTTGATTCTATTAATATTAATACCAAAAAGAATGCAGATAAGTCGTTACAAAGGGTTATTGTTAGTAATAGGATACTGTGTGTTTATATATACTGCATTTCTTTAAAAAAAATATATAAATAAAAAAAGCGTTTGAAATTTTCAAACGCTTTTTTTTGGATTTAACAGTATTAATTATCTAGCTAATATTAGCAGATTTAACCGTTTTTATAATACGACCAGCAATTTTGTATGGATCACCATTAGATGCTGGACGACGATCTTCTAACCAGCCTTTCCAGCCTTTTTCTACTGTAATAATTGGAATTCTTATAGATGCGCCACGATCTGAAACACCATAAGAAAAATCATCTACGTGTGCAGTTTCGTGTAAACCAGTTAAACGCTCATTGTTAAATTCGCCATATACAGCCATATGTTCTTTTACAACAGGTCTAAATGCTTCACAGATTTTCTCGTATGTTTCTTGAGAACCACAAGTTCTTAAAACTGTATTTGAGAAATTAGCATGCATACCAGAGCCATTCCAATCTCCTTTTACAGGTTTTGGGTGGTATTCAATGTAATAGCCATATTGTTCTGTTAAGCGGTCTAATAAGTATCTAGAGATCCAAATCTCGTCACCAGCAATTTTAGCGCCTTTTGCAAATAATTGGTATTCCCATTGTCCAGAAGCTACTTCTTGATTTATGCCTTCAAAATTTAATCCTGCAGCAATACAAAGATCGGCATGTTCTTCAACAAAATCTCTTCCGTGTGTATTTCTTCCGCCAACAGAGCAATAGTACATTCCTTGAGGTCCAGGATAACCACCAATAGGGAAACCTAAAGGTAATTGGGTTTCCTTGTCCATAATAAAATACTCTTGTTCAAAACCAAACCAAAAGTCGTTGTCATCATCTTCAATAGTAGCTCTTGCATTTGTTTCATGTGGTGTACCATCAGCATTTAATACTTCTGTCATTACTAAAAAGCCATCCTTTCTTGCAGGGTCTGGATAAATAGCAACAGGTTTTAATAAGCAGTCAGAAGCGCCTCCTGAAGCTTGTTTTGTTGAAGATCCATCAAAAGACCAAATTGGACAATCTTCTAATTTGCCACTAAAGTTTTCTTCAACTTTAGTTTTGCTTCTCATATTCTGTGTTGGTTTGTAACCATCTAACCAGATATACTCTAATTTAGATTTACTCATAATAATTACAGATAATATTAATAATTAAGGTGCAAATATAAAATGAAATTTAATTAACCCATAAAAAATAGAGGTAAAAAAAATAAAAATTATCAAATGAGTGTTAATAACCCTGTTTTTTTTAGGGTATGATGTTTTTAAGTTAAAAAAATAGAGTTAAATTGATATATTTGTAAAAAAAACACCAAAAATATGTCGACTCTTAGATTTTTTGCTTTAAAAGAAACATTAAATAGAAAGCCAGTTGTGGTTAATGAAGAAGAAAAGCGTTCAGAATTGTTTGGACAAAATGTTTACGATTATAAAAAAATGCGTCAAACATTAACTAATGATGCCTATGTTAGTCTTATTAATGCTATTGAAAAAGGAGCAAAAATAGAAAGAGGGATAGCAGATCAAATTGCATCTGCAATGAAGGATTGGGCTTTGTCTAAAGGTGTAACGCATTATACACATTGGTTTCAGCCATTAACAGGAGCTACAGCAGAAAAGCATGATGCTTTTTTCGAAACTATCGAAAATAATGATGCTATTGAAAAATTTGGAGGAAGTCAACTAGTGCAGCAGGAACCAGATGCGTCTAGTTTCCCTAATGGAGGCATTCGTAATACTTTTGAAGCAAGAGGTTACACGGCATGGGATCCAACATCTCCAGCATTTATATATGGTACAACGTTGTGTATCCCTACAGTTTTTGTTGCCTATACAGGAGAAGCTTTAGATTATAAGACTCCTTTGTTAAGAGCATTACATGCTGTTGATTCTGCAGCAGTAGCGGTTTGTAAATATTTTGATAAAAATGTAAAGAAAGTAAATGCCTCTTTGGGTTGGGAACAAGAATATTTTTTAATCGATAGTGCTTTAGTGTCATCACGTCCAGATATATTGTTAACAGGAAGAACTTTGTTGGGGCATGCGTCCGCTAAAGGTCAGCAGTTAGATGATCATTATTTTGGTACTATCCCCAACAGGGCAATGGCATATATGAGGGATTTAGAAACCGAGTGCATGTTGTTAGGGATTCCAGTTAAGACAAGGCATAATGAGGTTGCTCCAAATCAATTTGAATTAGCGCCTATATACGAGGAGGCTAATTTAGCAGTAGACCATAATGCATTATTAATGGATGTTATGGATAAAGTAGCAGAGCGCCATAGTTTTAAAGTATTGTTTCATGAAAAACCTTTTAAAGGAATAAATGGGTCTGGTAAGCATAATAATTGGAGTTTAAGTACAGATACCGGAGTTAATTTGTTGAGTCCTGGAAAAACACCAATGAGTAATCTTCAGTTTCTAACGTTTTTTATTAATACTATCAAGGCTGTTTATGATAATGAAGAATTACTTCGTGCTGCCATAGCTTCTGCTAGTAATGATCATCGTTTAGGAGCAAATGAAGCGCCACCTGCAATTATTTCTGTTTTTATAGGTGAGCAATTAACAGGTGTTTTAAATGAACTTGAAAATGTGACCACAGGGAAATTATCTCCTCAGGAAAAAACAGATCTCAAATTAAATGTAGTAGGCAAGATTCCTGAAATACTTTTAGATAACACCGATAGGAATAGAACATCTCCTTTTGCTTTTACAGGTAATAAATTTGAGTTTAGAGCTGTTGGGTCAAAAGCAAACTGTGCAAATCCAATGACGCTGTTAAATGCAATTGTAGCAAAACAATTAATTGATTTTAAAATAGAGGTAGATACGCTTATAGATAAAAAGGATTTAAAGAAAGATGAAGCGGTGTTCAATATCTTAAGAGAGTATATTAAGCAATCGAAGCGTATTTTGTTTGAAGGCAATGGTTATGGTGAAGCTTGGGAGAAAGAAGCTAAAAAAAGAGGTTTAAGTAATAATAAAACAACACCTGAAGCTTTAAAAGCTAAAGTGTCTAAAAAAGCTATTGCATTATATAAAGATTTGGATATAATGAATGAGGTTGAAATAGAAGCACGTTACGAGATTGAAATGGAAGAGTATATTATGAGGCTTCAAATAGAAGGACGTGTGCTTGGGGATATTGCGAGAAATCATATTGTGCCAACAGCAGTTAAGTATCAAAATATATTGATAGAAAATGTTAAAGGTCTAAAGGTTATATATGGAGAAAAATTTAAAGAATTCGCTAAAGCACAGTTGGTTTTAATTGAAGATATTTCTAAACATATAGTTTCAATAAATACAAATGTTACTAAAATGACGGAAACTAGAAAAAAAGCAAATAAAATAGATGACGTAGAAACGAAAGCTATTGTGTATTGTGATAAAGTGAAACCGTTTTTAGATACTATTCGTTACGATTGCGATAAGTTAGAATTGTTAGTAGATGATGAGTTGTGGCCGCTTACAAAGTACCGTGAGCTGCTGTTTACTAAGTAGTTACACGTGGCAGACAACTTTGTAATAGAAGGTTTTTTTGTGATTACGTTTTTTTTAAATTTAAATGCATTTCATCGATGTTAGTAAATAGCTAATCGAAAAAACAGTTGAATTGACTTTGTTTTAATGTTTTATTAAACTTTGTATTGATTAAATTCTATATATTTGGAATGCTATTAATCAATATATATTTAACATGAAAAAACTATTTTTCGGTGCTGCGGCACTATTATTCTCGGGCGCAATATTCGCGCAAAACACTTCAAACTCTAATCAATCTGGCGACGACCAAAGAGTATACGTAAGACAGGCTGGTACTAACTTAACTTCTGATGTTACACAAAGTAACGGCTCTGGGTTGGGTTCAAATAAGGCTGCAATATGGCAATACGGAGATGGAAGTATTGCTAATGTTAATCAAATGGGGACTAATAATCAGTCTTGGGGGTATCAAGAAGGCGATAGTCAAACCTCAAATGTAAATCAGGGACTTAATAATACTGCAAGTGCAGATAATAAGGCAAGAACTGTTCAACATAATGGAGCTGGTAATATGTCGACAATAAATCAAGATGGGAATTTGAATGAAGCTTATGTTCATCAAGATAATGAGACTAATACTGCTACTGTTACCCAAGATGGTACAGGAAATAGTTCTGCTACTTTTCAAGCATATGAATTGGATAGTGGAAGTAATAATATAGCTACTGTAACTCAATTAGGTTCTGGTAATCAAGAATATAGTTATCAGCTTGGTAATGGAAATGTCTTAACAGCTAATCAAGATGGTGTAGATAATAAATCTGATGTTGTTCAAACTTCTCCGCTTACAGGTGTTGGAAATAATGCACTTGTTAATCAATTTGGTGAGAGACAAAATGGTAGGATGAGACAAACTGGAGATAATAATAATGGTGTCTTTTGGCAAACAGGTAACGATAATATTTCTGAGTTAAACCAAACTGGAAATAATAACTTTGGTTATGTTTCAAATCAAAATAGTTTTAATTATGCTCGTACAGATCAGGAAGGTGATGGTAACTCGGCAACTAACTGGCAATATGGAGGAGCTACAAATTCTAAGTCGTATCAAAGACAAATTGGAGATGGTAATACAATATTTACTGACCAAACCAATGGAGATGGAAATATAGCTAGCACATATCAAGATGATAACAATTATGGTACAGTGCATCAAACAGGAGGAGATAATAATCAAGCATTATTAGTTCAAAAATCTCAAGGTGGTTTAGGTCATAATGCAGCTATTGTTCAAAATGGTACTGGTAATATGGCAAATGTGTTGCAATTAGGACCAGGTGGAGATTTTGTTAATGATGCAGAGAACTGTGATTTCCAACAGCCAGAGACATTAAATTGTCCGTCTCCTTTAAATGATGTGGTTATTGATGACCCATGTCCAGCACCATGTATTTAATTTAAGAGAGTGCTTTAGCAGAAAGGGAATTTAACTAATAAATGTGACGTCCTAGATAAATAGCGTTACAGAATTGATAAATTAAAGGCAGTAATTTTAAATTACTGCCTTTTTTCTTTTTACAAGGATTTGATTAGAGATTAATTATAATCAAACAATTGCGATTTACTATGAACATGTTTTTTATTATATCAGATTTTGTTTATAAATCTATATCATATTGTATCGAATACGATTAAATATTAAAATATATTTATTTTAATTAGTTTTGAATATAATTAACAATAATAGACGAAAGAAAAGGTAGGTAAATAGATTTTTAGATAGAAGAGTGGCTGTGTATTATGGTGTTAAATTATTATCGTTTTTATAAGATTTTTGTTGTAATTGTGAGATGAATTGTAGTTGCTTGAAAAGTACTGTAAACTCTTATTTTATACGTAGTTCTACGTATAAAAAGAGCTAAAAAAACTGAATGTTTATTTTTTTAAAAATAAGTTTTTTCTTACATCTAAGTGCGTTTCATCGATGTTAGTAAATAACTAATCGAAAAAACAGTTGAAGTGGCTTTATTTTAATGTTATATTAATTTTTGTATTGATTAAATTCTATATATTTGGAATGCTATTAATCAATATATATTTAACATGAAAAAATTATTTTTCGGTGCTGCGGCACTATTATTCTCGGGCGCAATATTCGCGCAAAACTCTTCTAACTCTACACAATCTGGTGATGATCAAAGAGTATACGTAAGACAAGCTGGTACAAACTTAACTTCCGATGTTACACAAGGTAATGGCTCTGGTTTAGGTTCAAACAAAGCTCAAATATGGCAACAAGGAGACGCTAATAGCTCTGCAGTTGATCAAGAAGGAACTAATAACCAAGCTTATGTAGAGCAAGGTATTAGCTGGCCAGCACCAACTGGTAATTCTGTTACTATTAATCAAGGAAAAAATGATGATGGTAGTTATGATAACAAAGCTAGAGTTGAGCAACATGGTGGATCTGGTAGTGCTACTACAATTGATCAAGATGGCGATGCAAACGAAGCTAGTTCTCATCAAGATGGAATAGCAGGTTCTGTAGACATTGATCAAGCAGGTTCGGCTAATAAGTCTGAAGTTATACAAAACCTTGGTAGATATACAGATACTGGTAACAGTGCTACAATTAGCCAAACTGGTACTAATAACCAAAGTTGGGCTAAGCAAGATGGTGATGGTAACACAATATATGCTACACAAACAGATTACAATAACAAGGCTGACCAAAAGCAAAACTCTATAGGAGCTTATGCTGGTAACACTGCTACTGTAGATCAATCATCTTCTGATAATAAAGCGAGACAACGTCAAGTTGGAGGTGGTAACAATGCAACAGCAGTACAGCATGCTATTACTGGACCTGGTGTAAATAACTATGTTGAGCAAAATCAATATGGAGATGATAACACAGCTTTCTCTGATCAAGATGGAGATGGTGGTATCGTTCGTCAAGATCAATATGGTAGTGATAATAACGCTACAGTTAATCAATATGCTCCTGGTACAGGAAACATAGTGTATCAAAGACAAATGGGAAGCGGTAACACTGTATTCTCAGGTCAGTATGGAGGTAGTAATAACTTAGTTAGTACTTACCAAGATGATTTAAATACAGGTTTCACTTCTCAAACAGGAGATGGTAACCAAGCGTTATTAGTACAGAAGTCTCAAGGTGGTGCTGGTCATATGGCTAACATTACTCAAAATGGAATGGGTAACATGGCTAATGTATTACAGTTAGGTCCTGATGGAGATTTTGCTGCTGATGGTGAAAATTGTGATTTCCAAGCGCCAAAAGACTTAAACTGTCCTAGTCCTTTGGATGATATCGTTATTGACGATCCATGTCCAGCTCCATGTATCTAGGATACTAGTATAGGATAAGTGATAGGGTTTTTAATAAATCTTATACATAAAATATAAAAGGAGAGTGACTATATAGCAAGCACTCTCCTTTTTTATTTAAATAAAAAAATATAAATTAGAGAACATTATTACTGGAATTTAATAATAATGTTTTGTATAAATAATAAATTATAACAAAATGAATCAGATTAAAAATAAATTAAGATGTCTTTTTGTAATTTGCTTTTTATGTGCTCAAATTAGTGTAAGCCAAACTTATTCTGATGATGTAAATGATAATGAATCTGTAACTGTTAATGGTACAAATGTTTCAGCTGGAGTATTTAACTCTTTTTTTAATGCACCACAAAGTATCACAACCGCTCCTCAGGGAAGCTCTGTGTTTTTAACGCAAATAGGTGAGTCTAATCAGGCAACTGTAGCTGTAGCAGCACAAACATCAGATATTAATGTTTTACAAAATGGAAATGATAATGATGCAAATTTAATATATCAAGTGAAATCTGTATTTACAGATTTACAGCAAAATGGCGATAACAATTATGTATTAGATTATGCTATTGATACAAATCAAGATGTGTCTTTAGATTTACAGCAAAATGGAGATAATTTGAATTTTGAAAGATTTGGGACTAATCAAATGTCTAAAAATATTAAATTCACTCAAACAGCAGCATCTCCAACAATTATTATAAGGAGTTTTAAATAAAAATGAAACTAAAAGAAACTGTTTTACTTATTGTATTTCTAAATGTGTGTATAAATATATCTGCGCAAAAATACTTTAATAAAGAGGTTAAAGCAGTTATTAAAATAGATAAAACAAGTGAGTTTTTTACCTTTACTGCTACGGCAGAAAATTTAACACCTTCTGATCTTAGTTTGAGATATGAATTTACTGTTTATAAAACAGATAGTAATGGTAATACATCTAATTCTAAACAGGACAACCGCTTTTTTTTTAATGGTAGTGATAAAAAAGTATTATCTTCAGTAAATGTAAATGTAAGCTCTAAGGATAAAATAATAATATTATTATTAATATATCCAATTAGTAATGATAAAACTCAAGGAGCCATTGGAAAAGACCGGATAGTAATAACTGGTAAAAAAAATGAAGTTGGACTAAATATAGAATTAAGTAAAGAAAGAGTAAAAGAAATAGAAAGTAAAAAGAATTCTCAAGACCAAGATACATCTGCTAAGGACGGAGTGTTTCTAGAAGGTCTTGTTATACAAAAAACATTAACTAAATCAGGTAGAGATTTTTATCGTTACTTTTACTCAGAATATTATAATAGACAGATTAAAAGCCCTAAAAATATAGTAATTGAAGAAGTGCCAGGGCAAAGAAGAAGCACTAGAATATCTGTAAAAGTAGATGGGCAATTAGTATGGCAATTTTTTGCAAGACCCAAAAAGGATTATTTAAAAGAAATGGCCTTTACTAGTTTAAAAAGATGCCTTATATATTTACAACAATTACAAAGACAAAAACAAACCTTAACACGCTATTAAAAATGAAACTTAAGTTATTTTTTATGTTATTTTTTATAACTACAACTACAACTATAGCTGTAGCACAGCAGTTTAGTTATAAACCATTAAATCCTGCTTTTGGAGGAGAAACATTTAATTACAATTGGTTATTGAGTTCTGCAACTGCTCAAAACGGATTTGAAGAACCAACAACAGCGAGAACACAACAGTCAGCTTTAGACAGGTTTGGGGCAAGTTTAAATCAACAAGTTTTAAACCAAATTTCGAGATCTTTATTATCTCAACAGCTTCAGGCTGTTGGAGACTTTAATCAAGAAGGAACATTTACTTTTGGTTCTCTTAATGTTGAAATATTTGATTCGGAAGAAGGCTTAGTGATTAATATTCTGGATACTTCTAATGGAGAAGAAACTCAAGTTATTGTTCCTAACCCCTAATTAGATTATATGAATAATTACCTTAAATCTGCAACCTACGTTTTTGTATGCTTGTTTATTAGCTCTTGTGGTACATATTTTAATCAACCATTTACACAAGAACCTTCTAGAATTGGAGAGTATTCAAAATCCACAAATATTCTTTTAGATTTACCACCTGCTAAAGACCCAGTAGAAATTGCTGTATATAATTTTAGTGATCAAACTGGACAGTATAAAGCGGTTGAATCTGGTAGTACTTTTAGTACAGCTGTAACTCAAGGTGCAACAACTATACTTATAAAAGCTCTAGGAGACTCTGGATGGTTTGTTCCTGTAGAGAGAGAAAATTTTAATAACCTTTCTACAGAACGGAATATTATAAGAAATACAAAACAAGAATATATTAAAGGATTAAACCCTAATGAACCACCACTGCCACCATTATTATATGCCGGATTAATGCTTGAAGGTGGTATTATATCTTATGATACCAATATTGTTACTGGTGGAGCAGGAGCAAGATATTTTGGGGTTGGAGGATCTGCAAGATATAGGCAAGATAGAATTACGGTTTATCTAAGAGCTGTATCTACAAGTAGTGGTGAGATTTTGAAGACGATTTATGTGTCTAAAACAATATTGTCTCAAGCTGTTGATGTTAGTCTATTTCGTTTTGTTAAGTTTCAAAGGTTGCTAGAAGCAGAAACAGGGTTCACTCAAAACGAACCAGTACAACTAGCTGTAAAAGATGCTATAGAAAAAGCTGTTCATGATCTTATTGTTGAAGGTATAAAAGATGGATATTGGAAAACAAAAGCTGGAGAAGAAGTTGATAATTTAATTATAGATAATTATAATAAAGAGTTAGAAGAGGCTAATTCAACACATTTGTTCAATAGATTTACTTTTAAAAGAAGAACAGAAAATGTTATAAGCGGATCAATAGGAGCTACAAAAATAAATGGTGATTATGTGAATTCGCAATATAAATTAAATACAAGTATAGGGTATAAAAGATACATTAATAAACATTTTAATTTAAATCTTAGCGTTAACAAATTTAATTTAGCAAATGAGAATTTATTTAATAAAAGTTTTGTGTCTATAGATGCTAATTTGGAGTATAATATTATTCCATTTGATAAACTATCGCCATATATATATATAGGCGGAGGAACTAATATTTCTAACGATTTTAATAATATTGATCCAAAAATTCAATTTGGTGGAGGCTTAGAGTATTTAGTTACCGATAGAATAGGAATTGCTCTTTTTGCAGAAAATAATATGGTTTTTAGTGATCTTGTTGATGGTTTAGAAAGAGGAGAAAGAGATGATATGTATTTTAAAGTTGGTTTAGGATTAAATTTTTATATAGGAAATTATAATACTAAAAAAGATATTGAAAGAGCAAAAGAGCGAGAGAGAAGAAAAGAACTAAAAAAAATAAAAAGGCAGAATATAGAAAAAGCCTTGTATAATGATAAGGCTAAAAAAGCAGAAGAGAAACAAGAAGAAGATGGCCAGAATTAATATAAAAAAATTGAAAATGAAAACGATTAAAAATATAGTCTTGTTTTTTGCTACCATACTGTTTTTTACAGCATGTAGTGAAAATCAGATTGACGGTGTTAAAGTTGGTTCTATAAATGGTAAAGTGGTAAGTGAAGGCACGAATACACCATTGGAAAACGTAAAAATATCTACAAATCCTTCTTCTAGTACTACTTTTACAGATGATGAGGGTAACTTTGTTTTAAATAATGTAGAAGTTCAAACCTATTCAGTTCAAGCAGAATTGGGAGGTTATGTAACCTCTTTTGAGTCTGCTACGGTTATAGAAGATGCTGCAGCTACAGTTGCTTTTGAATTAATTACATCTAACGCAAATAATCAACCACCAACAACTCCTAATTTAGTATTTCCTGAAGATTTATCTACAGAAGTATCATTGGATGTAGAATTTACTTGGGAAGCTTCAGATCCAGATTCTAATGATGAATTAACATATGTTTTAGAGTTGAGAAATGGTATTACAAATGATGTTGAATTATTTGAAACAGCTCAAGATACTTTTTATCTAGCAACAAATCTAGAGTTATCTACTACTTATTTTTGGCAAGTAAAAGTAAGTGATGGTATTAATGATGAGGTTGTATCTCCAGTTAGTCAATTTACAACTATTACTGTGCCAGATAATCCATTAGTGTTTGTTAAAGAGGAGAATGGGAATAGTGTTATTTATTCAGGTAAAAAAAGTACTAATGATGGTACAGGAATAATAATAGATGTTGATTTATTAAAACTTACAAGTGAGACCAATAATAGCTTTAGACCTAGAGCAAATACAACGCTTAATAAAATAGCATATTTTAGAACAGTTGGAGGTAACACGCATCTTTTTGTCATGAATAGTGATGGATCTAATAAAACACAAGCAACTTCTTCTATTCCAGTTGCAGGGTTTCGAGCAGATCATTTAGATTTTTGTTGGGCACAAAATGGAAGTAAATTATATTATCCTAATTTTGATAAATTGTATCAAATAAATCCTAACGGAAGCGGTGTTTCTCAAATATACCAAACAACAGATGGTTCTTTTATTTCTGAAGTGCAAGAAACGTTATTAGATAGTGATTTATTACTATTAAAAACCAATACGTCAGATGGATATAACGCAAGAATTTTTACCGTAAGATTATCTACAGGGATGGAAGAGACAGTTGTTGTTGAAAACCTTTCAGGAGCTTTAGGAGGTATCGATATTACTGCTAATGGAAATGAAATAGTATATACAAGAGATGTTTCGGGTTCAGAAAATGCAAATTATCGTCAGTTTGAAAGTAGAATATTTCTTTTTGATGTAGCGAGTTTAGTTAGCACGCAATTGCCATCAGGAACAGTTTCAGGAGAAAATGATTTAGATGTAAAGTATTCACCAGATGAAGGTTCTCTTATTTTTACTAGGGTTTTGAATAATATTTCTGCGATACCAATTGTAATGACATATCAATTTGGAGTTTCTAATGAAGAAAGTCAACAATTTAGTGCTGGATCAATGCCAGACTGGGATTGATAATTTAATAAACTTAATTGAAAAGAAGCACGCAATATAATTTGTGTGCTTTTTATTTATAAATATCTTTGCAGTTCAATACACAACTATGAGTCAAGATATAAGTAAGCGTTACAGTCAAAGAGGAGTATCAGCATCAAAAGAAGATGTGCATAATGCGATCAAAACTATAGATAAAGGTTTGTTTCCTAAAGCTTTTTGTAAGATTGTTCCAGACTATCTTACTAATGATGATGACTATTGTTTGATAATGCATGCAGATGGTGCAGGAACTAAAAGCGCATTAGCATACATGTACTGGAAAGAAACTGGAGATATTTCTGTTTGGAAAGGTATTGCTCAAGATGCTTTGATAATGAATATTGATGACTTATTGTGTGTTGGAGCAACAGATAATATTATGTTGTCATCTACTATAGGAAGAAATAAAAATCTAATTACAGGTGATGTTATCGCTGCTATTATTAATGGTACTGAAGAATTAATTTCCGATTTAAAATCACATGGAGTTACCATTCATTCTACTGGAGGAGAAACTGCAGACGTAGGTGATTTGGTTCGTACTATTATTGTAGACTCTACAGTAACGGCAAGAATGAAGCGAAAAGATGTTATTGATAATGCAAATATTAAAGCAGGTGATGTTATTGTTGGATTAGAAAGTTTTGGACAAGCTACCTATGAAAAAGAATACAATGGCGGTATGGGAAGTAATGGTTTAACTTCAGCTAGACATGATGTTTTTGATAATTATTTAGCAAAAAAATACCCAGAAAGCTTTGATGCTGCTGTGCCAGAAGATTTGGTGTATTCAGGACGTATGAAGTTAACAGATACTGTAGAAAATAGTCCTATAGATGCGGGGAAATTAGTGTTGTCACCTACAAGAACTTATGCTCCTATTATAAAAGAAATACTGTCTAAATATAACTCGGGAACCATTCATGGTATGGTGCATTGTTCTGGAGGAGCGCAAACAAAAATTCTTCATTTTATTAATGATTTGCATATAGTAAAAGATAATTTATTTCCAATCCCTCCATTATTTAAATTAATACAAGAGCAATCTAAAACAGATTGGAAAGAGATGTATCAAGTTTTTAACTGTGGTCATAGAATGGAGTTATATGTTTCGCCAGAAATAGCAGAAGAAATTATAACAATTTCTCAAAGCTATAATGTTAAAGCACAAATAATTGGTAAGGTAGAAGCTTCAATTTCTAAAAAACTAACAATTAAAAGTGAATACGGTATTTTTGAATATTAATTTTATTTCACTATATTTAGTTTAACCAATAGTTAAACCAATCTTTTGTTAAAGAAAGTACTAATTACCCTAACCATAGTACTTGTTCTTATTAATATCTTTTTAATTAATACTTACGGGTATTATGAAAGGCGATTAATAAGGCTTATCTCTATAGGTGCTTATTTTTTAGTTTTTATATATTATAGTGGGGCTAAGAATAAGAATATCTTGTTGGTTTTTAGTCTTCTCATATCTGTAGATATTCTTGGGTTGTTTTTTGAAAAAGGATTAGTAAGTATAATTGGCCCCTTAATAAAATTAATTTCTTATTTTTTTATAATTAAAGAAGTTATAAAAAAAATAAAGTTTAAAAAGATTAACAAACCAATATACTTTTTCTTAGGAGTAGTAATTTTACTAAACTTATTACTCGTCTATCAAACAGTATGGTCTACGTTTTTAAAAATTAATAATTATATAGAAAGTGCCGTTTATATTGTTTATGGCTCAATAAATGTTGCGGTATGTATTGCTGCATTAAATTATAATTTTAGATATGGCACTAATCGCTCAATTTATTATCTCTATTTTGTTTTTGCATTAGTTCTATCAGATGCATGTTGGTTTATTGCATATTACTTAGATTCCAATTCTGCATTTTATTTTGATATCTTATTTTATTTAGTAGCATTATGTTTTATTATTTTATATGCATTGGATACTAAAAATCAAGATGATGTTTTGTTAATTGAAGATTGATCTTTAATTAAAGTAATTGTTTCTAACCATAAATAAATTTTTTAGTGTATAAAAAAGTATTGTATTCAATTACTGTAATTTTAATACTTCTAAGTATTTATGTTATAGCTAACTCTTCTATTCAAATTAAAGAAATGGTAGAGTTAATAGCTGTGTGTGTTT
Source organism: uncultured Lacinutrix sp. (assembly GCF_947500325.1). GTDB lineage: Bacteria > Bacteroidota > Bacteroidia > Flavobacteriales > Flavobacteriaceae > Lacinutrix. The sequence continues at coordinate 43,006 of NZ_CANMRQ010000009.1, forward strand.
ATCTTTTAATCTTTCTATATTATAGTAAAGTAAGAGATAAGATGATTTTTTATGCATTTATTCTTTTTATGGTCACCGATATATTGGGGCTTTTTTATTCAGAAAATATTGTTAGTAAAATAATACCAATAATTAGAGTTTTAGCTTATTTAATATTTGCTAGGCGAATAATGAATAAGTTTGAGTTGTTAAAAGGAAATAAATACATATTATTTTTCTTTTTTATAGTTATCACTTTAAATGTATTATTGCTGTATAATATAATTTTAGGAAACTCCACACCTTTAATAGATAATACAGACCAACTATTGTTCTTTTTCTTTGGAATTTTACTTATTGCTATGAGTAGTATGTCTGTTAATTATAATTTTAGGTATAATAGCAAAAGATCATTATACTTTTTGTATTTTATTTTCGCTTTCATTATAGCAGATGTTGCTTGGTTTATTGCTTCTTTTATTGAACAAACGTTTTCTAGTTACTTAGATACAGTAGCATATATTATAGCTTTAATGTTTATGGTGAGGTATGCAGTAGAAACAGAAGAAAAAGATGATGTGCTTTTGGAATCAGATAACGAATTTAAATAAAACCTTTAATAAGCATTAAAAAGCAGCATGTAATAAAGCAGTCAAATAAATAAAGTATTGTTACTAGCTTAAAATTCGAGACACCAACCATTTTATAAAACCGTAATTTTTTACGCATACTTTTATCGTTAATCATTAACCAAAAAAGAATAACTAAGAATAATTTAGTAAGTAAGGCGCTAATTATATCTGGACTATATATAGTTAGTAATATTGTTACAGCAAAAGACCAAATAGCAAGAGGCCTGTAATATAATAATATAGCGCGAAATCGGTTTAGCATAATAATTATACTAACGTAAAAAGATGTTATATATTTTTATAGACTTCATTTTTTTATACTTTATTACTAAGTTTATTAAATAGCACAAATACATAAATTATTGTACTTTAGCAGCACAATTTTAAGATAGATGTTAGAGAAATTACAAATAGTAAAACAACGTTTTGATGAGGTTAGTGATTTAATCATTCAACCAGATATTATTACAGATCAAAAACGTTATGTTGAACTAAATAGAGAATACAAAGATTTACGTTTATTAATGGATAAACGGGAACTATATATAGAGCTTACAAATAACCTAGCTGAAGCTGAAGAAATCATTGCAGATGGAAGTGATGCTGAAATGGTTGATATGGCTAAAATGCAATATGATGAAGCTAAAGAAGGTATTCCTGCTTTAGAAGAAGAAATTAAAGTGTTATTGATACCAAAAGATCCTCAAGATGCAAAGAATGCTGTGGTCGAGTTACGAGCAGGAACTGGTGGAGATGAAGCTAGTATTTTTGCAGGCGATTTGTTTAGGATGTATACAAAATATTGTGAAGGAAGAGGTTGGAAAGTAGATACAGTAGATTTTTCTGAAGGTACAAATGGAGGATTCAAGGAAATTCAATTTGAAGTTTCAGGAGAAGATGTATATGGAACATTAAAGTTCGAAGCAGGAGTACATCGAGTACAACGTGTACCTCAAACAGAGACTCAAGGTCGTGTGCATACTAGTGCAGCTACTGTTATGGTATTTCCAGAAGCGGAAGAATTTGATGTGGAAATTAATCCTAAAGATGTAAGAATTGATTTTTTCTGTTCATCTGGACCTGGAGGGCAATCGGTAAATACCACATATTCTGCTGTGCGTTTAACACACGTTCCAACTGGTTTAGTAGCCCAATGTCAAGATCAAAAATCTCAACATAAAAATAAGGAAAAAGCCTTTAAAGTATTACGCTCTCGTTTATATGATTTAGAGTTGGCAAAGAAAATGGAAGAAGATGCTGCTTTAAGAGGAACAATGGTTACTAGTGGCGATAGAAGTGCTAAAATTAGAACTTATAATTATCCTCAAGGCCGTGTAACAGATCATAGAATAGGGCTAACCCTTTACGATCTGTCAAATATTGTAAATGGTGATATTCAAAAAATAATAGACGAACTAATGTTAGCTGAAAATACTGAAAAACTAAAGGCTAATAATGATGTTATGTAAATGCAAGCCTCTTTTTTAGAGGCTTTTTTATAAATCAAAACTTTAAAAATAGCTTAGTAGTTATTTTGTGAAATATGTGACAAAATGAAAAACGTAATATTCTGCACATTAATTATCATGCTTTTTGGTTGTGAAAAAAATGAAAATAAAAACCCCAATAAACATTCTGTTTTAAAAACTGAGGCAGTTAAACAAACAAAAGTAGAAGCAGAAAGTAAAGTTTCTAAAATAATTGAAGACTGTATTTTTGATCAAGCAACTCAAACAGATGATTTTTTAAAAGGGATTAAAGAATTAGAAGGTTATACTTGGGATGATGAAGCTAAAACTGCTGAAATAATCTTAAATGATCATTGGTTTTTAAGTATAACTCGAGGAGGCTGTGATAGTTTTAGTATGTCAATGGATTTTTTATATGATAGAGCCCTTAATTTTGATGAAAATAAAGAAATGATATTCAATCAAATTATTTGGGGTACTAATTTGCTAAACAATGAATTTAATAGTGACCTTATTAAAGAGACAATTGTAGAAGGTAAAATTACTATAACAAAAGAAGAAGATTTTATATATGTCCATTTTATGAACCCAGAAATATATGAATTGTATAATTTTAAATTTAGTAGTATTAATGAAGTAACAAATTTTAATATTTCATATCATATCGATTAATTAGTTCCAAAAAATGACAACACAAGAACTTACAAACCAAATCAAAAAGAAAAACTCTTTCCTGTGTATAGGATTGGATGTTGATTTAAATAAGATTCCACAATATTTATTAGAAACTGAAGATCCAATCTTTGAGTTTAATAAAGCCATTATTGATGCTACACACCATTTATGTGTAGCCTACAAGCCTAATACAGCATTTTATGAAGCTTATGGAATTAAAGGATGGAAATCATTAGAAAAAACAATTAAGTACCTAAATGAGAAGCATCCAGAGATTTTCACAATAGCAGACGCTAAAAGAGGAGATATAGGAAATACAAGTACAATGTATGCTAAAGCTTTTTTTGAAGATTTAGCTTTCGATAGTGTTACTGTAGCACCATATATGGGGAAAGATTCAGTAGAACCATTCTTAGCATTTAAAGACAAGCACACTATTATGTTGGCATTAACTTCTAATAAAGGAGCGTTCGATTTTCAAACAAAAGCTGTAGAAGGAAAAGAGTTGTATAAGCAAGTATTGCAAACGTCTAAATCTTGGAATAATGCTCAAAATCTAATGTATGTTGTAGGTGCTACTAAAGCTGAATACTTAGCAGATATTAGGAAAATAATACCTAATAACTTTTTATTAGTTCCTGGCGTTGGAGCTCAAGGCGGAAACTTACAAGATGTATGTAAATATGGAATGAGTGAGAATATTGGGTTATTAATAAATTCTTCTAGAGGCATAATATATGCTTCTAAAGAAGAAGATTTTGCTAAAGCAGCAGCAGTTAAAGCTCTAGAATTGCAACAGCAAATGGAAACAATCTTAAATAAATAGTTCGCTAATCAAGAAGTAATAATTCTTGTAATATTTTAATGGAAATTAAGGACCAATTAGATAGACGCTTAAAACTAAAAGGAGTACCTAAAAGAATAATTTCTTTAGTGCCGTCCCAAACAGAGTTGTTATATGATTTAGGGCTAGAAGATTCTATTGTTGGTATTACTAAGTTTTGTGTACATCCCTTTCATTTTAAAAGTACAAAGCAAGTTGTTGGAGGTACAAAAAGCATTAAAATTGAAAGAATAAAAGCACTACATCCAGACATTATTCTTTGTAATAAAGAAGAAAATACTAAGGAAATTGTAGAGGCCTGTGAACTAATTTGTGCAACGCATATTTCAGATATATATACAATAAAAGATTGTTTAGAGCTCATCTATCAATATGGAGAAATTTTTAATAAAAGAACAAATGCTCTAAAAATATCTGATAAGATAAAGTATAATTTAAAGGACTTTCAAGAGTATATCGAAGATAAAGCTATATTAAAAGTTGCTTATTTTATTTGGAGAAAACCATGGATGGTTGCAGGAAATAATACTTTTATAAATTATTTATTAGTACTTAATAAATTTGAAAATATTTATCAAAACAAAGAACGCTATCCAGAAGTAAATATTGAAAATATTCAAAAAGAAGGAGATCCAGAAATTGTATTACTATCAAGCGAGCCTTATCCATTTAAAGATGAACATGCGTTCGAAATTGGTCGTGTTTCTCATCATGCTAAAACAATATTTGTTGATGGGGAAATGTTTTCTTGGTATGGATCTAGGCTTATAAAAGCGTTTGATTATTTTAAATTATTAAGAAACAGGCTTTGAGTTCTCTCTAGCTAGAAATTTCAACTGATTTAATTTATTAAGTAATTTTAACGCTTTAAATTCAGAGTCATCACTAAGAGCATGATCTGTCTGTCTTAAATTATAAGCTTGCTCAACAAGTTGTTTGTAGCGCCTATTTAATTTTTGCTGATGAGATTTTAAAACGTCCTTACGGTTCATCTAACTGTCGGTTTTAGTCCTATTAAGATACGTTAATAATTGATAATTAGCAACTTATAATTGATTGTTTTTTGTTAATATTAAAAAATATTTATTTTGTTTTAACCGAAGGAGTTGTTTTTATAGTGTAATTATATGGTATTTAACCTAATTAATCAATAGTTACATGTAACTTATTAAAGTTAAAAAAGAAAGATAAAAACCAACCTTAACTTAAGGTTGGTTTTTTATATCTAAACTAACTAACTCAAGTAATATGAAGAAAACTACTTGAGGTACAAAACTAAGAAGAAAGTAGCTTATTAATGTTATCTTAATATTAGCGTTGTATTAATTTAAAATATTATTTTTATAAATATCCTAAAATAAAATAGTCATGAAACGTACTTTTATTTTTTTTACTATCTGTTTATTTTCTTTAACTATTATGGCTCAAAATAAATGTAAATGCTGTACAGAAAAAAATAGCGAATTTGATTTTTGGATTGGGACATGGACTGTTACTAACCCAGATGGAACTGCTGCTGGGATTAATGTTATAGATAAAATTCAAGATAATTGTATTTTACGTGAAAACTGGACAAGTAGTAAAGGAAATTATACAGGTACAAGCTCTAATTTTTATAATAAACAAACGAAACAATGGGAGCAACTTTGGATAGATAATCAAGGCGGTAGCTTACATTTAAAAGGCGAAAGAGTAGGCAATCAAATGATTCTTCAAACAGATATGTCTAAGAATAAAGATGATAAACCATTTATTCATCGTGTGACTTGGACATTAAATAAAGATGGTACGGTTCGCCAATTATGGGAAACTATTACGAATAAAACTGAAGTTGTTATAGCTTTTGATGGTTTGTATAAAAAGAAAAAATAAAATTAATTTATAATAAAAAAGCCGCTTATGTAAATATTTACATAAGCGGCTTTTTTTTATGTTGTAATACTTAATCTTGTAAGGCAAAAACCTTTTGTAAAAGACTAGTAGTTCTAGAAGATACTTTATTACGTATTTCTAGTTCTTCAACAGCTATCATTTTATAGACACCTTTTAGAGCTTCATTAGTAACATAGTCTGTTAAATCTGGATTTACTTTTTTAGTAAATGGAATGGCATTGTACTTATTAATTAAATTTGTCCAAATTTGATCTGCACCAACCTTAGCAAAACTATTTTTAATCACAGGATTAAATTTACCATATAAAGCTGTTTTGGTTCTTCCACTTAAATATTGCGTTGCAGCATCTTTGTTGCCTAATAGAATTGTTTTAGCGTCATTAAAAGTAATACCTTTTACAGCATCAATAAATATTGGTGTTGCTTCCCCAACGGCATCTTCTGCTGCGCGATTTAGTACTTTTAATCCATCGTCTGCTAAACTTCCTAGTCCAATATCACGTAAACCTTTATCTACTTTTTTTAATTCTTCAGGTAATAATATTTTTACTAGTTCATTTCTGAAAAAACCATCTTTCTGAGTAAGTTTGCTTACTTGTTTGTCTATCCCTAAATCTAATGCTTCTCGTAAACCATTTCCAATATCTATTTGAGAAATACCACCTCCAGTACCTTGAGGTAATTGGTTAACAACATCTTGTAACTCTGCACAAGCTGTGAAATTTAAAATTAAAATGAAAGCTATTAATTTACGTGTCATAATCAAGATTTTTTATATTTAACAAATATATATTTTACAGATGAAATTAAGTCAATTATCATGCCTGTTTTCTTTTGTTATATTTTTTAGTTGTCTAAATAAAGAACATAATAAAGCCGAATTTAATACACAGTATCTTACCGTTTTGGGAGTCGCTCAAGATGCAGGTTATCCGCAAATAGATTGTAATAAATCGTGTTGTATTAATTATTACAATGGAAAGGAAGATAAGAAATTAGTGTCTTGCTTGGGTTTAGTGGATAAAAACATTAATAAGAAGTATTTGTTTGATGCTACTCCTGATATTATTGAGCAAACGCAGTTATTAAAATCAAATCATATAGATAATGGTAGAATAATAGATGGTGTTTTTTTAACACACGCGCATATTGGTCACTATACTGGTCTAATGCATTTTGGTAGAGAAGCTTTAGGAGGAACTGGAATACCTATATATACAATGCCAAAAATGGAATCTTTTTTAAAACAAAATGGGCCTTGGAGTCAATTGGTAACTTTAAAAAATATTAAAATACATACTTTAAAATCAGACTCTACTGTACACCTTAGTTCAAAACTTAAGGTTACTCCTTTTTTGGTGCCACATCGTGATGAGTTTTCAGAAACTGTAGGTTATAAAATTCAAGGAGAAAGTAAATCGGCTTTATTTATTCCTGATATTAATAAATGGAAATTGTGGAAAAAAAACATAGTGGAAGAGGTGAAGAAAGTAGATTATGCCTTTTTAGATGCAACTTTTTTTAAAGAAGGTGAAATACCAAGGCCAATGAGCGAAGTACCACATCCTTTTATTGAAGAAACAGTTGCACTATTTGATAAAGAATCTAAAAATCTTAAAAGTAAGATTGTTTTTATTCATTTTAACCATTCAAACCCAGCTCTTTTAAAAAAGCACAGGTTAAAAGATAGTATTCAAAAACTAGGTTTCAGGTTTGCAAAAAAAGGAATGAATTTTCCCTTATGAGAAAATCACAGTTTTATTATTATAAACCATTACTTTTCTATTAATATGGTGCTTAATAGCTGTAGATAATACTATTTTTTCTAAATCACGACCTTTAGCTATTAAATCGGGTATAGCATGTGTGTGAGATACTCTTGCTACATCCTGTTCAATAATTGGACCTGCATCGAGTTCTTCTGTTACGTAATGGCTTGTTGCTCCAATAATCTTAACACCTCGTTTAAAAGCTGAATGATAAGGTTTAGCACCTACAAAAGCTGGTAAAAAAGAATGATGAATATTTATAATTTTGTTAGGATATTCTTCAATTAAATTTCCAGATATTATTTGCATATACCTAGCTAAAACAATAAAATCGATTTGATGTTCTTTTAATAGTTTTAATTGGGCATTTTCAGCTGCAGTTTTAGTTTCTCTGGTAACGGGTATATGGTAAAATGGAATGTTAAAATTGTCTGCAATTGATTTTAAATCATTATGATTACTAACAATAAAAGGAATATTAACATGTAGTTCACCAGAGCTATAACGTCCTAGAATATCATATAAACAATGATCGTATTTTGAAACAAAAAGAGCCATTTTGGGTTTGTTTTCCGCATCATAAATTCGCCATTTCATATCAAATTTTTCTGCTAAAACCGATTTGAAATTGGCCTTAAATGTTTTCATAGAAAAAGAGTAGAATTCACTTTCTAGCCTCATAAAGAATATATTTTGTTCTCTATCTACATGTTGATCAATGTAGACTATATTTCCATTATTATTAGCTATGAAGTTAGTAACATTAGCTATAATTCCAGATTGATCTTTACAATTTATAAGTATAGTAATCTTTTTCATTTTAGTTAGAATCTAGTTGATACTAAATTACTTTAAAAAAGAAGTGGTTTTTTATGAGTTAAAACTTTTAGATAATTCCAGATTTAAGCGCTATTTTTTTGAATATTCCGTAAATTGCATGCCTAAAACAGATTATTTTTTCCGAATGATACAAACAACACCATACAAACCAAAACATAAAGTTAGAATAGTAACTGCTGCGGCCTTATTTGATGGCCATGATGCATCCATAAATATTATGAGACGTATTATACAGTCTACAGGTGTTGAGGTTATCCATTTAGGACATGATAGAAGTGTAGATGAAGTTGTAAATACTGCTATTCAAGAAGACGCTAATGCTATTTGTTTAACATCATATCAAGGAGGGCATAATGAGTATTTTAAATATATGTACGATCTTTTAAAAGAGAGAGGAGCTGGACATATTAAAATTTTTGGCGGCGGCGGCGGCGTTATTTTACCATCAGAGATTAAAGATTTAATGGATTATGGAATTTCACGAATTTACTCACCAGATGATGGTCGTGAAATGGGATTACAAGGTATGATTAACGATTTAGTTGAAAAATCAGATTTTGCAATTGGTGATTCATTAAATGGAGAAGTAGAAATTCTATCTAAGAAAAACCCTAAAGCAATTGCTCGTGTCATATCTTCAGCAGAAAATTTTCCTGAAGTAGCTAAGCAAGCTTTAGATAAAATTCATGCTAAAAATAAAAAATCTAAAACACCAGTTTTAGGAATAACCGGTACCGGTGGAGCAGGGAAATCGTCATTAGTTGATGAGTTGGTTCGTCGTTTTTTAATAGATTTTCCAGAAAAAACGATTGGTTTGGTGTCTGTAGATCCGTCAAAACGAAAAACTGGAGGTGCTTTATTAGGAGATAGAATTAGAATGAATGCTATTAACTCGCCAAGAGTTTATATGCGTAGTTTAGCTACACGTCAGTCTAATTTAGCATTATCAAAATACGTTAATGAGGCTGTAGAAGTTTTAAAAGCGGCTGAATACGATATAATTATTTTAGAAACTTCTGGTATTGGACAAAGTGATACAGAAATTATGGAGCACAGTGATGTTGCTTTGTATGTTATGACGCCTGAATTTGGAGCGGCAACTCAATTAGAAAAAATTGATATGCTTGATTTTGCAGATCTAGTAGCGATTAACAAATTTGATAAAAGAGGTTCTTTAGATGCTTTACGCGATGTGAAAAAACAATACATGCGTAATAATAATTTATGGGATACGCCGCAAGATAAATTACCAGTTTACGGTACAATAGCATCTCAATTTAATGATCCAGGAATGAATACGCTTTATAAAGCGATAATGGATAAACTTGTTGAAAAGACAGATAGTGATTTAAAATCTTCTTTTGAAATATCTGAAGAGATGAGTGAAAAGATTTTTGTAATTCCACCAAATAGAACACGTTATCTATCTGAAATTGCAGAAAATAATCGCGCATACGATAAAACAGCAAATACTCAAGTTGAAGTTGCTCAAAAATTATATGGTATTTATAAAACTATAGAGTCGGTAATTGAAACTACTCCTAAATTAGATAAATCTGGTATAGATTTAGAATCGATTGAAACTAACGAAGAAAATAAAGATTTTGTTAGATTATTGATATCAGAATTTGATCGCGTAAAATTAAATTTAAATCCTTACAATTGGGAAGTTATTATTGGTTGGGACGAAAAAGTAAATAAATATAAAAATCCTATATATACTTTTAAGGTAAGAGATAAAGAAATAAAAATAGAAACGCATACAGAGTCGTTATCTCATTTGCAAATAGCAAAAGTTGCTTTGCCAAAGTATCAAGCTTGGGGAGATATTTTAAGATGGTGTTTACAAGAGAATGTTCCTGGTGAATTTCCTTATACATCTGGATTATATCCTTTTAAAAGAACAGGTGAAGATCCAGCACGTATGTTTGCTGGAGAAGGCGGACCAGAACGTACTAATAGACGTTTTCATTATGTAAGTGCAGGTTTACCAGCTAAACGTTTATCTACGGCTTTTGATAGTGTAACGCTTTATGGTAACGATCCAGATTTACGCCCAGATATTTATGGGAAAATTGGAAATGCAGGTGTTAGCATTTGTTGTTTGGATGATGCTAAAAAATTATACTCTGGTTTTGATTTAGCAAATGTTATGACTTCGGTAAGTATGACCATTAATGGTCCGGCTCCAATGTTGTTAGGTTTCTTTATGAATGCTGCAATTGATCAGCAGTGTGAGTTTTACATAAAAGAAAATGGATTAGAAAAAGAAGTAGAAGCAAAAATTGCTAAACTATATAAAGGAAAAGAAAGACCTAGTTATAATGGAGAATTACCAGAAGGTAATAATGGATTAGGTTTATTTTTATTAGGTGTAACTGGTGATCAAGTGTTACCAGCAGATATTTATGCAGAAATAAAAAAGAATACCATAGCTCAGGTAAGAGGAACAGTTCAAGCAGATATATTAAAAGAAGATCAGGCTCAAAATACATGTATTTTTTCTACAGAATTTGCATTACGTTTAATGGGTGATGTTCAGGAGTATTTTATTGAAAACAATGTACGTAACTTCTATTCGGTATCTATTTCTGGATATCATATTGCAGAAGCTGGAGCAAATCCAATTACGCAATTGGCTCTAACATTATCTAATGGATTTACTTATGTAGAATATTACTTATCTCGAGGCATGGATATTAATAAGTTTGGTCCAAACTTATCGTTCTTTTTTTCAAATGGAATTGATCCAGAATATTCTGTTATTGGTCGTGTTGCTCGTAAAATATGGTCTAAAGCATTAAAGCATAAATATGGAGCTAATGCTCGTGCGCAAATGTTAAAGTATCATATTCAAACTTCAGGACGTAGTTTACATGCTCAAGAAATAGATTTCAACGACATTCGTACTACATTACAAGCATTATATGCTATTTACGATAATTGTAATTCATTGCATACAAATGCATATGATGAAGCTATTACCACGCCAACAGAAGAATCTGTTCGTCGTGCAATGGCAATACAGTTAATTATAAATAAAGAATTAGGATTAGCTAAAAATGAGAATCCAATTCAAGGCTCTTTTATTATTGAAGAGCTAACCGATTTAGTTGAAGAAGCTGTACTTCAGGAATTTGATAGAATAACAGAACGAGGCGGTGTTTTAGGAGCCATGGAAACTATGTATCAACGTAGTAAAATTCAAGAAGAAAGTTTATACTATGAGACATTAAAACACAATGGTAAATTTCCAATAATTGGTGTAAATACATTCTTAAGTTCTAAAGGTTCTCCAACTGTAGTACCAGCAGAGGTGATTAGAGCTACTGAAGAAGAAAAACAATTTCAAATAAAAACGTTAGAGAATTTACATAAAGCTAATGACACAAAAGCGTTGTTAAAAATGCTTCAGAAAAAAGCAATCAATAATGAAAATATATTTGAAGAATTAATGGAAGTTTGTAAGGTCTGTTCTTTAGGAGAAATTACAAGCTCTTTATTTGAGGTTGGAGGTCAATATCGAAGAAACATGTAAAATGAAAATTTAAATAGATTAACAATCTATTTCATCGAAAACTATATATTTAAAATAGTTTAATTTTTGTTAATAAAAGCGAGAGCATCTATATGGATGCTCTCGCTTATTTATATAAGATAGTTTCCTTTTTAGCTTCTGTTTAAAAAAGAATTTTTTTTGAAACACGTTGTTTATTACTAGTAATTAAAACAGTATATAGTCCCGAAGGATAGTTTTTAGTGTTTATTTTGGTATTGAATGTTGAGTTTTCAGTATAGAAGTTTTTATTAAAAACTTCTTTTCCATTAATGTCAATAATACTAATGGATACTTTTTTTTCTTTTAATGTATCAATTTTAATATGTAAACTATCTGCGGTTGGATTTGGAAATAGCTTTATATTAGATATAGTATTTTCAAATTCGTCAACACTTAAAAAGGCATTATCAATAATTCTTAGGTTTTTAGTGGTGGCATCAGAAATATAGATTTTATTATTTATATCATCACCAAGAATACCATTTGGAGCACTAAAAGTTGCATCATTAATATTTCCATCACTATCTCCAATTATAGATCCTGCATATAATGTTATCGTTCCATTATTAGGGTTTATAGTATATATTTTATTTTCTCCAATTTGAGTGGCAATAAGTTGATTTCCTATAGTACTTAAAAAACCTAAAAAATTTGAATTTGAAGGTCCATTTGCAGATAATTGGGCAATTAGCGTAAGTGTGTTATTTTCAAACTTAAATATTTTTCTATCATTAAAATTGGCTATGTATGGTATGTTATTTATAAAAGCTATTCCTGCAGGTCCATTTAATGGAGCACCATCATATAGCGTAGTTATTGTACCGTTAGATTCTAATTTTTTTATTTTACTAGAAGATGTAAAAGTGCCATACTCAACTATTATGAAATCTTCAGTATTTGGAATACGTTTTATACCAGCAGGAGTTATTAGTCCTGCAGTATAGCTTGCCAATAAATTTGCATTAGTATCGTATTTGTAAATTGAATTTGCTGTATGGTCACATATGTATATTTCATCTAAGGAATTAGCAGCGATTCCATTAGGATTTGAGAAACCATTTTTAAAAATCGAAACATTCCCTGTAGTATCGTATTTATATACTGTATTTCCATTCCAATCAGAACCGTAAATATTACCTTGAGAGTCTATGGCTAAACCATCAGAAAAAGACCCTTCAATTATAGTAGAAACTGTTTGGGCGTATATGTTTGTAATTAATAATTGAAGAAATAAAAAAGTAATAGTTTTTAACATGATATTTTGGATTTAAAAATTATAAGCCAAAAATATATTTGTAAAACATGTTAATCGACCGTGTGTATACGTTCGTTCCTTTTAGTTATAGATTTTGTTTTATATAATTACTAGGTGTATCGTTCATTATAGCTTTAAAAGCTTTATTAAACGTTGATTTAGAGTTAAAACCAGAATCCATAGCTATGGCTAATAATGTTTTAGATTGGTGCTGGTTTTCTTGTATTTTTTGTAAAAAATCTTCAATTCTAAAGTGATTTATATACTCGTAAAATGTTTTCTTGTAAACTTGATTAAGTAACCAAGATAAATTATTAGAAGAAGTGTTTAATGCTTCAGATAAAGATTTCAAACTTAAATGCGGTGTTGTATGTATATTATCTTCAGTTATTAGCTCGTTAAGTCTATTTTTTAAAAGTTCTATTTCTTCAGGTTTTAATCTTACAATCGTTTTTTTAGCTGCTAATTTATTTTCTAATGGTAATCTAAAAATGTTAGGTTGTGTTAAGCTAAAAAAACCAATAAAATATATAAATACCGGAGCAGAAAGCCACATTGTTGTATAGTTTATATAATTTGAATAGTAACCAAAACTATACAAGCATACAAAAGTCAACAACCATAAAATAAGAAAAAAGGCCAAAGCGCTTAATACAAAAGTTAAATAACGTATTATATTTTGATTAAATGATAACTGGTTTTTTTGAATCTGTTTAAACTTTTTAAGAATTAAAAAAGATTGAATCCAGTAGAATGCTATAGACAATAAGCCTCCTAATTCGACTATAAAAAACATGATGTTTAATTTTCCTAGCTTTATTAGTTCATTTAGCTCTGTTACACTATAAAATAAAGACCAAATAAAATAAATAATGTTTAAGAATATTGGAGTATAGTGGTACCAATTAAGTCTAAAAGCTGGCTTTTCATTAAAAGTAAGTTGTCTTATGTAGCTATATAGAAGAGGTCCAAAGATATAAATTGTAGTATCTGCAATGATACCTAGTTTTATATTACCAGTAATAATAAAAGGGACAGCTCTAACAAAAAGAGTTAAAGATGCAATTAGTAAAATAATAGATAAAGTTCTATTTGCTTTTTTATTTTTATTAGGAAGTAGTTGGATTGCCAGAGCAAGAAAGAGACCTTGACTCATACCTATAACTAATATTATATCTACTAAACTTAATGGCATTTCTTTTTTTAGCTAAAGTAAATATAAAGAATAATCTCTAGGGGCGTTTTGGGTACATTAGGACTAATTAATAATCTTTTAGATTGATTTTTGATGAATTGAAAATATAAATTGTTTTTGTTTTATGTAGAATTAAATAAGTTTATAAAAAAATGTATTTTTTTTCTTAAAAAGATCCGAAGTAATTATTGATTTCGTATATTTATTGTAATCAAAAGCCCTTAAATTATGATTAATCCTATCTTATTAAAGTCCAAACTCCGCTATTTTCTTACTTTTTCATTTAAGCATAATATAAATTCTACTTTTTAAGCAGAATTGATTTTGTGTAATTAAATAATACATAGCAAATAAAGTTAAGTTGCTACTAATTATAGTTTTAGTATATACCTAAAGCGATACAGTAATTAAAAAATAAGAATCCCTCAATCTACACTATTCTTATTTTACTCAATTATATATTACGAAAATATAATTAAGAGGTTTTATGTCAATCTATATTCGATTTACATAGAGCACAAAGAGTGTTTGTTAGATGTTGATTTTTAATCAAACATCTAATAATTATAGTATAACCTTCTATTTAAAAAGAAGATTAATCTATAAATTAAAATATTATTCTACTAACAAATTAAATTAATAATTATGAAAAAAAGTATTTTATTATTTAGCGTTGTCCTTGTAAGTTTTTTCGGTTATTCTCAGATAGATTCAGGAATACTGGGAATAGATAACTGGCTTGAAAACTGGACTAATTTTAAGCCTATAGACCAAGAGTATAAAAAAACGAACAAATCAATTATAGGTTTGATAACAGATGATACTACATTGTCAAATAGATATACATACTTATTACAAGGAGTAGTTTACGTAACAGATAATGCGACCTTGACCATAGAACCAGGAACAATTATAAGAGGTGATCATGAGTCTAATGGAACATTAGTTGTAACAAAAGGAGCAAAAATAATTGCAGAAGGAACAGCGTTAAACCCAATTGTTTTTACATCTAATAAAAAACGTTCTGCTAGAAAACCAGGAGATTGGGGAGGAATTATAATTTTAGGAGACGCTCCAGTAAATACTTTTGGAGGTGTTAGTAGTATAGGTTTTGATTTAGAATCGAGGTTTTCAACTTATGGAGGAGACAATATACAGAGTTCATCAGGTATTTTAAAGTATATAAGAATAGAATATTCAGGAGGGAAATTAAGTTCTGCAAAAGAATTAAATGCAATTTCATTTGCTGGAGTAGGTGATAAAACAATAATAGAAAATGTTCAAGTAAGTTATTCTAATGATAATTCTTTTGAGTTTATTGGTGGTAATTTAAAAATGAATAATTTAATTTCATATAGAGCAATAGGTAATGATTTTGATTTTACCAAAGGGACACAATCTATCATCAATAATAGTATAGCTATTAGAAATCCTTATTCTTCAGGGGTTAAGACTTCTAGAAGTATTGAAATTGATACCTATGATAAAATTGAAAATTTTGACCCTTCAAAAGATAAAACCATTGTAAAAGCTAATAATATAACTTTAGTTAATGTTGAAGATAATGAGCAAGGCTTAGTAAAAGAAGCTATTAATTTAAAAAAAGACAGCTATTTAATTCTGAATAATAGTGTTGTATATGGTTTTAGGGATTTTGTTGTTGTAGATGATGTATTAATTATAGAAGAATTTGAAGAAGTTATAGCGCTAAATAATGTTAGGATAAGTCATTGTAAAAATGATTTTAGTACTAATTTTAAAGATGAAATAATGGATTTAGATATAAAATATAACTACATATTAAATAGAGTGAAAATAACAGATGATAAGATTGAAGATTTTTTTATTAATCCAGATTTGAAATATTCTCCAGATTTTAGACATATAAGTTTTGAAAATGATATGAAAAATATAGTAGGAAATTAGATTTGTCCTATATTAATTAGATTATTGATAAACAATTAATTAACAGTATTTTATTTGTGTAAAACATAAAAATAAAACGAATAGTTAATTTGATTTCACGACAAAAGTACGTATATTTGTGAAAAATGACGCTATTATGAAGCAGCACAAGCAAGAGCATCACATTAAAAATTTAGTGAATGAACCTGAAGCATTTTATAATCTAGATAATAAATACGATAGGATTATTAGTGTCCTAGGTGGGAGTTTAACATTTGATCAAACTATAAATAGCGATTTTGATTTAATTCAAATTACGCGTAGAGGTTTACCTAAGTCTGTAGTGTCAACTTTAAGTAGTTTGTTGGGTGTTTCTATGGAGAAAATGAGCGATTTAATTCATATATCGCATAGAACTATACAGCGTAAAAGTGATAGTGATTTATTAAATATATATAGCACAGAGCAAATTCTTGAAATTGCTCAAGTTGTTTCTCGAGGAATAGAAGTATTAGGTAGTATAGATAATTTTACATCTTGGTTACATAGTGATATTCGCGTTTTAAATTACAGTAAACCTATTAGTCTATTAGATACTAGTTTTGGTACGTCTCTAGTGTTAGATGTTTTAGGTAGAATAGAATTTGGTATCTATTCTTAATTTATGAGAGCATTTAGAATTGCTAGAAAGCAGTATTTAGAAGACTTAAGTGGTGAAGGCGCACGATTATATGGAGGACGTTGGAACAAAAAGGGATATAGTATGCTTTATTTTTCAGAAAGCCTATCACTATGTCTTTTAGAGATTCTTGTACATTTAGATTTTAAATATTTACCGGAAGATTATGGTTATTTAGAAATTGAAATCCCTGATGAATTAATAAAACCTATATTAAAAGCATCTAAATTAGATGCACATTGGAGAGATAATCCACCACACACTTACACAAAATCTTTGGGGACAAATTGGTTAAAATCTGAGAAAAGTCTTGCAATGCAAGTACCTTCTGCTATTTTACCAATTAATAATAATATATTAATAAATCCAAGACATAAATTAGCGTCATCAATTAAGATTATTACATCTGAAATTTTAGATGTTGACGATAGAGTACTTAGTAATAATTAAATAATAAGTACACAGACCTTTTTTATCTTTGAAATTATGTAAAGAAGAAAGGTTAAAAAAATAAACTGCAAATAATGCATCTTTTTTATAAATTCTAAGTCTATTATATGAATTTAAAATTTAGATATTATGAAAAATATAGAATGCACTTGTAACTGCGAAAACTGTAACAAAGGACAATGTACTTCTTGTACATGTGAGAATTGTAATTGTACTAATTGTAATTGTTAAACTAAAAACAGTTCGAGTAATTACTAATTACTCGAACTAACTTTTTTTATTATGACTACAAAACAAGTTTGGCAAAGTTATTCTGGAGATTTAAAACGCTTTATCAATAGTAAAGTAAAAGATAATACTATTACAGATGATATTTTGCAAGATACTTTTATTAAAATCCATACAAAACTGGACACCCTAAAAGATGTATCTAAAATAAAAGCTTGGATCTTTTCTATAGCTAGATATTCTATAATAGATTATTTTAAAACAAAAAATCAAATTTTTGAAATTGCTGATTTTGAAACAGAAGTTAAAATAGAAGAGACTATTCATACAGAAAAAGAATGTTTAAGAGGTATTCTAAAAGGTTTGCCTAAAAAATATAGAGAACCACTCTTTCTATCAGATATAAAAGGGTTAAAGCAAGCTGAGGTTTCTAAGCAGTTAAAGATTAGTCTTCCAACTGTAAAATCTCAAATACAGAGAGCTAGAAAAATGGTAGCTCAAGGATTTATAGATTGCTGTGGTTATACTATAAATGAAAAAGGAGTTTTAGTAGGAGAAGTAAAAGCTAAAGAAGAATGTAAAGTCTGTAGTTAATATAATGTATGATATTATTTATAAAACGGTTTTGCCATACAGAAAAAGGAGATAGGTTTTTTATGTTTCCTAATAAATTAAAAGTTACTTTTTAATAATTAAATGGTCTACTGTTTCTATGTCCCAATCAATTACTAATCCGCCTGCAAGAGATTTAGTAATTTCTTTTCCGTAAAGATGTTCGCATAAATATAAAGCAGCTTCAAAGCTTTTTGCACCACCAGCAGAAGTAATATATTTCCCATCGTGTACAAATAAGACATTTTTTCTAATATCTAATTCGGGGAACATTTCTCGCATAAAATCTATATCGCTAGGAAATGTTGTAGAAACAGAATTATCTAATAAGCCAGCTTTAGCAAGTACAAAAGCACCATCACAATGAGATGTTACAAATAGTGCTTCTTTATCTATTTTTTTTACAAAATCAATCATTGCTGTATCATTAAGATCACTATCTAAATGGTGTTCTGCACTAGGCACAACTAGAATATCAATTTTTGGTAATTCATCTTTTAAATAATTATAGTCAGGTAGAATACGCATACCTTCAAAAGAAGTAATAGCAGCATCTGTATTAGCTACAGTAAAAACATTCATTGCCTTTATGTTCTCTCTAAAAATAGTATGTTGGAAAATATCGAAAGGGGCAGTCAATTCAGTATTAAAAGTGCCATCCATTATTAAAAACGCTACATTATAACGGTTTGGTTCTAGTTTAGGGAATGTTTTTTCACTCTTGCGTTCTTCTATTTTGTTTTCCCATGTCTCTATTTGTTTTTCTTTATCTGTTTTACAACTAAATAAAAGGATAACGATTATAAGTGATACTATATGTTTCATAATTAATTTTTGTCAAATATTCTTTTTAGAGCAATTGCAAGTTTATAGCCAGAATTTGCAAAAGCATTTTCTACACGTCTTAAATTTGGCCAAGTACTGTCATTATCATCATCACTATTGTTAGCTCTAGACTCGTCTATATTTAATGTAGCCGCAATTTTTTTAGTTTTATTATTAATAAGCAGTATGTCTAATTTTACTTTAGAAGGAGAAGTTGAACCAGCAAATTCATAACCAGAATATATCCAAAGCACATTTACCTGCATTGTATAATTAGTTTTAGTCGTGTTATTTATTATTAATTCGGGTGATTTATACTTCGATAGTCTTTCATTAAATTTAGAGATATAAGCTTTAGGCCAAAGCAAGTGTTTGGAGTTTTTATAATCTTTTAACCAAACAATAGTATCCTTTTTTTTAGATTGAATTTTCTTTTTTCTATTATCAATATACTTAGCTTCAGAAATTCTTTTTCCTCCTCTTTCTTGCTTTTCATAATTAAAAATGACTTGAATAGAATCTTCATTTTTTAAAAATAAAAGTTGCTCTTTATTAATTTTAATATGTTGAGCAAAAGCAAATGTATAACTAGCAGTTATTAATAAAATTGTCAGTAATAATCTCATGTAATAATTTTATTTTAGTTCAAATATAATGAAGAATTACAGCGAAAAACGGTTGTAATTGTTTTTTTTATATAGATATAATAATTCTTATAATAATAAATAAGACAATTGTTTTTGTAATTTAGACAATCAAAATTATTAACTACCCATATGAAACTTCTTTATAAATTATTATTAATTATGCTATTACTTTTTTCTGGATGTAAAAAAGGCAAAAAAGCTGAAATAACTGTAATAGAAGAGGTTGATACATATGTTCAGGACCATTATAATAAACAAGAGGTAAACATAGTTATGCGTGATGGCATAAAATTGCATACTACTATTTATTCTCCAAAAGATAAAAGCAAAGCATACCCAATTTTAATGATGAGAACACCATACAGTTGCAAGCCCTATGGTGATAATGAGTTTAAAGAAAAAATAGGGCCAAATAGTCATTTAATGAAAGAAGGGAATATAATAGTCTATCAAGATGTTCGCGGTCGTTGGATGAGCGAAGGTGTTTATGACAATATGAGAGCTTATATTCCTAATAAAAAAAATGAAAAAGATATTGATGAATCTTCAGATACGTATGATACAATTGACTGGTTAGTTAATAATGTAGAAAATAATAATGGTCGTGTTGGCACTTGGGGAATTAGTTATCCAGGGTTTTACGCAACCTATTCAACAATAGATGCTCATCCAGCATTAAAAGCGGCTTCGCCTCAAGCATGTATTGGTGATTTCTTTTTTGATGATTTTCATCATAACGGCGCCTTTTTATTGAGCTATTTTAGAGCAGTTTCTCTATTTGGAACAGAAAAAAGTAAACCTACAGATTCGACTTGGTATAAATTGCCAGAATTAGGAACAGAAGATCAATACCAATTCTTTTTAGATGCTGGACCATTAAGTAATTTGAATAGTTATTTTCAATATGAAAAACCGGATGATAACTCTGTTTCTAAATCAGATAAAATTGATGATGTATTTTGGAAAGAAATAATAGATCATCCCAATTACGATAGTGTATGGAAACCTAAAGGGTTGATTCAGAATTTAAAAACTATAAAGTCGTCTGTAGCAACAATGGTAGTCGGCGGTTTTTTTGATGCCGAAGATTTATATGGGCCTTTAGAAACATATAAAACAATTGAAAAATATAACCCTAATAATTATAATACGATAGTGTTTGGACCATGGGATCATGGGCGATGGGCAAAATCTGAAGAAAAAAACTATGTAGGGAATTACTTTTTTGGAGACTCTATTTCTTTAAGATTTCAAAAAGATGTAGAAACTAAATTTTTT
Source organism: uncultured Lacinutrix sp. (assembly GCF_947500325.1). Taxonomy (GTDB): domain Bacteria; phylum Bacteroidota; class Bacteroidia; order Flavobacteriales; family Flavobacteriaceae; genus Lacinutrix. The sequence continues at coordinate 63,740 of NZ_CANMRQ010000009.1, forward strand.
AATCACTTTTTAAAAGGCGAAGGTAATGGAAAATCTGGATTGCCAGAAGCTTATGTTTTTGATTCGGGAAAGAAAACATGGAGTAGTTTTGATGCCTGGCCTCCAAAATCTATTGTAAAACAAAAAATGTTTTTGAATGAAAATCAGGAATTATCTGTGTCTAAAAGAGGAATAACTAAAGAAGTATTTATTAGTGATTTAAAAAGACCTGTACCATATTCTGAAGATATTAAAACGGTTTTTACACCAAGAAAATATATGACAGACGATCAGCGGTTTACTGCAAGACGTCCAGATGTATTGGTATATGAAACAGATGCTTTAGAAGAAGATTTAACTTTAGCTGGAGATATTTTTGCGCATTTAAAAGTAGCAACTACAGGAACAGATGCCGATTGGATAGTTAAAGTTATAGATGTACATCCATCAGATATTGAAGAGCAAGAAGAAGGTATGCAAGACCATTTAAAATTAAGTAATTACCATATGATGGTTCGTAGCGAAGTTATGAGAGGTCGTTTTAGAAATAGTTTTGAGAATCCCGAACCATTTACTCCTAACGAGAAAACCAATGTAACTATTAAATTACAAGATGTATTTCATACTATCAAAGCGGGGCATAAATTACAAATACAAGTACAAAGCACATGGTTTCCATTAATAGATTTAAATCCGCAAACTTTTGTGCCCAATATTTATAAAGCAAAAGAAGCAGATTTTAAAAACCAAACGCATACTGTGTTTAGTGATTCTAGTATAGAATTTTCAATATTAAAATAATTATTTAATACGCCATGGTGGATTTTTTCTATTCTCTCCAGCTTTAAATAATATAACGATATTACCATCAGGATCTTGAACTTTAGCCTCGCGCCAAAGCCAAGATTCATCTTTGGGTAGTTGTATAAAAGTAATTCCTTTTAATTGTAATTCTTTAACCAAAATATCTAAATTATCATCTTCAAAATATAGTGTCGTATTGTTTTTTAGTAAAACATCATCTGTATAATGAATAGATAGAGTTGCCTCACCATCTGGACATTCTAGTCTAGCATAACGAGGCAAAGCATCTACAATTAACTTTAAACCTAGTTTTTTATAAAAAGACACTAATGGTCTTGTGTTTTCTGTGGTTATAGTGACTTGATTTAAATTCATTTATGCGGTTTTTTTCTTCATATATAATTTTAAAATAAATAATAATAACACACATAATATGGCTAAAACTGTCATAATATACCATGTGTTGTCAAAACCTAATTTTTCAGCTAGTTGTAGACCAACATTATGACCAAAAATACTTCCAACAGAAAAGGCCATAGCGTACATAGCCATAAATTCTCCTTGATTTCCACGTTTTGCTCTATCTAAAGCAAATCCGTTTGCAAAAGGAAAGGCAATCATTTCTCCTATAGTCATTAGTAGCATCCCTATTATCAATATTCCAGACCATTCAGTAATGTTTAGTACAATTAAACTTAAACCAGTTAGAAAAGCTCCAAATAAAATGAGTCCAACTTTTGTGTTTTTAGTTTTTTCTAACCATTTAATTAGTGGCATTTCAAATAGAAAAATAAATAAACCATTAGCTCCTAAAAGTAGACCAACTTGTAATTCACTTAACTCATGTGCTTCTCTATAGTAAATTGGCATGGCAGAAAAATATTGAAAAAATACAATTGCAAATAATACCATTGCTCCAAAAAATATTAGAAAAGGAATATCTCTATATGCAGATTTAGGGTTCTTTACAATTATATCGTCTTGAATTTTTGCAGTTTTAGGGTTTAGTACATTAAACAACACCAAAGTTGCTAAAATACAAGTAATACCATCAACCCAAAATAACCCACCGTAACTTAAATGAGTAATTATTAATCCTCCAACTGCAGGTCCAGCAGAGAAACCTAGATTAATGGCTAAACGAATTAGTGTAACACTACGTGTTTTGTTTTCAGGTTTACTATAAGCACTCATAGCAACAAAAGATGCAGGTCTAAACATGTCTGCAACACACATGGTAAAGAATATACCAATACAAAGTGATTTAAACGTAGTTAAATACTGCAGGCCTATAAAAAGAAAGCCAGTAGCAAGAAGACTAAATACCATGATTTTATAGTACCCTATTATATCTGTAAGTTTACCTCCAAACCATGTTCCAACTAAAGAACCTAAACCAAAACATGTCATAATCCAACCTACATTAGATTTAGATATATCTAAATCCTCTGTTAAGTAAATTGATAAAAAAGGGATAACCATAGTGCCAGCTCTATTAATTAATGTAATAAGAGCGAGCCACCATATTTCTTTTGATAATCCACTAAAAGAATCCATGTAATTTTTAAATAGCGTTTTCATTGGTTTGGTTGTTTTGGTTTATGTCATTTGCTAAAAGTTTAATTCGTTGATAGACCTAAAATAAAAAAGTCCAACTACGAAGTTGGACTTTTAATATTGTATTAATTGATATTTACATCATCATAAAATATAAGAAGCCCAACCTGTATCTCTACAAGAGGTCCATTGTTGCTTATAATTTTTAATGACTAAATACATTTTTTTATCTTTTGATGGTTCAAAGCTAAACAAAAAAGTATTAAGTTGTATTTTTGATTAGTAAATATTTTTAAAACTAATTTAAAATATAAGCCTTTTAAAAGGCAATTATTATATAGTTTATGCATGATGACAAGCTAATTACAATAAAAGATTTAAAATCTCCAAAAGGCACTTTTTTACTTGGCCATTTGCCACAATTTAATACTTATAATAAACATCAAGTGCTTGAACGTTGGGTAGAAGAATCTGGTGATTTATTTAAAATACATTTTGTAGGAAAGGAATTTGTAGTATCTGCTAATCCAGATATTAATAATAAAATGCTAAGACAAAGACCAGAACAATTTAAACGCTTTTCTAAGATTGATGAAATTTTAAAAGAAATGGGTGTTGATGGTGTTTTTAATGCCGAAGGAGCGTCATGGAAACGACATAGAAAGCCAATAGCAGAAGCTTTAAATGTGAAAAATGTAAAAGCATATTACCCTATCATTTTAGACAAGACCAATGAAATTCTTAAAAAATTTAAAGCATATGCAACTAAAAAAAGCATTGTAGATGTTCAAAAAGAATTCATGGCTTTTACAATAGATATTACGACAGAAATAGCTTTTGGTCACAAATTAGATACTATAAATAACAAGTCTGATGGCTTTCAAAAACATTTAGAAGTTATCTTTCCAATGATTAATTCTAGAATCACAGCGCCGATACCAATATGGCGATATTTTAAGAAGGAAAAAGGTAAAACACTAGATTATTCTTTAAAATCTATAGAGAAAATAATTTTTGAGTTTATTGAAGAAGCAAAAAGTAGAATAGTAGATAATCCTAAATTAAAAGCACAACCAACTAATTTTTTAGAAGCTTTATTAGTAGAAAGTGATGAAGAGAAATTTAACGATAAAGAAATTTATGGAAACATTTTTACAATGCTATTGGCAGGAGAAGATACTACATCAAACTCATTGTCATGGGCTGTTTTTTATTTAGCACAGCATCCAGAAATTGTAAATAAAGTTAGAGAAGAAGCTTTTACTGAATATAATAATCTAGACATACCAAGTAAATATGAGACCATTGAATCATTAAAATATGCCAATGCAGTAGTTCAAGAAGCAATGCGTTTAAAGCCAACAACACCTCAATTGTATCTTGAGTCTAATGAAGATGTTATTATTAATAATGTGTCTTTTCCCAAAGGGACAAGTATTATTCTTCAGAATAAAGTGGCACAAAATCAAGACGAATACTTCTCTAATGCTAATGCTTTTGAGCCCCAAAGGTGGATTGTTAGTGAATGTCCAATGCATAAAAACCATTCGCCTAATATAATGAGGGCTTTTGGTGGCGGCGCTCGTTTTTGTCCAGGAATGTTTCTAGCAAAAAGTGAAATGGTTGTTTTAGTTTCTGCACTGTGTAAACATTTTGATTTTAAATTAGAATCTAAATTGGAAGATATAAGAGAGCGATTTGAGTTTACAATGTATCCAGAAAACTTAAAAGTAACCCTTAAGCCAGCTAACAAGATTTAGTTGTATTTTTGAATTAAATAAAAAGTAAAATGAAAAATATTTTCTGTCTATTATGTCTTAGTGTTTCGTTATTAAGTTGTGCGCAAGAGAAAAAGCCTTTATTAGGTGAAACTGACTTTCAAAAAGAATTAAATGCAGAGTATAAAGATGCTACCAAGTCACCTTTATTAGCTAAAGATTTAAAAAATTTCAATGGGTTAGATTTTTTTAAATTTGATTCTACTTTTGTGGTTGTAGCTAAGCTTAAGAGAACACCAGATTCAGATTTTCATCCCATGGAGACAACTACAAATAGAGTTTCTATGGAGCGTATATATGGCGTCTTATCTTTCGAATTAGTAGGAGAAACTTTTAGCCTTAACGTATATCAAGGGGAAGATTTAATGAAGACTGAAGGATATGAAGATTATTTGTTTTTACCTTTTTCTGATGCTACAAATGGTGAAGAAACATATGGAGGTGGAAGATATATGGATTTAAGAATACCTAATGTAGATACCATAGAATTAGATTTTAATAAAGCGTATAATCCATATTGCGCCTATAACCCAAAATATTCCTGTCCTATTGTTCCTTTAGAAAATTCATTAGATGTTAGAGTAGAAGCAGGTGTGAAAAAATACGACAAGCATTAATTTATTTTACTAAATGCATGCCTGCAAAAACAGCTAAAAAACCTATAGCGAAACTAGCTATAGTATAGATAGCAAAGCTTGTAAAATCGCCAGTCTTTAGAAAAGCATGATTTTCATAAGCAAAAGTAGAAAAGGTTGTAAAACCTCCACAAAAACCTGTAGCTAAAAGTAGCGTATGGTTCTCTGTTAGCGTATTATTTTTTAAGGCTAACCCTAATATAATTCCTATTAGAAAACTGCCTAAAATATTAGCAGCGAAAGTGCCATATGGAATTCCAGTTTCAGTGCTATTTAAATATTTACCTATAAGATAACGTAATACACTACCAAATCCACCGCCAACAAAAACAAGTAAAAGGTTTTTCATAGTTGTTTATACTGTTAAGTCTACAATATTATCTTTTTTTTTAGTCTTATTCTATTATTACCTAAAATAAATCATTTTTAAAATTTTAACATTTAAGATGTTAATCTTTTTACAAATAGACTATAAAGTGGTTGAGTGAATACTTGATTATTAGTCTCACTTTGGCGAAAACCGAAAAGCCAAAATAGAGTAGGTACGCTATTTAATTTCTATAATTATTATGAAAAAATTAAACGAAAAGCAACTAATAGTTGCGAGACAGGAGTATAAACCTTACTTGTCTTTAGGAGAAAAAAAGCTATCAAAGCTTAAGTTAAACACAGAAATGAACTTTTTTAGTCAAAAATTGAATACCACTTTCGAGTCTTTAGGTTGTGTGGGCTATAATTCGGCTAAACAACAACTAACTGCTACCATTAATATTAAACGTGAAACAGGCTATTTAGGTGGATTGTGTACAAATGGATCTTACGAATATGTAAGGTTTTATATGGACTACCAAGATGGTAATGGTTGGGAAGATATGGGAGTAGTTGGTGTAAATGTACATGATATTCCTACCGAGAAAGATTGTGTACAGAAAGATGAAAAACCTATTACTTATGTTGCTAGATTAGATATAAGTTCTAAAAGGAAATATTGCTCTGTTCCTAATTTACCTATTGTAAGAGCTGTTTTATCATGGAATTCTATACCAGAACCTAATGATCCAGATTTAGCTTTAGGGACTTATGTATGGAGTGATACTAAAGATGCTCAAATTCAAATTGAGCCATACAAATTTTTTATCCCAGATTTTACAGTATTTGAAATAGACGACATACTAAATACAGCTATTTTAAATCCTAATTTGTCTTTAAACCAATTAACTTTAGGTCAACCTGAAAAAAAACTTGAACTTGATAAAGTAAAGACCACAATTACACCAAAAGCATTAAATTTTAATGAGCTATCATTACTATATAATAATGAGAAAATTGAGCCACATCGTTTTGGGTATAAAGAATTACAAAAAGTAATAAATACACCATATTCATCAGATATTGCTAGCATTTCAAATTTATTTGAACTTAACAATTGGAGTTTAGCAGAAAGTTTAGAACAATTGTATAATATAGAATGTAATAATGAATATGAAGAATTGGTTTGCGTTGGAGCAGATTATAATCGTGAAGCTTTAGTAGGGACATTTAAAGTTAAAAAAAGCTCAGGATACAGTGGTGATTTATGTAGTGACGGAAGTAAAGAGTACGTATCTTTCTGGGTGCAAACCGAAGAAAATTGCGAATGGGTACATGCAGGAACGACCTCTGTAAATGTTTACGATATTCCAGATGTGCCAGATGATGGACTGTTTTATTCAGCTGTATTACCTTATAAATTTAACGGTCTTAAAAAAGACTGTCAACAACCTCAGGTGCTTAAGGTAAAAGCAGTTTTATCATGGAACGTTGCCCCAGAAGATATGGGATGCCCAAGATGGGGAGATATTTTAGAGTCTTATGTGCAATTACAACCAGAAGAAGTTTCGATTGGCGTAGGTCCAGAAATGAAAGCGATAGGTGGTATTCATGTAGATTATATTAATAACATGGGATTCTCTATGTTAAATGCTCACTTTAGATATTCAGGATTACCAGTTACTCTAGATAGCGCTTTTGCTGGAGTTGTAGTAGTAGAAGCTGAGACTAACAAATTTGATGGACAATCTTATAAAATAAGAGTAGATAATTTAGATACTGGAGAAAGTTATTATGAAGATACTGCATTTAGAAAAGATGATATTTTTGATTGGTCTTATGCAGATCCAGTTACTAAAGAATATACTTATTATGGAGACGCTACAAATAATTCACTCAATATTGTAGCAAGATTTAGACCAAGATATGCAAACAATAGAATTAGAGTTACTATTGAACATTCAGACTTAACATCTTATAGTAAGGTTATTCAAATGGATAATATCTCTCCAAAATTAACACTTAATATAGATAATTATGGAGACTGCTCGCATTTTGTAAAAGGAAGTATTATTACTGGAAATTATGAAGTTGAAGAAACATACTTAGATGCTTTTACATTAAGTACAACAGTAGCAGATCCTGCAAATTTAATTGTTGCTAGTGGTGTAGCTTCAAATGCTGGAAACTTCTCAATTGTTACATCGTCTTCTAAAAATTGCGGTGATATTGTATTGTCTGCTAGACCTAGAACAGTTGTTAATAGTGTTAGCATGCACTCTTCAGTACCAAAAAGAAGGATTATATGTTTAAAAGATCCTAGTTAATATCTCTTTCTAGAGGAAACAAAAAGCAGTTCTAAATTTAGAACTGCTTTTTTTATTAAGTAACTGTATATAACTTATTTTACAGCTATATAAATTTCAGTTTTTAAATCTGCAGGATTAGGAGTATTCATTGGAGAATTAAGATAAGATTCCAAATTTGGACCAGTTTCAATTTGTTCTAGTCCACTATCCTTTATTTTTTTAGTAGCAGTTTCCCATGCTTCTTTTAGATTATCATAACTTCCATTTAGAGTTGTTTTAACTGCTTTAAACGGTTCAAGTTGACCAGTAAGTATATTACTGTCTGTAGTTATAACTTTTGCAGTCGTAGGAACACAACAAGAAAACATAACTGAGTTATTTGTTTCATCCCATTTATGATATAAAACATAAGGAGCTCCAGCTTTAGTAATGTTGTTTTTTTGAGCATAACCAATTACTTCTTGATACATTTGCCCCATTTTATTTTGAAAATCTTGAAAGTTTGTTGCTGTAGTATTGTAAATATAAAAACCTCCACTATGTTGTGTTGTTTCTTTATCTACTACAATACTATATTTTTTCATATTAACTTGTACTATGCTATCTAGTTTTTCAAGACTGCGTTCATATTCTGGTCCAATTTGTTTTTCCATGCCACCCATTAAAGCCGAAAAAGCTTTAAAAGCAAATGGTAAATCTTTACCTGCTATATCCCAAGTGACTTCTGTAGAACCATCAGTATTAGGTTTAAAGGTCCATGATACATCAGACTTTGGGAATTCAGCAAATTGCATTTCTTGAGTTATAGACTTATTAGGAGTAGTTTTTATAGTTTTCATAGTACCAATGCCATCTTTGTCTTCCCAAGAATAAGAGCCACCAATACCTTCAGTTTTTTCAGGAAGAGTTATGGTCATATTCGGATCTTTTTCAACCCAAGAAGACCAAGTAGACCAGTTTTTAAAATCTACAACATTATTGTATACTACGGCTGCGGGTGCTTGTATTGTTTTGGTTCTTGTAACTTTAAACTCATTAGGTTGCACTGCTATATATATAGCTAACGCTATAATAGCAATAAGTAACAAGAAGAAAATATATTTTAATGCTTTCATAAGTGGTGTTTTTGATTAGGTATTACCAAAAATACAATTTTTTAATGTTTTTATAAATAACCTTACTTTTGTTAGAAACTAATTAAAATGTATAATAATGAAATTTAGACCCATAATTGGAATTGCTTTAGTAACAGCCTTTTTATTTTCTTGTGGAAATGATACTAATAAAGCTGAAGTTGAAAGTAAAAAAGAACCAACAGTAGTTAAGGACTTTAATTTTAATGTAGAAGAATTTGCAGATATTAAAGTATTACGTTATAAAATACCTGGTTGGGAAAATTTAAGCTTGAAAGAGCAGAAACTAGTATATTATCTTACACAGGCAGGTTTAGCCGGACGAGATATTATGTGGGATCAAAATTACAGGCATAACCTAAAAATTAGAAAAGCCTTAGAAGCTATTTATAAGAATTATAAAGGTGATAAAAAGTCTGATAATTGGAATGCCTTTACTATTTATTTAAAGCGTGTTTGGTTCTCTAATGGTATTCACCATCATTATTCTAATGATAAAATAAAACCAGAGTTTTCTTCAGATTATTTAAAAGAATTATTGACAGCTACTAATGTTACATTAGAAGGCGAGGCTTTTGATGTGATCTTTAATGATAAAGATCCAAAAAAAGTTAATCTAACAAAAGATGTCGATAACGTATTATTATCTGCAGTTAATTTTTATGGGCCGGATGTAACTACTAAAGATGTTGAAAATTTTTATAAAACTAAGATATCACCTAATGCAGATAAGCCATTGTCATTTGGTTTAAACTCTCAATTAATAAAAGAAAATGGTGTTCTTAAAGAGCGTGTTTATAAATCTGGAGGATTATATGGTGCTGCTATTGATGAGATTGTAAAATGGCTGGAGTTAGCAAAAGGAGTTGGTGAAAATCAAGAACAAGTTAATGCACTAGGTTTATTAATTAATTATTATAAGACAGGAGACTTACAAACTTGGGATGATTATAATGTTGCTTGGACTGCAGCAACAGATGGAAACATAGACTATATTAATAGTTTTATTGAAGTATATAATGATCCAGCAGGTTATAGAGGATCTTATGAAACGATTGTACAAATAAAGGATTTTGACATGTCTGAAAAAATGTCTGTTCTTTCTGCAAATGCGCAATGGTTTGAAGATAATTCACCTTTAATGGATGCGCATAAAAAGAAAAATGTTGTAGGTGTAACCTATAAAGTTGTTAATGTTGCAGGAGAAGCCGGTGATGCTTCACCAAGTACACCAATAGGTGTAAATTTACCTAATGCAAATTGGATTCGTGCAGCTGTTGGAAGTAAATCAGTGTCTTTAGGAAATATTATTCATGCTTATAACAATGCAGGAAGTAGTGGACGCTTAAAAGAGTTTGTGCATGATGAAGAGGAATTAAAATTAGAAGAAAAACATGGACAGTTGGCAGATAAATTACATACAGCATTACATGAAGTTATTGGGCATGCTTCTGGACAATTAAATCCTGGTGTTGGAGAAACTAAAGAAACGCTTAAAAAGTACGCATCAACTTTAGAAGAAGGTCGTGCAGATTTAGTTGGACTGTATTATTTATACGATTCTAAATTACAAGAGTTAGGTCTAGTAAAAGATTGGAAAGCGGTTGGAATGGCTGCTTACGATGGTTACATTAGAAACGGTTTAATAACACAGCTTATTAGATTAAAATTAGGAGATGATGTAGAAGAAGCTCATATGGTTAACAGACAATGGGTTTCTGCTTGGGTATTCGAAAAAGGCTTAGCAGATAATGTTATTGAAAAAGTAACTAAAGACGGGAAAACGTATTTTAATATTAACGATTATGATAAGTTACATGAGTTATTCGGACAATTATTACGAGAAACACAACGTATAAAATCTGAAGGTGATTACAAAGCAGTAGAAGCCTTGGTAGAAGGTTATGGTGTAAAAGTAGATCAGGCTATACATGAAGAGGTATTAAAACGTAATGAACAGTTTCCATCGCCACCTTACAGTGGTTTTGTAAACCCAGTTTTAGTGCCAGAAACTAATGATGCTGGAGAAATTACTAAAATTAACGTCACGCAACCAGATACGTTTGATGGGCAAATGTTAGAGTATAGTAAGAACTATAGTTTCTTGCCTGAAGTGAACTAGTATAGAATATATCTTGTATTTAAAAAGCCTTAATCCATAAGATTAAGGCTTTTTGTTATATAAATAATTCATCAACGACATTTAACTTGTAATTAGTTTTTTAATTCTGTCCCTTTGCTTTCTGAAATAGAAAATCCAATATTAATGCCTATACCTAACCACGGTTTTTTATTATATTTCCAATTGGTTTCTTTATCATTGTTTCCTAATAAATCTAAACCATAAAAAAGTCCAAGATTTATGTTTTTGTCAAAATGCAGTATTACACCACTTGATATAGAAAAGGCACTAGCGGTTCTATCTTTTTCAACATCACTATTTTTATTGTTTAAATTAATGGTTGAGAGCCCTATTCCAATTGCTGGTTCATATAGCCATTTTTCTTTGATTTCTCTATTGAATCTAAATTGAAAACCAATGTTCATCCCAAAATTTATGTTTTGTTCAAAATCAAAATCATCAATTCTAATTTTGAATGGGATAGTATAAAATCCAGCTCTTACTCCTTTAAAATTAGAATAAACTTGAGTTGTATATTTATTAAATTTTGATTTTTCAATTGAATGGGTTAGTAAAGTACTGTCTTTTTCTACAAATTTTTTATTTAAATCGTTGTTTCCAAATGGGTATACTCTAAAAATAACCTTTCCAGTATTTGTTGTATCAATTACTCTTATAGCGTATCCTTCTTTAAATTGGAGATTACTTTCATCTTCGTAAAGAGTATTAAATCTGTAGCTTCCTTTTAATTCTTGAGCAAAAAAAGTTGTATGAACAGTAAATAATACTAAAAATAAATAATATTTTTTCATGATTTCTAGTTTTGATTATTAGTGATTCAAACATAGAAATCTAGTGTATGTAATAACATACCCAATAAAAGGTATATCTAAAACTTATATTTTTTTTCTAAAGCATAACGCATTAATTCACCTTTGCCTTTAAGACCAAGTATACGAACCATGTTTTTTCTATGCGTATCCACGGTATGTATTCCTATAAAAAGTAACTCACCAATTTCACGAGAAGTTTTACCTTGGGCAATCAATTCTAGAATTTGGATTTGGCGTTTCGTTAAGACTCCTTTTTTAGAAGATTTAGCATTAGACTGTAATGAATTTGTATCAATATTAGCGTCGTAATAGGTTTCTCCTCTTTTTATGGCTTCAATGGCATCTTTAACTTCATTTAGAGATGAGTTTTTTAATAAATACCCAGAAGCACCTGCGGCAACCATTTGTTCAATAGCATCTAACTGGTCAAACATAGTAAACGCTAATACTTTTATTTCAGGGAATTCTTTTTTTATCTGTTTTGTAGCTGTAATACCATCCATTTTTGGCATTCTAATATCAGTAATTACAATATTTGGACGTTTAAGTCTAACAATATCTAATAACTCTTCGCCATTATTTGCAGTACCAACTATAGATAAATTATCTTCATATTCAAGAAGGAGTTTAATACCGTCAATTAACGATTGATGATCTTCTGCAATAGCTAATCGTATCATAATGGGATATCTATTATTATGGTAGTACCTTGGTTAATTTGAGATTCTATTTTAATGTCGCCTTCTAAATGCTCTATTCTTTTCTCTATACTATGCAATCCCATGCCGTTATTTTTTAGAATCTTACTAGTATCAAAACCTTTACCATTATCTTCTATCATAATATTTAAACTGTCTTCATGATTGGTTATATTAATAGTAGCTTCAGAAGCTTTAGCATGTTTAACAATATTCGCAATGAGTTCTTGTATAATTCTAAAAATAGTAAGCTCTAGGCTGTTTTCTAATCGCTTTTCTAAACCATGATCTATAACATCAATGGTGATTTTATTTGCTATTGAAATTTTATTAGCCATTTCGTTTATAGCTTTTAAAAGGCCTTGTTTGGCTATTACACCAGAGTTTTTTGCATGGGCAACAGTTCTTATTTTATTATAAGCTTCGTCTATTAATTGGTTGGTTTTTGCATATAGTTCAGGTGTTTGTTTTTCTTTTAGCGTATTAAAATGGAGTTTAACAGTAGCCATAAGCCCGCCTAAATCATCATGTAAGTCATTAGCAATACGTTGTCGTTCTTTTTCTTGACCTTCAATCATGGCATCAATGGCACTTAGTTCCTGTTCCTTAAGAATAGTTGCTAACTTTTGAGTTTCTAATTCTTTTTCTTGCTCAGCTAGTTTTTGTTTTCGTTTAGTGTTTTTTTGAAGTAGAAAAAATAGTATGGTCCCAAAAAGTAATAAAGTACCTAATAATAAAGCTACATTTTTATTCTTTTCTTTTTTTCTTTGTTCAATTAAAATTTGTTTTTCATCTTCTGCTTTTTCAGCACGTAATGTTGCATTATCATATTGTTCTTTTATTTCTGAAATAGCTATATTTTGATTGATATCATTAATACTGTCTTTAAGTTGAATATAGCGTTCTAAATATTTGCTAAAGTTTCTATAATCTTTTTTTCCTTTGTATGCTTCATATAAGTTTTTAGAAAAAACTAATTCAGATTTAGGAATGTTTTTTTTTATTTGAATAGAATCTGCTTTTAGATAATACTTCAAGGCATTATTATAATCTTTTAAATTATAATGAGCTTTACCTTGATTATTATAGTTATATGCAATGGTTTGCGTGTCATTATATTTAAAAAAGACAGGTAAAGATTTTTTAAAATAATAAAGCGCAGAATCAGGGTTTTTTATATAATCATTAAATACACTTCCTTTATTCATAAGTCCATAAGCGATGTACAAAGTGTCTTTGTTCTTTTGAGAAAGTTTAATGTACCTGTCAAAATACTCATTCGCTAAGTTGCCTTTTTCTTCATCCATATAATTAGATGCAATTCTATAATAAATTGATCTTAAAGCTTTATAATCATTTTTTAAAGAAGCATATTGTTTTAACTCATCTAAAATGGACTCAGTTTCAATTTTAATATCATTTTGATGACTTAAGATCTTTAGAATATTAATATTACAATTGGCTACATTTTTAATACTATCTGTTTTAATAAAAAGTACTTTTGCTTTGAGCGTTTGTTTGTAGGCAATTCCATGATTATCATTCATCAAATGTGCTTCTCCTAAAAAATAATAGACTAAAGCTTTATCATAAGTTGTAGCTTTAAGTGTGTCTATTTTTTCTAAAAGGCTTATGGCTTTATTAGCTTTGTAATTATTTAATTCACTATAAACTTTATCTAAATTTATGTTTTGAGAAAAACAGGAACAAGTAAGCATAAATATGCTTACTTGTATTAATAAATTATATTGCTTGAGTTTATTCACTAAATTTATATTAACCTCCTACTAAAATGTTTCCTTTTTTTACGTCTGGAATTGTTGCGGTGTCATAACAATCAGAGCATACTTCCTTAAGATGTTCTCCTTTAAAAAGTTCGTCAGGGAAAAAAATAATTCTAGAAACTTGAACTTTTTTAAAATCACAACCATTTTTTATTGGAAAGGGAATATTTGTTGTTGTAGAGTTGTCAAATCCTTTAATTTGTAGTTCGTGACAATTATTTGAATCGTCACAGTTTTTTCCAGTTATGGCTTCAATGCTACCTATTTGATAGCCATTTATATTATTATTAGTTATAGTTAATTCTGTCGCTATTCTTCCTTGCCATTTAGTGAATTTTCCTTTAATGTAGGTGTTATTAGCTTTGTTATGGAATAAAAAATATTCCTTTTTTGGATTACCTATTTCTACAGGTTCTTCGCTAGATGTTTTCATAATTAGATGTTTTTAAAAGTGATAAATTCTTTAAAAGTGATTTTAGGTAAACATTCAGTTTCGTCTACCTTTTGATTGAATATTTTTTGAAAATGATTGGAGAAGGTAGCAGTATTGTTATCATTTTTTGCAAAAATTAAACCTAAAGCGTGATTAGATTTACTAACTAATAGAGAGCCAGAGTCTCCTGGACTAGCCATACAAGAAGTTAGTATTTGGTTTTTGAAATATTTGTCTTCTTCATGGATATATAAAGTTGAATTAATAGATCTAACTATTCCTTCTGTATATCCTGTACTCTTTCCACATTTTTTTACAAACATCCCAATTGCAGCAGGAATAGGAAGTTGAAAAGAAATATTATTACACCTTGTATGATTTCCTATTTCTTGTTTTTCATATAGCTTGACAATAGCTGCGTCTACTTCTTCATTTTCCAGTTCCCAATGTATTGTTCCTATATCTCTAATTATAGAATTGTCTTCTCTAGAGGGATGTGTTACTATATTTTTTTTATTATTTTTACATATACCTCCTCTGAGAACATGTTTATTTGTAATAATATATTTGTTTTTATCATTACGCATTTTAAAAACAGCTCCTAAAGTTCCAGATAATCCTGAAAGTTTTTTGCTAGAAATACTGATTCCTCCTTCTAAGAATTTTTGACTACTATATGAAGCATTATTAGTATTTCCACAGCATAGTAGTTTTATTTCCCCAGATATTTTAAGATTCAACTCTTTTTCTTTTATTATTTTTGAATCTTCTAGCGAATAACCTAAATTTAATAATGTATCTTTTTTAAACTCATTTATAGAATAATTATTAAGCTTCAATTCTTCTAATTCCGAATTTGATAAACCAAAATTATTTTGTTTCTTACTATATAAACTACTATTTTCAATAGCATTGATATCTATGTTTTTTAGCTTTTCAATTAATAAATTGTTTTTTAGAATTTTTTTTAAGTATTTAATTTTTCTAGATTTTAAAAAGCCTTCAATTAATCTGGTGTGGTCTGTTTTTCTTAAAAGGCCTACTTCAATAGCATATTTAAATGGATTATTGGGATGAAGTATAACAGCAGCATAAACTGCTTTCCCGTGAATTTGCTCTATAAAAATTTCATCATGATGGGTTTTTAAATATTCATTAGCTTCTTGCTCTGTCATCACAATCCATTTATAGGGTTAAATAAATACACTAAAACAAAAACAGCTAAAGCACCACCAGCAGTAATAGTAGATTCTTTTTCTGCTAAAGACATTGGCGCACTTACAGGTTTGTCTATAGGTTTACCATCAGCATTAAAAGTTTTGATAGAATTTTCTAGAGGTTGACCTTCTTTATTGTATTCAATTTTTAGCATACCCGGTATAGATATACTAACAGCACTAGCAGCTAACGCGGTTATAACTCTAAAAAACCAAAGAATAAATTTTTGATTGTCAGGATCGAATGTTTCATTAGTTGTTAATGAGTTTAAGTAAATTGCAGATATTCCAAAAGCAACTACAGCTACAATAAACATAGCCAAAGGAGGTACTGTTTTTCTCATAATAGAGTTTAATTAAGAATTATTAGCGTAAAATTCAACAAAATAGCAAAGTAGAAAAATACCCAATACAAGGTATTCTTGATAAAATGTTGTAATTTTTATATGAAGTTAAGAAAAAACTCTTATTTGAAGCTGTTTACTTACTTAAAAATAAACTTTATGGCAGCAATTAATCCTATAAAGCCTATAAAGGCTAATAATACCCATAGCGTACCTCTGTAATGTTGTTTGTGAATATTAATATCTTTTCTATAAGTATAGATTAATGATGAGATAAACACCATAGCAAAACAAATAGCAAAAATTAATTGTCCTGTACTAAACATATACTTATTTTTAAATTTTAAAAACTGTTGAAGAATTAACATTTCAAAAATACGACTAATATGCCAAATGCCATAATTTTTGGTGCCACTTCTGGGATTGGAAAAACACTAATACATCATCTTATAAAAGATGGTTATACATTAGCAATTACGGGAAGACGATTACAGTTATTACAAGAGATTAAAACCAAACATCCAGATAAGATATTTATATACCAACATGATGTGCAAGATATTGAAGCGTCAGATGTTGTATTTAAAACTATTTTAAAGCAATTTAAAACAATCGATTTAGTAGTGCATAGTTCTGGTGTTGGCTATGAAAACCCTAACTTGGAATGGGAAAAAGAGTACGATACCTTGAAAACTAATGTAATTGGTGCAACTAAAATTTACGATTTAGTATTTAATCAATTTATAAAACAAAAATTT
This sequence comes from uncultured Lacinutrix sp., assembly GCF_947500325.1. Classification (GTDB taxonomy): domain Bacteria; phylum Bacteroidota; class Bacteroidia; order Flavobacteriales; family Flavobacteriaceae; genus Lacinutrix. The sequence continues at coordinate 80,433 of NZ_CANMRQ010000009.1, forward strand.
GGACATCTAGCTGCTATTTCTTCTATAGCTTCGCTTCGTGGTAATCGTGGTGCTCCAGCATATTTCGCATCAAAAGCCTTTCAAGTAAACTATCTGGAATCCTTATATTTGAAAACCAAAGAAATTAAAGGAGGAAAAATATATATTACAGACATTCGTCCTGGCTTTATAGATACTAAAATGGCACTTGGAGACGGCATATTCTGGATGGCTCCATTAGAAAAAGCAACCAAGCAAATTTACAGAGCGATTAAAAGAAAGAAAAGACGAGTGTATATTTCTAGACGCTGGAATGTAATTGCTTGGGTATTAAAAGTAGTGCCTTCATGGCTCATGAAAAAAGTAATGTAAAATAAATAAAACTAACTAATGAAAAACAAAATTGAAGCTGTAAAAGCATTTCACACAGCATTTAAAATAGGACATTTAGAAGCTCCAAAAGCAGATTTAGGCATAGACAAAAACACACTACGTTTTAATTTAATGAAAGAGGAAAATGAAGAGTATTTTGAAGCAGCAAATAATAATGATTTAGTTGAAGTTGCAGATGCACTAGGAGATATGCTATATATATTATGCGGTACAATTATAGAACATGGTATGCAACATAAAATTGAAGAAGTTTTTAATGAGATACAACGTAGTAATATGAGTAAATTAGGTGAGAATGGAGAGCCTATTTATAGGGAAGATGGCAAAGTTTTAAAAGGACCTAATTATTTTAAACCAAATATTGCAGAGATATTAAATAAATAGATTACTTTGTTAATACTATTAATAAAAAAAAAGCAGCCTTACTGGCTGCTTTTATATTTTCTATACTTTAACTCTCCATCCAAATGGATCGTCTGCTTTATTTGTTTGTATATCTACAATACGTTTTTTTAATCGAGTAGCAAAAGGATTTTCTATTTCGGGTAAATCAAAATCCTCACCTCTAAAACCAAAACCAGCAATTGGTGAAATTACTGCTGCAGTTCCTGCTCCAAATAATTCTTTTAAACTTCCGTTTTTTGAAGCTTCAATAAGCTCACTCACTTTTACCTTTCTTACTTCAGTATTTATACCTTCAGCTTTAGCTATATCTATAATACTTTTTCTTGTAATACCGTCTAAAATACGATCGCTTACAGGAGCAGTAATTAAAGTGTCGTTTATACGAGCAAAAATATTCATAGCACCAGCTTCCTCAATATATTCATGAGATGTATCGTCTGTCCAAATAACTTGCTGGTAACCTTTGTCTTTAGCTAACTGCGTAGGATAAAATTGTCCTGCGTAATTACCACCAGCTTTAGCATAGCCAACACCACCATTTGCAGAGCGCGAATATTTTTCTTCAATTAATACTTTTACTTCTCCAGCAAAATAAGATCCAGAAGGCGCACAGGCAATTATAAACTTGTATTCGTCTGCTGGCGTGGCACGAAAACCTTCTCCAGAAGCAAAAATAAATGGTCTAATATATAGAGAACTGCCTTCGCTTGTAGGAATCCAGTCTTTTTCAAGATTTAAAAGAGCATTTAAACCATCTTGAAAATAATCTTCAGGAAGTTCAGGTATAGATAAACGCTTTGCAGAAATATTCATGCGTTTAATATTCTCCATAGGGCGAAATAAAAACACATTGTCATCACAGTCTTTGTAAGCTTTCATTCCTTCAAAAATAGACTGCCCGTAATGAAAAATCTTTGCAGAAGGGATTAAACTAATAGGAGCAAAAGGCTCAATTTTTGGCATATGCCATTTGCCGTCTTTATAGTCACATGTTAACATGTGATCAGAAAACACTTGTCCAAAAGCTAAATTGTTAAAATCAATACTCTCAATTTTAGACGTTTTTACTTTAGTTATATCAATTACATTTTTGGTAATACTTGCCATTACTTATGGTTAATTTTATACTGCAAAAATAGAGAATAAAGAATTAAGAAATTACAAATTAAGCTTAAAATAGTATCTTTGACGAAGTAATTATTAAAATAATAAAAAACAACAAAATGAAAAATGCTTTAATAGTAATTATGTTATTTTTTGCTGCAGTTTCTTGTAAAAAAGAAAAAAAGACAGTAATCGAAGAGCCTAAAGTTGAAATTGCCTATAAATCTTTTGGAAAAGAGATTATTGCAGATGATGCTATTGCAGCAAAATCAATGGCTACGCAATACAAAACCATGAATTTAGGCGATAGTATAAATAGTAAGATGATTGCTAAAGTTGATGAGGTATGTCAAGCAAAAGGTTGTTGGATGAAACTTAATTTAGACAATGGCGAACAAGTAATGGTTAAGTTTAAAGATTACGGATTCTTTATGCCAAAAGATATTAAGGGTAAAGAAGTCATAATAAATGGAAAAGCTTATGTAAAAGAAGTCTCTGTAGATGAGCAAAGGCACTATGCTGAAGATGGTGGAGAAACTAAAGAAGCTATAGCAGCAATTACAGAACCAAAACGTACTTATTCTTTTGAAGCAGACGGCGTACTTTTGATAGAGTAGTTTGAAGCGTGAGATTATTATAACTAATGATGGTTCTAAAACCATTCATATACCAGAATGGAATGAGCAATATCATTCTATACATGGTGCAATACAAGAAGCTAAACATGTGTATATTAAACACGGTTTAGCTTTTTTTTTAGCTTCTGAAATGTATTCTAAAGCTTCAGAAGTTTCAATTCTAGAAATAGGATTTGGCACAGGCTTAAATGCTTTTTTAACTGCTATAGAAGCTGAAAAATTAAATGTTAATTGTAATTACGTTGGAGTAGAAGGTTTTCCTGTAACTAAAGCGGAAATCGAAGCACTTAATTATTCTGAAGTATTAAAAAATAGAGATTTGTTTAAAGCAATTCATAATACTCTATGGGAAGAAAAAACTAATGTCTCTAAAAGATTTCAGCTTAAAAAAGAAGAAAAACAATTTTCTAAAATACAGACTATAAATACTTTTGATGTTATCTATTTTGATGCTTTTGGCCCCAGAGTCCAACCAGAATTATGGATAGAGTCTATATTTAAAATTATGTATGATGCGTTGAAGTCTAAAGGAGTTCTTGTTACTTATTGTGCGCAAGGTGATGCAAGACGTGCTATGATGGCCGTTGGATTTACAGTTAGTAAAGTTGAAGGTCCACCTGGAAAACGACATATGCTTAGAGCCATTAAAGGATAGAGTTAAAAAAAGTTAATACTGTTAAATCGAGCTTAAACTCAAGATTATAGTAATAATGAAATTGTATTTTTATAAAAAAAGCTAATGCGTGTTTTAATTACAGGAGCAACAGGATTAATTGGAAACGATATTGTTAAGCAATGTCAGGAAAATAACATTGCAATTAATTATTTAACAACGCGTAAATCTAAAATAGTAAATACTCCAGATTATAAAGGTTTTTATTGGAATCCTGATGCAGATGCTATAGATGTAAATTGTATTGAAAATGTTGATATTATTATACATTTAGTTGGAGCAAGTATTTCTAAACGTTGGACAAGAGCACAAAAACAAGCTATCTTAGATAGCCGATTAAAAACAACAGCTTTACTTTATAAAACTTTAGAAAGCAATCCCAATAACATTACGCAAATAGTATCTGCAAGTGCGATTGGTATTTACCCAGATTCTAAAACTAATTACTATACCGAAGAAGAGCTGCAAGTAAATGCCTCGTTCTTGGGTAAAGTGGTAAATGCTTGGGAAGAAGCAATAGATGCTTTTAAAGCTTTAAATATTAAAGTTTCTAAAGTACGTATTGGAGTTGTGTTTTCTAAAAAAGGAGGCGCATTTGTTGAGTTGTTAAAACCAATTAAATATGGAGTAGGTGCAATAATGGGATCTGGAGAACAATGGATGTCATGGATTCATTTACATGATTTGACTTCTATTTTTATGCATATCATTAATAATAAATTAGAAGGCATTTACAATGCCGTAGCTCCTAATTCTGAAACCAATAAAACGATTACAAGGGCTATAGCGAAACATCTAAATAGTCCTTTAATTCTACCAAATATTCCAAAGTTTGCGATGAAAATAGTGTTAGGAGAGATGCATATTATCTTATTCGAAAGCCAACGCGTAAGTGCTAAGAAAATAGAAAATACAGGTTTTTACTTTCAGTATAATAATTTAGAAATGGCTTTAGATGATTTGATTTAGATAAGTTTCATTTAGCGTATTCATAATTAGAGAAGAACTGTTTTTTTGTAAAATAAACTTAGTTAGAGGAAAGAGTAGGGTTTTTAAAGTATCCAAAAAAACACTGTAAATTATCTATAAAAGTTATTATTGGTCTATGGTGATTTCAATAGATTTAAATGCTGTTATAATAGTTTTTACTTGATTAATGTCTAAATTATATCCACTTATTTTGAAGTCAAATTTAGATGTAATATTTGATATATACATGCCAATAATATTTTTAGAATTATTATTTTTTGGGATAATTATTTTGCGAGCATAATCTCCTATTGTATCAAATTCAACAGTGTAATTTTTTAAATCTTTTTTATAACCATTCAAATTACTGGCATAGCCATTAGTACTCATGTCAAATTTTAAGTGAATATTTGTTCCTATAAATTCGCCAACAAAACTATCAAGACCAATTAATCTATTGTATTTCCATGTTTCAGGAACTGTAATATTAAATCCAAGGGTTTCAATAGTTTTTAGCTTTTCCTGATAATTATTATTGTTTTGGCAAAAAGATATATTAAAAACAAAAAGGGTAAATATTACAAATAATATTTTTTGTAGATTCATTTTATTATTTTGATTTAAATTGTTTACTATGATTTGTTGATAAAAAACGTTTTAATGTTTTATATAGTATTAAACGTAGTAAATTGAATTTTTTTTTAAACCAATAATTATAAATAAAACAAAAAAGCCACATCTTTCGATATGGCTTTACTATAATTTATATTTAAAATGTGTCTTAAGCTTTATTCGCTTTTACAGAAATTTTAATTTCTACATTATCATTAATCATGTAGTCACCAAGTTTAGCTGCATCCATCACTTTACCAGAGTTGTACATAATATTCCATTCTGTTCTGTCAATAGTAAATGTATCACTTGTAATTGTCATTTCGTTACCAGTAGTAGATACTGTAGCATCAAAAGTTACATTTTTCTTAATACCTTTCATCATCAAGTTTCCACTTACTTTGTTACCTTCTACCGCAGTAATTTCAAAGGCAGCACTAGGGAATTTTTCAGCATCAAAAAAGTCAGCACTTTTTAAATGCCCAACTAATTTACCATTACCTTCTGCATCTTCAATATCTGTGTTCTTTAATGTTGCAATATCAAAAACAAAATTTCCACCAACTAAAGCATCACCTTTCATTTTTGCAACGCCATTAGATACGTTAATAGTACCTTCATGACCACCAACAACTTTGTTAGCTTTCCACATAATCATAGATTCTGCAGGAACGGCTTTAAAAGTTGCTTCTGCTACTACTTTTTCTACTTCTTTAGCTTCTGTAGTTTGAGCTTCTTTTTCGTTTTTACAACCTACAATAGCAAGGCCTAAAGCAGCTATTGTAAAAATATTTAATACTTGTTTTTTCATTTTTATGTTTTTTATCATGGTTAAGGCGCAAAGATAAAAAAGATTCCATGGTATATACTTAATTTTTTCTTAAAAAGTATTTGATGACATTATGGCATTTTTATAATATTGGCAGTACTTTTGCCAACCTTAAACTGTGTTTAAAATTTAGAATACAAAATGAGTAAAGCAAAAGATATAAAAGAAGAAATAGAAGACCAACAAGTAGAAGAGACTCAAACTGAAACCGTTGAAACAGAAGAGTTAACGGTAGAAGAGAAGTTGCAAGAAGAGCTTGGTCAAGAAAAAGATAAGTTTCTGCGTTTGTTTGCAGAATTTGAAAACTATAAAAAAAGAACGTCTAAAGAACGAGTAGAATTATTTAAAACAGCAAGTAAAGATGTCATGGTGTCTATGTTGCCCGTTTTAGACGATTTTGAACGTGCCTTAATGCACATTGAAGACGACAAAGAAGCCGAAGAATTAAGAAAAGGGGTTGTTTTAATTTATCAAAAACTATTAACAACATTAGGGCAAAAAGGCTTAGTCGCTATGGAAGTAAAGCAAGGTGATACTTTCGATTCTGAAGTGCATCAAGCCATCACCCAAGTGCCAGCACCAAGTGATGATTTAAAAGGTAAAATTATAGACGTAGTAGAGAAAGGATATACATTAGGAGAAACTGTAATTCGTTTCCCAAAAGTGGTTATCGGACAATAATTTTAGTTCGATTTATTTAAGATATTATGGCAAAAAAAGATTATTACGAAACGCTAGGACTTAGCAAAGGCGCATCTGCGAGTGAAATTAAAAAAGCTTATAGAAAAAAAGCAATAGAATTTCATCCAGATAAAAATCCAGATGATGCAACTGCCGAAGCAAAATTTAAGGAAGCTGCTGAAGCTTACGAAGTATTAAGCGACGAGAATAAAAAAGCACGTTACGATCAATTTGGTCATCAAGCCTTTGAAGGTGGCGGCGGTTTTGGCGGCGGCGGAATGAATATGGATGACATATTCAGCCAGTTTGGAGATATTTTTGGCGGCGGTTTTGGCGGCGGCGGTTTTTCTGGTTTTGGTGGCGGTCAAAGACAACGTCGTGTAAAAGGTAGTAATTTACGTATTCGTGTTAAATTAACTCTAGAAGAAATTGCTAATGGTGTTGAAAAGAAAATTAAGGTAAAACGTAAAATTCAAGCTGAAGGCACTACTTATAAAACCTGCAGTACATGTAATGGATCTGGTCAAGTAACGCGAGTTACAAATACAATTTTAGGTCGTATGCAAACGGCTTCACCATGTACAACTTGTGGTGGTGCTGGAGAAACAATCGATAAAAAACCATCTGGGGCAGATAACCAAGGTCTAAAAGTTAGCGAAGAAACAATATCTGTTAAAATTCCTGCTGGAGTTGTAGATGGTATGCAACTTAAAGTTTCTGGAAAAGGTAATGACGCACCAGGAAATGGTATTGCTGGAGATTTACTAGTTGCCATTGAAGAACAAAACCATGATACGCTGCAGCGTGAAGGCGATAACCTACATTATGATCTATACGTAAGTATTAGCGATGCAGTTTTAGGTACTTCTAAAGAAATAGATACTGTAACTGGTAAGGTGCGTATTAAAATTGAAGCAGGTTTACAATCAGGTAAAATTTTACGTCTACGTGGAAAAGGAATACCAAGTATTAATGGCTATGGAAAAGGAGATTTACTAGTGCATGTAAATGTATGGACACCAAAAACACTAAGTAAACAGCAAAAAGAATTTTTCGAAAATATGAAAGATGACGAACACTTTTCGCCTAAACCAGAACAGTCAGATAAGTCCTTTTTTGAAAAAGTGAAAGATATGTTTTCATAGAACTCACAGTTTATTATATACAAGAACCGCAATGTTAGTTGCGGTTTTTTTAGTTAAAAATGTAACTAATTCGTTCATTTAAGTAATAGTTAAGCAAAAAATAGTATATTTGATTTATCACTGGCGTAAGCTGGTGGTAATTTTTCTTTTTCATAGCAATTTTTTCCCATCCTTAGTTTACTAAGGGTGGGTTTTGTTTTTTAAGAGGGATTTTATTTTTTGAGTTGTATAAATATGCCTAGTTTATATAGGCTAAGGAGATAATTTTATTAAAGATGTTAATGTAAATAAAAGGATTTACTATGGGTTGTATTAAAATTAATATAAAGCATTAAGCTGCTCGTGTTACATTTTTTATATTTACGCTACTAATAGCCAAAACTCATATATGAACAATTTATTAGAAGCACATTCAGTTTCTAAAAACTTCGGAAATTTTACAGCTTTAAATAATGTATCTATTGCTGTGCCAAAAGGAAGCATATTTGGACTGCTTGGTCCTAATGGTGCAGGAAAGACAACATTAATACGTGTTATTAATCAAATAACAATGCCAGATACAGGTCATGTATTACTTGATGGAGAACCATTGCAGAGGCATCATATTCAAAATATTGGTTATTTACCTGAAGAAAGAGGGTTGTATAAATCAATGAAAGTTGGAGAGCAAGCTTTATATTTAGCAAAGTTAAAAGGAATGCACAAAACAGAAGCAAAAAAACGTTTGTTAGATTGGTTTGAAAGGCTAGAAATTGGAGATTGGTGGAATAAAAAAATTCAAGAGCTGTCTAAAGGAATGGCTCAAAAAATACAATTTGTAGTAACTGTTTTACATCAACCTAAATTACTTATTTTCGATGAGCCATTCTCAGGTTTTGATCCTATTAATGCTAATATTATTAAAAATGAAATTTTAAGATTACGAGAAGAAGGAGCTACGGTTATTTTCTCAACACATAGAATGGAATCTGTTGAAGAATTGTGTGATCATATTGCGCTTATTCATAAATCTAATAAAGTGTTAGATGGAAACTTAAATGCTATAAAAAGAGAGTATAAAACAAATACGTTTGAAATTGGGATTAATGTTTCTAATGCTAAAGATGTAGAGCAACAATTAAATGAACGTTTTCATGTATCAGCAGCAAATTTTAAATCATTAGGAGATGAATTAAAATTAAATATTAAGCTTTCAGAAAAAGACACCGCTAACGATTTGTTAAATTATTTAACCACTAAAGGGCAGTTATCTCATTTTGTAGAAGTTGTGCCAAGCGCAAATGATATTTTTATTCAAACTGTAAAGAATAATTAAGAATTATGAACCATTTACCACTTATTATAAAAAGAGAGTATTTAACTAAAGTGAAAAATAAGGCTTTTATCTTAATGACTTTTTTAAGTCCATTAATTATGATTGCATTAATTTCGATTGTTGTTTATTTAATACAAATGAATACCAGTAAAGTGCGTCAAATTTCAATTTTAGATGAATCTGGTTTGGTCAAACAAATTTTTAAGGATACGGAAAACACAAAGTATAATATTTTAGATGGCATATCGCTAGAAAATGCTAAAGAAATAGTTAAAGAAAAAGGAGATTATGGCTTACTTCATATATTAAAAATAGATAACCTCAATGAAGCTTCAAAAAGTATCCGGTTTTATTCTGAAGATTCTCCTTCAATATCTTTAATTTCTAGTTTAGATGATAAAATTGAAAAAGAGCTCACCAATATTAATATGTATAGGATGGATGTTAATCCAGAAATTATAGAATCTTCAAAAATTAATATAGATATAGCTCAAGAGAGCTTTGATGGAGAGAAAACATCCGAAATTGATAGTGGAGCAAAGATTGTTTTTGGAGTTATAGCTGGTTACTTGTTATTTATGTTTATTATTATTTATGGTAATATGATTATGAGATCGGTAATTGAAGAAAAAACTAGCCGTATTATTGAAGTTATTATTTCTTCTGTAAAACCAGTCCAATTAATGTTAGGTAAAATTATAGGGACCTCACTTGTTGGTATTACTCAGTTTGTTATTTGGATTATTTTAGGAAGTGTGTTAATTGTAGTAGTATCTTTAATTTTTGACATAGATATAACGCAAATGAACATGTCTCAGCAAGAAACAATACAACATGCTATACAAGGTTCAGGTGATAAAATGAAAGATATACAGGGATTTATGAATGCTTTTTTTAAACTTCCCTTAACTAATTTGATCATAGCATTTATTTTGTTTTTTATTAGTGGTTATTTGTTATATAGTTCTTTATATGCCGCAATTGGAGCTGCCGTAGATAACGAAACAGATACGCAACAATTTATGATGCCAATTATTTTGCCTTTAATATTAGCAGTTTATGTTGGTGGATTTACTGTAATTGAAGATCCTCATGGAACAATTTCAACAATATTTTCATTTATACCGTTTACTTCACCTGTAGTCATGTTAATGCGAATACCATTTGGTGTGCCTATATGGCAACAAATATTATCATTGTTAATATTAATAGGTACATTTATGGGAACAGTTTGGTTTGCAGCAAAAATATATCGTATAGGTATTTTAATGTATGGCAAAAAACCTAGTTATAAAGAATTAATTAAATGGGTTAAATATTAGAATGCAAGAAAAAGTAACTGATAAAATAGAGAAAGAGGTAGAAAAAGTTGGGGATGTAATTTCCGAAAGCTCTATTTGGGAAAAACTAATGAACTTTTTAGAATTTAAGCTTATTGACTTTAATTATGGTCAAGGAGAAGATGCTCATACTATAGTGCTAAAAGTTAAATATGTTTTATTAGTTATTGCTATTGTTATAGCTACTACTTATATTTTAAGATGGGTAAAAAAACTTGTGACCAAGCACATGCCAGCTGATGATAAAGCAAAATTTAATACTGTTTTTTCATTTGCTAAATGGATAATATATGCTATAGTATTACTCGTAGTTTTCGATTTAATAGGTATAAATGTTACGGCTATTTTTGCAGCTTCTGCAGCTTTGTTAATAGGTATAGGTTTAGCGTTGCAAACCTTATTTCAAGATATTATTTCGGGTGTTTTTATTCTTATAGACCAATCTGTGCATGTTGGTGATATAATAGAAATAGAAGGAAAAGTAGGGCGTGTTGAAGAAATAAAACTTAGAACAACTCGAGCAGTAACAATTGATAATAAAGTACTTATTATACCAAACCATTTATATTTAACTAAAAGTTTATATAATTGGACTCAAAATGGTACAACAACACGAGAAAATATTAGTATAGGTGTTGCTTATGGTAGTGATGTACAGTTAGTGAAAAAACTACTATTACAAGCTGCAAATAATCATGAGTCGATAATAAAAAAGCCTGAACCTTTAGTCTTATTCAATAATTTTGGAGATAGTGCGTTAGAGTTTAAACTAATATTTACTTTAAACGATAGTTTTATTGAATCTATACCCAAAAGTGATTTGAGGTTTGAGATTGATAGATTGTTTAGAGAACATAATATTAGTATTCCATTTCCTCAACGCGATATCCATATTGTATCAAAACAAGATTAAAAACACATATTAATTTGAACTATACGCTATTCAAAATTATTGCACCTTTACTTTTCTTTTTTATAGCTATAGATGTACAAGCACAATTAACAGATTTAGCACGTATAGAATATTCAACAATACCAAAAAGCCAATCAGACGAACGGTTTGAAAGATTTCGTGCCCTTATAAATGTACCATTAAAAACAAAAGAAGATTGTTATTTAATTCTTGGCGCAGAATATAGTCGAATAGCATTAACTTTAGATGATAGAAACCCTTTTGAAGTTTCTAAGTTAAATACATTACAAGTTATTGATTTTAATTTAGGCTATACGTTTAAAGTTTCAGATAAATGGCGTTTGGGAGCAAAAATCTCACCTAGAATAGCATCAACATTAGGTCGGAAATTAAGCAATGATGATCTTTTTTTAAATGGAGGTATATATGCTATAAAAGACAGAACTAAAGATAAATCTTTAAATCGGCCATATCGTTTAGTTTTAGGATTAACATATAATAGTACTACTGGAATACCATTACCTTTGCCTTTTATAAGTTATTACCGAAGAGTAAATAAAAACTGGTCTTATAATCTGGGCATACCAAAAACGAATGTGAAATATTTTTTTAATGAACACAGTATTATACAAAGTTTTGTTGGAATTGATGGATATTTTGCTAATATTCAAGATTCTATTGTTATTGAGAATAGACAAGCAGAAAGTGTGTCTCTTTCAGTTGTTTTAGCAGGATTAGGATATGAATATTATTTTACAAAACATTTGGTATATTACGGTTACGTAGGTCATACATTGAGAATGAATAATATGTTGAGGGATAGTAATAGAAATGAAGTATATAAATTAGATAATGTAAACGCTTTTTACATAAGAACAGGAATTAAATTCAAGATATAAATGTCAAAAATATTAGTAATAGAAGACGAAGCAGCGATTAGAAGAGTTTTAATAAAAATTCTTTCTGAAGAGAATGATAAATACCAAGTTGAAGAAGCTGAAGATGGATTAGTAGGAATAGAAAAAATTAAAAAAGAAGACTACGATCTTGTACTTTGTGATATTAAGATGCCAAAAATGGATGGTGTTGAAGTACTTGAAGCTGTCAGGAAAATTAAACCAGAAATACCAATGGTAATGATATCTGGTCATGGTGATCTAGATACAGCTGTTAATACTATGCGTTTAGGTGCTTTCGATTATATTTCTAAGCCACCAGATTTAAATCGATTACTAAATACAGTACGTAATGCCTTAGATAGAAAAGAGCTTGTAGTTGAGAATAAAATTCTTAAGAAAAAGGTAAGTAAAAAATATGAAATGATAGGTGAAAGTGATGCCATTTCTAAAATCAAAGAAATGATAGATAAAGTTGCACCTACAGATGCTAGAGTATTAATTACTGGCCCAAATGGAACAGGAAAAGAATTGGTTGCGCATTGGTTACATGAAAAAAGTGAAAGAGCTAAAGGTCCAATGATAGAGGTTAATTGTGCTGCAATACCTAGCGAGTTAATTGAGAGTGAGCTTTTTGGTCACGTAAAAGGAGCTTTTACTAGTGCAGCTAAAGATAGAGCAGGAAAATTTGAGGCCGCAAATGGAGGAACTATTTTTCTTGATGAAATTGGAGACATGAGCTTGTCTGCGCAGGCAAAAGTGTTACGAGCTTTACAAGAAAGTCGTATTCAACGTGTTGGTAGTGATAAGGATATTAAAGTAGATGTTCGTGTTGTAGCAGCTACTAATAAAAATTTAAAAAAGGAAATTGAAGATGGTAAATTTCGAGAAGATTTATATCATAGATTGGCTGTAATCTTAGTAAAAGTACCTGCTTTGAATGAACGTCGAGAAGATATTCCGCTATTAATAAATCATTTTGCCAAGAAAATCTCTGCAGAACAAGGTACTGCCGAAAAAAGTTTTTCAGCAAAAGCTATCAAATTGTTACAAGAATATGATTGGACAGGAAATATTCGTGAATTACGAAATGTAATTGAGCGATTAATTATACTTGGAGACATTGAAGTTAGTGAACAAGATGTGAAGCTATTTGCAAGTAAATAGAAATAAAAAAGCCTTAAATTTTAATTTAAGGCTTTTTTATTTTACTGTTTACATGATTTTAATTTTGTTAAGTAGATTTCCGATATATTTATAATCTCATCTAAATAATATGTTCTAATTTGTTCTAGGCTTTTTGTAATTAAATTAGCCTTATTAATTCCAACTGTAGATATAGATTCTTCACAATTACATGATTTTAATAAGTTATTATAGGCTTTTATGTTTTCCGAAATTGCTTTTGTGTTTTCTGCTATAAACAGGTCTTTCTTTTTAACTTCTTGGTTTGCTAATTGAAGTTTAATCTCTTTTGCTTTTTGCTCTAATGCAGCTTGCTGTGTTTTTAAATCTAACTGTTGTTGTTCTAAGTCACTTAAAGCAGTGGTGTTATTATTATTATTATTATTATTATTATCACTTTCTTCAGTGCTACAGATATCATATTCGTAAAAAGCTTTAATAATTAAATCTTCAGTTTTAGTTAAATATGTTCTGGCATTTACTAATTCTTCAGCTAATATTGCGGTCTCTAAGTAAATTGAGATACTATTAGAAAGATCGGCTGCATTGTAGCATTGTTCTTTTTCTAATAGTCTTTCAACAATATGTATTGCTTTTTTTGAAATTTTTGCGTGATATTTTAAGTCTTCTAAGTTGTAAGACTTAATACCTTCAGTTACATTTTTGCTAACCTTACTTAAGTTTAAGCTTACATCTTTAGCATTAGAATGTTGACCGAAAGTAATATTAATAATAAGGAAAATAAATAGAAAAAATAAGAAGTAGTTTTTTTTCATAATTGGGGAGTGAAAAAGTTAAGTAGGTGCTTCAAAAATATTAAAAAGAAACATTTAAACGAAGTAAAAATACATTTAATCGATGAAATGTTGTGATTTGAGTGATTTTATATTTTTAGATTTAAAAAGGGTGGAGGTAGACGGAATTTGTAATAAGTTGAGTATAATAGTAGATTATTTTATCAACCATAAAAAAACCTCAAATTTTAATTTGAGGTTTTTTTATTATAAGATTTATAATTTATTTTTTGCAATTATTTAGACTTTCCATGTATTTTTTTGCAAAGCTAATATTCTTGTCTATAAAATGCGCTCGTATTTGCACCATAGATAGTGCTTTAAACTCTATACTTTCATCATCTGTGTCATCAGTAATAGCTTTTCCACATCTACAAGCTTCTAATGATTCGTTATAAGTTGCTATTTTAGAAACAACCGCTGCTTTATTTAAATCTATAAAAGCTAATTTTCTTTGAAGCGCTTGCTCTGCTGCATATAATCTAGCTTCTCTTTCTAATTGTTCTTTTTCCTCCTGTTCTTTTGCAGATAAAGTACTTCCAGATTTAGCCGAAGTCGAAGTAGCTTCTCCATTATCTTGTACTGCAGATGATTCTGTGGCATCATTATTAGTCACAGTATTAGAATTTACATCTGATACATTAGCATAAACATCGTTAGATTGTCCTTGTATATGAAATTGTATAAATACAATAAATACGAATAATAGTAGGTTGCTTTTTTTCATGACTTGAGAGTTAATTATTAATTAGCTAGGACTAATATAATAAAAGTAAATACATTATATCGTAATTTTTTGCACTTAATCGATGAAATACATGCTGTTGAATGATTTTATATTTAATTATTAATTAGTTTTTAATAAGGAAAATGCTCGTTTATTGTATGTTTAATAGGGGTTTTCGGGTTTTGTTGTATACTATTTTTTGATTTTTTATAAAATCATTAAAAATGCAAAATATCGTTATTTTTTGCATTTTGTCGATTAGTAAAAATGTATGATTTGTTTGTATTTTAATATGTTATTTATAATAAAAGGCTCTAAATCAGTCTACTGTTTTTATGTAAATAAAAAAGTAGAATAACGTTTCATGAATTAATGAATTTTAAGTTTCACGTTTTTTGAAAGTAAATATTAAAGTAACATTATGTATATTTAGTTATTATATAATATTATGAAAGAAATAAAGATTAAAGACTACAAAATAACTTCTAGAATAGAAATTTCTAACCTTAATACTAGAGTAGATTCAGGAGTAGATGATAATGATGTAAAGGATGAGTTAAAAAAAGTAAGACGAAAACTAGGTAAGCTTCAGGATACTATGTATGCACATGGTAAATATTCTGTTTTAGTATGTTTACAAGGTATGGATACTTCTGGTAAGGATAGTTTGATTCGAGAAGTGTTTAAAGATTTTAACGTTCGCGGTGTTGAAGTAGAAAGTTTTAAAGTACCAACAGAATTAGAGTTAAAACACGATTATTTATGGAGGCATTATTTAAAATTACCATCTCGAGGTAAATTTGGTGTACATAATAGAACGCATTATGAAAATGTATTGGTAACAAGGGTACATCCTTATTATATAATGGGTGAAAATATCCCAGGAGTAAATAATGTAGAAGACGTAAATGAAGCCTTTTGGGATAAGCGTTTTAATCAAATAAATAATTTCGAAAAGCATTTAACCGAAAATGGTACAATTATTTTTAAGTTCTTTTTGAATCTTTCTAAAGAAGAGCAAAAGTATAGATTGTTAAGACGTTTGGATTTAAAAGAAAAGAATTGGAAGTTCTCTTCTGGCGATTTAAAGGAACGAAAATTATGGGGTAAATATATGGAGTGTTATGAAGATGCAATAAATCGTACTTCTAAAGAACATGCACCATGGTATAATATTCCTGCAGATAATAAGCCAATAGCACGTTTAATTGTAGCTAATATTTTATATCAAACTCTAAAAGGTTATAAAGATATAGATGAACCAGAATTAGATGATAAAACAAAGGCAAATTTAGATTTGTATAAGCAAGAGCTAAATAATGAGTAAATTATATCTAAATAATTTAAAGTAAAGCGAAAGTAACACTTTCGCTTTTTTATTAGTATGTTTTAAGTAGGTAATCTTACTCAATATAAATTATATAGTAATACCTAATACATTAGAGTTTAGTTTGATCTTTATATTGTGTTAATGCTACTACTTTTAAAATTATTATATAGTATATTTATCTTTTAAAATTATAGTAAATAATGAAAACAATATTCGTAGCATTTTCTCTTCTTTTTAGTTCATTAATTTTTTCTCAATCTGATGAAGCTGTATTAAAAACAATATATACACAGTCCTTAACTAATGGTCAGGCTTATAGCTGGTTAGATTATTTGTCAAACCAAATTGGCGGAAGATTGTCTGGTTCAATTAATGCAGAAAAAGCTGTAAAATATACTAAAGCTGAATTAGAGAAATTAGGTTTAGATAAAGTGTGGCTTCAGGATGTTATGGTTCCTAAATGGGAAAGAGGAGATAAAGAAGTAGCATATTATGAAACAAACAATAAAAAAACCAATGTCAATATTTGTGCTTTAGGCGGTTCTATAGCGACAGCAAAATCTGGATTAATAGCAAATATTATAGAAGTTAGTGGTTTTGAAGAATTAAAAGTATTGGGAGAAAATAACATAAAAGGTAAAATAGTATTTTTTAATGGAGCTATGCAACCTGATTTAATTCACACATTTGAAGCCTATGGAGGATGTTCAAAACAGCGTTATGCTGGAGCTTACGAAGCTGTGAAACTAGGAGCTGTTGGAGTTATTGTGCGTTCTTTAAATCTGCGTCAAGACGATTTTCCACATACAGGAAGTATGAGTTATCTTGATTTACCGAATGAGCAGCGTATTCCTTCTGCAGCTATAAGTACTAATGATGCTAATAAATTATCTGAAGCGTTAAAGAATGATAAAAATTTAAAATTCTATTTCAAGCAAAATTGTAAACAGTTCGAAGATGTTAAGTCGTATAATGTTATAGGAGAAATTACTGGTAGTGAGTTTCCTAATGAATATATGATTGTTGGAGGTCATCTTGATTCTTGGGATTTAGGTGATGGCTCGCATGATGATGGTGCTGGAGTGGTACAATCTATGGACGTTGTTAGATTATTAAAGCAAAGTGGAATTAAACCCAAAAGAACTATTAGAGTAGTATTATTTATGAATGAAGAGAATGGGTTAAGAGGAGGGAAAAAGTATGCTGAAGAAGCTAAAAGAAAAAATGAAAATCATGTCTTTGCTTTAGAAAGTGACTCTGGCGGATTTACACCAAGAGGCTTTAGCTTTGATTGTAGTGAAGCCAATTTAAATAAAGTGTTAAGCTGGGAAGCCTTATTTAAGCCTTATTTAATACACTATTTTGAGAAAGGTTATAGTGGTGCTGATATCGGTCCGTTAAAGAATGATAATATTGTATTGGTTGGTTTGCGTCCAGATTCTCAACGCTACTTTGATTATCACCATGCAAGTAATGATACTTTTGATGCAGTAAATAAAAGAGAATTAGAATTAGGAGCTGCAACTATGACAAGTTTAGTGTATTTGTTCGATAAATATGGAACATCAAATATTGCAGATATTAAAGAAATTAAAGATTAATAATTATCTAATGAATTGCTGAAAATTTAATAAAATCACGAATATGAATCGTCTTCATTCAAATATGAAATGACTATAAAAAAAATACTGTTATTTCATTAAGTTTGTTAGAAAAAAATAAAAAATGAAAAAAGTACTACTATTTATAATTACTGTTATATTTTCAATTAATATTAATGCACAAGATTCTCAACTATTTGATAATGTATGGTATATAGAAGATATTGTTATCTCTGGCGTAAGTACAACTCCGCCAAATTCAGTTAATGAGAATATATCAAGGTCGTTAGAGTTTACAGATTTTAATAGCTTTATTAATTTTGGGTCTACTATTTGTGACTCTCTAGGAGGTGTTTTAACTTTTGACGATACTTTGTCTAATTTTTCATTTACAGAATTAAACGCAACACTTGGTGGTGGTTGTAGTTTTATAGAGAATATTAATTTCGAAAGCATTTATTTTTCATTTTATTTTGATAATCAAGGCACTCCATTTACTTATTCTATTATCCAAAACGTAAATAGTAAGACATTAATAGTTACTGCTGCGAATGGAGATCAAGTTATATATGGAAGTGCTGTTTTAAGTGTTCAAGAATATGAGGATTTTGAAGTTAAACTATACCCAAATCCTACAGTAAGCAAGGTTTATATTAATAATAAAAGGCAGGAAAGTAATCTAAAACTCCATATTTACGATTTAAATGGAAAATTAATAAAGTCAAAAAAGATTGATACAGTTGCTATAACTATTGTAGATATAGAAGATTTTAAACCAGGGGCTTATTTTTTTATTTTTGAAACTAAGAAAGGTAATGTTGAAATTAAAAGAATAATTAAGACTAAAAATTAAATTAAAAATTCATGAAAAAATACTTTTTTATTTTCGCTATTATATTAACAACAGTTGTTGCTGCTCAAGAAGAAAAATTACCATATTACCAACTTCCAGAAAATGCAGAAAAATTTACAGCAGGAACTGTTGCAGCTAAACAAGTAGATGCTCTTGGTTTTCGTTTTTATTGGGCTAGTGAAGGTTTAAGTGATAAAGATTTAGCTTATAGGCCAACCGATTCTGTTAGAACATCAATGGAAACTGTTAAGCATATATATGATTTATCACTAATTGTTTTAAATTCAACTTTAAAAAAGGCAAATTCTAGAAACGAGAAAATTGAAATGAATTTTCAGGAATTAAGAAAACAAACACTTTTAAATTTAAAACAAGCTGCAAATATTTTAAGGACAAGTACAGATATTTCTCAATACAAGATTATTTTTGGTGATAATAAAATTCCTTATTGGAATAATATTAATGGACCAATAAGTGATGCAATATGGCATTGCGGACAGTTAGCTTCATACAGACGTATAACAGGAAATCCTATTAACCCAAAAGTAAATCACTTTACGGGAACAGTTAAGAAATAATGCAAAAACCATTATTACATCAAATTCATCCAATACTGCCAGTGCAAGATGTAGTGGAAGCTTTAAAATATTATGTAAATAAGTTAGGTTTTAAAATTGCATTTGCAGACGATTCTAAAAAACCAACATACGCAGGTATACGCCGAGATCATATAGAGATACATTTACAATGGCATGATTCTAAAGAATGGGAGTTAGGTTTTAATACTCCAATGTTACGTATAGTAACTCAAAATGTTGAGAGTTTATTTAATGAACTTAAAGATAGAGATGTGTTTCATAAGGATACTAAAGTTAGAGATACAGAATGGCAAACTAGAGAGTTTGCATTTTATGACCTGTATAATAATGGATTAACTTTTTATCAGGATTTATAAAAAATCACTATCTAATTTTATTTAGCTTTTTTTTTAGAAAAATTTAACATAAAGTAGTTTTTGGTGTGATTTTTGTGATTTATTATGTGAATTTTTTATGAAATATTTACTTTTTATTTAAGTCAATTTATAGTACTTAAATAAGAATTGAATTTAGAAAACAAGGTTTTAATTAGGCTTTCTATTTCGTGAAAAATTTGTCTTTGACCAAGACTTAATGCTAACAATCAAAAAACTCACACATGAAAAACTACTTCTTTCTAGTATTACTTATTTGTTTCCAATTATCATTTTCTCAAAAAAACTCATATCAAGAAGATCTTATTTCTGCTTTCGATGATTATGCAGAGATGGATAGAGAAATAGTCTATCTACATCTTAACAAATCAACCTATATAAAAGGAGAATCTATAGGTTTTAAGGCTTACGTGTTAGATAAAAACACCAAACTTTTGGTTAATGAGACAACTAATTTGTATTGTACGATTAGTGATAAGGATGATAAAGTAATTGCAAAAAAAATGGTTATGGTAGGTAATGGTACTGCCATTAATGATTTTATTTTGGATGATGTATATACTTCTGGAGAATATACTATTAAGGCTTATACAAATTGGATGCGAAATTTTGAAGAACAAAATTTCTATGCTCAAAAAATAAAAGTAATAGATCCAGAAATAGAGAATAAAATAAAACCAAAAGAAGCAGATGGGACATTAGATCTTCAGCTTTTACCAGAAGGAGGTCATTTATTATTAGGAGTAAATAACACTATAGGTGTAATCGCAAAAAATAATTTAGGATTAGGTGTAACATCATTAGAAGGAAGTCTTTTAGATAAAAGCAATAATGTGGTTACAACTTTTAAACTAAATCAATTTGGAATTGGTAAAATGAGCTTTACACCATTAGAAAATGAAAGTTATAGAGTTAAAATAAATAATGAAGATAAAGATTATAGTTTCAATATCGAAGGTATTGAAAAAGAAGGAGTCATTTTTACTACCAATAAATTAAAAGATAATTTATCAATCACATTTAAAACTAATGAGAAAACGTTATCTAAAATAAAAAACAAGCCATACAAGCTAATTATACATAATGGTAAAAATGTAAAGGAAACTACTATAGCATTTACAGATAAAAATGAATTGGTTAAAGCCATACCATTTAGAAATTTATATTCAGGTATAAATATTATTACAGTTTTTAACGAAAATAATAAACCAATCCTCGAAAGGTTAATATTTAATTATGAAGGAATTAAAGTCGCTAGGTTAGAAGAGCCAATAGTTGATAAAATAAAAGATTCTATTAAAGTTTCAATTCCTATTTCTAATATAAATAAGTCGTTATTTAATAGTTTAAGTATTTCTGTTTTGCCAGAAAATACTAAAGCATATAATCACCATCACAATATAGCATCTTATAATTTATTAAAACCCTATGTTAAAAACACTATAGAAAAAGCTCATTATTATTTTACAGAAGTAGACGAACGAAAGGCATATGATTTAGATAATTTACTACTCACACAAGGTTGGAGTAGTTATGATTGGGAAAACATATTTAATAATCCACCAGATTATGTTTATGATTTTGAAGATGGAGTAAGTTATGTGGCTAATTTTAGTAATGATGATAATAAGCAATTAATAATTTATCCAACATTAAATAGCCCTTTAGAGATTGTAACAATTGAAGAAGAGGATAAATCCTTTGAAAAATCTGGATTCTTACCAATAAGTAATGAGAAAATCGAAATAGGAGCAGTAAACTCTAGAGGTAAACCTACACAGCCAAAGGTATTTATAAAATTTAGTCCAGATAAAATTCCAGATTTAATTATAGATAAAAAAGAAACTCTTTTAAGTGTTAATAATTTTAATACAACTACAAATAATGTTTTTAAAGATTTTAATTTAAAAGGATGGAAAAAGGTAGAGCAATTAGAGGAAGTAGAAATTAGCGGCAAAAAGAAATATACAGAAGTTGAAAAAATAAGAAAGAGAACAATAGGTAAGGTTGAATTTTTTGATGAAGAGAAGAAAATCAAATATCAAACATTAGGAAGGTACTTAAGCAACAAAGGATTTGTGGTTTTAGAAAACAAAGCAGGTTCATTTGGAGGTTTTCAAATTTATAACCGTAGAGCTGCATCACATAGAGGAGTAACGGCGCCTGATAATATTCCTGTAATATATTTAGATGGGATTATACTACATGGAGACTTAAGTGTTTTAAGAGATTTTAGTATGAGAGAGATAGATTATATTGAAATTAATAAAGCTGGAATTGGAGCAGGAATGCGCGGTGGAGCAGGTGTTATTAAGATAAAAACTAACCCTTTTAAAACAACAAAGAAAAAACCTAAAAAAATAGTATCTAGAGCTTTTGAGATTCCTTTAAAGTTTGATGTAGCCAAACGATTTTATATCCCCAAGTATAGTACATACGATAGTCCGTTTTTTAATGAATATGGTATTATCGATTGGTTCTCTAATGTAAGTACAGATGAAAACGGAACTCTTAACCTTAAAGTTTTCAATAATAAATCCTCAAATATTAATTTATATATAGAAGGCGTATCTAACGATGGCACTTTTATTTCTGAAGTAAAAACTATTAAAATAGATTAGTTATGAAAAAAATTATTTTACTATTAGTCGTTATTTTTTATTCAAAAAATAACATTGCGCAAACAGATTATGTTGATTTAGATGTATTGGAGTCCTATATGGAGTATGTTGAAATGGAACGAGAGGTTGCTTATGCTCATATTAATAAATCTGTTTTTGTAAAGGGAGAAGCTATTGGTCTTCAGGCCTATTTTTTTAATAAAGAAACGAAGCAACTATCAACCGAAACGTCTAATGCTTACTTTACTATTTCTAATGATAAAGGAAAAGTAATTAAGAGTAAATTAGTAATGGCAAATGCAGGTATAGCGGTTAGTGATTTTCAAATAGATAGTTTGTTTACTTCTGGAAATTATAACGTTAAGGTTTTTACCAACTGGATGCGAAATTTTAATGAGCAAAACTTTTTTACCGAAACTATTAGAATATTAGATCCTGTATTAGATAATGTAAATAAAGATATAGTAAATAAACCAGAAATAGATGCTCAATTTTTGGGAGAAAGCGGGCATATATTAATAGATGTTGATAATACCATTGGTGTTGTCTTAAAAAATGAATATGGTATAGGTGTACCTTTTGTTAAAGGAGAAATAGTAGAATCAAATAATGCCACAGTTGCAACTTTTAAAGTCAATCAATTTGGAATAGGTAAATTTATTTTTAAACCAGAATTAAATAAATCGTACAAGGCAAAATATAATTACGAAAATAAAGACTATGAAGTAGCTATAAGTACAATACAAAATACAGGTATTGTATTAAATGTTAAAGATGCAAGTGAAAATTTGGTTTTAAATTTTAAAACTAATTCAAAAACGTTACCCGCTATTAGTAAATATGTATATAAACTAGTAATTCATAATGGTAGTGAGTTAAAAGAATCTTTTTTCTCATTTAAAAATAAAAAGGATATAAGAATAGAGTTGCCAAAAAAGGACCTATATACAGGTATTAATATTTTTACAGTTTTTGATAAAGATAATAACCCAATATTAGAGCGTCAGTATTTTAACTATGATGGTTTGAGTTTTACAAATTCTCTAGAGCCTAAAGTAATAACTAGCCAAGATACTACTACAGTTAAAATTCCATATAATGCTATAGATTCTGAGGTTTTAAATCAATTTAGTATATCTGTATTACCTGCTAAAACAAAGGCTAATTCAAGGCATCATAATTTAGCTTCGTATACGCTATTACAACCATATGTTAAAGGATATATAGAAGAAGCTAATTATTATTTTTCAAACATATCTAACAAAAAAAAATATGATCTAGATAACCTTTTAATTACTCAAGGTTGGAGTAGTTATGATTGGAAAACTATTTTTGAAGACGCTCCAGAATATGATTATGATGCAGAAAAAGGGATTGCATATACAGCAACTTCTTTAACAGATAGTAATGCACGGTTGATGTTATATCCTATACTTAATAGTCAAATGGAATTTGCAAAAATAGATTCAGAAAATAGATCATTTATTAAATCTGGGTTATTTCCAGTAAATGATGAGCAAATACAAATTGGAGAAATTACTGCTACAGGACAAATATTAAAACCAAAATTAAAATTAAGTTTTAATCCTTCTTCGGTACCCGAAATAGATAATATAATAAAACCAGGAAATGTTTTGGTAAATGTAACTGATGAAAAAAATATATCTAATAATATTTTAGCATGGAAAGCAGTAGAGAGTTTAGAAGAGGTCTTTGTTGAAAAGAAAAAAGAATATACAAAAATAGAAAAGTTGCAAAATAGAAGCTTAGGTAAAGTAGAAGCTATTGATGAAGCAAAGAGTACTAAGTACCAAACATTGGTGCGATATTTAAGAGAAAAAGGGTTTGCAGTAAATGATTCTCCTGGGAGATTTATTATAACTAACAATTTGGTTAATGATCATAGAGATAAGTCTGTTAGGTTAACAAACTATACTCCTGTTGCTACAGGAGGACAGCAAGCTATTCAATTAGATCAACATAGTTCTCTAAGAGATAATAATAATTCAAGATTGGCTGGAAGAAATGGAGAATATGTTGATTATGCACAAAACGCAAGCTCAATTCCAATTGTATATTTTAATGGTATGATGTTACATCAAAATTTAGAAGTGTTGGCAAACTTAAGAATGAATCAAATTGAATATATAGAAATTAATAAAACTGGAGCAGGTACAGGAATGCGTGGAGGAGCCGGTGCTGGATTGATAAGGATTAAAACTAAAATACCTTCAGAAATAACTAAAGAAATAGAAAAGAAAGAAATCTCAACTAAATATAATATTCCTTTAAAATTTAGTGTTGCTAAGTCCTTTTATATTCCTAATTATGTGTCAAAGCAAAATGATTTTTTTAATGAGTTTGGAACTATTGGTTGGTATACAAATTTAACATTAGATGCTAATGGCGAATTAATTATAAAAATACCTAGTAAAGGACTTTCTAGTGTAAAGTTATTTATAGAAGGCGTAACTAACAATAGCACATTTGTTTCAGAAATTAAAAACATTAAAATAAATTAGATATGAGAAAAGTTATTTTAGTATTAGTATTAGTTTTTTTTAATCAAAATATAAATGCTCAATCTCCTTATGCAGATTATGATTTAATAGAATCATATAGTGATTATGCAGAGATGGATAGAGAGCTAGTCTATACACATATTAATAAATCTACTTTTATAAAAGGTGAATCTATAGGGCTTCAAGCTTACTTTTTTGATAAAACAACAAAAGAATTATCAACAGAAACATCTAATGCATACTTTACTATTTCAGACGCTAAAGGAAAAATCATTAATAGTAAACTTGTAATGACTAATAATGGTATTGCAATTAGTGATTTCGAAATTAATGACTCATTTACTTCTGGTAATTATATAGTAAAAGTTTATACTAATTGGATGCGTAATTTTGAAGAGCAAAACTTCTTTACAGAAACAGTAAAAATTCTAGACCCTAAAGTAGATAATAAAGAAGATAGTAATGTTGTAGAAACTGATTTAGACGCACAGTTTTTAGGTGAAAGTGGACATGTATTAGCTGCTGTTGATAATACAGTAGGTGTTATTATTAAAAATAAATTAGGTTTTGGGGTACCGTTTATAGAAGGAAAAATTGTTGATGCTAGTAATATAACAGTATCAACATTTAAAGTAAATCAATTGGGTATAGGTAAATTTATTTTTAAACCTGAGGCAAACAAAACATATAAAGCAATATTCAATTACGAAAACAAAGATTATAATATTGCCATTGATAATATTAAAAATTTAGGTATTGTTTTAAGCCTACAAGATGCAAATGGCAAATTAGTTTTAAACCTTAAAACTAATCTTAAAACCTTGCCAAATATTAGTAAACAAGTATATAAATTGGCAATACATAATGGTACAGAGTTAAAAGAAACTTTTTTCGCTTTTAAGGGTAAAAAAGATTTAAGAGTAGAATTACCTAAAAAAGATTTATATAGTGGTATTAATATATTAACTGTTTTTGATAAAGACAATACTCCAATATTAGAGCGTCAATATTTTAACTACAATGGACTTAATTTTCTAAATTCTGAAACTGTAAAAACAGAAAGTAGAAATGACTCAACATTAATTAAAATACCCTACCAAGGTATTAAAGTCAATGATTTAAATCGTTTTAGTGTTTCGGTTTTACCTTCAAAAACAGTGTCAAATTCTAGACACCATAATATAGCTTCATATGTTTTATTGCAACCTTATGTAAAAGGATATGTAGAACAAGCCCATTACTATTTTTCAAATATTTCTAATCAAAAAAAATATGATTTAGATAATTTATTAATTACACAAGGTTGGAGTAGTTATGATTGGGAAGCAATCTTTGAAAATCCTCCAGAATACGATTTTGATTCTGAAATAGGTGTTAGTTATACAGCAGCTGCTTTAACAGAAAATAATGCGAGATTAATTTTATATCCAATATTAAATAGCCCTTTAGAATTTGCAAGATTGGATTCTCAAAATAGATCTTTTGTTAAATCTGAATTGTTTCCGGTAAATGACGAGCAAATACAAATAGGTGAAATTACTGCAACAGGGCAGATATTAAAACCAAAATTGAAATTAAGTTTTAGTCCATCTAAAATACCAGGAATACAGAGTGTTATTAAGCCTCTAGATGTAGGTTTCTTATCTGTTACTGAAGATTTATCAAACAATATTATAACATGGAAAAGAGTCGAAGATTTAGAAGAGGTGTTCATAGAAAAAAAGAAAGCATATACTAAATTAGAAAAGTTACAAAATAGAAGTTTAGGTAAAGTTGAGGCTATAGATGAAACAACAAGTACTAAATATCAAACATTAGTACGTTACCTAAGAGATAAAGGCTTTACTGTAAATGACTCTCCTGGGAAATTTATTATTACGAATAATAGTGTTAATCATCATAGAGATAATTCTGTACGAACAATAGATGATAATAATAATGGAGTTTCCTCTGTAGTTCAAAGCGGAGGTAAACATAGTTCATTATCTCGATTGGATGAGCATAGCACTTATGAACAAAACTCAAGCTCAATTCCATTGGTTTATTTTAATGGAATGCTTCTACATCAAAATTTAGAAGTTTTAGCAAATTTAAGAATGAATCAAATTGAATATATAGAAATTAATAAAGCCGGTATTGGTGGAGGAATGAGAGCAGGTACAGCTGGTTTAATAAGAATAAAGACAAAAGTAGATTATCTCGTTGAAGAAGAAATAGTAGAAAAAGAAGATGTATATATTAAGTACGATATTCCTTTAAAATTTAGTGTTACTAAGTCATTCTATATTCCTAATTACGTTTCAAAACAAAATGACTTTTTTAATAAATACGGTACGATTAGCTGGCACACTAATCTAACTATAGATTCTAAAGGGAATTTAAATATTAAAATACCAAGTAGTGAATTAAAAGACATTAAATTATTTATTGAAGGCGCTACAAATAACAAAACATTTATCTCAGAAATCAAAGACATAAAAATCAACTAAATGAAATTACGCTTATTAATTTTTATTACATATTTTTCGCTTGTATCAACCAATGTAATAATCGCTCAAGAAAACAAAGAAATATTAGGACAAATAATAAACGAAGTCACCCAAGAAGGTGTTGTGTATGCTACTGTAAGTATTAAGGGTAAAGATAAAGGTGTTGTTGCAGATGAAGATGGCTATTTTAGATTACCGTACATATATAAGGCGTCAAATGATGTATTAATTATCTCATCTATTGGTTATGCGACATTAGAAATAGAAGTAAACACCTTAGAAGATAATATTGTAAATATTATAGGATTAGAATCAAAAACAGAATCCTTAGACAATGTTGTTATTCAAGGATCAAAAAAGAAAAAAGAGTTTATTCCTGCTCGTAAAATTGTAGATAGGGCAATAAAAAAAATTAATGATAACTATCCTAAGATACCACACTCTTATATAGCCTATTATAGAGATTATCAAATTTTGAATAAAAAGTTTTTTAATTTAAATGAAGGAATTATGGAAGTCTTTGATGCTGGGTTTCATACAAATGCTCTACTCTATAAAGATAACCAAACAGTGCTCTGTGATTTTAAGAGTAATCTTGAGTTTCCTAGAGATTCTTTATTAGCGATAGCTTATAGTGAAAAAGGACAGAAGTTTATTAAAGGTGCTACAATTGGAGGATCTGGTGGAAACGAACTTAGTATTTTAAATATCCATAATGTGATTAGAAATTATGCAAAGCAATCATTTTCTTTTATAGATGTTTTTAAGCAAAACTTTTTATTAAATCATGAGTTTAGATTGTCAAAAAAATTATATCTAAATGATGAACCTATTTATGAAATTAAGTTTTTTGCTAAGGAAAAAGTTACAGGTGTTAAAAATACTGCAGATGGAATAATATATATTAACTATAATACTTTTGCTATTCATAAATTAGAATACTATGGGTATGAAGCTAATGATTTATCTCCGTTTTACTCTGTGAAGATAGAGTATAAACCTAAAGGAGATAAAATGTATCTAAATTATATATCATTTAATAATCGTTTTGATGTTAAAAGTGAAGATAATTTTAAAATAGATGATGTTACTTTTGATAAATCTGAAAATGCTTTTTTTGTAACATTTAATAATAAGCTAAATAAAAAAACAATAGAGAATAAGAAGAATTTTAGATTTATTTATAAAAAGAAAAAGCTAAAAATTAATAAAATTACTGCTACAAAAGACAATATAGTTAAGATAACTTTGGTAAAAGGAACATTGAAAAATGGAGGGGATTTTGATGAAGATTCTATGAAAGATTTAACATATAAAATAAAACGTGTACAAGATGCTGTAGGTAGAAAATTAGGGAAAGTTACATATGTAAAAGCTAATCAATATAGAGAGTTGTTTGTTCAAGAAGTGTTTGAAAGTAAACAAAGACCAAGTACAGAGCACGTTGTTTTTGTAAACAAAAGAGATGTTTTGAGCGAATCTATAATTAATGAAAATTTTACAGATGCTTCAGCATACTGGATTAACACACCCTTAAAAAGTACTAAGGATTAGTTAGTATAAATGCTTACTGAGGAACTTATATTATATCTATGTGTAAAAGCACACTAATCTATGTGATTAGTGTGCTTTTTTTGATTTTATAAAAATACATTGACTTTTAAATTGGTGTATCTAAGAAGACAGTATTTTAATCTGTTTCTTCTATATCTTCTATCTTTTCAATTTCTTCAATAACTTTATTTACATCTTCTTTAGTGTCTTCAACCACTTTTTTTTGAGAAGCTATAATTTTTAATTCTTCCTCAAGTTCTCCGGTATTCCAATAACCAAATTCAGTAACTATTTTACCTTTTTCAAATTGATAAGTAATATGTACGGGAATTATAATTTCTTTATTGTTAGCTTTTAAATGTCCTTTCCATAGGCCCCAGAAATTCACCCATCTTTTACCATTATTATCTTCAATCATTTCATATTCGCGGCTTTCATCTTCAAAAGCACGAGTGGAAAAACTTTCACTATTTCTTGTGAAATATGTTTTTAAATCACTAGGAGCTAAAATATGTTTTCTAGAATTATAATAAATTTTAGCTGTATCCGCATAGCTAAATGCTAAACTATCCCATTGGTGATAGTCGTAATAATTAATGGTAGTTTTTACAGTTTCAATTTCTTTAGAATTTTGTGTGTAGCGATGAGAATTGTTTTTGCAATTTGTAAATAAGACTACAATACTTAGAAATACAATAAGTTTTTTCATAATTGTGGTTTTAGTTAATATATAATTGGAACCTATATAAATAGGCTGTTTTTATATTATAAGTGTAGTCTAGATAGAGAAAGTAGGGCAAAAATTAATTTGCATAAATAAAACAGTTAAAACTCTGTTTTTTAGCGTATTATTAAAGGTAGTTAAAAAAAAGGAGATTTTAAAAATGTAAATAAAAAAAAGCACTTCAATTGAAGTGCTTTTTAAGTTATACTTTGACAGCTTTTATTTTTGGTTTCAAATCTATTTCTATTTGATTTTTCAAGATATCATCAAAAGTTTCTCGCTTTCTAATTAAATGAGCCTTGCCTTCATGCCATAAAACTTCTGCTGGACGATAACGAGAATTATAATTACTAGCCATAGAATAACAATAGGCGCCAGCATTTTTAAAAGCTAAAATATCGCCTTCATTTATTTCATTAATGCGTCTATTGTTTGCAAAAGTATCGGTCTCACATATATAACCAACAACGCTATAAAAGCGTTCTTTGCCTTTTGGATTAGAGATGTTTTCTATTTCATGTTGAGCTCCATAAAGCATTGGACGAATAAGATGGTTAAATCCAGAA
Source organism: uncultured Lacinutrix sp. (assembly GCF_947500325.1). Taxonomy (GTDB): domain Bacteria; phylum Bacteroidota; class Bacteroidia; order Flavobacteriales; family Flavobacteriaceae; genus Lacinutrix. The sequence goes on from NZ_CANMRQ010000009.1 coordinate 110,264, forward strand.
TCTATCTGTGCAAAAACTGTAGAAGTTGTTTGTTTAACTACATTAACCTTCGCCAAAAATTGACCAGCTTCACTCACTAAAAATTTTCCAGGCTCGAATGCTAATGTTAATTGTTTTCCATAATCTTTACAAAATTCATTAAATCTTGCACTTAATTTTTCTCCAAACTCTTCAATATTGGTCTCTATATCTCCAGGTTTGTATGGTACTTTAAAACCAGATCCAAAATCTATAAACTCTAGAGTTTTAAAATTTTTAGCTGTTTCAAATAATATTTCACTCGCATAAAGAAAAACATCAATGTCTAAAATATCACTTCCTGTATGCATATGAATACCGTTAATAGTCATCTTTGTATTGTTTACAATACGAAGAATATGTGGGATTTGATGTATTGAAATTCCAAATTTACTGTCAATATGCCCCACAGAAATATTTGTATTACCACCAGCCATGACATGTGGGTTAATACGAATACAAACTGGAATATCTGGGTATTTGGTTCCAAATTGTTCTAAAATTGATAGATTATCTATATTAATTTGACAACCGAGTTTTGCAACAGCTTCAATTTCTTCTAAAGACACTCCGTTTGGAGTGAAAATAATACGCTCAGCAGGAAACCCTGCAATTATACCAAGTTTTACTTCTTGAATTGAAACAGTATCTAAGCCAGCTCCTAAAGAATCCATCAATTTTAAAATAGAAATATTTGAGAGTGCTTTTACTGCATAATTAATTTTCACTTTTTTAACTTTGTTAAAAGCAGTATTTAAACGTTTATATTGTTTTATAATCGTTTCAGAGTTATATATATAAACTGGACTCCCAAAATCTTTAGCTATTTTTAATAATTGATTATTATGCATGAGTTAATTTTTTTTCAAAGTTATTTTTTCTGAAGGTTAAAAAAATTTATATCACTTAATATTACACATTTTAAACATTTTGTTAATTATTTAACAATTTAAATAAGTCTATTTTGCTATGCTTTTTTTTCATAATTAAATATTAGGGTAAGTTATTGTGATTATTTACTTTTGTGACTCTAAAATTTTACTTTCAAAAAAGATGAATTTACACGAATATCAAGGAAAAGAATTATTAAGCAGCTTTGGCGTACGTATCCAACGTGGTATTGTTGCTCAAAATGCTGATGAAGCAGTTGCTGCAGCTAAGAAATTAACTGAAGATACAGGTACTGGGTGGCATGTTATTAAAGCACAAGTTCACGCAGGTGGTCGTGGAAAAGGTGGTGGAGTTAAGCTAGCTAAAAGCTTAGACGAAGTACAAACTATTGCAGGACAGATTATTGGAATGGATTTGGTTACACCTCAAACTTCTGCAGAAGGAAAGCGTGTACATCAAGTTTTAGTTGCAGAAGATGTTTATTATCCTGGGGATTCTGAACCTGAAGAATATTATATGTCAGTACTTTTAAATAGAGGTAATGGTCGCAACATGATTATGTATTCTACAGAAGGTGGAATGGATATAGAAACAGTAGCAGAAGAGACTCCTCATTTAATATTTACTGAAGAAATAGATCCTGCAACAGGAATTTTACCTTTTCAAGCTAGAAAAGTAGCTTTTAATTTAGGTTTATCTGGTGCAGCATTTAAAGATATGACAAAATTTGTAACGTCTTTATATACTGCCTATGTAAAGTCTGATTCTTCTTTATTTGAAATCAATCCAGTTTTAAAAACGAGTGACGATAAAATAATGGCTGTTGATGCAAAAGTATCTTTAGATGATAATGCACTATACCGTCATAAAGATTTAGCTGCATTGCGTGATTTACGTGAAGAAAGCCCTATAGAAGTTGAAGCTGGTGAATTAGGATTAAACTATGTTGATCTTGATGGAAACGTTGGTTGTATGGTAAATGGTGCTGGTTTAGCAATGGCAACTATGGATTTAATAAAGCAAGCAGGTGGTGAGCCAGCTAACTTTTTAGATGTTGGTGGTACTGCAGATGCTAAACGTGTAGAAGCTGCATTTAGAATTATATTAAAAGATCCAGCAGTAAAAGCGATATTAATTAATATTTTTGGAGGAATTGTACGTTGTGATCGTGTAGCACAAGGTGTTGTAGATGCCTATAAGAATATGGGAGACGCTATTAATGTACCAATTATTGTACGTTTACAAGGAACAAACGCAGACATTGCCAAAGAACTTATAGATAGTTCTGGTTTAGATGTAATGAGTGCAACAGAATTTCAAGAAGCAGCAGATAAAGTGCAAGCTGTTTTAGCGTAAGCAATAAATTTATTTTAAACTATATTGAAAGAGCAGTGTTTTTAACACTGCTCTTTTTTGTGCGTTATATTTTGTGCTTTTAACTCTAAGGATAATATATTAACTTATTTTTAAGTTCTATAACTTATTAATAAGTTGTGTAACTTAAAAATAAGTTATATGTTTGTATTGCTGATTAATAAAACTCATAAAGTAATGGTAACGCTAACTAAGGTAGAAGAGAAGATAATGAAGATTCTTTGGGATATAGAAAAAGGGTTTATCAAAGATATAATCGAAGAATATCCTAACCCGAAACCTCCTTATAATTCAGTCTCTACAATTGTGAGAGTATTGGTGCAGAAAGAAATTATAGGCTATAAAGCATATGGTAAGTCTCATCAATATTATCCGTTAATTAGTAAAGAAGAGTATAGTAAGGGGCAAATGAAGCGACTTGTTACCGATTATTATAATAATTCGTTATCTCAAGTTGTTAGTTTTTTTACAGAAAGTAAACAGTTAAAACAGAGTGAATTGGATGAAGCTATGAGAATGCTAGAAGAACTAAAAACTAAGAGGTAATGATAAAATTCGGAATATATTTATTAGAGTCTAGTATTATCTTTTTAGTATTCTACTTGCTTTATGAATTTATTATGAAAAAAGAAACATGCTTTAATTTTAATAGGTTTTACCTTATAGGAATAGTTGTTTTTTCATTGTTGTTGCCTTTAATGAGTTTTAATTTTAGCAAAGGTAAAATAGCAGCAGTAGATCATTCTATTGAAGAGTTTAACGATTTTAGAATGTCTTATTATGATGCTATACAGGATTGGGAATCGAACGCTTTTAGTGTACCAATATCTAAAGAAGTATCTGCAAACTCTAAAGAAATAGCTGGAGTACCAGTAGATTGGAGCTCTGTTTTGATCAAGTTATTATTAGGTATATATGGTATTGGTGTTTGTGTCTGTTTATCTAAGTTACTTTGGGCACTTTGGCGATTAAAACGAATGGTTTTTTTATATCCCAAAACTAAAATTAATGATGTAACGGTAGTAAAATTACCAAGTGAAATCGCTTCATTTTCATTTTTTGGATATGCTTTCATTTATGAAGGAAAAATTGATACTCCAGAACTGAATCAAATTGTTGCTCATGAAAAAGTTCATATAGAGCAACGACATTCAATAGACTTAATTTTTGTACAATTCATAGCTTCATTTTTGTGGTTTAATCCATTACTATGGACGCTTATAAAATCTTTAAAGACAACACATGAATATATAGTAGATCAAAAAATAATAAATACGGGTTATTCCTTAGTAGATTACCAAACCTTACTTTTAAGCGAGTTAGTCAGCAACAACTCATACGGGTTGGTAAACAATTTTAATTTATCATTTATAAAAAAGAGAATAACCATGATGACAAACAATAAATCAGGATTTAGTGGCAAAGTAAAAATGGCACTAACAGTAACATGTACAGTATTATTTAGTCTAGTACTATTTCAATGTAATTCGGAAAAAACAGATGATATTTCTGATGAACTAAGAGAAATGGCTAAGAATAATTATAATAACTTATCTAAAGAATCAAAAGAACAATTAAGGAGGCAAGCAGAACTTGTGTTTTCCATATCAAATAATATAATATCTGTAAATGGCAAAACTATCAATATCAAGGATATTGAACCTATTCTTACAGAAGTTGGTATAGGGAGACATTATTTAGTGCGATTTAAAATAGAAGGAAACCAGAGTATGAGAACACTAAGTGAAGTACAAGCAGAGTTGAGAAATATAGATAGGAGGAAAGTGTTATATAATGGAGAGACAGACTCTGGAAAACAAATGATTCAGCCGTTTCTAGTGCCACCAATGCATTGGGCTAATCCTTCTCATGATGATTCTATTCCTGTAAAACCAGATTTAAGTAAAGCAACGCATAATGGAAATGTAGCGACACTAGATGGTATAGAATACCTTAATATTAATATAAGTGAGGGAGGAAATTATAGAGAGACTGTTTATAATTTTGTAAAAAATCATATTGCCAGACAATCTACAGCTTATTTAATAAGAGTAGAATATAATGATACAGATAACTTTAAAAACTATTTAACTAATCTAGCTGAAGTATATCAAGGTTTTGAGACTGTGTATAAAGTTCGTGCTCAGGAATTATATGGTAAAGATTTTAGTGATTTAAAGAAAGAAGAATATATTTCGATTGGAAAAGAAGCACCAAAATCGGTTTTTATAGCTGGAAAATAAATAAGAAGTCTAAAAATCGGAGATAAAGTTTAATTACTTATCTGAATAGCCCTAAATAAAAAGAGCAACTTTAATCGTTGCTCTTTTTATTGTTTTTAGGTTTATTAAAATTCTTTTTATTACCGTAAGGATTAGGTTTTACTTTTCTTGAAGCCTTTTTTTGGGGTTCTTCACCTTTTTTAGGCATTGGACCTCTAAGATGAATAATTAAACCATTTAAAAAATTACGTAAAATCTGATCTCCACATTCTACATAATTGGGATGATCTTCTCGTCTAAAAAAAGCATTTAATTCGCTTTTAGAAACTCTAAAATCTACAAGCATTAATATTTTAATAATATCATCGTCACGAAGCTTATGAGCAACTCTTAGTTTTTTAAATATATCGTTATTAGTCATGTGTAATATGTTGAAAATTAGTTTTTTAACTGTGTTTATTGCTTTTTATAAGGCTAAAGTATTGATAAAGAGCACTTAAAATCGATGTAAAACTAGTCATTTTTCGACAAGTGACGTGCTTTCTACGATTATTAATTAACATTTATCCTTAATTTTATAGTATACATTTTAATTCCCTCATGTTATGCCTAATAGAGTAGAAAAACTAAGTTTATTATCCGAGATGATAGCTTTTGCTAAAGCAGATAAAAATATAAAAAAGATTGAATATAGTTTTCTTTTAGGTGTTGCTAAACAGTTAGAAATTTCTCGTGAGGATTTTGATTATTTAATAGAACATCCAATAAATTACATAAACTTAAAATCGCATAGTGAACGCATTGTTCAATTTCACCGCTTAGTATTATTAATGCATATTGACAATGACCGTACTAGAAGTGAAGTTGTAAAACTTTATAATTATGGCTTAAGAATGGGATTAAATCATGAGTCTATTACAAAAGTATTATATCTAATGGAAGGTTTTCCAGATATGATTGTGCCAGCTGAGGTATTAATAGATATTTTTAAAGTGCAGTATAATTAATATTTTAACTTCTCTAGTTTTTCTTGGTACGCCTTTATTTCATCACGTAATTGAGCTGCTATAATAAAATCTAATTGTTTTGCCGCTTGCTCCATAAGTTTACGCTTTTCTCGTATCTTCTTTTCTAACTCTGGTTTACTTAAATATTCACTTTCTGGTTCTGCAGCTCGAGCAGCTTCTAATTCGTAGCTATATGTACTTACTGAATTTTTAGTTAATGCATTATCTAAGCTTTTATTCAAAGCAGTAGGTACTAGGTTATTTTCTGTATTATAATTTATTTGTTTAGTACGGCGATATTCGGTTTCGTCAATTGTCTTTTGCATGCTCTTAGTAACCTTGTCTGCATACATAATAGCTTTTCCATTAAGATGCCTAGCTGCTCTACCCACGGTTTGCGTTAATGATCTAGCCGATCGTAAAAAACCTTCTTTATCTGCGTCTAAAATTGCAACCAAAGAGACTTCAGGTAAATCTAAACCTTCACGTAGTAAATTTACTCCAACTAAAACATCAAATATACCTTTACGTAAATCTTGCATTATTTCTACGCGTTCTAAAGTATCTACATCACTATGTATATATCTTACACGAATATTAATTCTACTTAGGTATTTAGTTAGCTCCTCTGCCATACGTTTAGTTAGTGTTGTTACTAATGTACGCTCATCTTTTTCAACACGTTGTTGTATCTCTTCGATTAAATCATCAATTTGGTTTAAACTAGGACGAACCTCAATAATAGGATCTAAAAGGCCTGTAGGTCTAATAACTTGTTCAACATATATACCATCAGTTTTTTGTAATTCGTAATCTGCTGGTGTTGCACTTACATATAGGACTTGATTTTGAAGCGCTTCAAATTCTTCAAACTTTAATGGACGATTATCCATTGCAGCTGGTAATCTAAAACCATATTCTACTAGGTTTTCTTTTCTACTTCTATCGCCTCCATACATAGCGTGTACTTGTGAGATAGTAACATGACTTTCATCAACTACCATTAAATAATCCTCAGGAAAATAATCTAATAAACAAAACGGTCTTGTGCCAGGTAATCTACCATCAAGATAACGAGAATAGTTTTCAATACCAGAGCAATACCCTAATTCACGTATCATTTCTAAATCAAACTCTGTGCGTTCTTTTAGTCGTTTTGCTTCTAGGTGTTTGCCAATTTCTTTAAAATAATCATGTTGTTTTACTAAATCATCTTGAATAGCTTTTATAGCATTCTGTAATATATCTGGAGAAGTTACAAACATATTTGCTGGATAGATATTTAATCTATCATATTCTTCAATAACTTTATTTGTTTGAATATTGAATTGCTCAATCATTTCAATTTCATCTCCAAAAAAATGAATTCTAAAGGCATCATCAGCATAACTTGGAAATATGTCAACTGTATCACCTTTAATACGAAAATTACCGTGTTTAAAATCGGCCTCAGTTCGAGAATACAAACTCTGTACTAATTGATGTAATAATTTTGTTCTAGAAATTTGTTGATCACGTTTTAATGTAATTACATTTTTTTGGAATTCTATTGGGTTTCCAATACCATATAAGCAGGATACTGATGCTACAACAATAACATCTCGACGCCCAGAGAGTAGAGAAGATGTTGTACTTAAACGCATCTTTTCTATTTCTTCATTAATAGATAAGTCTTTTTCTATATAAACTCCAGAAGTGGGAATGTAAGCTTCTGGTTGATAATAATCATAATACGATACAAAATATTCAACAGCATTGTTTGGAAAAAACTGTTTAAACTCAGAATATAATTGAGCTGCTAATGTTTTGTTATGTGCTAAAACTAAAGTAGGCCTTTGTACTTCTTTAATAACATTAGCAACAGTAAACGTTTTACCAGAACCAGTTACTCCTAGTAACGTTTGGTGTTTTTCATTTGAGCCTATACCATTTACTAATTGTTTTATGGCTTGAGGTTGATCTCCTGTAGGACTAAACTCTGATTCAATTTTGAATTTCATTTAGCTAAATTAATGAAAAATCAACGCTTTTTTTAAGAAGAAAAGTTAAGTTTTAGTCTTAACGTACTAAGGCGAAATGGCCTTTGTATTGTTTGCCGTTTGGATGATTAATAATATACCAATAATCATCACTTGGTAAAACAAAACCATTATAAATGCCATTCCAACCTTTAACAGAATCTACTTCGGCTAATAATTTTCCGTGTCTATTAAATATTAAAATTTTTAAATTACTATTAAATTGTTCGTTGGTTCCATAAGGTTTCCATGTGTCATTTATAGTATCATTGTTTGGAGAGAAATATTGGGGAAATCCTAGTATAGAAAAAGTGATTGAATTAGAGCCACAACCCATCTTATCTCTAATATAAATTGTATGAAATCCAGGGGTTAGTCCTGTAAATATATTTTCATCTTGATAAAAACCAAGTGCATTATCAATTGCAAACTCATAATCTCCTTCACCAGAGACCATAATTGTTGCTGAGTTATTAGAAGTGAGTTCAGTATATGTTAAATCATCAATTGTAGGATCACTAGATGGAAAAACTGTAATATCTCTAGTGTTAGAACATCCATTTGGATCTGTTACCACTACGGTATAAGTCCCTATTTCATTAACTTCAATAAAACTTGTATCTATACCTGTGTCTACACCGTTAAAAAACCATTGGTAATAGTGATTACTAGGTAAATCATTTGTTATACCTCCAGTTAATGTTATAGTTTCAGGAAAATTATTTAAACAATATAAAACCGATTCATCTGGTAACAATTGAGGAGTAAATAAAATATTTAATGTTAATTGGGAAATAGCATAACATTGATTTGTATCTGTAGTAACTTTTACAAAAATAGTTTGCGTGTTTTGAATAGTATTTTCAAAATCTCCATCTATAATATTAGATTCAGTAAAAGCATCATCAATAGTATTATAAAATGAAATGGTAGAGTTTACGGGAACATTAGATTGAATAGTTGTTCTTATATCATTTAAATTAAATGTAGTAAAACCATCAACAATAGCATCGTCGCAAGTGTTGTAATTTTGTAGTGCTAATGTATTTGTTGAAATATCTAATATAACTTCAGCTATAGCTTTACATCCAGTATTTTGATTTATAACTGAAGCATAAACTGTTTGAAGAATACTAGTATTATTATAATTATTTGGATTACTAATGGCATTAGTTTCCATTTGAGCATCCATAATACTACTATAGAAGTTAGTAACTCCTATGTTAGCATTATTCATTGTTATATTATCTGCCGAATCAAAAAGATTATATGTTGTTAATCCATCTTGATTTATATCGCATTCAAAAAGTGTTGTATTTGCTACAATAGGATTTGGTGCGTATTCAATAACAATTTCACCATAAGAAATACAGCTGTTATCTAAAGTAACTTCTACATTATATGTTCCTTCTTGAGTAACTTCATATGTAGCACTTGTTTCTGTAATCAATTCAATATTGTTTCTAAACCATTTGTAAGTTGTCATTCCTGGTTGAAATGCACTAAGTGTAATAGTATCATTTCCACAAACAGGGTTATTGTTAGCTAATAATCTGTCTTGCCCTAAGTTAGTATTCAATTCGAAGCTTTCAGCTTCTAAAAAAACAGCAGAATCAAAACGAAAGTTCTGTTCATCTGCAATAACTAACTTAACATGATAATTTTGATTTGGTATTGTTTGGGCTGTAGCTGTTAAAACGGTAGTTTGTCCATTAAAATTAATTGGAGATACACTACCATTAAAGCTTTCGAAATACGCTTCGTTTATTGGCCCACAACCACCGGGAATATCTGGATGCACAGTCGTCACTTTTACAGGTGTTTGCGTGTTAGGTACCAACGCAATGTTTTGATATGCAGTACCAGTTGCTGGACGAATTAAAAAACCAAATAAATCTGAAAAATTACAGGTGTTTGGATTGCCTTCTTGATACTCTTCTGAAGCAAAAATATATCTAAAACTAATTTGATCGGCTACAGATGTGAAATCAAATTCAATAATTGTAGCATTTGTTGTATTGGTTTCTTGTAAAACATTTTCTAAATCTGAATCTCCATTCCAATTTGGAGCATCATCATCACTTAAAGAAGTATTAGGTCCTTGAACATTATTTAATCTCCCTGTAGTTAATACGATACCTGTTTGAAAAGGAAAAGTAGTTCCAGTAGCATCAAAATAACCATAGCTTTGATCTGTATTATTAAAATCACCACCAACTACATTTGTTACTAGAACGTTAGAAATACAATCACTATCTATTAAAATGTCTTCAATAAGTTCTTGTGGCGTATAGGTTTGACTATCTACACTTATGTTTTGTGAAGTCGCAACATAACAGCAGAAGCTTAAGAGTATTAAAAGGGATTTTCTCATCAACAGCAATTAAAAAGCAAAGATAAGTAACAAAAGAAATAGTATAACAAAAAGATATGTTAAAGCATTTTAACGTCTTAATGCAAAGTGGCCTTTTACTTGAAATTCAATAGCTCCTTTTTTTACATCAGCTAGAAACCAATAATCTGTTGCAGGCATTGGGTTACCATTGTAGTTACCATCCCAACCACGAGACGAATGTGTTATAACTGATAGTAATTTACCATATCTATCAAATATACTTACAACTGTACCTTCTAATAATTCAACACCAGTGATATGCCATGTTTCATTAATAGTGTCACCGTTTGGAGTGAAATATTGAGGAGCATCTATAATAACAATCTCTTTTGTTGTAGAATTACAACCATTTAAATCTATAACTGTTATAGTATGCGGTCCAATTGGTACGTTGGCAAAAAAGTTAGATTCTTGAGGCGCTCCATTATCAAATTGATATAAATATTCGCCAATTCCAGAAACGGTAATAGTTAGATTATTTGGATTTCCAAAATCAATTGTTTCTGTAAATTCAATAACTGCTGCTTCAGATTCTGTTACACTAAAGTTAGAAGTCGTAGTACAACCGTAATTAGAAGTCACAGTTACAGAATAATTACCTACTTGATCAATCTCTATTACTGAAGATGTTTCACCAGTTGACCATGAATAAGAATCTGTGTTTACACCTGTTTCAGCAGAAACAGTTAGTGGTAAATTGTCTAAACAAATAACTTGATCAGTAATATCTACCTCAGGTTTACGTCTAACTAAAGTAGAAAAACTTGTAGTAGAAAAGCAACCTGTTGTATTATTCTCAACGTAAACATATATTATTTGTTCATTTTCTGCATTATAATTTAAATCTGATATAGCATTCGTATTATTATTAGCATCATTTTCAGTTTCAAAATAGTTTACCGTAAAATCGTTAGGGTTTTGAGTGCCTAGAATTATCGGTGTTTGTTGAGATAAATCGAACATTAAAAAATTATCGAAATCATCATCACATGCTTCAAGATTTTGAGGTGTTAGATTTGGTATGTTATTAACTACTAAGTTAAAAGAACTAATTTGAAAACAATTAGTTGTACTAAATTCTGCTCTTACAAATATAGTATCACTTGTTGTAACATAATTATAATTTGTATCTAAAGCATTTTGTGAGTTCTCTGCATCTATTAGCGAAGAATAAAAAGTTAATACTACATTTTCTTGAGTTCCAATAAGTGCTTCTGTTGTCTCACTTAAGTTAAAACTATCATCTTCATTATCACAAGTATCATATACAGCTATGTTTGCAATTTCGGGTGGTAGATTTACAATTAAATCAAAAGAAACGTTTGCTCCACAGTTAGATATTGTATTATAAGCTTCTATATATACTGTTTGCGGGTTGGAAGTGTTGTTATAATTGGTAGGATTAGGAATTTGATTTGTTCCGGCAATTAAATCGGCTTCATTTGCATAATAGTTAACAATAATATTGTCTTGTCTTATAGCTAAAACTTCAACTTCTACTATTGTTAAATCGAAAGTTACACTGCCATCAGTATCTGTATCACATTGTGTTAAATCACTAGCACTACTAATTTCAGGAACTTGAATAATATTATACTCATATGTAGCAATGCCTTTACAATAAGTACCATTATCTATATTAACAAATAGTTGCTGTGGATTAGTTGTATTAGTAAACGTATCTCCTTGTATTGCATTTACTTCATTTTCGGCATCTTCTAATGTATTATAGAAAGTTATTGTTAAGTTATCTGTACTATTTGCAGATATTTCCGCGGCTTTGTCACTTAAACTAAAAGTATCAATACCGTCATTAGAATTATCGTCACAAACATTTACATCTAAAGGAGCGTTAAAAATTGGAACAGAACCTACTTCAATGATAAAGTTTGAAATCCCATAACATGTTGTATCTGTAATATTCTCAACACGGACATATAATGTTTGAATTTGTGATGTGTTATTGTAGACAGCATTTTTATCAATTATATTAGTTTTGTTTATGGCATCTGTCTCATTTTCAAAATAAAAGACTTCTTTACCTGTTTGTCCATTTAAAATTTCGACGTCTTTATCTGCAAGTATAAAATCGGCAATTTGGTTACCATCTGTCTCACAATTTCTAAAATTTGAGATATTTGGAAAATCGGGTAAAGTGTTAACTGTAATATCGATTGGAACTAAGGCATAACAACTAGTGGTGTTATTTTCTACTTTAGCATAAACAGTAGCTGTTTGTGCATTATAATTTGTATTATTTGTTATTTCGTTTACAGAATTATTGGCGTCATCTTCAGATAAATAATAAGAAATAATTGTTGTAGCATCAGTGTTTATTTCAACATTTTTTGTTGTTAGATCAATAATTGAAAAACCATCTTGATCATCATCACAGATAACAAAATTGGAAGGCGTATTTACCGTTGGAGCTGGTAAAACTTCAATTTGAACAGGTATAATATCGCTACATCCATTGCCATTACCACTAACTCTAACAAATACAGTAAATGGATTAGAGGTGTTATCATAAAAAGGAGGAAGTTGGTTTTGTTGTAATTCAGCATCTACTAAAGTTTCATAATATTCTACAATAGGAGAAGCGATACCAACACTAATAATAGTATTAAAACTGTCTAAATCAACAGAAGTAAATGTATCATCATTTGTATCACAATAATTAAGAAGTCCAGGGTTTTGTATACTAATAGCTGGGTTTACAATAAAACCAATTTCAGCTGTATTAGTACATGTACTATCTTCTATAAAAATGTATAGTGTATGAAAACTGTTATTAACTGTGTATGGAACGCTATCGTCAATAGGGTTTACGTTATTATCCAAATCTTCTTGGCTTTCATAATAAGTGATAGTGATATTAGGTAAACCATTAGCAATAAAAGTAGTAATACTTTGTAAATCGAAATCTGCAGACCCATCATTAGGGGCTGTGTCACAAGTGCCAAAATTTTGAATATTTGTACCAGTTTGAAGGAGATTTGCATGTAATTCTATAGGAACTATTTCATAACAAGAATTATTATTATTTGAAATTCTTATATAAACTATTTGCAATTCTGCTTCAGTATTTTGAAAAGCGGTTGGATTTGTAATTGGATTAACATTATTATTCGCATCTTCTATTGTAAGATGATATGTTACAGTAACATTTGTAGCGCCTTGTAAAACATCATTGGCAACACTTGTTATGTCAAAAATCTCAAAACCATCATCATCCTGTTCACAAGCATTAATTTGTTGCACATCTGTATTTACATTTGGACTATCTAATTGTTGAATTGTTATATCTGTAAAAGCAACACAACCTGTAGTTACATCTATAACTCTAATAAATAGTTGCTCAGTAGTATTTGTAGGAGTATATGGAGACGGAATTGCATTAGCTCCAGTATTGGCATCTACTTGGGAAAAGTGATAGGTAACACTATAATTTGCATTGTTATTTGTTATTTCAGAATCAATATCTGTAAGAGTAGCTTCTCCACTTCCATTACTACATATATCAATTGGATTGGGTTGTGTTATAGTTGGAAACGGATTGACTATTAAATTAACATTGGATATATAGACACAACCTGAGTTTGTATCTATAGCACGAATAAAAACTGTTTGGGGGTTTTGGAAATTATTAAGAGCTAAAAAACTATTTACATTATCAATAGCATCTTGATTTGAAATGTGATATGAGATTGTATAATTTGAAGCAGGTAAATTATTTTCTACAGACGTATTTAATGTTGTTAGGTCAAAATTTTCTACTCCATCATTAGAAGCATCATCACATAGAGTAAAATCAGAAAGTGGAGTAGTAGTTTGGATTGAATTTAAAGTAACATTAATTTCGTCTTCAAAGGTGCATGTTGTTGTATTTAATGGTACAGTGACAATAACTTGATAGGTACCAGAAGTATTAGCTGTTAATGTACTTGAAACCTCACCTCCTATTAAAGAACCATTTAAGAACCATTCGTATGTAGCTTGCGGATTATTAGTATCTGCGTTTAATACAGAAGACGCATCACAAGTTGAAAAATCAGGTCCTAAAGTTACGTTATCTGTAAAACTATTACCTTCTATAAATACAGCTGAATCAAAATTTCTATCTGTTTGATCAGCTATTATAAGTTTAATATTATATTCTACATTTGGAGTAATAGTAGCAGATGCAGACATTACCGTTGTACGACCATTGAAATTTGTATCTCCAATATTATAGCCTTCAAAATGTGTTTCGTTTTCAGCATCACAGAATCCAACTATTTCTTGATGAATAGTACTAGTATTTACAGGAGTAGTAGTTCCAGGAATAACAGCTATATTCTGATAAGGTTGTGTGGTATTAGCTTCTTTAATTAAAAAAGCAAACCCATCAGAATAATTACAAGGATAGTCAGCAAAGTATTCTTCAGAAGCTAAAATGTAATTAAATTGTACTGTACTTGAAGCAGAAGTAAAATTGAATTCGATTGATGTTGCATTTAATGTATTGTTTATGCCTAAAGCATTTTCCAAATCAGGATCGGTTTGCCATGCAGTATCTCCCTCATTTAAAGCATTTGTATTTACAACATTTCCAGCTGAATTTACATTTCCTGTAGAGAGAACTATTCCATTTTCAAATGGAAAATTTGAATTTGCCCTTTGAAAAGAACCGTAACTTGAGAATCCATTAACATCACCATTTACAGGAGATGAAATATTTGTAACATCAACACAACCTTCAACTAAACTATTAATTAGTTGTTCTGGCGTTTGAGTATTATCTACTGTTATTTGCTGAGCGTTAAGTTGCAAAGCACAAGTGAATACAATTAAATAGGCTAAATGATTGACGTAATTATTAAGGGTTTTTACTTTCAATTTTTTTTTCTATTAGTCAGTCTTTAATATACTAAAGGCCAAACGATTTGGGTTAATACGGCTAAAGTGTTCAAATTTAACGATTTTATGTTTAAATGCAAATTTTATCGACGAAATACATCTTTTAATTTCAATTTTGCAAGTAAACCCAACCAGTAATAGATACGTAATTTTTGTCATTTAGGTTCAAAACATAAAAATATGTTCCAGTAGGTACCAGTTTTCCTTGGTTTATACCTCTATTTGAAATGCCATACCATTTTAGATCATTATTCCCAACAAAAATTAATTTACCGTAACGACTATAAATTAATAATTTATGATTTTCAAATATTGAATAGAGACCTTGTATATTAAAAAAATCATTATAGCCATCATTGTTAGGAGAGAAGCCTTGAGGGATATGTGGAGGGCAGTTTTCTGTTAGTAGTTGAAATTCATATATATCAAAGCAAATAGAATTTTCTGCTTTTATGTAAATCGTTTGGGGTGTTTCTTGAGATTGATAATTTTGAGGGTTTATAATATTATTTGAATTATTTTGTAAATCTTCAATTGTTTCATAAAATATGAAATCATCATAGTTATTTATGTTTACCTGACTTAATATTAATTCTAAATTAAAAATAGCTGTATTTAAACCTTCATCACAATTGTTTAGGGCATTTAATTGAAACGTCTCTGGTAATGGTATAAGATTTACAGTGATTTCAGTAGTATTGTTGCTTTCTAAAATTTCAATTACTGTACTATTTCCATCACCATCATCATCAACAGCAATTATTAATAAAAAATCATCTGGAATAGTTGAAGGAATTGAAATTGAAATGCTTCCATTTTCAGACCCATTTATATTTATTACGTTTTGGGTTGTAGTTTGGGCTAATAAAATATCATCTACATAAAAAGCTATAGGTGTTGCTGCTGGTAAAGGATCTGTGCTATTAGTATTAAAAACGGTGTAATCAATATCTATTATTCTGTCACCACAATTTGTTACAATATTATCTATAACAATTGTTGCATCTGGTAATTGGCTATTTAATACTGTAATTATATTGTTAATAATTATTAAGTCGGCTTGAAATACACCATTATTATTTAAACCTCCAGTTGTAAGTTTAATTTCTACTTGTGTATCTCCAATATTAATATTGTTTTCAATACCATAAACATCTAAGTCACAATTGTAAAAAGTATTTGAATTTGTAAAAGTGTTAGTGCCATTAAATGCATTATCTGCTAAGTTTAATGGTGGATTTGAAATAATATTGCCATTTATAGATAAAGACTCTCCAAAGTTTAGAGCATTATCTCCTTCCCAAGCTAAAAAACCGATTTTTGCATTATCATTATCTAGTACATTAACATTATTTAAAAAGATAGTTTTTTCAGTTACATTCCGATTGATAATTTCTAGACCTTGAAATAAATTTACCTGATTTAAAGGAAGTGTATTATTTTCATATATAACATAAATACTCCAACCAGCAAAATTGGTTCTTCTTTCGCAGTGTCCTGGATTATTTGCTAAAGTTTCAGAAATATCTAGATCTGAAAGTTCATAAATAGTATTTCCTTCTGCTAATACTTGATTTGTAATATTTGCATAACAAGAAAAATAATTAAGGTCACCAAAAGTTGCATCTGTAAAGATGGTGTTGTAAGTATCTTCGGCAACAATTGATGTGCCATTTAAAGTGACTTCTAAATCTCCTAGTCCAGAACCTGCCCAATATAAATAAGCAGCTACTACTGTAGAGGATGCATCTACATTTAATGTTGCTTGAGATGACGGTAAGATTTCGCAAAAACTT
This sequence comes from uncultured Lacinutrix sp., assembly GCF_947500325.1. GTDB lineage: Bacteria > Bacteroidota > Bacteroidia > Flavobacteriales > Flavobacteriaceae > Lacinutrix. The sequence goes on from NZ_CANMRQ010000009.1 coordinate 126,884, forward strand.
TGTACAATATTATTTTCTGCCGGATTAAGAGTATTGCCAATAGCTAAATAATCATATCTCCCATTATACTGTTGAAAAATAGAAATGTCTTGAGACCAGACTTCAGTTTGAAGTAATGATATAAAAATTAATAAACCAGCAAGTAATCTGCGCATTTTTAGAGAGTAATTCTCCATAAAAGTACAAATAATCTAAAGAAGCTTCATTATAAAAAAACCTGAACAAATTTGTTCAGGTTTTTTTATGCTTTAAAGTATTTTCTCTTCTAACGTTTAAGCGTAAAGTGAGCTTTAAAGTTCTTTTTAATAGTGGT
>NZ_CANMRQ010000010.1 GCF_947500325.1 uncultured Lacinutrix sp.
GTTCGTTTAACTCTTTTGTTCTCTTTACTTTTCATTAATAAGTCGATTTTTTGTCAACTTATTTCAGGACGGGACAACCGAATAAAAAAAGGCTTCAGAAGTATCTGAAGCCTTTTTTTATTTATGATTTTATTTTACAAACCTAATACTGAAGTACCTTGTTCGAAGACAACATCTACAGGAATACTAGCAGCACTTAATCTATCTAGGTCTTTCTGAAGTTCTTCTTCTATACCACCGTAGTTGGCAACAAATTTACCAACACCATCGTAGTTTCCTTCACCTTGATATTCTAAAATAACTTGTGATAACATTTCCATAGCTAATTCCATTTTAGAGAAATTTACTTTATAAGTTCCATTTGCATTTCTAGTAAAAGCTCCCATTTGATTAAAGAAATTAAAGCGTATCATATTTGCTTTTCCATGCGCACTAGAAGCTCCAAAACGTACCGATCTAAATATTCCTGCCATAAACGTGACCATGTTATCTTTTAAATCGTTAGTTAACTCTCCTTTTTTGTGTAATTGCTGTACCATGTATAATCCTAAAACATCTGCCTTTCCTTCTTCTAAAGCACTTGCATATTCTTTTAACGATGTTCTTACTGTACCTTTACCGTTAATAGTATTTTTAACTCCTAAACCATGAGCCACTTCATGAAACATAGTATTCTCAAAAAAGGCATCGAAAGTAATATGTTTACGCTGGCTTTCTTCTATTAATACTCCAGAAATAGGGACTAATATCTTATCAAATTTTGCTTGCATAGCATTTTTAAGTTGTAATCGCCTAGTTCCTTTTTTTAATTGTACCTCTTCATCATTTGGTAAATTAATAGCTATTGTTTTACTTCCAGAATTACAATCACCAGCATAAAATACCACATCGTATGCATTTAAATCACTATCTGTCCCCGGTTTTTCTTGTTTGTATTTATCACCAACCGGTAATCCTTTTTGTAATTCTGGCAAAAAGCTACTAAATTTTTCTAATCGCTTGCTCCATCCTTGGTCTTTTATCAATACATAACCTTCATGTGCTGCTTTATTACCAAACAATTGATCTTCGTAGGTTTCTATTGGGCCAATTACAACATCTAATGTGTTTGTTTTCATATCCATCCAAGCAAGATCACTTTTTTGATACTCATCATTTAATAAAGCTGCCGCTCTTAATTCTAAATATTTTTTTAACCCTTTATCTTCCGCTAATTTAGATGCTTCTAATAATAAAGCAGATACTTCTTTTACTTCGGTTTCAAATTGTTTGTGATATGGCACTGTAAATAATTTACCATCGTCATCACGTCTTACAAAATTATAAAGGCTTGCTTTATTAGTTATCTCTGCTTTTTCAAACTCTTCTTTAGTCATATCCGCAGGATAATAATTTGCGCCTTTTGGCTTCTCTCCTACACCATCAATAAATGGCTTGTTGTTAGCCAATCTATCCCAAGGCCCATAATTTATCTTTGCATATTGCTTAGTATCAAGATCTGTAATTTTACTTAACAAAGCTTCACGATCTCCATAGGCTTCATACCAAAACAAATCATTCATTTTATTAGCAGCCTTAATTAAAATAGGCAGCATTTGCTTTTCCTTTTCTGTTAAAACACTTAAATCGCTTGTTAGTTTGACACTAACATATTTATCTAAATTGGTTTGCATTTCTGTTTTTGGAGTTTCTGTTTTAATGGTTTCTACTGGCTTTACATCTTCTTTACAAGATAATAGGCAAGCAAACACTAAAAAGTATATCGCTTTTTTCATTAGTATTATAGAATTTAATATTGGTTTTGGTAAAGTTAGTTAATTTTGGATACTCTGCGTTAAACACATATACAGCAGATAAACCATCACGTAGTTACACCTATTTTCCAGTAACAGTATTACCACGCTTAATCAAACAAATCTATAAGTATACTTTTACAGTTCTATTAATCTTAAAATATTTATTATGAAGTACACATTTAACATGGAAAACACACTAGACGAAGAAGTTACTGTAGGATGGTTTGATTGGAACGACGGTAAAGAAAGCCCAATATATGCTAAGAAATATAAAATATCAGCAAAAGGCCATCAACAAATTGATGCTTACGAAAATGTTGTTATACAAATTAGCGTTTTTGATGCAAAAAACAATCCTTTACTTAACGGTAGATGGAGAAATTTTTATGCTACTAAAAGAAACATGAAAATTGTTCAAAATAATGGTGCTACGTCAATTGTATACACCAATTAAAATTAAGCACTTGAAATGAAGTGTTTATAAAAAAGAAGATTGAAAATATTATCAATCTTCTTTTTTTATGTTTAATATATTAACTACTCCTCAATATAATCTGCAATAGACATATCATTTATTAAAACATCTTTTAAAACTGCTTCTCCATCTTTTATATAAACCAAACCATAGGTATTATTTGGTAAGGAATCTCGTTGTGCTATTCTAAACGCATCTTCAGCTGGTTTTGCTTTCGTTTCTTCCATATAAAAACGATTAAAAGGTAAATTAAAATTTAGCTTTTTAGAATTTCTATTATACCAACTCGTTTCAGCTAAAACATAATCATTATCTATTGCTAAAGGCGTTTTACTAACTTCTACTAATTCAGCAAAACCTAAACTATCTTTTTTTAAATACACATAAACCTCTTCCTTTCGTTCCCAAAGTGTATCTTTTGTGTTTGCAGTATTTATATCGTATCTCAAAGTGATGTATTTCCCTCTATAAGGATCACTTGGGTCTATTGGTCTTGTTTTAAACTTATAGACTTCTCCTTCATTTAGAACTTTTTCTTGACCAAGAATCATTTGTATTGGCACAAATAATTGTGCTATAGCTACTAGTATAAATAGCATAAATGCGTATTGTAATTTCTTTTTTTTCATAGCTATTTTTTTAATGTTTTTTGGGCTTTAGATTTTTGCTTCTTTAGCATAACATAATTTGTTGCAAAAAAACCAACACCTACAACTACAAATAGTAAACCTCTAATAACAAAACTCATATTGGTATCAAAAAATCTACTAAATATTAAAGCTGTAATAATTACTAGTCCATAATTTAAAATTCCAAAATGCATTTTATCTACACCTATTTTAATTGCATTTATTCCTAGAATTAATAACAATACATTTGTAACTATTGTTGGTGTAATATCATTTGTTAAACCAACAAAAAACAAGAGAGTCATGATTATAAATATAAAATGAAATAGATTTAATTTATTGACTCGTTTTTTTAGGAATAAGTAGGTTAAAACAAATGCAGTTGTAATAAATAATACAGCTACTAATGTAGTTTCTGTAGTTGCAAATGAAGATATTCTTAATACGTCTTTCCAAATCCATCGAAAACTAGCTATCAATAATAAAATAACTGTTCCTAAAGAGCCTAATACTAAATAGCCGTTTTGTCTTAATTTTAAATTATCGAATCGAGGGCCTTTTCCTAAGTTATAAAACAAGCCAAACAAAATAATATAGGATAAGAAAATTAACTCATCGAACTTTGTTATAAATGCACCTAAAACAATAATAAAACTTAAAGGCAATAACCAATTAATAACAGAGGTTATATTTGCTTTAGACCTATTTTGTATTAATTTAATGTAATAAGGTATTATTAATATAATTAACACTAAATACATCCAAGGTGTTTTGCTACCAAAAGCATAACCATATTCGCAAGCATAAATAGTAGTGAATATTATATGTAATAGCACTAACGCATGAGATTTTAAAAGATATATTAGAGGAGAACACAATATAATCCATGTTAACATATAGCTATTAAAATTTCCAGGAATATTGTATATCTGACTTACAATTGCCATAGATGCACCAACAGCAAAAAACAAAAATGTTCCTGAAGCTTCTTTCCATGTTGCACTTTTCTTTTTTAATAGAGAGAAACCAACTAATACTTGCCCAATTACTAATGGAGCAAAGGCAAAAATTGTTTTTATTACTTTCGAGAAGTTATCCCAATTGTGAGCTAATATTAAAATTATACCCAATCCAACTAAAACAGAGCCTAAAACACCAAAAACAGTAAATAATCTATTAGGGTTTTCGTTGCTTTTAGATTGATAATAACGTTCTATTTTTAAAGCAACATCTTGAGATATCACTCCGTTTTCAACCAATTCTGGTAATTCTTTTGTGAGTTTTGAGTTCATATAACTTAGATATTTAAATTGGTTAAGAAGTAATAAACATAGTCACAGAAAAACTTATTCCTATAATAAGCAATGCGATAGCAGCATATACATATTTTTTTTCTCTGAATCTATTATTATAAATACCTCTTGCTGCAAAAAATAATAAAAGAGGTTGGCCTAATATACAAGGTATTGTTAACATTTCTTGTAACACACCAATTAATACAAAACTGAAATGAAAAATAGTATTATTTAAATATAATAAGACTAAAAACAAAGCAGTAAATATGCTTAAAGTTAAAATTATTTTTTCTGATGATATGGTTCTTAAATTCATATTAGTCATTTAAAATTATTTTAAAATGGCGCAAAATAATTACGCCATTTTATGGTTAACCCTGTTAACCTTTCATCAAAACAAACCTTTAAAGGTTTTCTGTTTTGTTGTTATCAATAAATGTAATATCCCTAGTATTCTTTTGTACTGCAATAGCAGCAAATAAGCTTAATGTAAAAGACATACCGTAAAAGCCTTTTTCGCTTAATTCAAGATCTGCATTCCATAAACCTATAACAAGTAAAACTATTGCGGCAATACTCGTAAACCAGCTTATACCATAGTACATTTCGGTTACTTGAATATTCTCCATTTTATCTCTTACTGCTTTTTGAACAGAGATAACGGAGAATAACCCAAACAATAAAATGGTAAAATAATATCCTTTTTCGTTTAACGCCATTGTAGCATTCCATAATCCAATACAATAAGCGGTCATTCCAATTAATAAAGCGGTCCAAGATGCACCAACAAAGGCTGCTGTGGGTTTTTGATCAAAAACGTTTTCTAGTTTTTTACTTTTTTTTGTTTTCTCGGCTTCTTTTAAAGAAACAGTTGTTTGATAATCCATATTTTTTGTTTTAATGATTACAATGCAAAAATGTAATATGATACTGTATTCAGAAAAACAATATTTAATAAAAACTGACGATATTTTATATTTTAATAACACAAATAATACTATATTTAAAGTATTAGTAATAAAAATACTGACGACTAAATGAACAATTTAAAAGAAATCGTTTCTACATTTAATACAGATGAACAACAACAATTCATTAATTATCTTGAAAAAAAGAACAAAAGAAACGACACCAAAAACATTGCTCTTTTTAAATTACTAACCAGAGATGAATTAGATATAAAGGAAATTCAACAAAAATTATATAAGTCAACTCAAAGAGATGCTTACCATGCTTTAAGAAAACGCTTATACCAATCTTTAATAGACTTTATAGCAAACACAAATTTAGAAGAAGAAAACTCTATAGATATGCAGATTATTAAATACATTCTAGCATCAAGAACCTTCTTAGCTCATAAACAATATAAAGTAGCCTATAAAATTTTAGACAAAGCAGAAGCTATAGCTAGCGAACATTTCATGTTCGCAATTTTAAATGAAATCTACCATACAAAAATTCAATACGCTTACACAAACCAAGCTATCTCTATAGATCAATTAATTAAAAAGTATAAAATCAATCAAAAAAATTATCTCTTAGAAGACCAACTTAATATTGTATATGCAAAAATTAGACAAACCATTAAAAACGAGACATTCACAAGTGATGGTTTAGATTTTGAACAATTTTTAAAAAACACATTTAAAACATATAACGTTAGTATTAACGATTCTATGTCATTTAAATCTCTGTATCAACTTATTACAATTGTAAGTCTTTCTGCTTTTATAACTAGTAACTACTTAAAAATAGAGCCTTTTTTAATTAATACTTATCAAAAACTACAAGCTCGAAAAGATAAAAACAAACAATTATACTACCACATTCAAGTATTATACTTAGTAGCAAACACATTTTTTAGGAATAAAAAATTTAAAAAATCCATACAGCATTTAGAGTTAATGCACATACATATGCTAGAAAAGAACAAAAAGTACTATTCTACATTCAAATTAAAATACAACTTATTATTAGCTTTAAATTACAACTATTCTAATCAGCAAGAAAAAGCAATTTCCTTGTTAGAAACACTTCTATTAAAAAAACATAAAGACATAGAATCTTTACTAGACATTCATTTAAGTTTAGTCATGTATTATATTCAATCTAAAGACTACAAAAAGGCACACAATCTTTTCAAGTCATTTTACCACACTGACCGTTATTACGAAACTAAATCAAGTAAAGAATGGGTTATTAAAAAAAACTTAATCGAAATTATTCTGCACATTGAACTGCAAAATATAAACTTAGTAGAGTCTCGCTTATTAAGTTTTAAAAGAAACCATTTTAATTATTTAAAAAGCATAAAACAAGAACGTGTTATTACGTATTTACAATTAATAGAATCATACTATAAAACCCCAGAGATTATAAATACTATGGCTTTTTATAATAAAGTAGAAAATTCATTTACCTGGATAGAAGCTAAACAAGAAGATATATTTGTAATGAGTTATTTTGCTTGGCTAAAAAGTAAAATGGAAAACAAACCACTATACGCAACTACTCTTGAATTAATTGCTAAAGCTCAAACTGTTAATTAGAAGTTAAAAACAAAAGACATTTAAACCTTTTATATTTTCTCGTGTCATAAAAGTGTTCAATAATTAAAAAAACATACAATGAGAAATTTATTATTTATAGCTGTAGCTCTTATAACATTCCAAGTTACTGCTCAAAAAAAAGAAAAGCGAGCTGAATTAAAAAAAGAAAAGCTAGAAAAGATAACTAGTATTAGCGCAAAAGAAAGAGCTCAACTTGAAACAAAAAAAATGACATTGCATTTAGATTTAACCGATGCTCAACAGCAAAAAGTTAATGCAATCAACTTAAAAAATGCTGAAATGCGTTTAGCAAAAGCAAAAGAACGATTAAAGAATATTGATAAGACAGAAAAACCTTCTCAAGAAGAACGCTTAAAGTTAATGAATGAAAGATTAGATGCACAAATTGCAACAAAAAGAGAAATGAAAGCCATTTTGAATGCAGAACAGATGGAAAAATGGGAAAAATTACAACGAAAAAGAGGTATGCATAAAAAACGCGGAAAAAAGAAACGTAAAAAAACTATGCGAAAAGAAAAAAACATTGAGAAAAATTAAGAAGTAAAATATAACGTATTTTTTTTGGATTGGTAGTTAGTAGTTTAAAAGTGTAGGTTATCTAATCTACACTTTTTTATTTGCTATTTTTATGTAAATAGCTTTACTTTGAGAGAATTAACATTATAACAACATAAACTATGAAAAAAGTATTTACACTTTGTTTATTCGCTTTTGCTTTACTTATAGGAACGCAAACAGCTTTTGCTCAAGACAAAGTTAGCATTAACGAAATAGCGGCTAATAAAACAAAAGAATTACGCTCACAGCTAAAATTTGAAGACAGTGCTTTAGATGACGTCTATAATGCTTTTAGAGATCATGAATTAAAAACGTTATCTATAAAAGAAAATTTAAAACCTGGAACTAGAGCATATAAAGACGCTATTGATTTAACAGATTTAAAGCTACAAAAATCTATTAAAGGCGCTATGAGTCCTGAGCTTTTTGCTAGATATTTAATTCTTACTAATCAAGAAGAGATAATAGAACTTAAAACAAAACAATAGTAATTATATCACTATTCTAAATCATAAAAAAAGCGGCTTACTAATAAGCCGTTTTTTTTATACATTCATTTATTAATTATGTTTAGCAAAAAAGGTATCACATGCCGTAATAGTTTTATCTAAATCTGCATAACTTAATGCATCGGTAATAAACCACGTTTCAAAAGCACTAGGAGCAATATAAACACCTTCTTTTAGCATACCATGGAAGAACTGTTTAAAAACTTCATTATTTGCTTCAGCAGCCGTCTCAAAATCTACAACTTCTGTTTTACTAAAATGCACAGAAATCATTGAGCCCACCCTATTTATTGTATGTGAGATATTATATTTAGATAATACTTGCTCAATACCCTTATGCAGATATTCAGTTTTTTTAGCTAAACGATTATAAATATCCGCATCATTATTTAAAGCTTTTAACATAGCTAATCCAGCAGCCATTGCTAACGGATTCCCGCTTAATGTTCCTGCTTGGTATACTGGACCTAATGGCGCTAAATAATTCATAATCTCATTTCTAGCAGCAAATGCTCCAACTGGCAATCCTCCACCTATAACTTTTCCAAAACAAACAATATCTGCTTTTACATTATATAATTCTTGTACACCACCTTTAGCCAACCTAAAACCAGTCATAACCTCATCAAAAATTAATAAAATGTTATTTGCGTCACATAATTTTCTTAGCCCCTGCAAAAAATTATCTTTTGGAGGTATGCATCCCATATTCCCTGCTACAGGTTCAACAATAATACATGCAATCTCATTTTTATTAGCAGCAATTAGTTCTTCAACATTTTCTAGGTCATTATACCTAGCAAGTAATGTATCTTTTGCAGTTCCAGCTGTAACACCAGGACTATTAGGAGTACCAAATGTTACTGCTCCACTTCCTGCTTGGATTAAAAAAGAATCACTATGCCCATGATAACAACCAGCAAACTTTATAATTTTATCTTTTTTAGTAAAACCCCTTGCTAATCTTACTGCGCTCATACAAGCTTCTGTTCCAGAATTTACAAAACGAATTTTATCTATATTTGGAACCATTGAGACTGCTAGTTCTGCTATTTGAGTTTCAATTTCTGTTGGCATTCCAAAAGAGGTACCTTTTTTAGCCTTATCAATAACTGCTTTTACAACAGGTTCATAAGCATGACCTAATATCATTGGCCCCCAAGAATTAATATAATCTATTAATTGGTTTCCATCTTCGTCATACAAATAAGCTCCTTTAGCTTCTTTTACAAAAATTGGAGTCCCTCCAACAGCTTTAAAAGCTCTAACCGGTGAATTTACACCACCAGGAATTACTGTTTCTGCTTGCGCGAACAAAGCACTACTACGTTTATATATCATTAATTAATTAATCTTTTGGTAAGGGTTTTATGTATAATATTTGGCCTATATATAACGAATTACTTTCTAAGCCATTTAGTTCTTTTAAAGTTTGAACGGACACATCATACTTTCTTGACAATGAATACAAAGTATCACCAGCAACTACAGTGTGCTTATCGTTCACTCCAGTATCAACACCCAAAACTTCATTATCAAAACGATATAATTGATAACGCTCTATTAAACTAATCAATTTTTGTGGGTATTTCCTATCTGTAGCATAGCCCGCTTTTTTTAATCCTTTTGCCCAACCTTTATAATCCCCTTTAGACAGATTAAATAAAGCTGAATAACGTTTTCTTTCTTTTAAAAATAATGAATGATCTCTAAAAGAGTATTTTGAATTTTTATACTTGCGAAAACACTCTTGACTAGCATCATCATCATGGTAAATCTTACCTCCGGTCCATCCACTATGACATTTAATTCCAAAATGATTATTAGCTTCAGATGCTAATCGCCCTCTTCCTGAAGCAGATTCTAAAATACCTTGCGCTAAAGTAATACTTGCCGGCACACCATAACTAGCCATCTCATCCTTAGCAATATCACTATAAATTGCAATATACTCGTCTGTAGGACTAGCATAAACTTCTGGAGTGTCTTTTATAGTTACTTCTACTTTAGGCGCCTCTTTTTTTGTTTCAACAGGTTTAGATTTTGATGGCTTAGAAACTCTTACCGTTTTATCTTTCGTTTTTTTTGTCACTACTTTTTTAGAAGAACCGCAACTAAATAAAAGTGTCACTATGCAAAATATTGTAAAAATATGTTTCATTAATTATTTATTGTATTAATGGTAATTGCCTTTTTTTTAATAAAGTATTCATTCCCTGAATACCTTGAATACCTCCAGTATGAATTGCTAAAATTTTTGATCCCTTAGGAAAAAATCCTTTTTTAATGAGATCAAAGATACCAAACATCATCTTCCCTGTATATACTGGATCTAGCTGAATATTATTTTGTTTTTTAAACTGATTAATAAACGTTATTAATTCACTATTTATTTTTGCATAACCACCAAAATGGTAATCAGTTATTAATTCCCAATTATTCTTAATTGCAAATTTACTAATATCTTGTTTTAAAAAGTCTCCTTTTAAAGCCGAAAATCCTAAAACTTGTTGACTAGGTTTTGAACAATTTATTAACCCGGCTAATGTTCCTCCTGTTCCAACAGGTGCGCATACATAATTAAAATCACTATCCCCTTCTGTTAAAATTTCTTCACAACCTTTTATTGCTAATGCATTTGTACCTCCTTCTGGGATGAGGTAAAAATCACCAAACTCATTTTTTAGTGTTTCAATAAAATAAGAATCACCCTTCTTTTTAAAATCTGTTCTTGAAATAAATTTAAAAGTCATACCACATTGCTTAGCATAACTCAAAGTAGAATTTCCTTCAATTTTATCTTTCAACTCTTCTCCTCTAATAATACCTATCGTTTTAAAACCAAAAGCTTTTCCTACTGATGCAGTAGCCGCTATATGATTAGAAAATGCTCCTCCAAATGTGAGCAGCACATTTTTTTCTTCATTTTTTGCAGCAATTAAATTGTATTTAAGTTTTCTATATTTATTACCTGAGATAATCGAATGAATCTCATCTTCCCTTTTAATCTCTAACTCTATCAAATAAGAATTACCAACAACAATAACTTGTTGATTAATAACTGACTGCTGTAAAACGAAAGGTTTCAAGTTAAAAAATGTTTTATTTACGAAAGAAAAAAACTACAAGTGTTAAAAAATAATGTATTTCATCTAAAAAATATACCTTTCACGTGTATTTATTGGTTATTTTTCTAATTTTACATTAAAAAATTATAATAGCCTCAAATCTATTAATATTTATTTTGACTATTAAAACCTACAATTTAAGCTAAAGTAATATTCAAAAAGACATTACTCATTACCTCTATCTAAATAGGCTTTTTTAGACATACTAATATGTATCCCTTATAAACGTTAAACTACATAGCTATGGTTAAAAAATTACGCTTTAAACTAAACCCATCTAAAAAGTTCTCTTTAAAAGCTTTTATCTTTTATTCTATAATATCACTCTTCACATTATTTGTAACAAGTAGTAATGCTCAGAACAAAGTTAACAATTTAAAAAGAGGAGTAGACATTTCCATTCAAAATAATAAAATTCAAAAAATTGAATCCAATCATAAAACAAATAACAAATCTGTTAAAACAGTAAAATCAACTAATGTATTAACACCTTTAAGGAGTACAAATAATAAAAGTACAAAATCTTTTAAAACCGCTAATAAACATAATACTAATAGCTCTTCTTCTAGCGTATCAAACAATAATGCCAAAAGCTCAGCTATGACATATTGTATACCTGTTTCGGATGGCCATCCCCAATTTTACATAGATGATTTCAGTACTACAGGAGGCTCAACAAACATTACTAATAATGGTTCAGGTCTTTCTACTGCAGGCTATGGTGATTTTACTAGCTTAGCTGTAACTCAAATCCCAGGTGGTACAGTTAATTTTAGTGGAACATTTAATGGAGCTGGAGTTTTTAATGATTTTGGAGTTAATATCTGGGTAGATTGGAATAATGATTTAGATTTCTCAGATTTGGGAGAACAAGTATATGGATCTGGTAGTTATGTAACAAATATTAATGACAGTTTTGTTATTCCTGGAACAACTCCAACTGGTAGTTATAGAATGCGCATTTTAATAGATAACTATGATACAAATCCAGACTCTTGCTTCTTTAATATTGGTGATCGTGGTGAAGCTGAAGATTATACATTAATTGTTGGATCACCTCCAGTTTGTGCAACTCCAATAGCACAACCAACAGCTTTAACTTTTGATACTATCACAAGTAGTACAATTGCTGGTACTTTTACAGCCGCAAGTCCAACACCAGACAATTATTTAATTGTTATAAATACAACAGGTATAACTCCAGTTCCAGTGAATGCCACAAACTACAATATAGGCGATACTATTGGAGCAGGCAATACAGTTATAGATAATGATAATAATTTAGTTTTTTCTACTTCTGGTCTTAGCATAACAACAACTTATCATTTTTTCATCTTTTCATATAACAATATAGCCTGTACTGGAGGACCTGTATACAATGGGGCAACTCCATTAACCAGCAGTGCAACAACCTCTAACATTGGAACTTATTGCGAGCCTGAATCTACAAATAATGAGGCTAGTCTTTATATAGATGATGTAGAATTTATAGGAACATTAAATGATGTTTCTAACTTAAATAACGGCTACTCATCTGTTGCTACAATTGGATATCAGGACTTCTCAGGTCTAACAAACAGTATACAAGCTCAAGGACAAGGTATTAATGTCTTTTTAGAATCGCAATCATATAGAGGTCATATCAAAGCATGGGTAGATTGGGATTTAGATGGTCTTTTTGAAGAAACCGCATCAGAATTAGTATATGATACTGGTTTTATAGCAACTTCAAGTACTACTTTTGGTTTTATTATACCAGAAAATCAAGCCGTTGGAGAATATAGAATACGTATAAAAATATACAATAGCTTTAATAATTTTGGTACTGAATCTTACGGTTATGATTTTGATTCATGTGAAGATTTTCAAAACAATGGTTCTTATAGAGAATATGGAGAGACTGAAGACTATACTTTTACAGTAATACAAAGTTGTGATGCCACTATAGACTCTATTACTGAAGGAGCAAATTGTGGAGATGGGACAGTAAACTTATCTGTAACAGGAAGTCCTGGTACAATACAGTACAATTGGTATGCAAGTGATGTCGCAGTTACGCCATTAGCTACAACACTCACCGGGGATTGGATTACGCCAAGTATAACAACAACTACCGCTTATTATGTTACAGCAGACAATGGTTCTTGTGAATCTTTAGTAAGGACAAAAATTATAGCAAATATAAGGCCAACCACCACATTAACATTTACTCCATCTGTACCAGAAGTATGTGGAGAAGGAGATATTATTGAGGTTTCTGCAACTGGAAGCAGTGAAATTGCGCACTTAATTGATGAAGATTTTGAAGGCTCTGGTTTAGGTTCTTTTACAAATAATAACATCCGTAGCTATAGTGCAGCTGAGGATGCTATAACAATGTGGCAACAACGCACAAGTACATTTGTCCCATCTGAACAAGTATGGTTTCCTGCTATTTCTTCTGGTTTTGGAAATAACAAATTTGTTATGGCCACATCAGATGCTGGGACATTTAATATCACAGAAAATGCATTAGAATCAGGAACATTAGACACCTCTGATTTTACAGATTTAACCCTAAGTTTTGATATGTATTTTTCGCGCTATTTATATAATGCTCTTATTCCTGAAAATGTAAATATAGAAGTAACTACAGATGGCGGTTTAAACTGGACTACTATACAAACTTATGATAATGATGTTGGATATGGCACAAATATGGCTAATCTATCCTTTAATTTAGATACTTATGTCAATGAAAATGATTTTAAAGTTAGAATACGTTATTTTGCTGATGTCTGGTGTGATGGTGTAGCTATAGATAATATAGAACTGTATGGCTCAAGACCTATAACATCATCTTTTGCTTGGACTAGCCCTACAACGATTGATGCTTATACTGATGCAGCGGCGACTATACCATACACCCCAGGATCCACTGTAAGTACCGTATTCATAAAACCTACATTAACTCAACTACAACAAGACACCTTTTCTTTTGTAGCTACCGCAACATTAACCAATGGTTGTGATGTTAGCATAGATGTAGACATTACAAATAAGACAAAATATTGGACAGGTGCCACATCCACAGATTGGAATGACTCTTCAAACTGGTTACCAGTTGGAGTTCCAACCGCTCTCAATTGTGTAATTATACCAGATCAAACTATAATATCTGGAACTGGATATGATGCTTACGCTAAAAATATAATTATAAACTCTACTGGTGATTTAGAGTTACAATCTGGCAACAATCTTATTGTTACAGAATGGATTGACGTCAATACAAATGGCAACTTTGATATAAGAAACACTGCAAGCTTGGTTCAAATAGATAATGATGCAAATAGTGGAATAGTAAAAATTGAAAAAGATAGCCAAGCTATGTTTAGATTGGATTATACGTATTGGAGCTCTCCATTAACTACAGCTTCAGGATATCTTTTAGGCGATTTATCACCTAATACTCCTGGAGGTGGAAATTTCTATAGTTGGACACCAACAGTAGCCAATGGGAATGGGAATTGGGCATACGAAAACCCTACATCTTCTGTAATGACTTCAGGTATAGGTTACGCTGTTAGAGCGCCAAGCACTTTTAGTCCAGATCCATCGATAAAGACCATATTTAATGCGGTTTTTGAAGGCACACCAACCAATGGAGATGTAAATATCCCTGTTTCAATTGGGACTGATGCTAATATTGGAGTATTTCTAGGAGATACAGCTGTAGCTGCAGATGATGACCAATGGAATTTAATAGGTAATCCATATCCATCTGCTATCGATATTATAAGTTTCCTTAATGATGCTGGAAATGCAACTTTATTAGATGGTACTGCTTATTTATGGACGCATAATACAGCTCCAAGCACTAGTATTCCAGATCCATTTTATGCAAATTTTGTAGCAAATTACACTTCTAATGATTATGCTTCTGTAAATTCTCTAGGAGCAACAAACACTGCTGCTACTGGTGGTCAAACACCAACACAACACATTGCTTCTGGCCAAGGATTCTTTGTATTAGGTATAGGCAATGGTACTGCTACTTTTGACAATACTATGCGTGTAAAAAACGACAATAACAATTTCTTTAGAACTGCAAACAGTTCAAACCCTAGTAGTTCTAATACAGAATTTGAAAAACACAGGTTTTGGTTAAATTTAAGTAATAACAATGGTGCATTTAGTCAAATACTAGTTGGCTATGCAGAAGGCGCTACATTAGGCTGGGATCGTGGTATAGATGCGCTGTCTTTTGGAGGGAATGATGTTAAGTTTTATTTTGTAACTCCAGACAACAACCTTACAATTCAAGGTAAACCTCTGCCTTTCGAGGTTACAGATATAGTACCATTAGGTTTTAAAGCTGTAAATCAAGGAGAATATAGAATAGGGATTGATCATGTTGATCCATTATTTACTAATCAAGATATCTTTTTAAAAGATAAAGATTTAAATATTGTACATGATATAAAATCTTCACCTTATATTTTTAACACTAACGAAGGTACATTTGACAATAGATTTGAAATTGTATATACAAATAATACATTATCTGTTGATGATTATCTTGCAGATGATAATTCAATAAAAGTAATTTCTAAAGATAAATTAACCGTTATATCAAATTCAAAAACAATACAAAGTATTCAAGTGTTTGATATTTTAGGAAGAAACCTAATAAATTATGATAATATAGAAGCTAACACTATAGAATTAAATGGTGTAGAAAAAGGAAATAGAGGTTTATTACTAAAAATAGTATTTACGGACGACACATTCTTACACAAGAAAGCACTCTATTAATAATTAATCAAAGCTTTACAAAAACAAAACCCATAATAATCATATTATGGGTTTTGTTTTTCTACTACTATCAATTATATAAAATAAATTTCTAACTATTAATTAAACATATAAGAATAAAACCCCCAATACGGTCTTGATTTTATATAATTAAGATTACATTGATTCCTATAGGCTTCACGCTCAAAAGAAATATTTCTATAAGCCATATACCAATTTTTATATATAACTAGTCTAATGAGAAATTCTATACCATAGAACATATAAAATGGAAAAATAAAAAGCTCCAATTGTTGTCTTAAATGAATTTTTTCATGGTTAACTAAAACGACATCTGCTTTTAAAGCTTTATTTCTTAAAAACACAAATGGAAAAATAGTAATTCCTGTGTACCCTTTTGGAACGATATATTTAGATATTAAAATCATAAAATACTACTTTCAAAAATCACTCCAATTTACATTATCTTTGTCATTAATGAAGAAATATATTCCAATAGAAGAAGGAGACTATTATCTTACACCTGAAGGATACAAATGTTTCACCGAGCAATATCATTTAAAAAGAGGGTATTGTTGTGAAAGTGGCTGTAGACATTGCCCTTATGGCTTTAACAAAAAAAAGAAATAAACTTTGGACACTTATTTTAAAACATACAAAGTACTAATCGCGACAACATATCATCGCGCAGACATTCGCTATCCATAGTTAATATTTAGTCCTGAACAACTAAAATATTAATCTTAAAAGCAAAATAATGTCATTTAAAAAACAAATATTAGAGGGTATTCCTTCAAAACTACCTGTTATTAAACCTTACGATACAAGTATTAACCATGCTCCAAAACGCAAGGCTATATTAACAATTACCGAAGAAAAATTAGCACTTAAAAATGCGCTTCGCTACTTCGACAAAAAACACCATAGCACTTTAATAAAAGAGTTTAAAGAAGAATTAGACAACTATGGAAGAATTTACATGTATCGTTTTAGACCAGATTACAGAATGTATGCTAGGCCAATAGATGAATATCCTTCAAAATCTAAACAGGCAGCAGCAATCATGTTAATGATTCAAAACAACCTAGATTATGCAGTAGCTCAACATCCTCATGAATTAATTACTTATGGAGGCAATGGAGCTGTATTTTCAAATTGGGCTCAATATAGATTGACTATGAAATATTTAGCAGAAATGAACGACGAGCAAACACTTGTTATGTATTCTGGTCACCCAATGGGATTATTCCCTTCTCATAAAGAAGCGCCAAGAGTAGTAGTCACAAATGGTATGATGATACCTAATTATTCTAAACCTGATGATTGGGAAAAATTCAATGCATTAGGTGTAACCCAGTATGGGCAAATGACAGCAGGGAGTTATATGTATATTGGACCTCAAGGCATTGTACATGGAACAACTATTACTGTATTAAATGGTTTTAGAAAAATAGGAAAAACACCTAAAGGGCATTTATTTGTAACTTCTGGATTAGGTGGTATGTCTGGAGCGCAACCAAAAGCAGGAAATATTGCAGGTTGCATTACTGTTTGCGCAGAAGTAAATCCAAAAATAACACAAGTCCGTTTAGATCAAGGATGGATAAATGAGAAAATCACAGATTTAAATGCACTAGTTACTAGAGTAAAAAAAGCTCAAGAAAATAAAGAAATAGTTTCTATTGCATATTTAGGAAATATTGTTGATGTATGGGAGAAATTTGATCAAGAAAATATTCATATAGATCTAGGTAGTGATCAAACATCGCTTCATAATCCATGGGCTGGTGGATATTACCCGGCAGATATTTCTTTTGAAGACGCCAATGAAATGATGGCAAATAATCCTGAATTATTTAAAACTAAAGTGCAAGAGACGCTTCGTCGTCATGCCAAGGCTATAAATAAACATACTGCAAAAGGCACTTATTTTTTTGATTATGGAAATGCTTTTCTTTTAGAGGCCTCAAGAGCAGGAGCAGATATTATGGCTAAAAATGGGATAGACTTTAAATACCCAAGCTATGTTCAAGATATTATGGGGCCAATGTGTTTCGATTATGGGTTTGGTCCTTTTAGATGGGTGTGTGCTTCAGGAAAACCTGAAGATTTAGAAAAAACAGATGCTATAGCTTGTCAAGTTTTAGAGGAAATGAAAAAGAATTCTCCTAAAGAAATTCAGCAGCAGATGGCTGATAATATTCAATGGATAAAAGGCGCCCAAGACAATAAATTAGTAGTAGGATCACAGGCTAGAATATTATATGCAGATGCAGAAGGAAGAGCAAAAATAGCTGAAGCTTTTAATCAAGCAATAGCAAAAGGAGACATAGAAACGGTTATATTAGGTCGAGATCATCATGATGTTTCTGGTACAGATTCGCCTTATAGAGAAACAAGTAATATATATGATGGTTCGCGTTTTACAGCCGATATGGCTATTCACAATGTAATTGGTGATAGTTTTCGTGGTGCCACTTGGGTTAGTATTCACAACGGTGGTGGCGTTGGTTGGGGCGAAGTAATAAATGGTGGATTTGGTATGGTTCTTGATGGTAGTAAAGAAGCATCAAAACGCTTAAAATCAATGTTATTCTGGGATGTTAATAACGGTATTTCTAGAAGAAGTTGGGCTCGAAATGAAGGCGCTATTTTCGCTATAAAACGCGCCATGGATATTGAACCAAATTTAAAAGTAACATTGCCAAATACTGTAGATGATGCTTTAATAGACTCGTTATAACTATAAAAAAACATTGCAATGAAAAGACTATTTAAAACATTACCCATTTTACTATTATTTATAATAGCTAGCTCATGTACTTCTGTACGTGTTGCTTCAGACTATGATAGAGACGCTAATTTTGATTCATACAAAACATTTGCTTTTTTTAAAACAGGAATAGATAAAGCTAAGATTAGTGATTTAGACAAACGAAGAATTCTTCGTGCTATAGAAGCTGAAATGCTAGCAAAAGGCTTTACTAAATCTGAAAATCCAGATGTTCTTGTTAGTATATTTACTAAATCTCGAGAACAGGTAAATATTTATAATAATAATGGCTGGAATGGTTTTGGATATGGCTGGGGATGGAGTCCATGGTACTGGGGAAACAGAAGTAACGTAAGCACATCTACCCAAGGCTCTTTATATATAGATTTAATAGATGCTAAAAAGAAAGAGTTAGTATGGCAAGGAAAAGGAGAAGGCTACTTAAGCTCTTCTAGTAATATAGATAAAAAAGAAGCTAGAATTAAAGAGTTTGTTACCGAGATAATGACTAAATATCCTCCAGAACAAAAATAAAATACATCACAAAAAAAGGCGACTTCATTAAGTCGCCTTTTCTTTTATAATAAATACAGCTACATTACTATGTCATTTCTCCAAACATAAGGATCTGGAATATCTGTATCATCAATTAGTTCTCTAATATCTATTTCAATACCTCTACTTAAATCTGTAATTGGCACATCGTTTGGTCCGCCTTCAAAAGGATTCTCTGTATTTTCCCCTATTTTCTCCATTGTATGAAATACCCATGATAGCAAAGCACTAAATGGGATTGAGAACCATACAAAATGTCTTGCAATAAATTCCTGCACACGATGCATTACATCTGTTTGTACTTCATGCAAAGCAAGCTCTTCTAAAACACGGTCTCCAATAACTTCAAATCCTTCCATAACACCGTATGGCAATAATAGAATAAAACTCCAAACAAAAAGATAATTTAATGTAGCATATTGCCTAGGGTAAGGAAAATTCTTAATACGTTCAGATTTTCCTTGTAACCCATAAAACTCTACAAGAACATTCGCCATCTCCATATGTCTAAAATCTTCGATCAGCCCTTGATCCATAAGTTCTTTTAAACGTCTCGACTGAATTCCAAGAATTTGTGATGCTTTATTTCCTTTAGGAAGAATCTCATTATAATCGTCTTTAGATAAATATGGTTCTATTGCCTCTTTAAAAGGTATTGTATCTTCACAAACTAAGTAAAAATTCTCTCTAAATTCTGCATTAGATTTAGCACTTTTATTGTGCATTTCCCATGGTTTATCTACACGCATTTGATAACGTAGCGCTGTTAACCAAGCCACGTGACGATGGACTAATTCTCGTTTTATTAACCTCAAATTTTCATCTGCTACAACTTCTTTAGCATGAGTATTAGTAATAAAATCTTTTACCATAATGGTCCAAGAACGCGATGTGTTTACAATACCTCCCCAAATTTTACGTGCTTCCCATAATCTATCATAAGACGCATTATTCTTAAAACTTACTAAAAAAGCTACAGCAGTACCTAAAACACCCATTGGTAACCATGGAATATGCAACCATTTCCAATGCAAAACATCAAATAAAATTACAGGAATTGTAGCAAGTATAAAAAATAATAGAATATGACGGCGTGTCCATTTTAAAACACCCGAAACTGGAAATATGCGTTTTATATACATTAGTTTAAATTATTAATGAAATATACGAAAACTAATAATTAAGCAATGTCTCTATTTTATTTTTCACTTTTTCAGTAGAAGGAATCATGGTTTGCTCTAAAGTTGAGTTTAGTGGAATAGCTGGCATATTCTCACTACCAATTGTCATAATAGGTGCATCTAAATACCTAAAACACTCCTCTTGAATTTTTCCAGACAATGCTCTTGCAAAACTATTATTAGAAGGTTCTTCTGTAACCACTAAACATTTCCCAGTTTTCTTAACAGATTTCATAATAGCATCCTCATCCAAAGGAAATAAAGTACGCAAATCTATCACTTCAATTTGATCTTTCATTCCTAACTCTTCAGACGCATTCATAGCCCAATGTACTCCCATTCCATAGGTAACAATAGTTAATGTTTCTACATTTTCTTGTTTCCATATTTCTTGCAATATCCAAGCTTTTCCAAAAGGTAGCACATAATCTTCGCTTGGCTCGACTGATGTTGCTCCCTGAGTTCCTGGAACTTTAGACCAATACAACCCTTTATGTTCTAAAATAACAACTGGATTAGGATCGTGATAAGCAGCTTTCATTAAACCTTTTAAATCGGCGCCATTACTTGGATACGCTATTTTAATTCCTCTAATATTTGTAATAACACTTTCTACAGAAGATGAATGATATGGTCCGCCACTGCCATATGCACCAATTGGCACTCTAAGAATCATGCTTACAGGCCATTTACCATTACTTAAATAACAACTTCTACTTACTTCTGTAAACAATTGATTTAAACCTGGCCAAATATAATCTGCAAACTGTACCTCAACAATAGGTTTTAAACCAACAGCACTCATACCTACAGTAGACCCAACAATAAAGGCTTCTTGAATAGGTGTATTAAACACACGATCGTCTCCAAATTTCTGAGCTAAAGTTGCTGCTTCTCTAAATACACCTCCTAACCTACCTCCTACATCTTGTCCATATAGCAAACATTCTTTATGTTGTTTCATTAGTTCTTCGACTGCAAATAATGCGCAATCAACCATAACTACTTTTTCAGCACCTTTTGGTGAACGTTCTCCTTTTTCTTCCGTTATTGGAGTAGGCACAAAATCATGTGTGAATAAATCTTTAGGTGTTGGATCTTCTGCTTTTAATGCTTTTTCAAAATCAGATTGCACTTTACTTTTTGCAGAATCTTCTATAGCATCCACTTCCTTTTCTGAAAAACCCGCAGCTATTAATTGTTGTTTTAAAACTGGATATGGATCTCTAGACCTTGCTTCATCTAAATCATCACGATACCATTCCATTCGCACACCAGATGTGTGATGATTCAATAATGGTACTTTAGCATGAACTAAAAAAGGTCTACGTTCTGTACGTATTGTTTCTATTACTTTTTCTAGAGCATTATAACTTTCGGTAAAATTAGCGCCATCAATTGAAATAGCATCTAATCCTTTAAATCCTTCTGCATATTCAAAAGCATTTTGCGCCCTAGTCTCTGCTGCATTTGCAGAGATATCCCAGCCATTATCTTGTACTAGATATAAAATTGGCATTTGCTTTAAAGCGGCCATTTGAAATGCTTCTGCTATTTCTCCTTCGGTAACTGAAGCATCTCCTAATGAGCACACTACAAAAGGTAACTCCTTAAGCGTTTTATCATCTAGACCTTGTAGTTCTTTATATTGCATTCCCATAGCAACTCCTGTTGCTGGAATTGCTTGCATACCAGTTGCAGATGATTGATGTGGAATTTTTGGCTTGTCATCATCTTTCAAGCTAGGATGAGAATAATAAGTACGCCCACCCGAAAATGGATCTTCTTTTTTTGCTAATAACTGCAACATTAAATCATACGGCTCTAAGCCAAATGATAATAACATAGCATCATCTCTATAATATGGAAAAGCATAATCTTGAGGCAATAATTGTAATCCTAAAGCTATTTGAATCGCTTCATGTCCTCTAGATGTTGCATGGACATATTTCGAAACTTGTTTAAAATTAGCTTCATATAATTCTGCCATTGCTTTCGCAGTACAGAGCTTTGAAAATCCTTTTTCTAAAATACTTTTTTTCATCTTTATATTTATGCGTCAGTTCGAGTGAAATTACTTTTTGTAATTTTGTATCGAGAACCTTTTAAAAGACTTCTCGATACAATTCTCCTTTCGTCGAATCACTCGAAGTGACGTTTTTTAATGGTTTTCTTTAAGCGTTAGGGATTAAACGGTCTGCTTGAGCTCCTCGCAGAGAGCGAGTAGTGAAAGCCCGACCTTTAGGTAACGCCCAAATTATATTAAGCTAATTCTTTTTCTACTTTTATCATCCAACCAAACTTATCTTCTACTTTTCCAGTCTTTATAGCATTTAAAGTATTATTAACATCTAATCCTACTGGACTTTCATTAGAGACATGTATAGTTTTACCTTCTACTCCAATCTCTTGAATGTAAGCTATACCAACCGCAGTTCCAGTACCGAAAGCTTCTTCTAAAACACCATTTTCACTAGCTTCTTTTATCTCATCTAAGGTTATAGCTTTTTCAATAACTTCATAGCCTTTATCTCTTAACACATCTATCACACTCATTCGGGTAATACCATCTAATATAGAACCATCACGTTTTGGTGTTATCATTTTTCCATCAATTTTGAAGAAAATATTCATAGTACCAACTTCTTGAATGTATTTATGTTCTATTGCATCTAACCATAATACTTGATCGTATCCTTTTGCTTTCGCTAATTCTGTTGGACGAATAGCTGCAGCATAATTCCCAGCAGCTTTTGCTTCTCCAGTACCTCCATTAGCAGCTCTTATGTATTTTTTTTCTGCCCATAATTTAATACGATTACTAAAAAATGGTCCCGCTGGTGAAGCCATAATAATAAATTTATAATGTGTAGCTGCACGCATACCTATAAATGGTTCATCTGCATACATAAACGGTCTTAAATACAAAGCGCTCCCATCTGCAGGAGGAATCCAACTTCGTTCTATATCTACTAATTGTTTTAAACCTTCTACAAATAAATCCTCAGGAAAATCAGGCATTCCCATTCTATCTGCACTTGTGTTTAATCTAGTAGCATTTTTATTAGCTCTAAATAACATTGGATTACCTTCTCCATCTACTGTAGCCTTCATCCCTTCAAAAATTGCTTGCCCATAATGCAATGCCATTGCTGCTGGGTGTGTAGGAATTAATGCTAAAGGTTCTATTCTTGGGTTTATCCACTCTCCATTATCATAATCACATATAAACATATGATCTGTAAAAGTGGTTCCTAATGGGATGTTATTAAAATCTAAAGTATCAACTTTAGATTGTGTGACTCTACTTATTGATATATTATGTGACATAACTATGTTATATTATATTTTTCTATTAGTATCAAATTGCTCAAAATAATCTGCAACGCGACGTACAAAACTTCCTCCTAAAAAACCATCTACGACTCTATGATCGAATGACAATGATAAATACATCATACTTCGAATCGCAATTTCATCTCCTTTCTCTGTCTCTATAACTTCTGGTCTTTTCTTTATAATTCCTAAAGCTAGTATAGCAACTTCTGGTTGGTTAATAATTGGGGTTCCCATAACGCTTCCAAAAGTACCTACATTAGAAATAGTAAACGTACTCCCTTTAATATCATCGCCTCCTAATTTATTTTCTCTGGCTTTTCCAGCCAATTCGTTTACATTAGCAGCAATTGTTTTTAAATCTTTAGTATCCGCATTTTTTACCACAGGAACAATTAAATTTCCACTTGGTAATGCTGTAGCCATACCTATATTTACATCTTCTTTTACGATAATATTATTACCATCAACAGATGCATTTATATTTGGAAAATCTTTAACTGCTTTTGCTACGGCTTCAACAAATAATGGTGTAAAGGTTAAACGTTGTCCATATTTTTCTTGAAAAGGGACTTTATTAGCATTTCTCCAATTAACCATATTAGTTAAATCTGCTTCAACATATGCTGTAACGTGTGGTGATGTATGCTTAGAATACACCATATGATCTGCAATCATTTGGCGCATTCTGTCCATTTCTATTACTTTGCCTTTTCCTTTATCAAAACTCAATTGAGGAATTCGATATGCTGTTGGATCTTTTTCTGCAATTGGCTGTGCAAACTTAAATGGCCGTCCTTCTTCTATATACTGAAATACATCGCTTTTACGTAAACGTCCTTCGTTTCCTGTTGCTGGAATACGTGCTAGCTCTTCAAAACTAATATGATGTTCCCGAGCAATTTTTATAATTAATGGCGAAAAAAAAGTATTAGAATTTGAAACACTAAATGCCTTAGATGCTTCATTTGAATTTGAAACAGGTTTTGGTCTTTTAATAGCTTTCTTCTTTTTCTGAGATTCTTGGCTACCACTCTTATTGACATCTTGTTTTTTTGATGCTTTCACTTCTTCCGTAACCTCAAGAATTGCCATTATTTCTCCAACAGGAACAACATCTTTAGCTTGAAATAATGTTTTAACCAACGTTCCTGAAGCTGGTGCTGGGACTTCATTATCCACTTTATCTGTTGCAACTTCAAGAATAATATCGCCTTCATTGAAGCTATCGCCTTCTGAAATTAACCAATTGATGATGGTTCCTTCTGTTATACTTTCGCCCATCTTGGGCATTTTAAGTTCATAATTTCCTGCGAAAGCAGGAATCTCTTTTTCACTCATTTCTAAACTTTTTTAAGTTTAAATTCCAATTCATACTAATATCAATCCAACTAGGGTTCATATCTTCAATTAACTCGATTTTCCAATCTCGTTTCCACTTTTTGAATCTTTTCTCTCTAATATTTGCTTCATCATCATTTTCAAACTCTTCAAAATACACTAGTTTATCACAATTATATTTAGCTGTAAATGATTTGGGGTATATTTTCAACTTATGCTCTTTTACTCTTTCTTCAATATTATCTGTTACTCCAATATAAATCGTTCCATTTGGTTTATTTGCCATTATATAGACATACCAGTGTTTCATTTTTATTTATTTAGAGATTCCTGCGAAAGCAGGAATGTTTCTCCCATCTTGGGCATTTAAAGTTGAAATTCTGCCAATATTTTTAATTTTAAAGAATTAAAATTAATCAATTTTAGCTTTTAAATACGTTAATATCTTCATATTAACCTATATATAGAATATTATTCTTACAAATTACTTTAATTAAGTTTTTAATTCTTTTTTACATACATTTACAGCCATATAAATAACTATTTTCTTATGCAGCATAATCTTGATAAAATAGACACAAAAATCCTATCTCTACTTCAACAGAATAGCAATAGGACAACAAAGAGTATTGCTACTGAATTAGGAATGACAACAACTCCAGTTTTTGAGCGTATTAAAAAATTGGAAAAACAAGGTTATATTAAAAAGTACGTAGCGGTATTAAACAATAAAAAAATAGGTTTAAAACAAACTGTTTTTATTGGTATAACACTACAGGGTCATACAAGAAGTTATCTTGAGAAATTTGTTAAGCAAATTAATAACTTCCCTGAAGTAATTGAATGCCACAGAGTAAGTGGCAACTTTGATTATTTACTAAAATTAGTTGTTGAAGATATTGAAGCTTATGAAACTTTTATTATTTCAAAATTAACACTATTACCTTATTTAGGGAATGTGCAAAGTTTAATTGCTTTATCTACCGGAAAAGAAACTAATGAAATTGATTTGAGCCGGGTTTAAGCACTACTTTTTAAAAGTATCCCTCAAAGTTTTATAAGCTTCTTCTTGAGTAGGTAAATTAGCTGGCACTTCTCTTAAGGGTTCAACTTCTTTTAATGTTTCATGGCAATCTGTTGGCAATTGCTGATATAACTCTGTGCCTTTCGTTTTCCAAGTAATCATTTCATCACTCACTTGTTTAATAATCTTTGCTGGATTACCAACTACTAAACTTCTTTTAGGAATAATAGTTTCTGCTTTTACAAAAGCCATTGCACCTACTATGCTTTCATCTCCAATTTCAGCATCATCCATAATAACAGTATTCATCCCAATAAGGCAATTTCGACCTAAATTAGCACCATGAATTATTGCTCCATGACCAACGTGAGCACTTTCTTTAAGTGTTATCGATTTCCCAGGAAACATATGTACTGTACAGTTTTCTTGGACGTTAACACCATCTTCTAAAATAATTTGTCCCCAATCTCCTCGAATTGCAGCACCCGGACCAATGTAACAGTTTTTACCAATAATAACATTACCTGTTACTGCAGCTAATGGATGTACAAAACTAGATTCGTGAACGACTGGTGTATAACCTTTAAAACTGTAAATCATATTATAATTCTTCTATTATTGAATTGCCTTTACTTTTATCTCCAGATGTCCATTGCCATTCTTCATGTAATCTAATTTTTCCATTTTTTAATATTTCAGGAGTAGATTTACATATACCTGTCATTATATTACCTTGATCATTTATCTGATGATATCTCATATCTATATCACCATTAGGTGAAACCAATCCTATAAGATGTCCTTCTACAATTCTCCCTCCTGAATATCTAGCTGTTAGTATATTTTCAGTTTGATTATAATGAAAAATAGTATCATCTGAAGTCTCACCATTACTAGTGTTTTTTACAGCTTTAAATTTTTTATCATTATAATTAAACATTTATTTAAATCCTTTTAATTTTTCTTTAGTAAATTCTGAAAGCACTAATCGCCCACTAGTTTGAGCACGTTCGGCTAACAAGTCATCCCAGTCATCTGTGCCTTTCCAGAATACCTTTTTCATCTCTAACATTGCTTCTGTATTATAAGTACACAAATGTTCTGCTGTAGCCTTAACTGCTTCATCTAATTCCTCGTTACTTTCAAAAACTTTAGTAAACAGCCCTTTTTGCATTGCCCATTCTGCAGGATAAAAAGAATTCGCATCGATTGCAATTTGCGACATACCACTTAAACCAATTTTACGTTCTATTGCAGGCCCAACTACAAATGGTCCAATTCCAATATTCAATTCACTTAGTTTTATTGCTGCATATTTAGAAGCCATACAGTAATCTGTTGCAGCTGCTAAACCTACGCCACCGCCAACTGTTTTTCCTTGAATGCGACCAATAATAAATTTTGGACATTTTCGCATCGCATTAATAACATTTGCAAAACCAGAAAAGAACACTTTCCCTGTTGCTGCATCATTTATATTAATCAACTCTTTAAAACTGGCTCCAGCACAAAATGTTCTATCTTTCCCGCTTTTTAAAACAATAACTTTAATACTATTATTATTTCCAGCATCAGTAATAGTCTGTGCTAATTTCGCCAATATATCTCCTGGCAAAGAGTTATGAGCAGGATGAAAAAACTCTATATATCCTACTTCGTTTTCTATATCTATTTTAACGTATGGGTCTGTCATCACGTTTACGTGTTCCCGTGAAAACGGGAAGCTTTTTAATGTTAAACTTAATTTATAATTCTTTATGCAAATCTATCCAATCTGGATTATTCTTTTCTATTAATTCAATTTTCCAACCTCTATTCCATTTCTTCATCTGTCGTTCTTTCAATCTAGCTTCCTTTTTAGTTTCAAATTCTTCAAAATAAATCAATTTATCTAAATTATATCTTGCTGAGAATGTAGTTGGATGCACTTTATTTTTATGTTGATATATTCTTCTTTTTAAATCTTTTGTTTCTCCAATATATAAAACACCGTCTTTTTTATTTGTTATTATATAGACGCAATGTTTCATATTTGTTTTCCTCTAAAACAATAGAGTTAGCAATTTAGTTTTTCTTTCAATTTTTAAGACTCCCGATTTCTCGGGAGTTTCGAGCAGTTTGATTTACTGTAGTAAATCAAACTGCTCGAAATGGTGATTCAAATGCTTGCGTTCCAACAAATACGATTCGTATTTATTTAACTCTCCAAAAACTAAATTCTTTAAAACCGCATCAGGATTGTCTTGAAAAAATGCTAAATATTTAAATCGTTGTTCTATAAATTTATCTTTTGCCGTTTGCAAATCTGGATACACCAAAGGTGCTAAGGTATCTTTCTCTAATAATGGGAAACTTGAATTTTGAGGGAATTTTTCAAAATTATACAAACTGTCATGTACTTTCTCTAATATCTTTTCAGGTGTAGCAATTTCGAAATCTTGGATTTCTCCACCTGCTATTTTGTATGTATACTCTAGATGTTCTAGCATATGCTGCGGAGTCATGATGCCCCATTTAGGCTTACTATCGTCCGAGAGTTTATTTAAACAAGCTTCTATAACTTCTGAAGTCATTTCTGCAAACACCTCTTGTTTCTTTTCTACCATTGTTAATATAGTAGCTATACATACTAATGGATCTTCTTTTTCTGCTCCAACTGGCAAAACAGCATTAGCTGCATCTACATTAGCATCAAAAATCTCTACATACCATTTTACAATTCCGCTAGGGTGTTCTTTACCTCTACTATCTCTATCTACCTTTTGTTTACATGTTAATCGTACATATAAAGTATCGTTATGATAAATAGGGCGTAAAAATCTTATTTCTTCTAAACCATAATTTGCAGCAACTGGGCCTTTATTAGGGTACACAAATAAACCTGCTGCCATAGAAATAATAAAATACCCATGAGCTGTTCGCTTTTCAAAAATACTTCCGTCTAAACTAGTTATATCTGTGTGTGCATAAAAATGATCCCATGTAATATTTCCAAAGTTAACAATGTCTGTATCTGTAATTGTTCTATTATGCGTTTTTAAGGACATTCCTGGCTGAATATCTTCCCAATGGTAAGCAAAAGGATGTTTTGGAGATGCTTTGTATGCTGCTTTTGGCTGATACATTCCAGTTATTTCAGTCAAAGTCGTTGGTGACCCTTGAATAGCTGTACGTTGCAAATAGTGCTTAATACCACGCATTCCTCCCATTTCTTCGCCGCCGCCTGCGCGTCCTGGTCCACCATGTACTAAACTTGGTAATGGAGAACCATGTCCTGTACTTTCTTTTGCCATTTCACGGTTAATAACCATAATACGTCCATGGTGACTTGCTGCATTTACAACATAATCTTTAGCTATTTTATCATCATTTGTTGCTATTGAAGACACTAATGATCCTTTACCCATTTGTGCCAATGTAATGGCTTCATCTAAGTTTTTATATGGCATTATGGTACTTACTGGACCAAAAGCTTCACGTTCATGAATAATAGTATTTTGAAAAGGATGATCTGCTCTTAATAATATTGGACTAATAAAAGCTCCTTTTTTAGCATCGGCTCCAATAGTTTCTATTCTATCTAAACTACCATAAACAATTTGCGCTTCTTTAGCTAAGTCATTAACAGAATCTCTAACTGCTTCAACTTGTTGTTTACTTACTAGAGATCCCATTCTTACTTCTTTTAGTCTTGGATCTCCAATAGTAACTTTATCTAATGCTTTTCCTAAAGCAATTTGAACATCTTCTACTCTATCTTCAGGAACAATGATTCGTCTAATAGCAGTACATTTTTGCCCTGCTTTAACCGTCATCTCCTTTCTTACCTCTTTTATAAACAAATCAAACTCTGGCGTTCCTGGCACTCCGTCTTCTCCTAAAATTGATGCATTTAAAGAATCGGCTTCCATTGTAAAAGGTACTGCTTCTTGAATAATTCTAGGGTGTGCTTTTAATAAACGCCCTGTTGATGCTGAACCAGTAAAGGTAACAACATCTTGAGATTCTACTGTATCTAAAATATTACGAACGGTACCATTTATAATTTGCAAAGCACCTTCAGGTAAAATTCCTGAGGCTATAATTTCTCTTGCTACAGCTTCTGCTAGATAAGACGAAGATGGTGCTGGTAGTACAACTGCAGGCACTCCAGCCATCCAATTTACCGCACATTTTTCTAACATGCCCCAAACTGGAAAATTAAAAGCATTAATATGAACCGCAACTCCTTTTTTAGGTACCATTATATGATGTGCCATAAAGCGTCCGCCACGCGATAAATCTATAGCATCACCTTCTACATGATACGATTGATTAGGAAACAATTTTCTTAAAGAAGCATTAGCAAATAGGTTACCAAAACCACCTTCAATATCAATCCAACTATCTACTTTTGTTGCTCCTGTTCTATAACTTAATTCGTAAAAGTCTTTTTTACGCTTTGTTAAGTACAGCGCCAAACTTTTAAGCATATTTCCACGCTCTTGGAAGGTCATTTTTCTAAGTACTTCTCCTCCTTTTGTTCTTCCGTAGTTTAAAATTTCCGGAATATCCAGACCTTCAATAGCTACACTTGTAAATGCATCTCCTGTTATAGCATCTAATACTGGAACACCTTCTTCTTTTCCTTCTGTCCATTGTCCTTGGACGTAATGTTGTATTTTTTTCATAATGTTATTATGCCATTATTCTTATTATTCTTCCTGTAATTTTTCCTTCAATAGACTTTATATAACCATCTACAATTTTATGCATTGGCACTGGTGTATTTCCAGGGAAATAATCTTTGTATTTTTCATAAGCATCTTCAACCAAATCTGAACTAACTGTGTTAATTCTAATTCCATGTTCTAGCTCTAAAGCTACTGCTTTCACAAAACTATGAATACCTCCATTTACCATAGCAGCACTTGTAGTCATATCTACTGGGTCGTCTGCTAAAATGCCAGTAGATAATGTAATAGATCCATTATGATTAAGATAATCTTTACCAATACGTACAACATTAACTTGTCCCATTAATTTACTTTTAATGCCTATATAAAAATCATCTTCAGATAAATTATTGAATTTATCCCATTTAGCATCACCAGCAATAGAAACAATAGCATCAAGTATACCAACCTGATCAAACATGGTCTTTAGAGATTTTGAGTCTGAAAAATCTACAGTAACATCTCCTGATGACCTTCCTGCAACAATAACTTGATGTTTTTGAGATAGTCTTTCGGTTACTTTTTTACCAATAGTTCCGTTTCCTCCTATTACTAATACCTTCATATTTATACACGTTCAATTATTGCTGCATAACCTTGTCCTACGCCAATACACATAGTAATTAACGCATAACGCTTTTGTTGTTCTTGTAATTCTAATGCCGCAGAATAAGCTATTCTAGCTCCAGTAACCCCTAATGGATGACCAATAGCAATTGAACCTCCATTTGGATTTAATCGCGCATCATTATCTGCTAATCCCCAAGCTCTAGTACAAGCCAATGCCTGAGCCGCAAAAGCCTCGTTTAACTCAATAACATCCATGTCATCCATAGTTAAACCTGCTTTTTCTAAAGCTTTATTAGACGCTTGTACTGGACCAATTCCCATAATTCTTGGCTCTACACCAACCACTGCAGAACTTACTATTCTAGCAATAGGCTTTAAATTATATTGTTTCACCGCTTTTTCTGAAGCAATAATTGTCGCAGCAGCACCATCATTTAATCCTGAAGAATTCCCAGCAGTTACACTACCACCTTCCTTTTTGAAGGCTGCTCTTAATTTACCTAAAACTTCTAAAGATGTTGTTGGTTTTACAAATTCGTCTTTAGAAAACTGTATTGGATCTTTTTTACGTTGCGGTATTTCAACTGTTACAATTTCTTTTGCCAAACGTCCATTCTCTTGTGCTTTAGACGCTTTCATTTGGCTCCAATGTGCAAATTTATCTTGATCTTCACGTGAAATATTATATTTCTCCACTAAATTCTCTGCGGTTACTCCCATTCCATCTGTTCCATATAACTTATGCATTTTAGAATTTACAAAGCGCCAACCAAATGTAGAGTCGTACATTTTAGAATCGCCACCAAATGCAGTAGATGGTTTTGCCATTACATACGGACCACGTGTCATGTTTTCAACTCCTCCTGAAATAAAAAGATCTCCATCTCCAGCTTTAATTGCTCGATTAGCATGAATGATTGCTGATAATCCTGAACTACATAAACGATTTACTGTCTCACCAGGAACTGTAAATGGTAATCCAGCCAATAATGATGACATTCTTGCCACATTACGATTATCTTCTCCAGCTTGGTTAGCACACCCCATTATAACATCGTCGTATGCTTCTTTTGGAATACTTGGATTACGTTTTACTATTTCTGAAATAACTAATGCTCCTAAATCATCTGTACGTACAGCTGATAAAGTTCCTTTGTAGTTTCCTATTGGCGTTCTGATGCCATCTATTATGTATGCTTCCATTTTTAAAATTGAAACTGAAATTGAAGTCGAAAATCGAATCTTCTATTTCAAATTAATATTTTATTTTTTATTAATAATCAACGATTTTTGATTTCTAAAGTCGCTAATCTTTATCTTCCCATTCTTTTTGAGTTCTATAAACCACACCTTTAAACAGTGCTACTAATTCTTCACCTCTTTTTACCTCTATAATATTAAAGCCTAGTTTATTATTTACTTTTTCAATGATGGATTCTGCTACTATATAATCACCTTCATTTAATGCTTCAATATGGTTAATACTTGTTTCAATGGAAACCGCATATTTACCATGTGTATTTGCCGCAAAACCAAAAGCAGTATCTGCTAACGAATAACTTATACCTCCATGCGCTTTATTCATACTATTGAGCATTTCTTTTCTAATAGTCATTGCGACTTTACAACGTCCTATTTCGCATTCAAGAATTTCTATACCCAACCAAGAGCTATAAGCATCTTGTGATAACATTTTGTATGGAATTTGTTCTCCTTTCAATTTTTTAATCTTTATAAATTTCAGCTACTTGTCTTAATGTTTTTGAATCTAAAATCCCTTTTAATTCTTTTTCATTCTCAAATTCAATAAGTAATCCAACATTTCTAGTTTTCACCTCATCAAGTGACAAATAAAATGGGATTGTAAAATAATCTACACCAATGATTTTTCTTGTTATAACGTTTTCTTTAAAATTAAACTTAAGATAATTTCCAGATTCTATCTTTCCATAGTATTTAGAATTTATGATTCCTGTAAGAACTAATTCTGTTTTAACTTTAAATTTATCTTCAATATTTATATCAAGAAACTTCTTCACTAAAAAATGTTTTATTTTCTCTATTTAGTTTACGCAATAATGGACTACAACGGTATCTATCTTCATGATACTCATTATATAACTCATCTAACTTAGACACGCACCAATCTATTCCTTTTTCGTCTGCCCAAGCCAATAATCCCTTTGGGTAATTAACGCCTTTTGTCATAGCATTATCGATATCTTCTGCTGATGCTATATTTAAGAACAAAGCATCTGCTGCTTCATTTATTAGCATGACTAAAACACGATTAAATATTTGCTCTGCCAACTCACTATCTTTAGTTGGCTCTGGTTTTATAGCTCCTTCAGAATAATCATAATATCCTTTTCCTGATTTCCTTCCTAAATAACCAGCCTCAGAAAAACGTTTTTGTGTAAATGCTGGTTTATATCTTGGATCGAAATAGAAAGCAGTAAACACAGTTTCAGTCACAGTATAATTTACATCATTCCCTATAAAATCCATCAATTCAAATGGTCCCATACGGAAACCACCAATTGTTTTTAAGCTATAATCTATAGTTGCAAAATCTGCCAAACCTTCTTCATAAATACGTAAGGCTTCACCATAAAATGGCCTTGCCACTCTATTAACAATAAACCCTGGTGTATCCTTCGCTACTGCAACCACTTTTTTCCAATTAGAAATGGTTTCTATTGATTTGTCTAAAACACTTTGCGATGTTTGAATAGCAGGAATAACCTCTACCAATTTCATTAATGGTGCCGGATTAAAAAAATGTATTCCTATACAACGCTCAGGTTTTTCTAAAGATGCAGCTATAGATGCTATTGATAAACTTGATGTATTAGATGCTATAATACAATCCTCTGACACATAACTTTCCAATTCAGAAAACACTTTTTTCTTAATCTCAAGATTTTCTATAATAGCTTCAATAGTTAAATTTGAATCTGCTAAATCTTTCAAGCTATCCACGTAAGATATATTGCCTTGAATTCTTAATTTTTCATCATTATCAATACGTCCTTTTACTATTAAACGCGATAAGATTTTTTCTAAAGCCGCTTTGGCTTTATCTAATGCATCCTGATTAGTATCATATAACTTTACTTTACAACCAGAAGTTGCAGCTACTTGAGCTATACCACTTCCCATTGTTCCGCCACCTATAATTCCTACGTTCATATTTTTTTATTAAAATGGTAGATTTTTCACATCTACATTACCGCCAGATAAAATGATTCCAACGTTTTTATTTTTAAATTCTTCTTTATTTTTTAATACCGCAGCAAAAGGTACTGCACATGAAGGTTCAATAATAACCTTCATACGCTCCCAGATAAGTTGCATAGCATTTATTATCTCATCTTCTTCAACACGAATAATCTTATCTACATACTTTTGAATAATTGGAAAATTCCTATCACCTAAGTGAGTTCTTAATCCGTCTGCAACAGTATGAAAACTATTATTAGTTTCTATTTTACCAGAAATTAAAGAACGGTAAGCATCATCTGCTTCCATTGGTTCGCCTCCTATGACTTTACATTTATTTGAAAAATAATGCGCAGCTAAAGCTGTTCCTGCAATTAATCCACCACCACCAACTGGTGTTAAAATCACATCTAATTCTGGATGCTCTTCTAGTAATTCTATAGCAACTGTACTATTACCATAAATAACCTCATCTTGATTTGATGGATGCAAAAATGAGGCTCCTTTTTCGTCCTTTATTTTATTAGCTGTTGCCTGCCTGGCTTGAGGTGTAGATTCGCATTCTATAATCTCGCCTTTGTATGTTTTTACAGCATCTTTTTTAACTTGAGGTGCATTTTCAGGCATAACGATATAAGCTTTAGCATCAACTTTTTGCGCAGCTAGTGAAACAGCTTGAGCAAAATTACCTGAAGAATGCGTTACCACTCCACGTTTCTTCTCATCCTCAGAAAGTGATAAAATAGCATTGGCAGCTCCTCTCATTTTAAAAGCTCCCATTTTTTGAAAATTCTCACACTTAAATACAATATCTGCACCTATCATTTCATTTAATAAGTTTGAACTTAACACAGGTGTTTTATGAATAAATGGCTTTATTCTATCATGAGCTTGTATTAGGGTGTTTTTATTCAATTAGTTCCCGTTGAAATTTGGTTTTCTTTTTTCTATAAATGCCGCAACGCCTTCAGCATAATCATTACTTTGCGCTGCTTCTATTTGTAATTTTGACTCTAGAGCTAATTGAGCTTCTAAATCGTTTGTCATAGATTGATTAAATAATTCTTTAATCAGTCCTAATGCTTTCGTAGGCATGTTTGCCATTTTTAAAGCCAATTTATTTATTGTTTCTTCAAATTCTTCTAAAGACACATATTTATATATCATACCTAGTCTTTCTGCCTCTTGAGCTGATATTTTATCTCCTAACATTGCTAAAGCAGATGCTTTTTGAAAACCAATTAATCGCGGTAAAAAGAATGTTCCTGCGCTATCCGGCACTAAACCAATTAAACTAAACGCTTGTATAAAACTCACTTTTTCATGGGCAACTACAACATCACAAGCTAATGCAATGTTTGCTCCTGCTCCTGCAGCCACTCCATTTACAGCTGCAATAACGGGTTTCTTAATAGAACGAATTCTAGTAATTATTGGATTGTAATGCTCTTCTAATATTTTTTTAAATCCTGGATTTAAATCTGGATCTGTGACTTCTTTTAAATCTTGCCCTGCACAAAATGCTTTTCCATTTCCTGTTAAAACTATCGCTCTTACTTCATCATTTGTTTCACAATCATCAAATATATCTTGAAGTTTTAATGCCATTTCGCGATTGAAACTATTAAAAACTTCTGGTCTGTTTAATGTAATACGAGCGACTTTATTTTCTATTTTTAATTCAATTGAATTCATCTATATTATTTCTGTTAAATAATTACTTTAAGCATTTAAAATAATCGAACGGTTCTTGGCAGTCATCACACTGAAATTGTGCTTTACATGCTGTTGAGCCAAATTGACTAACTAATCGGGTGTTTTGGGAACTACAATTTGTACATTTCACCATACGTTTTCCGTTTAACAACACAGCTTTATCTGCTTCAGTATCCAAAGGCGCAGCAATACCATAATCTTCAAGTGCTTTTCTACCTTTAGGTGTAATCCAATCTGTAGTCCAAGCTGGCGCTAATATTAACTCTACTTCTGAATTATATCCATTTTCTTTTAAAGCTTTTTTTATATCATCACCAATAACATCCATTGCTGGGCATCCACTATAAGTTGGTGTAATTTGAACTTTTACAATGTTATTTTGAATAACCGCTGAACGCACAACACCCATTTCCATTATTGATAAGACTGGAATTTCAGGGTCTGAAACTTGTTCCAAAATAGGAAAGAGTTTTTGGTCTATATTTTGTTCGGTTGTTGTCATGTTTTTTGAAACTGAACTTGAAATTGAAACTGAATTTAAAAAGCTTAACCTGTAGTAAACTTTTATCTGTTGTTTCTAACTCCTAGTTTAAATTCGATTTCATTTTTATTTACCAATCCATATTTGGATATGTACGTTGCATAAATTGCAAATCGCTTAATAAATATCCTAAATGTTCTGTATGAATACCTACTTTTCCTCCTTTTTGAAACCATTTAGATTCTGGAACCTCTAAAGTAGATTCATTTAAAATCGTATTTACAACTTCATAATAACCTTCTTTTAATTTGGTAACGTCTACTCCAATACTTTGAGCAACCATTGCTTTATCTGCTTCCGTTTGGTGGAACAATTCATCGGTATACGTCCATAATCCATTAATTGCCTCTTGCATTTTAGCTTTACTAAGCTCAGTACCATCTCCTAAACGCTTAATCCAATCTGAAGAAAAACGTTGATGATAACTTACTTCTTTTATTGACTTTGTTGCAATAGCAGATAAAGTAACATCGTGACTTTTCTGTAACTCTGTTAAAAACATAAAATGGTACACATCAAATAAAAATTGACGTGCAATTATATATGCAAAATCTGTATTAGGCTGTTCTACTAGTAGTACATTAAGATATTCGCGTTCTTTACGTAGCATTGCAATATCGTCCTCTGTTCTATTATCTCCTGCTATTTTTGCTGCATATTGATAATAACTACGTACTTGACCAAATAAATCTAATGAAATATTTGTGCATGCTATATCGGTTTCTAGGCTTGGCCCATGACCAGTTAACGATCCCATTCTTTGACCAAGAATTAAAGAATTGTCTGCAATACCTAGAATGTATTTATATAAGTTGTTTTTCATAAAATGAACTTGAACTTGAACTTGAAATCGAAGTTTAATACTCGTTTCAAATTATTAGTTCTTATTTTATATTTTTTATTCGTGTGACCATTATCCTAATCAATTGGTCATTTTCATCTTTTAAATTTAAAAGATCATCTTCTAAAAACAATTGAGCTTTAGATTGTATGTTCAAATTTCTTTGACTCTCTCTTAATTCCTTTAATGAAATCCTCAATTTGTTTATTTTATCTCTATCCGTTCCTGCTCCTAATGCTTCTCCATAATTTAAAGCTGAAGAGCATGATGAACGTATTAATTGTTTTGCTAAATATTCTCCTGCAAATGACAATACTTTTTTATCATATAATAAAATGATACCTGCTGCAAAGTCTTCTAATCTTTCACTTAAATCAAACTTTTTATCGTTCATTTTCCAAATTCAAGTTCAACTTTGTTCTTACATATGCTTTACTTCGTCTGGCAAGTCGTAAAATGTAGGATGACGATACACTTTATCTTGAGCCGGCTCAAATAATTCCCCATTATTTTCAGGGTTTGACGCTGTAATATCTTTAGATTCTACAACCCAAATACTCACACCTTCATTTCTTCTTGTATATACATCTCTAGCATTTTCTAATGCCATTTCGGCATCTGCTGCATGGAGACTTCCAAAGTGCCTATGTTCTAATCCGTTTTTACTTCTAACGAATACTTCCCAAAGTGGCCAGTTTTTTTTTGTTGACATAATTTATTAATTAAATTGAAGTAGAAATCGAATTTAAAATTAAATCCACTTGGGTTTCAACTTCAAATTTAGTTTCAAGTTCATTTATATAGCTCGTTTTTCTTTTCTTGTTTGTTGTTTTTCTGCATAAGCCATTGCTGCATCTCGAACCCATTCTCCACGCTCCCAAGCACCTACTCTTGCTTTCATTCTTTCTTTATTACAAGGTCCATGACCTTTTACAACTTGCCAAAATTCATCCCAATTAATTTCGCCAAAATCATAACTCTGGCGCTCTTCATTCCACTTTAAATCTGGATCTGGAATAGTTAAACCTATTAACTCTGCTTGTGGCACTGTTTGGTCTATAAATTGCTGACGCAAATCGTCATTAGATTTACGTTTTAATTTCCATTTCATTGATTGCTCTGTATGCACAGACTCTGAATCTGTTGGCCCTAGCATCATTAAACTTGGCCACCACCAACGATTTAAAGCATCTTGTGCCATTTCTTTTTGTTCCGATGTACCTTCAGCTAACTTTATCATTATTTCAAAACCTTGACGCTGGTGAAAACTTTCTTCTTTACACACACGAATCATTGCTCTTGCATATGGTCCATAAGACGTACTACATAATGGCACCTGATTAATAATAGCCGCTCCATCTACTAGCCAACCAATAGCACCCATATCTGCCCAAGTAACCGTTGGATAATTAAAAATACTTGAATATTTAGCTTTACCTGTATGTAATTGCTCATATAACTCGTCTCTAGAAATCCCTAAAGTTTCGGTTGCACTATATAAGTATAATCCATGGCCCGCTTCGTCTTGTACTTTTGCTAATAAAGCGACTTTACGTCTTAATGAAGGTGCTCGTGTTATCCAATTCCCTTCAGGTAACATTCCAACAATTTCAGAATGTGCATGCTGCGACATCTGCCTAATGTGCGTTTTACGATATTTTTCTGGCATCCAATCTTTAGGCTCAATTTTTTCATCACGTGCTATACGTGCTTCGAATTGTGCTTCTAAATTTTTTATCTGTTCTTCACTCATAATTTATAGTATTTAGTGAATAGTAATTCGTTTTTAGTCAATTATACATCAAAATCGACTACTACTTTTTCTGATGTTGGCACTGCTTGACAACTTAACACTAAGTTTCTTGCTACTTCCTTATCATCTAAAGCATAATTTATTTTCATTTCTACAGTTCCTTCTTTAACTTCACATTTACACGTACTACATACTCCTCCTTTACAAGCAAATGGTAAATCGGCTCCAGCTGCCAAAGCGCCATCTAAAATATTATCATATTCATCTTCCATAATAAAATGAAATTCTTTTCCGCCATCAATAATTGTTACATCTGTACCATCAACTTTATGTTCTAAAACTTCTGCAATTTTATTATCATCTGCATCTCCTGAGAAAAACAACTCATAATGTATTTTTTCTTTAGCCAACCCTGCCTTTTCTAATTCATCACGAATTAAGAAAATCATATCTTGCGGACCACAAATAAAACAGCTATTAGTATCTTCTATATCTATAAACGTTTTAGATAAAATTTGAAGTTTTTCACTATTAAATCTCCCATTTAATAATGGAATATCACGCTGCTCTTTTGTTAAAAAATAAAACACTTGAAAACGTCCAAAGAACTGGTTTTTAAGTTGTTCTATTTCCTCCTTAAAGATAATCGATTTTACAGTCCGATTCAAATAAAACAATTTAAATGTACTATTAGGCTCCGCTATTAAATGCGTCTTTATTATAGACAACATTGGTGTAATACCACTTCCTGCTGCAAATGCAATATGATTTCTTGATGCATTAGCTTCTGTTTCTATATAAAAATGTCCTGTTGGCTCTGCTATCTCTATAGTGTCTCCAGCTTTTAATTCTGTGTTTGCATAGGTAGAAAAAACACCTCCAGGAATTTGTTTAATTGCTACTTTCCATTCTTTTTCAAGCGGACTAGAACATAACGAATAGGAACGACGAATATCTTCATTATTAATAAATTTTCTTAATGTTAGATGTTGTCCTTGCTTAAAACTGAATACGTCTTGAAGATTATCTGGAATATTAAAAGTGACTACAGAACAATCTTTAGTCTCTTTATAAATATCTTTAACTTGTATATTATGAAATTCTGCCATTTGTATAATTTAACTAACAATTGTTAGTTTACTGTACAAATATACAAATTTTAAAAGAATTATTTCTGTACACCACTAATTAAAACTTGGCTTAAATTTTCTACTAATTCTTCTTGTTTTAAATCTTCTTTTTTAGGGATCCAAAGATATAGAGAACGCAAGGTAGATAATATAGAAAACAGCATAACTTCAGGATTAACATCAATTATCTCTTTATTTTTTATCCCGTTAATAATTATACATCTAAAATTTTCTTCATAATCATCTCTTAGTTTCAAATAATAATCAAGTCGTTCTTCTAAATGCATCCAGTCGCTATTTAAAGACGACATACCAAAAGTATTAGATGTAGTAATACTTATGTGTAATGAGATGATTTGTTTTAGTTTTTCAATACTATCAATTTGAGACGTTTTTATAACATCCATCCCATTAGTAAACTCCTCTGCTAGAGAAATAATTATAGTTGTTAAAATATCTTGTTTAGAACTAATATGATTATAAAGACTTGACGCTTTAATCCCCATCGATTTAGCAATATCTCTCATGGTTACCGCACTATATCCTTTTTCTTTAAAAAGGGTTGCTGCAGCATTTATAATTTGTTGTTTTCTTGTTTCTATCTTCATACAAGTTACTAATATACAGATTCAATTTAGACTAGGAAAAACATTATTTAAACTTACTAAGAGTTCATTTTATAAATTCATAACTTTGTTTACTAGGTTAATAAAAAAGAGTCTTATCTAAATACATGAATACATCTATAGAAACTAATCCACTAATTGATAGATTACCACCACATTTACAACAGTTTATTAAGCCGCAAAACTATAACGATTACTCTCCAATTAATCAAGCAGTTTGGCGCTATGTAATGCGCAAAAACGTTTCTTATTTAAGTAGAGTAGCACATGAATCTTACGTTAAAGGATTAGACAAAACGGGCATCTCTATTGACGCTATTCCAAGTATGTATGGAATGAATCGTATTTTAAAAGATATTGGATGGGCAGCAGTTGCTGTTGATGGCTTTATTCCTCCAAATGCCTTTATGGAATTTCAAGCTTATAAAGTTTTAGTTATTGCCAGTGATATTCGTCAATTAGAAAACATGGAGTATACACCTGCTCCAGATATTATTCATGAAGCAGCTGGCCATGCTCCAATTATAGCAAATCCAGATTATGCAGAATATTTAAGACGTTTTGGAGAAATTGGAGCTAAAGCAATATTATCATCTCATGATAATGACATGTACGAAGCTGTTAGAAGTTTATCTATTTTAAAAGAGGCATCTAACTCTAAAAAAGAAGAGATACAAACTGCCGAAGATTTAGTAAATACCCTTCAAAACAAAAAAGTGCCACTTTCTGAAATGGCAAAAATTAGAAATTTACATTGGTGGACTGTTGAATATGGAATGATTGGCACAGTTGAAAACCCAAAAATATATGGTGCGGGATTATTATCTTCAATTGGAGAGAGTAAGTGGTGTATGACTGAAGAAGTTGAAAAAATACGCTACAGTATAGACGCCGCCGAGCAAGAATTTGACATCACAAAACCTCAACCCCAATTATATGTCACTCCCGATTTCTCATATTTAATGCAAGTTTTAGATGAGTTTTCTAATACCATGGCATTAAGAAAAGGTGGTTTTAGAGGGTTACAAAAATTAATTGATTCGAAAAAAATTGGAACTATAGAGTTAAATACTGGCTTACAAATTTCTGGAACTTTCACCGAAATGATTACTGACGAAGACAACAATGTCGTTTTTTTTAAAACTGAAGGACCAACAGCATTAGCCAATAGAGAAAAAGAACTTATTGGTCATGGTACTAAAGCTAACCCTAATGGTATTAGCTCACCTATTGGAAAACTAAAAGGCATTAATTTAGCTATTGAAGATATGGGACCACGCGATTTAAAAGCTTATAATTTTTATGATGGCAAACGTATTGCTTTTGAATATGAAAGTGGAATAAATATAGAAGGTTTAAACATAACTGGTATAAGAAACATTTATGGCAAACTAATCCTTATTGAATTTGAAGACTGCACGGTAACATACAAAGATCGAGTGCTATTTTCTCCTGAACAAGGTATATTTCAATTAGCTGTTGGCTCTAATATTACATCTGCTTTTGCTGGTGCTGCAGACTATAGATCTTTCAATAATTTGTATCATGTATCGTCTACAGAAACTATTAAACTAGAAAAAAGTAAAGGTCAAATAGAATTAGATCACCTTTATAGCCAAACCAGAAAACTGAGAGAAACTAAAAAAACTAATCCTAAAAAAGTAGCTCAACTTTTTGAATTAGTAAAAAATAATCATCCTAAAGATTGGCTACTATCTTTAGAACTTTATGAATTATCTTGTATTTTTAATGCAAACGAATTAAAAACATCTATTCTAAATCATTTAGAAAACATTAAATATGATAATAAAAAAATAGCACATTTAATTAATGATGGATTAGCTTTAACAGAAGAACATATTTTAGCATAACCATGGGACTTTTAGACATTTTTTTTGGCAATAAAACAGAGAGGATTAAAGATTTTGAATCAAGAGACGCCATTATTCTAGATGTAAGATCAAAAACCGAATATGATTCTGGAGCTATTCCAGGCTCAAAACATATTCCATTACAACAATTAACTCAAAAAATTGATACCGTAAAAAAACTCAACAAACCAATTATTA
Organism: uncultured Lacinutrix sp.; assembly: GCF_947500325.1. Classification (GTDB taxonomy): domain Bacteria; phylum Bacteroidota; class Bacteroidia; order Flavobacteriales; family Flavobacteriaceae; genus Lacinutrix. The sequence continues at coordinate 43,148 of NZ_CANMRQ010000010.1, forward strand.
CATGCTGTGCAAGTGGTGTTCGTTCTGCTAGCGCTGCAAGCATACTTAAAAGCAACAATATAGAAGCTATTAATGGCGGTGGCTGGTATAAATTAAGTAAAAAACTAAATCTTTAAACCTATAACTTAATTATTTAATAGCCTTTATAACACTAAAAACAACTCATTATAATATTAAGCAGAATTCTTTCTTACCTTTATATACTTATAAAGTAAAAATATAGGAACCAACAAAAAGAACATTCTATAAATCTTTTTATCCTTTTTAAAAATTGCCTTATCATTACCCGTTAACGTAATTGCACTCCAATAATAAGGTGATACTTCACTTGTATATTTATATTTGTTTATATAGCCTAATTTTGCATTGTTTAATGCTTCGCTTTTTAATTGTCCTTCATTTAAATTTTTATAAAATTGATAAATTATTTCGTTATTAGATTTTTGATCTATATCCCAAAGCGAAGCTAAAACACTTTGGGCTCCTGAATTAACAAACCCACGAGCAAGACTCATAACGCCTTCTCCTTTTTTTAATTCTCCTCGAGATGTTTTACAGGCACTAAGAACGACTAAATCCGTATATTGATTAGTAAAATACATTTCGTCTAACTCTAATTTATCATCATAAAATGCTAACCAAGGTTTTCCTTTTTCTGAACCCATACCATGAGTAGACACATGTATTACTTTATGATCTCCATAAGATTCTTTAAATTTTTGCTTTGTAGCTTTTTCATTTATTAACGCTTCCGTATATAGTTCTTTTTCTAACGATCTTACTTCATTTTTACTTATTATTAATGGCAACAAGCCTAGCTCTTTTTTAAAATATGTTGGACTCATTATCAAATAATCATTAGCATATTTTCTTTTTATTTTACTAGAGCTTATTAAAGATGAAAATGAATAGGCATAACTTATTGTATTAAAGTTAAGCATAAACAATTCATTAATAGGCTGATTATTATTTTTCACTATTAAAGGCTCAAAAGGAATGTTTTGCAATATTCCATCTTGAATAATTAGCAATTGTTTATTTTCTATAATACTTGGATCATTCTCATCGAAAGGAAATAACTGCTTATATAATTCAAGAGCATTTTTTTTAAAATATTCTTGATCATCAAGGTTTAAAAATGGCTTTTTTAAACACTCTTGAAACCGCGCAATTCTACTCTTTAAAAGATTTGATTCTTCTATTTTATATACACTTATCTTCTTCTTAGAGATTAAAGAAACGTAGGATTGTTTTTCATCTATTTTATATTGTAATACTAATTGTTTTTCATTTAAATGCTTTTGAGTCATTTTGGCATCATAAATCTGAATTCCTTTTTTAAGATTATGATATTTTGGAAAGACTAACTCTAAAGAATCAATAAATTTATTATAGTGGTTTTTTTTAGAAAAAAAAGTGTTTTCCAAACGCTTCTTCTCTTTAACATCAACTTTAGAAACTTGTATTATTTTTTGTCTACAACTATTTATTTCTTCTAATAATTTAGTTTCCTTTTCAACAATATCTCCAGGCAATCCTGCTAGTGTTTTAGCATTTATATTGGTAACATTTTCAAGAAGTAATAGTGCTTTACTTTTTTCTGTAAAATAAAATACTCTTTCGGGTAAATCTAATAAGTAAGAGACCTCTATTGCTTTTTGATATAAATCTGCGCCTTTTTCTCTCCAAAAGAGCTTTGATATATCTGCTCTACTTTCAAAGTAAATCAAGTCAACAACTTTATCTGCCAATGCTATAGTTTTAAGAGCTTTTTTTAAATCTTCACTATTAAATTCTGTTTTATAAAGTTGAACCCAAGCATTCGCTTTATCTTTTAAATAATCTAATATGTCTATTTTTTTTGTTGACAATTCTATTTCCTTATAATTAGGCAAAGACTTATAATCTTCATTTGTACCATAAGTAATTAAGCAAATTGATTTATGATAAAGTTGCAATGCTTTTTTGTATTCTTTTTTTATGAGTTGAATATCTCCTATATTATCGTAAACTTTCGCTCTTTGAATAGATATACCTTTTGAATATTTTAATGCCGCTTTAAAAGAATTAGCAGCTTTATCTATATTATTCGTTTTTTTATATACTACTCCAACATTATTCAACCCTTTTGAAATAGATAAAGAATCCTCAAGTTCAAAACTTAATTCCAATGCCTCGTTATAGCTTTTCAAACTTAAATCATACTCCTTAAGTGTGTCGTAAAAATGACCAATATTAAGCTTTAATCCTATTACTTGCTCCTTGGGTATAGAATATCTTTCTGCTAATACTTTTATCTTATTGTTATTATCAAAAAAAGCATTTTTATATTTTTCATCACTTAATATTGCGTAGATAGCCGAGATATTCTTATAAATACTTAATAGCTTCTTATAATTGCCATTGTTTTTATAAATCGCTTCACTTATGGCATAGCTATTTAATGCATTTTTAAAGTCGCCTTTAGCTTCATAAATTCTAGCTTTTAACCAATTTACTTTAGCTCTTCTCTCTTCAGTTTTACTACAAAACCCTAACAAGCTATCACAAGTTTTTAGAGCATCTAAATAATTCCCATTTTCATATTGAAATTTTGCATAATTATTAAAACTAGCTTTAAAAAAGGAAGGATATTCTTTATAATATTTTTTTCTTATAACTGAAGCATTTTTTGCATAAAGAATTGCCTTTTCTATATCTATTTTTTTTAAAAATAAATATTTAGATAAATCATGATATATGAATGAAAGTTCTATATCGTCATCTGCTACCTGATTTATTATCTCTTCTATAGCTCTAACTTTTTGAAGCTTAGTTAGTGAATTTAATTTTAATATTGAATCACATTTTGCAGAGCTAATTCCCTGAGCATAAATCAAACTATTAAAAAATATTAACAATAAAAAAAATATGCTTTTATACATTGTTCAATTGATTTTAATACTACTTCATAGAATTTTAAAACAGATTAAGTATTCTATTTAAATTTAATTAAAATCTAATTACAAATTATATATTTTTTATAATTTAAAACAGAGAGCATATAACACACTCTCTGTTTACAGCTTAACAAAGTTACCTAAACCTAAATTAAACTAATATTTAATCCAACAACGCAGATCTATATTTTATAGTTTCTAATCCTGAAGCAAATACTACACTATTATTTATAACAATATTTTTTAATGTAATTGGATGCATATTATTAGTATATAACTCTGCACTTTTATACGTTGCAAATGCACTTGAAAAAGAAGTCCCTTGTGCAGTTAAATTTTGCCCATTTATAACAAATGAATAATTTTCGCTTGGCGCTGCAACATCTACGCTGTTTACACCATAATTAGAATACCAAGCTAAAAGATTTGCATTATTTTGGCTTTCTATATTTTCTTCTAAAATATCCTTAAGACCAGCAACGGCAAGTATATTTTCATGATCATAAGATGAAGGATAATGTGGCAAAAAATCATTGTTATTTTCTTCATTACCTGCAGACGTAACTATTAATGTCTTATCAATAGAATCACCTAAAAACCTATCAAACAACTCTTGATATGAATAAATACCAAAGCTCATATTTATGATATCTACATCTGGCTTGCTCAAAATATATTTTAGTCCACATAAAATCGTAAACACATCGGTCTTACCTTCTTCATCAAAAACTTTAACTATTAAAAGTTGATGAGGTATATTTTTTTCCTTTAAATTATCATTTATTATTCTTGCCATGTATGTCCCATGATTATTATCATCATAAGGATCATTATCCCCATTAACAAAGTCCCATCCAAAAAAATCTTGAGAACCCATAGTTTCACATTGCTCATTCTTTCTATTATTATATAAAAATGGCTCAGTGAATCCACCTTCAATGTAATTAACTCCAGTATCTAAAATAGCAATTGTTACATTTTCATTTTGATCAACTTGCAAACTTAAAGCCTGGTTTAAATTACCATTTAAAAAATCTGCTCCAAAAATATTGTTCTGAACTTGTATTTGATCGTTATCACCTAAGCCGTCTAAATCTGGATCGTCACTAGCCGTATTTTTTTTCTCCTCTATTACTGTTTGCTCTAAACTTTGAGCAAAATTCCACAATTCTAATTCCTCATCGAAGCAAGAACATTGCTTATATGTTTCTACACCATACTCACTTCTTATTATTGTTTTCTCTTCATCTGTTGTCCCCACATTATATCTTATAATAAATCCTTTATTCTCTTTTAGACTTCCTTTATTTTGAATCTCTTTTTTATTAGTCTCTTTTACCTCAATATCTGATAAAGAATCCTGACTGCAACAGACCATTAATAATGACATGAAACACATCATTATGTTATTTAGTTTTTTCATAATATTTAATTTTAGGTTTAGGATTTTAAAAAAGTAGTTTCAATTAGGTTTAGCCTAATTGAAACTACTTATACTTTTTATTCTATCATAACTTTTTTAGTTATTGTTTTATCTCCACTAGTAAAAGTGAAGAAATACAGTCCCTTTTGTAGTGATGATTTTAAATTTAGGTTTAAATTTAACTCCCCATTAGTTATTTTACTGTTTTCTATGGTTTTAACCAATGTACCATCAAATCTGTGAATACTTAAAGTCACTTCTTGACGCCCATCCATTTCTACTTTCACATCCATAACACCATTATTAGGATTAGGATAAATAGACACTTTTTCTTTAACGTCTTTAATATCTCCATCGCCACCATAACATGCTTGGGATGACACAGGAGACATTTCACCATTCTTGCACACAGCAGTTACTTGCCATACAAAACATCTGTCAGCTAGGTTTGCTGGTAAAGTATAGCTATTGGTATATATTGGAGATATTGGTGCAATCGACACACCAAACTTACATCCGCAATCAATTTGTGGAACATTACCAGCTGGCGAAGAGATAGTATAATATAAAGCACCAGGAACAGGATTCCAAGATAACGTACTTCCACTTACTTGCAAATTTGTTGGCGCAGTTGTTTCACAATCCTCCTTAACCTGAGGAGTGTAACATGCTTGTGAAGATATTGGTGATTGTGATTCATCTTCACAAATTGCAGTAACCTGCCACACAAAACATTTATCACTTAATGAAGCTGGTAAAGTGTAGCTATTTGTGCTAACTGTTACTGGAGCTATAGACACACCATTATTACCTCTACATCCGCAGTCTATCTGAGGTACATTACCTCCTGGCGAAGTAATTATATAACCAACAGCTCCAGGAACAGGATCCCAAGTTAAAGTATTACCTACTACCTGTAAATTTGTTGGCGCAGTTACTTCACACTCAGTTTCACACTCATATATAAACTCATAAGTATAAACACATTCATGTCCTTCAGGATCTAATATTGTTACAGTTACTGTATATAATACATCTGTATAAACAAAGAATCCAGACATATTAATAGGTACTCCACCTGGATTCCCTGCCCAAGATAAGACTACTGATTGAAAACTAGTTATTGGCGCTCCATTTAATAACACATTAGTATAAACAACAGGCACATCTGCATCACATGGATCGCAATCTTCTCCATTTCCTGATACTTCATTATAAAAAGCTATCGCTTTTTCTATATCTGATTGACTAACTACATCATATTGACTTTCAGAATATTCTCTTAGATTATTCACGTCTTGAGGACATTCTACAAACTCTACAGATACTTCATCTGTACAGCATTCTTTTAAATATGTTAACGTATACACACATCCATTAGGATAAGTTATCGTAACTTCATATTCTTGTCCAGCTTGCACTCCAAACAAGGCATCTGATGTGCCTACCACATTACCATTTAAGGTCCATGAAAAAGTATATCCATCTAATAATAATAATGGATTTCCTGCATCTAAAACACGAATTGGCCACTCATCTAATTCACACACATTATAACTATCGCAAAAATCCCAATATGGTTCTATATATGGTTCATCATTACAACAATCTTGCTCTATATTAATTGTAATATTCTCGTTGTAAGGATCTCCACACGAATCTGTACCAGTTATATTAGCAATAAAGGACGTTAAAGTCGAACCATTTGGCAAACAAAACAGCCCATTTAAATTTGTAAATACCGGACTAGATGTATTATATACTGCATTTTGAATATTGGTAGCATTAATATTTATACAATTTGTATCACAAGGAATAGTATATGTTAAACTATCTGTAACATCCGTACCATCTACAGTAATTACTGTTGGTTGAGCAACACAAGGCTGACAAATAGTTAAATTAGATATACGAACCTCAATTTGTGGATTTGGCGCAGATGGGTTACTAGGATAAAACCAAATGTTATTAAAGTTTTGACTTGCTGTAAAATTAAAAGTATATGTTTGACTATTATTCCCATTAGCCCATATATTTTGCCCCATTATTGCTTGATTAGGATTTGGGGTTGGAGGAATTGTATTATTTACATTGGTTCCTGTATTACCAATAACAGCATTTTGAGTTAAAACAACATTCATTGAAGAATTAGCATTGGGTATTTGTCCAGTATTAGTTGCTGCCGCTAAGTTAAATGAAACACAATATTGTTGACCTTGAACAAAATTGAAACCAGAATAATTTACTCCTTCACCAGTTATACCTTGCGCAAAATTTGAGAAGTAAGACCACAACCATACAGATCCATTACTCCATGAAGGTGTTCCATGTGAATCGCTCCACTGTTGCCCATTTGCTACTTGAACATTTTGACAATCACCTTGATTACATTGCGCATGAACTGTTACATAGCTTAACATAATCAAGAAAAATAATAATACTTTTTTCATAATTAAAGGGTTTAAATTGATTAATTAAATTCCTACTCTATTTTATAAATAGGCTTTTCGGATACCGCCTTTTTTTTGAATTAATTCACAATTAAGAGGAGAATTAGCTTTTTTGTTACCCAGTTTTTTTGAACTATCTTAGATTTAAATTAAACACAGATTAAAATCTATATGAAAAATGATGATTTTGTTCGTCAGTTTTTAGAAGGAAATACAGAGCTCTTAAATAACATATACAAGAACTCTTTTAAATATGTTTCACATTATATTACTAGTAGAGATGGCTCTATAAAAGATGCAGAAGATATTTTTCACAATGCCTTACTACTTATTTACGTTAAATTAAAAGAAGATTCAATTAACATTCAGTCGTTTGATAATTACCTATTTACAGTATGCAAAAATCTTTGGAAAAGAGAAAACACAAAATATAGGGTAACAAAAACTAACATAATCCCTCTAGTTAATGAAGAACTCGACAAAGCTGCATTTTATTTAGAACATAGTCAATGGGAATTGTATAAAGAAAAGTTCGAATTACTTTCAAAACAATGTAAAGATATATTGAATATGGTTTTTGAAAAAAAACCATATACTGAAATTGTTTCTAAGTATTCTTATGCTTCTCAAACTGTAGCTAGACAACGTGTTTTTAAATGTAAATCTAGGCTTGCCAAGCTAATAAAAGAAGATCTTAGGTTTTCTAAACTCAAGTTAGACAAATGAATTTAGACGATAACATATCTAAAAGAATCAGAGCTTATCTCGATAATGAAATGAGCAGTATTGAACGATTGAATTTTGAAAAAGAACTATCAAACAATCAAGAATTAATGGACACTGTATCTATATTAAAAAAAATGGATACTGTTTATAGTGATACAGATTGGGATTTATACAGTGGTAATTTATCAGATTTAAAAGAAACTAGTAATTTATTTAAAGGAGAAGACATTACTGCTTTCTCTAACCAAGTTAAAACTGCAGAATCTAACTACTATCAACCGGATAGAAAAAAGTTTAAGAGTTTTATTAAATATGCTTCTTCTATTGCTGCTGCTGTTTTAATTCTTTTTTCAGGATATTACTTTCTTAATAAAGCACCTACTTCTCTCGATTTATATAATGACTATTATAACCTAAAAGACCTACCTTCTTTTACAACAAAAAGTAATACTGAAAATAGTTTATCTAAAGCAGAGAATTTATTCAAAACGAAACATTACAAAGAAGCTTTAGAAATGTTTATAGCAATAGAAAGCAAAAATAAAAACACATATAACCCCAATTTAAATTTGTACATTGCTATTTGTTATTTAGAGCTTAATCATTATGATTTAGCTCTTAAAAAACTAGATGTATTATTACAAAGTAATACTCTAGATTTTCATAAAGCTTATTGGTTTAAAAGTCTAACTTACTTAAAAGAAGGTAATAAAAGTCAAGCTAGAGAAGTTTTACAATTACTTGTAAAAGATGAGAAGCATTTTAACTACAAAAATGCTAAAGAGTTATTAAAAAAACTAAACTAGAAATAGCTATAATTTAATATCATCAAAATTAGAAATAGCTTGAGATTGATATTCTAAAGTCCAACCTAAAGAATTTGTTAGTATATAAAATTTAGACAATTCACTAATTAATCTGTTTTTTGCATTAGATTTTAATTGTGATGCTTCAATTTTAGCCATTAATGATTTGTTTACTGTTTCTTTTATAGCGTTATAGTCTTTAGCTTCAAAAGGATTTAAAAAATCTGCCTGAATATCATAATATTCAAAATCTGGGTTTATTTTTATTTCTTCTTTAGGAATACTAAAAATTGTTAACACTCTTTTCTCTTCATCTATTTTATATTCAATCTTACTTAAATCATAGGCAATAGTTACATCTGCATTAACAACGACTAACGCTTTTTTTTCAGCAGAAAAATAATCTGAAAAAATAGCTTTCGAGTTTTTATAGTTAAACACTTCGCTAAAATGCCCTTCTGTAACTACAAGTTTCCCTACATTTTTTAATGACTCTTGAATTAAAACAGAACTTTCTTTAAGTACTATTTCATCTTTCCTCTTGTCTCCACAATATTTATATGCAAACAAAATGACTAAAGTTATAATAACTCCAAATAGAATTTTTCTCATAATTCTAAGGTAAATAAAAACTAGATATTATTAATAAGTATAATAAAAAAAACATCAATCACCATAAAGCAGAATATCTTTATCGGTAACTGATGTTTAACAAATAGTATTGATTAATAGCATTATAAATATAGACATGAAATTCTATACTGCTATATATATTCGATTAAATTATTATTATATTAGACTAAGTGAAAATTCAATTTTTTCATTTCACAAATTGGTAACCTTTTGAAAATCTTTCACTTAAGTCTAGTGACTTAGTAGAGATTAAAATATAATTTGAGGGTACAGAGATTGAATTACTTCTTTTTTTTGGTTTAACTTTTCGATAAATTTAAGATGAGCATGAGAACTCTTGTTTTTTGGAATATGTTTCAACCCTTTTTGAATTGTGTCTATATGATCCATTGTTTTATAAATCTCTTGTTTTACCCAAGTTTGTTTAAATTTTTCCCATATGTATTGAATTGCTATTTCACTAGGATGTAACATATCATTTTTATAAAAACGGTAATCTCTTAATTCATCTAACATAATTTCATACGAAGGAAAATATGTTAATCCTTTCTTTTTGATTAATGATTGTTGCTTTAACAACAAATGAATTGCAGCTATTAAATGTGATTTACTTAGAGTGTTCTCTATAAAACCATCTTTTATATGTCGAACTGGTGATACTGTAAAAGTTATAGATACTTTTTTATTTACAGATTGAATTAACTCAATACTCTTTTGCAAACTTTTTACTATTTCATCAATAGAAAGTAATGTTTTATTGAATTTTTTTTGTGGTACTTTATGACAATTGGCAACAATAACATTGTTCTCAACTAAACTGTACACCCATGCTGTTCCCAAAGTAATTACTACGTGCGAAACATCTTTAAGATAATTATTTACAGCCTCTAAATTAGCATTAAGCTCTTGAAGCAAATTTTCTTTTGAGATATTACTTAACTTTGAATGTGCATCATAACAATGCCATTGCTCATTATAAAAAAAAACATCCTGTTCTAAATATTCTTTTTTAAAAACAGCACGCTCTATTACAACCTCTACTGCTTTAGGATGAAATAAAATTCCAAAAGGATTTGAAAAACGCTGAAATTTAAAATAATCTAATTTATCACCTATATTTTCTGAAAAACAAGACCCAAAAAGCAAGAGTTTTGAGTTATAATCTATTAAATTATCCTCTTGCTTCTTTAGTTTTATTTCTGTTTGTAATTTCATATCAGACGTAACATCAAGTATAAAAACACTTATTTACTCTATATACTTTTTGGCTTCATTTAATGCTTGATCAATACCTGCAGGATTTTTACCACCAGCAGTAGCGTAAAATGGCTGTCCGCCGCCGCCGCCATGAATTAGTTTACCTAACTCTCTTACTACTGTTCCAGCATTTAACCCTTTATCAGCCACTAATTCTTTAGATATGTAACACGTTAACATTGCTTTTTCACCAACTGCGGTTCCAAATAAAAGAAATAGGTTTTTGTGTTTACTACCAAGTTCGAATGCAACATCTTTTATTCCTCCAGCATCTAAATCTACTTTTTGTGCTAAAAACTGAACGCCATTAATCTCGGTTAAATTATTGGCCAATTCTCCCTTCATGTTTTTAGCTTTGTCTTTTAACAAACTTTCTATTTGCTTCTTTAAAGCTACATTTTCATCCTTTAAAGACACCAATGCTTTTACTGGTTCTTTTGCATTATTCAATAAGTCTTTCATTTCAAAATATGCGCGGTTATTTTCAAAATAAAAATCTTTTACTGCATCATTTGTAATGGCTTCTATACGACGAATACCTGCTGCTACTGCACCTTCAGATGTAATTTTAAAATGCCATATATCTGCAGTGTTTTTAACATGAGTTCCACCACAAAGCTCTATGGATTGACCAAAACGAATGGTTCTTACGGCATCTCCATATTTCTCTCCAAATAGAGCCATAGCTCCATCTTCTATTGCTTGCCCCATTGGAACATTTCTATTTTCTTCTAAAGATAATTTGCCTTCAATTCTTGCATTTACAAAATTTTCAACATCACGTAATTGCTCTACAGTAACTTTAGAAAAATGTGAAAAATCGAAACGCAAATATTTTGAATGCACTGCACTACCTTTTTGTTCTACATGTGTTCCTAAAACTTCTCGTAACGCTTGGTGTAATAAATGTGTTGCTGTATGATTACATTCAGTTCTATAACGTTGTTTTTCATCTACTACAGCTTTTAAAGTTTCATTTAAATGCTTTGGTAAATTTTTAGCAAAGTGAATAATAACATTATTCTCTTTTTTAGTATCTAAAATATAAACAACATCTCCATTAGGGACTTCTAAATAGCCTTTATCTCCTACTTGTCCACCACCTTCAGCATAAAAAGGTGTCATGTTAAATACTAGCTGGAACATTTCACCATCTTTCTTAGAGGTAACTTTTCTATAACGTGTTAATTTCACATCTGCTTCAAGTGAATCATAACCAATAAATTCTTGTTCTTGATCTTCAACTAAAACAGTCCAGTCGTCAGACTTAAGCGCTGATGATTCTCGACCTCGACCTCTCTGCTTTTCAAGTTCTGTTTTAAATTCAGCTTCGTTATATACATATCCTCTTTCCCTTAAGATTAAGCCTGTTAAATCTTCAGGAAACCCATAAGTATCTTTTAATTCAAAAACTTTTACACCAGAAACTTCTTTACTTTTAGTAGTTTCTATAATCCTATCAAGTAATAATAAACCTTGGTCTAAAGTTCTTAAAAAAGAGGTTTCTTCTTCTTTGATTACATTTTCTATTAATTGCTTTTGTGTTTTTAATTCAGGAAACGCTTTTCCCATTTTCTTAGCCAACACATCAACTAATCTATAGATAAAAGGCTCTTTTTTATCTAAAAAAGTAAATCCATAACGTACAGCACGGCGTAAAATTCTTCGTATTACATAACCAGCTGCATTATTACTTGGTAATTGCCCATCTGCGATAGAAAATGCTACAGCACGAACATGATCACTTATTACTCGAATAGCAACATCTATTTTTTCATTTTTACCATAATCCTTATCTGTTATAGTTTCTATCTCGCGAATAATTGGTGTAAAAACATCAGTATCATAATTAGACTTTACATCTTGTAATACCATACATAAACGTTCAAAACCCATTCCTGTATCAATATGCTTATTAGGTAAATTTTCTAATGAGCCGTCTGCCTTACGATTATATTGCATAAATACAAGGTTCCATATTTCTACCACATGTGGATGATCCATGTTCACCAAATCTTTACCAGGTACTTTTGCTTTCTCATCAGCAGAGCGTATATCTACATGTATTTCACTACATGGTCCACAAGGTCCTTGTGCTCCCATTTCCCAAAAATTATCTTTCTTATTCCCCATAAGAATACGATCTTCAGGAATAATATCTTTCCAGATATCGTATGCTTCTTGATCCATTTCAAGATTATCTTTATCATCACTTCCTTCAAAAACAGTAACATAAAGTATATCTGGATCTATACCGTAAACATCAACTAATAACTCCCAAGCCCAAGCAATCGCTTCCTTTTTAAAATAATCTCCAAAAGACCAATTACCCAACATTTCAAACAAAGTATGATGATAAGTATCATAACCAACTTCCTCTAAATCATTATGTTTTCCAGAGACACGTAAACATTTTTGAGAATCTGTTAACCTTGTGTTTTTAGGCGCTCCATTTCCTAAAAAATATTCTTTAAAAGGTGCCATTCCAGAATTAACAAACATTAATGTAGGATCATCTTTTAAAACCATTGGCGCAGAAGGCACAATTGAGTGTTTTTTACTTTCGAAAAAAGTTAAAAATTTAGAGCGAATATCTTGAGATTTCATATAACTATGTTAATCTTGTTTTGGTCTGCATAGGGCTTAACAAAACAATTTATATATTTGTTTTACGTTTTTATTAATGCAGTATGTTTTTATACTGTATTTAACTGCAAAAATAGTATAAATTAGATAATGAGTAAGGTAAAATATTATTATGATTCAGATACGCTGTCGTATCGCAAAATAACACGAAAAAAACGTCGTACTTTTAAGTACGCTATGGCCTTTTTATTTTCTGCTGCTTTATTTGGCATCCTTACTTTCTTTCTTGCTAGCCAGTTTTTAGAATCTCCAAAGGAAAAAGCTTTAAAACGCGAGTTAACGAACATGCAATTTCAATTCGATTTACTTAATAAGAAAATGAATGAAGCTGAAACTGTTCTTGCCAATGTAGAAGAAAGAGATAATAATATATATCGTTTATATTTTGAATCTAACCCTATACCTGAAGAACAAAGAAAAGCTGGCTTTGGAGGTATTAATCGCTATAAGGTTTTTGAAGGTTTTGATAATTCAAAATTAATCAAGGAAAGTAATAAACGTATAGATATACTTCAAAAACGTATCGTGGTACAATCTAAATCTCTAGATGAAATAAAAATTTTAGCTGAAGAAAAAGAAAAATTTCTAGCTACAATTCCAGCTATTCAACCCGTTAACAATGAAGATTTAACTAGAATGGCTTCTGGTTTTGGAATGCGTACAGATCCATTTACTAAAGCTAGAAAAAAACATTGGGGTATGGACTTTACTGCTCCAAGAGGCACACCAATTTATGCTGCAGGTGATGGTATTGTTACACGAGCAGACAGTAACTCTTCTGGTTATGGAAACCATATTCGTATTGATCATGGTTATGGATACCAATCGTTATATGCCCATTTATATAAATATAATGTTGGTAAAAATCAAAAAGTAAAACGTGGAGACTTAATAGGTTTTGTTGGTAGTACAGGGCGCTCTGAAGCACCACATTTACACTATGAAATTTTTAAAGATGGAGAGCGCATAAACCCTATAAACTTCTATTATGGTAGTTTAACAGCTGAAGAATATAGTAAACTCTTAGAGCACGCTTCTCTAGAAAACCAATCTTTAGATTAATGCAAATTGAACTTCCAGAAAAACGTTATTATGCTATTGGCGAAGTTGCAAAAGCCTTTGGTGTAAATACATCATTAATACGTTTTTGGGAAAAAGAATTTGATGTATTAAAACCAAAAAAGAATGCTAAAGGTAATCGTAAATTTACACCAGAAGACATAAAAAACCTTAAATTTATATACCATTTAGTTAAAGAACGTGGCTTTACATTAGAAGGCGCAAAGACACATTTAAAAGAAGAAAAAAAGAAAAGTCTCACTAATTTTGAAATTATTAGTAAATTAGAAGGTGTTAAATCACAACTTATCAAACTAAAAAACCAACTTTAAACTATATCATTATGAAAAAATGGATTGTACCAATAGTACTACTTGTACTAGTTGCTTTATGGGCAATGAATGTAAACAACTCTGCTGTAAGCTTAAAAGAAAGCGCGACTAAATCATGGGGAGATGTAGAAAGTAGCTATCAAAGACGAAGCGATCTTATAGGAAACCTAGTAAAAACAGTAAAAGGTGCTGCCGATTTTGAAAAAAGCACATTAGAAGCTGTAATAAATGCTAGAGCTAAAGCAACCTCTGTAAATATTGACCCAACAAATATTACCCCAGAACAATTAGAGCAATTCAATCAAGCTCAAAGCGGTATGAGCAGTGCTTTATCTCGTTTATTAGTAACTGTAGAAAGATATCCTGAGCTAAAAGCCAACCAAAATTTCTTAGAGTTACAATCTCAATTAGAAGGTACAGAGAACCGTATTAATGTAGCTAGAGACCGCTTTAATGAAAAAGTAGAACCATATAATAAAATGGTAAAAACATTTCCTAACAAATTTATAACTGGTCTATTAGGTTTTGATCCTATGGCTTACTTTAAATCTGAAAAAGGTGCGGAAAAAGCTCCAGATGTAGAGTTTGATTTTAGCAATTAAAATTGATTGAATCCTAACTTATGCAAAATACTGTTGAAGCTTTTTTAACTACTATAGAAGAACAGGAGATTGTCGCAGCTATTAGAGAAGCTGAACAAGAAACTTCTGGTGAGATTAGAGTACATATTGAAACAACTTCTAATGGCGACATAGATACGCGCTCATTAGAAGTTTTCTCTATTTTAAAAATGCAAAATACTGAATTGC
Source organism: uncultured Lacinutrix sp. (assembly GCF_947500325.1). Lineage (GTDB taxonomy): Bacteria > Bacteroidota > Bacteroidia > Flavobacteriales > Flavobacteriaceae > Lacinutrix. The sequence continues at coordinate 58,228 of NZ_CANMRQ010000010.1, forward strand.
ATAACGCTGTTTTAATATACGTGGCTGTTAAAGATCATGCATTTGCTATTTATGGAGACAAAGGTATAAATGATGTCGTTTCTAAAACTTTTTGGGATGACACTAAAAATGTTATTCAAGAACATTTTAAAAATGGAAACTTTAAACAAGGTTTAGTTGATGGTATTTTATTAGCTGGACAACAGCTAAAAGCATATTTTCCATATACTACTCATGACTATAATGAATTGGATGATAGCATTTCAAAAGGTTAATATGTTATACACCCTTAAACATATATTTTTAAACATTGCCAAGCAAAGACTATTTCTATTAATAATAGTATGCTTTGGGCTTAATGCTTCTTATGCTCAATTTAATATCCCTCCAAAGCCTCCAATTGCGAATGGAGGACAAACGAGTGTTTATGATTATATTGGGTTACTCAAACCAAATCAAAAACGTACACTAGAGCAAAAGCTTATAAAATACTCTGATACAACGTCTACACAAATAGTTGTAGCTATTATTAGTTCTACTAAAGGAGAATATATTAACTATTTAGGTGCTCAATGGGCTCAAAAATGGGGTATTGGAGATAAAGATAAAGACAATGGTATTTTTATACTTTTAGCCAGAGACGATAGAAAAATAGGTATTAGTACAGGTTATGGCACAGAACACTTAATGACCGATGCAATGTCTCGCCGTATTATTGAGCGAGACATCATCCCTTATTTTAAGCGTAATGATTATTATGGAGGACTTAATAAAGGTGCTGATTCTATTTTTGAAGTCATGCAAGGCGAATATCAAGGCACAAGACAACAAGGTAGCGGTAATGATTTTCCTTTTGGTATTCTTTTATTTCTATTTATAGTCTTCATCATTATTTTAATCTCCATTTCTAAAAATAGACGTGGTGGTGGAAATGGTGGCCGAGGTTTTAGAGACAACTCTACAGGACGTGATATCTTAGAGGCTATTATCTTGAGTAACTCTGGTCGCGGTGGTTACAGACGTGGATCTGGAGGATTTGGTGGCGGTTTTGGAGGTAGTAGCTCTGGCGGAAGTTTTGGTGGCGGCGGATTTGGTGGTGGATTTGGCGGCGGCGGTTTTGGCGGCGGTGGCGCATCTGGCGGTTGGTAAATCAACCACTATTAAAATTTCTTATTACAACTTTACTAAGAAGAATTTAATATTTCTTTTAACATAGACAAATAGCAATTATAGGTTATATTAAAAGGAATTATAGAAAAAATAGCATCTACAAATTTAAAGAATCATATTATTACTATTATATAAATACAGCATTATATTCCATTATTAAGAAATGGTATTAGTTAAAAATGTGAAAACTATTTTTAGAGCTTTCTCCTTTAGAGCCTAAACTATTAAATTTCCAACTAAAGCTTAACATAAAGTATTGTTGTAGCACAGTACTTTGAGAATCTTCAATATAATCCTGAGTAGCAGTTCGTCTAGCATTTGTATTTTGATTTAATAAATCATAAACCTTTAATGTAACAGCTCCTTTATCTTTTAATACAGAATAAGCAAGCGTTGCATTCCAAAACCAAGCACTTTTTTGAAAACCTTCAGCTACATCAGGATTATAATTAAAACTAATATCATTTCTCCATTCTAATTTTTTAGGTAAAAATGTTGCTGTTTTTATACCTGCAGAATGCCTAGTAAATTCTCTATCTTGAAAAGCATCTATATCAAAAGCATTATTAGTAAAAGTAATACGATAATATGGTTTAAATTCAAAAGTATTTTTCCAGATAAAATCTAACCCAACATTAGGAGTTATAGCAGATACTGTACTTGAATATTTTATATCATTATTAAAATTAATGTTCTTAGAAAAACTAGACCAAGCTCCTACTCTTAATTTAATATTCCTTAATGAATCTAACTTAAAGTTCTTACTATAATTACCAGAAGCATTAAAATTATAATTACCATTTACATTTTCGTAAGTGGTTGTTCTTTTTAAAGTTTCAGGTTCTACAACAGTTTTAGAAATCACTTGGTTATTATTAACATTTGCACTAACATTAACATACATACCTGTTCTTTTTTGCCAATCGAAACTATTATAACCTACATAAAGCCTATGAGTATTAGATGGCTCTAAATTTGGATTACCTATAATAGTATTTAATGGGTTTGAAACATCTGTGTAAGCTTGTAGTTGCCTTAATGCTGGTGGATTGTTATTCAATCTATATCCCATATATATAGATTCTTTTTCACTAAACCTGTAATCAATATTATAACGCAATTGTAAATTTTTAAAATCGCGTTCTACATTAAATTGAGGCCTTAATAAATCTTCATTTTTAAGTGTTCTTATATTGTAACTAGCATTAAATCGTGTAGACCATTTTTTCCCTCTATACGTCAAACCAACACCTGGAATACTTCTAGAATCTGTATATTCGAAATCCGTACTCAAATCTGTATTAAAAATAGAAAAAGATTGAGAAATGTCATCAAAATCAAAAGTACTTTCTCTATTTTCGTCTTTATCTCTTGAGTATTCATATTCAAAATTCAAGAATAATTTTTTTGCGACTATTGGCAAACGATAAGTAAATTCTGCTGTTAAACCATTACTATTATTTTCACCATCTGTAAATTGATTTCTTATAATAGTTTCTGGACTAGCTCCAAAAATCTCTGTGTTAGAATTTATAAAATCATCACTCTCGTCTCTATTAATCCTATTCTCTAATTCGAAACGCACAAAAGCTCCTTTAGCTCCAAATCGTTTTGTTAATGTTAGCTGATTTGAAAACTGTTTTGCTAAACGCTCCACATCTGAATCTGTAGACGATTGGTTAGTTAACACTCGTTCTTCATTTAGTGTTTCATCTTCTCTTCCAAATATTGTTCTTGTTTTTGAATAACTAAATGATGGTACAATATTAATTTGAAATGTAGAATCAGTTTCAATTTCGAATTCTAAATTAGCTGTATGACTATCTGTATCATTATCTGATCTTGAATTAGAATTTGTAAAAAATCGTGAATCTGATAAAATTGTTTCTCTTTGTGACGAAGACTCATTAACAGAACTACTAGAAGCATAAAAATAATCACTAGATACTTCTGTAGTTTCACCTATCTTATCGGCATAGTTAAGTCCTGCATTTTTTGAAGTTGTAATACCTTGTCCTCCTCCAAAAGAACGGCCTCCAATAGTAAAAGAGCCATTACCTCCAAAATTCATGCCTCCACCGCGACCGAACATTTTAGAAATTTCGCCAAAACTAAAACCTGGAGAATTAGTATTATTACCTCCAGCAAGTACACTTATACGTTGATCATTATCAAACACATTTAACATTCCTGCAAACTCATAACGTTCATCTGTTCCTCCACCTGCTGCGACACGACCAAAAACGCCTTTGTTATTTTCCTCTTTTATAGTGAGGTTTATTGTTTTATTTTCCTTACTTCCAGCTTCTCCAGTGAATGCTTCTGCTTTTGTTTTTGTATCTACAATTTGAATTTTCTCAACTATATCTTTAGTCAAATTCTTAGTTGTAATAGATGGGTCATTTCCAAAGAAAGGTTTTCCATTAACTAAAATTTTATTCACTTCTTTTCCATTAACTTTAATCTTACCTTCTTCATCAATTTCCACGCCTGGTAATTGTTTTAATAAATCTTCGACATTAGCATCTTTTTTTGTTTTAAATGATTTAACATTAAACTCTAAAGTATCCTGTTTAATGGTAACTGGGGCAGTAGATTTTATAATAACTTCATCCAATGTATTAGAATCCTCTTCTAAAAGAATAGTCTCTAAATCGATTATTTCTTTATCTATTTTTAATTTCTGAAGATATGTTTTGTAACCTACGTATGAAATGTAAAAGTTTAAATACTCATCTGATGTAGTATCTTCTAAAGAAAAAACACCATTTTTATCTGAAATTGTATAGGTAACCAAAGTACTATCCTTAACACGTTGCATATACACTGTTGCAGCTTCTAATGGAGATTGATCATTTGCAGCTATAAGTTTACCTATAACTTTAAATTCTTTTGTTTGAGAAAATGACACTGTAGCAAATAGTAAAGAAGCAAGAAGTAATAACTTACGCATAATTTAAGATTAGTTAGATTGGATATTGGTTACATAGCGTTTATTAAACAACGAAAGTAGTTTAGAAAACGTATGATTTTCTTAAAAGAATGATAAAATTTCTTAAATATTCTGTTCTTTTTATTTTATAAATTAACGTTTTAAAGTAAAATGCCCTTTGAAGTTTTTTCCTCTACCCAAAAAGACCGTAAACCAATAATCTGAAGTTGGCATTTTCACCCCATTATAGGTGCCATCCCAGCTATCTTCTTTATCTTTTAATGTGTATAAAAGTTTACCATATCTATCATAGATATTTACTACAAAAACACCATTAAAACTATCTAAAAGTCCTTTTATACTCCATGTGTCATTTTTAGTATCATTATTGGGAGTAAAATAATTAGGATAGCCTATAACAGAAATATCTTGATTTACAATACCACAATTATTTAATACATCTCTAACATATACAGTATGAACGTTTGCAGTAACATTAGTAAATGTATTAGCATCTTGGTATGGTCCATTTATATCGTCTAAAGCATACTGATAATTACCTTCACCAGAAACAAAAATCGAAATTGTATTATTTTGTGAAACATCTAGTATTTCTATTTCTTCAATAGTAGCTATATTAGAAGGTAGTACATTTATACTTCTAGAAATCGAACAATTAGTATTATTATCGGTAATTGTAACCACATATGTTCCAACAGTATTAATTACTATACTTTCAGAAACTTCACTTGTAGACCAGCTGTAAGAAAAATCATTAGAGTTACCTATAACACCACTTGTTAGAGAAACCGTATTAGGAAACTCATTTAAACAATAATATATTTCAGAATCTTCAATAACATCTGGTGCGCTGTTTACCTGTAACTCTACTTGAGCAATACCATAACAGTTATTATTTTGTTCTCCTCTAACATAAATTATTTGAGACTCAGGTATTACATTTATATAATCATTAGTTAATTGATTATTTTGAAGCAGCGCATCGTCTATAGATAAGTAAAACTCTAACATAATATCTTGAGGTAATCCTAAAAGTACCTGCGTATTCGCTTCTGAAAGATTAAAAGTTGCAAGCCCATCATTTGAAGAATCATCACATATTAATAAAAGCGCATTATTTAAAGCATCTGTTCCAACTTCTAATATAACTTCTGCTGTATTAGTACAATTATTATTTGTGTCTGTCACCAACGCGTATATAGTTTGTGGATTAGATGTATTGGTATAATCGCTATCAATTTGATTAGTTAATGCTATATCACTATAAAAACTTATAGAAAAATTAGTCGTAGAGCCATTAACTATTTCTGAAAAAACATTATTCAAATTAAAAGTTGTAATACCATCATTTACATCACCATCTTCGCATTGTCTTATGGATGTATTAAAAACTTCTGGCTGGGTATTTATGGTTACTATTATTTGTGTTCTTTCTCCAACAGTACAACCTGCAAAAACAGGTACCACCCAATAAGTTGTTGTTGTAACTAATACAGGATTGTATGTAAACCCATTATGAATTGGAGTGATAGATGTTGCAGAATCATACCATAAAATAGTATCTGTATTAGAACTTATATTAAGAGTGATAGCATCATTTTCACAAAAGGCAGCATTATTAGCATCTATAATTCTTGGAGTTATTATTGAAGTACTAGCCGATAAGTTAATTGATGGATCACCAGGCATTCCACCAAATTCAACTAAATATCCTTTTGGATGATAAGGACTAGAAATATCTAAATCGCCTGTTACTGGTAAATCGTTCCAAGAACCTGGTTGCCCTATACTAGGATCTGTTATATGTGCATAATCTTCGTTTCCTCCAAAATTATTTGGTTCTGCAGTATTCCAGAAGTTATATTCTCCATTTTGAGGCGTTCCATTTTCTTGACCTATCCAAAAAACTGTACCTGCTTCTGGTCCTGTTACCCATTTCCAAGTATTCTCTATTTCGGCATCTGTTGCACCAATCCATCCGGCTCCTGGGCTTTGCTCTCCAGCTAATTGTGATTCTTCAATAGAAGAAATTGTTGCTAAATAGCCTTGTAACCCATAAAAACTTTGTGATGCGGCTGCAGTTTCAGCTTCTGTCCAGGTAATACTCAAATCTGCTACATAAAAATAATAATGATCTGTAGAAGGCAAATAATTAGCACTACCAATATTAATTGAAAAAAATTTATCTTCAGTAAAATTTGTTTGACTAGTTTGAAAAAGAACATCTAAAATAGCCGCTTCAAACTCATTAAAAGTTGCTGGTCCATTAAGTGTTAAAACACCTAAGGCAACAGACCAATCTGTAGTAATTGAAGGATGTATCCCTGATAATGTTAGTTCATCATTTCCTGCATTATAACCTTCAGAAATTTGAATGCGAATTAGATCTAATGTTGTATCTCCAACATCTGGATCTGTAATATCTACAGCTGTAGCAATATTAACAGATGTTCCAGGGCAATATCCTTGACTCCCAGATGCTATAATTGAAGGTGGACTATCTTGGCAATAACCATTAAAAACAGTGATTCCAATAAAGAAGGTTAATACAGCTAATTTTTTATTCATTATATGACGATGAAAAGTAAAAATAGTTATTTTTTTACTTTTTCATTATAATACACTTAACTACATTAACTTACAACGCTCTTTATTAAAGAATCAATAATATAAAACGTTAATAATAAGAAATCCTTAAAAAAAATTAAACAAAAACTTATTTTTTACGCATATAAACACTTACTGGCACACCTTTAAAATCAAAAATATCTCTTAATTTATTCTCTAAGAAACGCTTATAAGGTTCTCTTACGTACTGAGGCAAGTTGCAAAAAAACGCAAATTGAGGTTGCGGTGTAGGTAATTGCATAATATATTTAATCTTAACAAACTTACCTTTATATGCTGGTGGAGGATAGTTTTCTATAATTGGTAACAAAGTATCATTTAATACACTTGTCTTAATTTTTTTGCTTCTATTCTTATAGACTTCAACTGCTGTTTCTATGGCTTTATAAATACGTTGTTTTGTTAATGCCGAAATAAATACAATTGGGACATCTGTAAAAGGTTCTATTTGCGATCGTATATGTTTTTCAAAAGCCACAGTTGTTTTATGATCTTTTTCAACTATATCCCATTTATTAACTAAAATTACAATCCCTTTTCTATTGCGCTCAGCTAACCAAAAAATATTTTGAACTTGCCCATCAAAACCACGATTAGCATCTACTACTAATAAGCAAACATCACTATGTTCTATAGCACGTACACTTCTCATTACAGAATAGAATTCTAAATCTTCTTTAACTTTAGATTTTTTTCTAATTCCTGCAGTATCTACAAGATTAAAGTCAAACCCGAAACGATTGTATTTTGTATCTATAGCATCACGAGTAGTTCCTGCAATATCAGTAACAATATATCTATCTTCCCCTATTAAGGCATTTATAAAAGAAGATTTTCCTGCATTGGGACGGCCAACTACAGCAAAACGAGGTAATTCCTCTTGTTCTTCTTCCTCTTCTTTTTCAGGTAAAGCCTCAACTAGATCATCTAATAAATCACCAGTACCACTACCATTAATACTAGCAATTGTATAATAATCTCCTAGACCTAATTCGTAGAATTCTACAGCATCTTCAGCTCGCTTTCCATTATCAACTTTATTAACTACTAAAAAAACAGGTTTTGTAACTTTACGTAATAATCTTGCAACATCTTCGTCCATTCCTGTAACTCCAGCTTCTACATCTACCATAAAAATAATAGCATCTGCTTCTTCGATAGCTAATTCTACTTGTTTATCGATTTCAGCTTCAAAAATATCATCGCTCCCTTTTACATATCCACCTGTATCAATTAATGAAAATTCTTTACCATTCCAATCACTTTTACCGTAATGACGATCTCTTGTAACACCACTAACAGCGTCTACAATTGCTTCTCTACGCTGTATTAAACGATTAAAGAATGTTGATTTTCCAACATTTGGTCTTCCTACAATAGCTACTATATTACTCATAATTTTAGTTTTAATCTGCATTACATATCCTGTAAGCGGATGCAAAGGTAGTGTTTAGTTAGAGATAAAAAACAAAACTTATACATCTTTCTATATATTAAAAATAAAAAATGCTTTGCCTTAATTAATTAAGACAAAGCATTTTAAAAAAGATTATTTATTTTTTATTGTTGATTTTCGTAAAAAGTAACGGTTCCACTATCTTCATTAGAAACGATTAATAAATCTTTATCATTAGGACTATCTGCAGCAGGAACAACTAATAATCCTTCTGGAGCTTCATCTCCACTATGAGATAGAATAGTTAAAAATGTTGGAGCAGATGGATTAGTAATATCATATACCATAATTTGATCTGTACGTTCTAAGCCAACAAATAAAATATAACGTTGATCACCAATATTTAAAACATCTACACTTTCTGGTTCTGCACCTTTATCATCGCTTCTTTTATCTTCATCATTAAAAGTAGCGGGTGAAGCTGCTAAAGTTTCTGTTGCTATACTATTCCCACTATCGTATACTTGCGTTCCATTTCCACTCCATATTGTAAATGAACGTGCTCCATAAGAATATAAAACATCGTAATCACCATCATTATCTATATCTCCTTCAGAAAGCATTGCTTTTAACCTTCCAAGATTAGCTTCATTTTGGTAATCTTCTGAAACAGGAAAAGCTGTTGGGTCTAAATTAAAATCTTTAATTCTATCTTCACCTACAAAACCTGGAGTTCCCTCATATTCTCTAGCATCACCTTCATTAGCAGAAATCACATAATCTGTTCCTGCAATATTTACATATGTAATGGCATCTGGTTGAAATAAACCTCTTACTGGCCAATTTTTTAATTGTGTAACGCCATCTTCATTACTAGCATCTAAAGAATTTTGTGGTAAACTATGATCTTTATATCCTAAAGGATAAATCGCTTCAATAGTTTTTGTAGTTAAATTAACTTTAGCAATACCGTTATTTCTTGTAACGAAACCCATGCCGTTTGAGAATCATCTGAAATAGTTATATATTCTGGTTCGACATCTTTAGCTAAATCTGCATTAGGGCCAAAAACTCTAAATCCTTGAGCTTCTAAAGTATCCTCTTGACTGTTAAACATTGTAAAATCTAAAGTAGTTACAGAATCATCATTTAAATCTATAATACTAACTGTTCCCATTGGATCTATAGTATAATCATCATTAGGTTCTCCTTCGTTTGCAGATACAATTAAATTCCCATCGTTAGAAAATGTTACCATATCAGGTAATGCACCAACAGTATACTCATTAAGTAATGTAGCATCTAAAGTATTATAGACTAAAATTTTTCCAGGATTTTGTTTTACAGTAGCTTCAACTGCGATTGCTAATTTCCCATTAGATACAGAAACACTATTAGGTCCTCCAAAAGCACTCAAACTTATTGATGTCTCTTGAACAGGTGTATCTAAATCTGAAATATTATAAATTGAAATCTCGTTAGATTCAGAATTAGTTATAAATAATTTATTTGTTATTGGATCAAAGGCAGAAATTTCTGAAGCGGCTTCTCCTCCAATATTAATAGTACTCTTATATTGAAAATTAACATTAGTATTTATTGGTTGTGGATTTGTAATTGGTATTTCGTCATCATTTTGACAACTAAAAGCTAACATTACTAATAATGCATAAATGGTTTTCTTTAAAAGTTTCATTTTTCGGTTTTTTGAATTAACACCAAAATTGAAACTATTGTTTAAACTGAATGTTAAGCAAATTCTAAGAAATCTTTACTTAAATTCTATAAAACATTTTAATATTTATGACAATGTTAAATTAAAGATATTATAGTCTTATCTATAATTATTGATTATAACCAAATCGTCTTAATTGACGCTGATCACTTCTCCAATTCTTATTTACCTTAACATAGAGTTCTAAGTGAATTTGCTTTCCAAAAAACTTTTCCAAATCTTTTCTAGCCTCAACACCAACGCGTTTTAAAGCAGTGCCTTTATGCCCTATAATAATACCTTTTTGTGTGTCTCGTTCTACCATAATAACAGAACGCACTCGTATTATTTTTTCTTCTTCAAAAAACTCCTCAGTATCAATTTCTACAGCATAAGGAATTTCTTTTTTATAATGCATTAAGATTTTTTCTCGAATGGTTTCATTTATAAAAAAACGTTCTGGCTTATCTGTTAACTGATCTTTAGGGTAATAAGCCGGTGATTCTGGAAGTAACTCAATTATTTTATCGAACACTTCTTTTACATTAAAACCTTCTAAAGCAGAAATTGCAATAATCTCTGCATTTGGTACTTTCTCGGCCCAAAGTTGAACTTGCTCTTCTAGCTGTGCTTGATTAGACTTATCTATTTTATTTAACAACAAAAGAACAGGGATTTTAGCACTTTTAATTTTATTAAAAAAGGCTTCATCTTTTAATTCTTTTTCACCAATTTCAACCATATAGATAAGCACATCTGCATCTTCAAAAGCCGATTTTACAAAATCCATCATAGATGCCTGTAACTCGTATGCTGGTTTTATAATTCCAGGTGTATCACTCAAAATTACTTGAAAATCTTCTCCATTTACAATCCCTAGAATACGGTGTCTAGTTGTTTGCGCTTTAGATGTTATTATAGATAATTTCTCACCTACAAAAGCATTCATCAATGTTGATTTCCCAACATTTGGATTCCCAATAATATTTACAAAACCTGCTTTATGACCCATTAGACTCTTGTTTTTCAGACTGCAAAGTTACGATGTTAGTTTGGTATTATACCTATTTATAATAGTATTTACATAAAAAAGTAAAGGCAGAAATAATATTTCTGCCTTTGTCTTTATTTTTAAAATAGAATAATTACTCTTTTATAAATCGAACAACTTGAGTTCTAGATTCTAAATTTATTTTTACAAAATATAATCCAGTTGACAATTGTTGTGCATCTATAATTAAATCTGAGCTTGTATTAACATTTTTCTTAGTAATCATTTGCCCTAAAACCGTATATATAGCATAGTTGTCTGGTAATTGATTATTATTAGCTTTAATAGTTACAATATCTTTAACTGGGTTTGGATACATTGAAAAAGTATTAATACCCTCTTGCTTAACACTTAAATTACTAGTATCTGGTGCAAATAAAAATTCTCCATCTATACCTGTAAATGTAGCTGTTAGAGTAACTGCATCTCCAAAAGCTCCTACAGTAGCAGCGACAGATTCTGTACCTCTATAAATAAACAAATCATTTCTAGTATATGTTCCAGCTGCATTAACTACTGCTGTTTCCCAACCAGCAATTTCAGTTTCAGTAAAATAAAATGTAATGGTATTATCTCCTGTATTAATTGCATTATCGGCTGTAATAGTATAAGCTTTATCCATTGCTAAAATAGGTAATGCAAAACCTTCAAAGGCTTGCCCGCTATTACCTTCTCTAGTAACCGCAACATCTATACAACCATAATCAAAACCATCGTTATTAGTAATTGTCGACATTATATTTCCAGAAGCAGTATCATAAACATTAATAGTTCCAGCATCTGCTAATCTTGTACTAGTAGCTGTATTAATTGCTGTTTGCGCAATAGCATTTCCATAGCCTCCAACTTCAATGTTATCTATTGCAATACCATAAGCCCAGTTCCCTAGGTCATTATATAATAAAGATATCATAATATTAGATTGACCAGCATAAGCAGATAAATCTACATTTAAATTCTCCCAACCACTTGTACTTTCTATCTCTGAACCAACATTATTCCATGTTACTCCATTATCTGTAGATACTTGAACATAAGATTCACTATCATATTGATCATTAGAATCTGTATGCACTATATCGAAACTAATATAAGCTTGATTAACTGTAGAAAAATCCACAGGGCTATTTATCATTAATCGTTCTTGACTCATATCGCAATTACAAGCATCATCATTAACAAAAATAAAATTAGTACCATTACCATTTGTAGACCAATTTGCTGAAGTAGAAGATAAACTATTACCAATAGCAAAATTAGATGTTCCATTACCTGTTATTGTATAATTGTTTACTCCCGCTTCTAAATCATCAGAAAAAAGCACTTGATTATCGCCTATATTAGGATTATAATCGTCATCTTCAATAGTAATATTAAAAACGTTATTTGCACTTAATACAGCATCGCCTCCATTAGCATTTAAAGTTAATTCAATTGAGAAATCTTCATTACCTTCAACAAAAGAATCATTAAACACTCTAACTGTTGCTATTTTATTAAATGCATCTCCAGTAATAAAAGTAACCGAACTTGTTAGCAATTCAAAATCTACACCTTCGGTCGCAGTTCCTCCAGCTACAACATTTAAAGTAACATCTGCATTCGCACTTGCAGGTTGTGCCAATCTAATTTCTAAATCTATATCTTGATAATTACAATCTGTAGCTTCATTCACGTCTGGAGCTATACTATCAAGAGCAAAAACTACCGGCTCATCCGGATTATTATCATCTACACCACAAGTTGGCATATTAGCACCTATAGCAGCAATTAAATTATCGCTTCTTCCACTAGAGCCATTAGCACAACCTCCTGTATTATGAATTGCAATTACTAAATGATCCTCATAACGAATTACTGGAGATCCTGAACTACCTCCTTCTGTATCACAATGATATTCTACTCTTGCTGGACCAGCATCTGTAACCATAGCAAAACCATTAGCATCACCATTACTATCTGTATTTACTGCAATCTCTTTACGTCTACCACCTGGGTGTTGTGGAATATATATACGTTCACCAGCAGTAACAGCAACAGAAGACAAACTTAAATACCCATATGTAGGTGTTGGATTTACAGGCAATTGTAATAAAGTAAAGTCTAATGACGCATCGGTTTGAATAAACGTTGCTGAAGTTGCCACTAAATCTGATGTAGCATCTATAGTAGCAGCACAATTATCATACCTATAGTTAAACAAAAAATCAATATTTTGCGCACCTCCAGCACTATCTACACAGTGATTATTTGTCATTACACTTCCATCGCAACCCAATAACCATCCTGTACATAAACCGCCACCGCCAATAAGTAATCTACAAACTGCTTCTGCTTTACGGCTCATCTCTGTACCTACATAACATACTACAGGCTCTTTATCATCTGCACTACAAATGGTTCTCCCTAAAGGATCTCCCAAAGACTCTACAGCATGATTTATACGTTCAATAGTATGCCCATAAGCTACTTTGCTAATATTGAATCCATAATTTAAATTATTAGTAGATACTTTATGTAATTCTACAGTAATAGTATCACTCCATAAAGTACCAGACCAAAACTGATTTACCATTTCTTTATTTGCTCCTATAATTTTACCTTTTTCAGAATAAATATATTCTTCTCCAGTTTCTGGACTATATACTTTTACAAAGTCTCCTGCCTTTAAATCGAAACTTTCAAAATACAACTTAATGTATGCTGAACCTTTATTAGAAAACGTTTTACTATAAACAACACCCTTAGCACTGTTATTATAATAAGCATTAGTTGCTGTTAAATCCACTGCAATTTCGTCTGCAATTCTTAATGGTTTTTTGCCCTCTTGAGCAGATATTACATTACTGCTTAATGTAATAAAACAGATTATTAGCGATAGTAATTTTAATTTCATGGTTACTTTAGTTTTTTGATATTTGCTGTTAAAAAAATCTAGGCTAAGATATTAAATCAAAACATAGACATACTTATACTAGTATATGATTATGATACTTTGTTACACTCTTGGCTTATTTATTCCTCTATCGTACATAATAATACTTCCCGCAACGGATACATTTAAACTTAGTTCACTTTTAAACTTTACTAAATGGTGAGATTTTGCAATTGCTTTTTTTGACAAACCATGATCTTCGGCTCCTAACAAGTAAACACAACGCCTTGGATGATTAAACGTTTCTAACGCTTCTGCTTCTTCAACTAGTTCTACTCCAACTAATCTAGCGCCTTTTGGTAAATGGTTATAAAATTCTTCAAAATTTTCATAATGAAAATATGGCATTGATTTTACAGCGTTATGTGTATCACAAGCTTGTTTAGCATATCTGTTCCCTATTGTAAATATAAAACTTGCTCCTAAATTTTGAGCTGAACGCCAAAGGACTCCTAAATTTTCTGGTGTTTTACCATTTTGAATACCAATACCAAAGTATTCGTTTTCGAAATTATCTATCATCCTCCAAAAATAAACATTTAAAATGTACTTAAATTAGAATATCCTACTTCATAAATAAACCACATTTTTCTACAATTATTTATTATACCTCATACTTTTTTTGATATTAAATTATCATAGTCTAGCAGTATATTATCCATTATCACCTTTAACTTTAAAAATTCTTAAAAATATAATTAGATTCACTGAGATTTTATCAAAAAATTAACTCATTTATTACACAAAAACTAATATTAAAGGTTTTAATTATGAAAAACACATTTACATTACTATTATGTTTCTTTTTTTCAATTGTAGCTCTTTCTCAAGAGAGAAACTGTGCAGCGATGGAAGATTTAGAAAGCAGAATGCAAATAGACCAAAGTCTATCTGAACGCATGGCTACTATTGAAGCCTACACGCGTAAAAAAGTTAAAGAATTAGAAGCTCTAGAAGGATCCTCTAATAAAATTGTTGGCGACATAATTACTATACCTGTGGTTATTCATGTACTATATAGAAATGCTACAGAAAATATTAGCGACGCACAAATACAATCTCAAATAGACGTTTTAAACGAAGATTTTAGAAGGACAAATAATGATACAGATAATACATGGTCTCAAGCTGCAGATACACAAATAGAATTTTGTCTAGCTAAAGTAGATCCAAATGGCAACTCAACAAGTGGTATTACAAGAAAATCTACAACAAGAGAAGATTGGGGTGGTTTTGCAGATAATGCAATGAAAAAATCTTCTTCTGGAGGTATTGATGCTTGGGATACAACACAGTATTTAAATATGTGGGTATGCCCTAAACTTTCGTCTCCTGGTTTTAGCAACTTATTAGGATTTGCCCAATTCCCTGGTGGTGATCCATTAACTGATGGTGTTGTGATGGGATATAAATACTTTGGAAGAACAGGCACAGCTACAGCTCCGTTTAATTTAGGTCGCACTACAACTCACGAAGTTGGGCATTTTTTAAATTTACGTCACATATGGGGTGATGGCGCTTGCGGTGTAGATGATTTTGTATCTGACACACCGGAATCTGATGCTTCAAATACTGGTTGTAATACAACTCATGTATCTTGTGGATCTACAGATATGGTACAAAATTACATGGATTACAGTGATGATTCTTGCATGAATTTGTTCACTCAAGGTCAAAAAAACAGAATGAGAGCAGTCTTACTTTCTGGTGGCGTTAGATCTGCTTTAGCAAATTCAAATAAATGTGATACAGTAACGCAACCAACATGTAACGATGGTGTTCAAAATGGAGACGAAACTGGAATAGATTGTGGAGGCACATCTTGTTCTCCTTGCCAAACTGGCAATCAATATTGTGATTCTTCTGGAACAAGAGTGCAATATGAATGGATAGCAGGTGTACAAGTAGGCAGTTTCAATAACACATCTGGAGCTTCATTATATTCAGATTTCACATCTCAAACTGCTACTATATCAAAAGGTCAAAGTAATACTATTACATTAACACCAGGATATTCTGGTTCTGCTTATGATGAATACTTTAGAGTATGGATTGACTATAATCAAGATGGTGATTTTAGTGATTCAGGAGAATTAGCTTTTGATGCAGGTTCAGCCACAAACACAGCTGTTAATGGAACAATATCGCCAGCTACTTCGGTATTATCTGGGACAACTAGAATGAGAGTTTCTATGAAATATAGTTCAGCACCAAATGCTTGCGGAAGTATTGGTGATGGTGAAGTAGAAGACTACACTGTAAATATTATAGGCACTACTACTCCAACTCCAACCTGTAACGATGGTATCCAAAACGGAAACGAAACTGGAATAGATTGTGGAGGTACATGCACACCTTGCAATACTGGAGGCGATAAATGTGCAGGAATTCCTGCTTATAATAGTTCAAATACATACTCTGCAGGAGACAAAGTTGTTTATAGAAACAACTTATACGAAAGAAGAGCAAATGGTGGTTGGACTAATTTAGGAGCATGCGGTACACCAAGAGGAATTGTAGACACACCAAGTTTTGATTTAAAAATATATCCAAATCCAGTAAAAGGGAATATACTTAATATCTCAATAAACACTATTAACACTGTATCTTATAGAATTACAAATATGGCAGGTAAAATAGTATTAAATGGCTCTACAGCTAATACATCAAATAAAATAAATGTAGAAGCTTTAGAAACAGGGTTATATTTAATTCAGTTTGATTTACCTGATCAAACTATTACAAGAAAATTTGTTAAACGATAATAATTATAGATAAACAATCAAGTAATTATTTTATAAAGGCTATTTATTAATTTAAGTAGCCTTTTACTTTTTTAGCAGACAAACTAGTTCTAACAGATATTATTCCTCTTATTTTTTCAAAACACTTAGTTAATAATCAAGAGATGAGCTTACGGTAATCACTAGGCGATTGTTTTAAATGCCTTTTAAAATATTTAACAAAATAAGATGCATCATCAAAGCCAAGTGTATAGGCTACTTCATTAATTTTTAAAGTAGTGAAAGACAGTAAACGTTGTGCTTCTAAAATAAGACGTTCGGAAATTAATTCGGAAGGTGATTTTGACGCTATTAATTTTGTTACAGTTGATAATGTCTTTGAAGAAATATAAAGCAAATCTGCATATTCACTAACCGTATTGTGGTTTTTATAATGAGTTTCAATTAATTCCCTAAATTGAAGGTATTGTAACTCATAATGATTTGTAAATTTAATTGTTCCGTCTTTATTTTCACGATGTACACGTTCAAAAACAATTAACAACGACTTTAGCAAATAACGTACTACTTGTTTGTGACCAAAATGAGCATTATTTTTTAGCTCTGTCTTTATTAATTCGATATACGAATTTGCTAAAACGGAGATATCTTCTGTTATACAATAACAAGGCCTACCTTGGGTATTAAAAACATTATATTTTAAAAAAATATCAACATCGCTTTGCATTAAAAACTGCTCATTAAAATGTATAATTACACCTTCGTGTTTTGCAGATTCATCAAAATAATGAATTTGATTTTTTGATATAAATAATACTGTGTCTTTCTTTATATGATGCACATCAAAATCCACATAATGATTACCTCCTGCATTATAAAACCATAAAATTTGATAAAAACTATGGGAATGTGCTACAGAAGCATGTTCTACATTTCTTTTAAGGTAAGAGGCCAAATCATAAATTTCAAATTGCAAACGTTCTGGATGCGCTTTATGTAAATGGTATTGTTCTATTTTATCTTTATGTTTCAAGCCTTAATTTTATTCGCTGTTAAGATTCCACTAATTACAGCTCCTTCTATATAACCCCCAAAATACGGAGATGTTTCGGTTCCAGAAAATAATAATTTACCATTCATATACAACATATCAAAAACTGGGTTTCCATATTTTGGTGACATATAAACCGATTTTAAATTAGAACAGCTTGTGTATGGATCTTTAGACCAATCTTTTTCATCATAACTTAAATAATGCCTCACTTGCTTACCTAAATATTTTTCAAGATATACTAAAATACGTTCTTTTCTTTCTTGAGCCGCAACATCTCGAAGACCTTCATTAACAAAACCCATTAAACTATAAGTGGTTTCATCTGCATTAGTATGATCGTACAATTCTACTACTGGACCAACTTGCCCAATAATTGTTCCTGAAAAACCTTTTTTTCTCCAAAACGGTGATTCATAATTCATACCAACTTTTATAGCATTACTCATCCAAGTATGCGTATTTTTCATGACATTATTTAGTTCAAAAGGTAATTCTGGAGTATATTTTAATGTTATAGCTAATTTTGGAGGCAAAGTAATTATAGCCTTTTCTGCAGAAAACAATCCATTATCTGTTAAAACTTCAATTTCATTTTCTATTTCAGTTATTTTAGACACTTTAGTATTTAATACTATTTTATCTTTAAGCAAACTCGCCATTTTTTTTATTAACTGTATAGAACCACCAGCAACTCTATAAGCTGATGGTTGAGATTGATCACTTTCAAAATAATGAGCTGGTGCCATTGTATTATAGACAAGTACATTTTTACCTATAGAATATTGATTGAATTTTTCAATATCTAAATCATTTAATAATTGTAATAGGTTTTTATGACTAGGCTGAAACCAAGCTGGCCCAAAATCTATATCGTTTTTAGTTAGTACGCGACCACCAATTCGATCTCTCCCTTCAAGAATTAAAAAGTTATGCTCTCCTTCTTTTAATAATTGATAGGCTGTTGTTAAACCAGAAATACCCGCGCCTATTATAATATACTTTGACTCTGTTTTTTTCATTAATACTATTCTACTATATGCGTACCGTGAACTACAGCAGCACCAGCTCTTAAAGCTGCAGAAACAAATGTTGCTTCTGCCAATTCTTCTTGAGTTGCACCAGCATCTATAGCATGTTTTTTATGTATTTCTAAACAATATGGGCATTGTGTTGTTAATGCAACTGCTACTGCTATAAGCTCCTTATATTTTTTTGGAATTGCTCCTTCCGCTAATGCTACTTTATCCAGCTCTTGAAAAGCTTTCATAGCAGCTTCAGCACTTTTACCTAATGTACCTAATTTTTTTAGGTTATTCATATCATACATATTGTGTATATTTTTTTATTAAAAAGGCGTGATTATAAATAACACGCCTTACATTATTACTATCGTCAGTTTCGGTGCCATTTGTTACTTTATTCACAAATCATTCGACATGACGTTTATTTTAATATTTAATTTCTTCCTGACATTACACCACCATCTGTATCCCAAATTGCACCAGTTACCCATGAAGCCTTGTCTGATAATAAAAATGAAATAGTATCTGCTACATCTTGAGCTTTACCATTTCTCCCTATTGGATGAAAACCATGAAAATCTTGTAATGCATCTTTAGCTTCTTGCTTTCCTCCAAATACATTTTCATAAACGGGTGTCTCCACTACAGCTGGAGAAACCGCATTTACTCGAATTTTATGATCTGCTAATTCCATAGCCAAGTGTTGTGTTAAACTATGCAAACCTGCCTTTTGCATTGAATAAGCAGAAGAAGGCGTCGCTTTAACAGATTGTTTAGCCCACATAGATCCAACATTTACAATTGCACCTCCATAGGTAGCAGACATTTTCTTAGCCGCAGCTTGCGTGATAAAAAAGAAACCTCTGTTAAGATCTTGATAAGAATTATAATCTGCAGTTGTATGCTCTAAAAAAGCTTTAGGTCCAAAAATCCCAGAAGCATTAACTAAATAATCTAAATTATCTAAATTGTTAATAGCTTCATTTAACTTTGCTACCTCGGCTTCGTTAGTAATATCAATTTTATGGGTGTGTAAGTTCTCCCCAGCTTCATTCTTAAACGCCTCTAATTTAACATCATTAGTTCCAACCACATGAACTTCTAGGCCTTCCTTTAATAAATTTTGTGCTGTAGCTTTACCTATTCCACTACTTCCTCCTATAATTAATGCTCTTTTACTCATAATATTTTAATTTTAAATTATTGATGAAGCAAAAGTAAATCGTGTTTCTATTCTCTTTGATGTCATAAAAAGAGAAAAAATGGTAATATTGAGAAACCATTATTTTTTTAGCTGAATTATTAATTACTTTGAAAAAAGAATTGTTTATGAAAAAAGAAGAAATAGATACTAAAAATTATTGGACACAACGTTATAAAGATGAAAAAACAGGTTGGGATATTGGTTATCCATCAACACCTCTAAAGACTTATTTCGATCAACTAAACAATAAGAAATTAAAAATTTTAATTCCTGGAGCAGGAAACGCATATGAAGCAGAATACCTTTATAATAATGGATTTAAAAACATATATGTAATGGATATTTCTGAATTACCTTTAGAACACTTCAAAAAAAGAAACCCTAATTTTCCTAACTCACAACTTATATTAGGAGATTTCTTCTTTCACAATACTACTTATGATTTAATTATAGAACAAACTTTTTTCTGCTCTTTCCCACCATTAGAAGAAACACGAAAAGCCTATTTTAAAAAAATGGCACATTTACTAAACGAGAATGGAAAACTAGTAGGATTATGGTTTAACATTCCTCTTACAGGCAATATAGAAAAACGACCATTTGGAGGAGACAAAGCATTATATCTCTCCTATTTAGAACTTTATTTTAAGGTTAAAACATTTGAAAAATGTTATAATTCTATTCCAGAAAGAACAAATAATGAACTCTTTGGAATTTTCACAAAACGTTAACATTATCAGATGAAAGCCTAGCTAATTTAGTTCGACAAACATTTAATATTAAAAAAACAATCAATAACAAATAATGTCAATAAAAAAAATAGCACTATTCTTTTTCTTATTAGTTAGTTTTCTGTCTTGCAATACAGAAAACAAAAAAATAGTCAAGCAAAATATTAAAGAAAAGAGTTCTAAAACTACTGAACTTTCTAAAGCTCAAGTTATTTTAAATAAAGCTATAGCTACACATGGCGGTAATTTATATAACCGTGCCGAATATTCTTTTGTTTTTAGAAATAATAAATACATATTTAAAAACGACGGCATAAATTATAAATATGAAAAATATTCACAAAAAGGAGATACATTAATACAAGACATTCTTGACAACAACAAGTTTTCAAGGACTATAAATTCTAAGCGTATTGAATTATCAAAAGAAGATATTTCTAAATACACTGCCGCATTAAATTCTGTTATTTATTTTGCAACCCTTCCAAATAAGCTAAATGATAACGCCGTAAATAAAACTTATATTGGAGAAACGAATATTAAAAGTAAGGACTATAATATTATAGAAATCACCTTTAATGAAGAAAACGGAGGAGAAGATCATGATGATGAATTTTATTATTGGATTAATAAAAACAATAATAAAATTGATTATATAGCTTACAACTATAAAGTAAATAAAGGAGGCGTTCGTTTTAGGAGTGCCTATAATACTAGAGTTATTGATGGTATTACTTTTCAAGATTATATAAATTATAAAGCTGAAGTTGGGACACCTTTAAAAGAACTTCCTAAGCTTTATGAAGCCGGAAAACTAAAAGAATTATCTAAAATAAAAACTGAGAACATAATTAATTTAAACAACAAACAACAATGAAAAATTTATTAATGATTATTGCATTAACATTTATTGGAACAACTGTAAATGCACAAAAATTTGCCAAGATGGATAAGAGTCCAATGGATCGCTCTTATTATCCTGCTGAAGCTCCAGTTAGAACATTTACTAAAGATGCTGCTAAAAGAGAAGCTCAAAAAGCACAAATTAGAATAACATATTCTCGTCCAGCAAAAAAAGGAAGAGAAGTATTTGGTAAACTTTTAAAGTTTGGAGAAGCATGGAGAGTTGGTGCAAATGAATCAACAGAAATATTATTCATCAATGATGTTAAATTTGGAGGAAAAAATATTAAAGCTGGACGTTATTCTGTTATTATTATTCCAAGTGAAAAAGAATGGACATTAAAATTAAATACAGAATTAGATGGCTGGGGAAATTATGGTTATGATGCTAGTAAAGATATTGCAAGTGTAAGCGTACCGGTTACTAAAAGTGCTAACGAAATTGAAAATTTATCAATTGCTCTTTATGAAGCTTCAGCAAATACAGTACACTTAAAAATTGGATGGGACACAACAATTGCTGAATTCCCTATTTCTTTAAAATAAAGAATTATCGCATAAAATAAAAAAGTCAGCTTTTATAGCTGACTTTTTTTATGTGATTAATTTCTAAGAAATACTCTCCCTAAATACATCTCTAGATAGTTCTCAGTTTAATAAACAGATATTAATATTGCTCTATAAGTTCGTCTAAAATCTCTGGAAGTATTAAATTTAAATTTATAATTTCTTTTTCATCTAATTCAAATAATAAACTTGTAAAATCATCGGTTTGAAACCCTACTAGAATCTGTAATACATAATTCACAAATTCTTCATCTAGTTCACCTACGTATTTTACAAAAAAAGTTTTTATAATAGTTCTTATTTTTTGATTTGAATCCTCATCAAAATGATATAATTTTTTAATACTATTTAATAAGCATAATTTATAGACTCCATCAACTTTAACATCATCAAATACTTGCTGTATTATGGAAAGCACTGCTACACCATATATTGATGTTATCTTAGGAAAATCGAGTTGTAGCCAAACCGCATCTAAATTATCTATATCAATTAATACCTTTAATAATTTTTCGAAATCTTCAATATTTCCAATTTGACAAATAGATCTCCATATATGTATTGGAGTTACTTTTTTAGAAGACTCATAAACTTCAATAGAATTAATATCATATTCTAAAAGGAGGTCGAATAAAATTTTACTGTCTGTTTTTTTTAAAGTTAAGATATCTTTATAGTTTAACCACTTATCTTGATTAAGAGTAAGTTCTAATTTTGTTAATTTATCTTTAAAAAGCAACTTTCTTTCCATAGTTATTACCACAAATATATTTCATCTACAAAAAGCCAAGAAGGATTTCCAGCACTTGGATGCCAAGCTGGTAATTTTTCATGATTTTTAATACGTAATTTTAAGTATCGTGTTTTAGTCTCAGGCAACTTTAAGGTCACTTTTTTTAATTCTGGCTCACCTCCTTGTCCTTGCCTTTTAATATCTAATTCACCTATTTTTTTAAAGTCTTTGTTTTTATAATTTGAAGCATAAACTATAAAATCTGTGGGGTATAAAATCCAACTACCTACATCTTCCAAGCAATTAAACGAAATATTATTAATTGTTTTAATGGCTCCTAAATCTATAGTCGTATTCAAACTTGTACCAAAATAACCTACCCATTGTCCATCTTTAAAATCCAGACTCCCTTCTTTTAAATCAAACAGCTTATTACTATCTGGATACCTCTCATCTGGCTTAGTTTTCATAACAAATTTTTCGACTCTATTATCTACTTTAGTAAGTTCTCTTTCTAAAATTTCACTAGGTAACCAACCCTTTTTAAAGGAAGCTATTTTTAATATTTTAGAAGCTTCAAGAATAATTTCACCATTGTATATTTTAGAAGTAGAATCTGGTATTTTCCCGTTTAAAGTGTAACGAATATCAACACCTTTAATTCTACTTCTTATATTTATATGAATAGTATCTGTAAAGAGTGTTTTATTTGGGCTTACTACAGGTTTTTCCAATTGGCTCTTTTTTATAAAACCATCAACTATAGTGTTTTGTATATCAACATCATATTCTTTCTCTAATTGTATTGCCGTTTCTTTATCTACTTTTGTTTTCCATGCATAAATAGTTTTTGGCTTAATAGTTTTTAACAACTCCGAAAGGCCTTGATTAGAAACATTTGTATTATATATATTTAATGTTTCTAAGTTTTTTAAATCCTTAATATACTTAAGTGATACATCAGATATTTTAGTTCCATTTAATCGTAATGATTTTAAGTTTTTAAACTTTTTAAAAACACTAGTCATAGCATCAGTTACTGCCATATTGCTAAGATCTAATTCGACTATTTGCTCATTTAATACTGAAAGTTTATCAATTATGTCTTCAGTAGGTTTTGCTTTTAAAAGTTTTACATTAAGATCTGCTTCTCCCGGTACTAATTCAATAATTCTAAAACCAGCTAACTTCACTTCTTCAATATCATCTTTCGATGCTTTTGGTATTTCTATTGTATCAAAAACAAGATATTTTTCTAACTTCTTTCTAAGCTCTATGTTTTCAGATGTATTAGCTACATAATTTTCAAAATCAAGTCCTTCATTTATCCAATGTTCAACAAGCCATATTTCATCTTTAGTTAATTGTTCTTTACCTTCAGGAGGCATATGCTTTTCATCTGTAATAGGTAACAATAGTCTTGAATACAACAAACTCTCTGAAGCATTACCTGCAATAGCACTTACTCCACTTACTCCTCCGTTTAAAATATGCGCTTTAGAAAGTAATGCTAATTCTCCTTTTTGCTTGGTAGTATTGTGACATTGAATACATTTAGCATCTAATATTTTTGCCACAACATCCTCATAAAGTCTTAAACTATCTACAATCTCTATAGTCTTTTCTTTTTCCGGAGCACTTGCGTATTCTGTTATAAAATTATCTCCATGAGTCAAAACACTTCCATAATGCCCAGCAACACTAATACATACTAGTGCAATTATAAATAGTGGGAGAAATAATTTATTTGATTTAAAATCTGGTTTTAAGCTCATTAAAAAAAGAAAACAAGACACTATTGCTGTCCCTATTCCTGTGTAAAAATGAAGATCTAAAGTGTCTTTATTATAACCATCTTCCAACGATAAAAAATAACCTAAAAAACATGTTATAATTGAAAATACCGCTATAAAACCAAATAAATTTCTTACAGTTATTTCGGGATAGTTCTTTTGAAAACGGCTTAAAATATCAATAAAAAAAGTAACGACTAAAGCACCTATAGGCAAATGGAGTAACAAGGGATGAAAACGTCCTAAAAACAAAATAAATCTAGGAGCTTCATCTGTTTTAATAGCATACAATGTTGCCACTCCAAACACCAAAATAAGTATTAGAAATATACTCTTATATAATTGATTATTTTCTTTCATTAATTAAAAATCCATTCATCCATAAACAACCACGCTTTTGAACCTTTTCCAGGATGCCATTCTGGTAGTTCTATTGTGTTTACCACAGTTATGTTTATTGAGTCTATTGTTTTGTTAATTCTAATCTCTATATCATTTAATTCTCTTAAATCCTTTGCTTTTAGTTTCTCTAAGTTAATGGTTATACTATCTGTTTTAGAAAAACATAAAATAACTTGACTTGGGGAAAAAATCCATGATTTAGTATCTACTAAATAGCCAATAATCATGCTTTCTACATATGTTTTCTCCTTAAAATTAACTGTGGCTTTAACAATAGAATCAGAACCAAACCACTGTTTATCTCTAAAATTTAAACTCCCTTTTTTTTGGTTTACAACTGTTGCCTCACCAATTCCTGGATAGGTTGTAGTTATATTAGTTTCCCAATCTATTTTATTAGGTCTATATCCTTTTTTATATAATTTTAATTTAGTCACTGCACTTGGTTTCCAATCTGGATGAAATGCTCTAAACTTATAATTACCTTGTTCTTTTATTTTAAGAGGTGTATTATACATTAAAGATTTTTGATTGGGTTTTGTACCATCATTTGTATAATATATATCAACATTTTCCATATCCAAATTGGCTGTTGCCACAACTGATGAATCTATTATTGTTGAAGTTACATTTACTCTTGGTTGGGCAAGACTAATTTGTTGCTCTTGTAGATAAACATTCTTTTTGTTTTTAGCGCATCCAATAAATAATAAAACCACAATTAATATAGTACACCTCATATTCTTGTTAGTTTTATGGGGTATGTTCTCCCAGAATTCCATTGCGCTACATACATATTTTCATCATCATCTATACAAACATCATGAGGATGTTGAAATAATCGGATGGTTTGATACAACTCTTTTAATTTATAATTTTTATATGAAGGAGACGTAGCTCCAGGACACGAAACGACTTCATTGTTTTCATTCATAATTAATATAAATCCAGAATCAGGATTTAAAGCGTTTTTAGAACGTAATACGGCAAAATAAAGATCTTTTTTATGAATAACTGGTCGACAAATTAGTGCGCCAGGAACATCTATTTTTTCTATAAATTGACCTTTTAAATCAAATCGTTTTAATTGATTTAATTCTCTAGCAGAAACCAATAAAGAAGGATTCTTTTTATCCCTATCATCATAACAAATACCATGGGCATTTAAAAATTGCCCATCAGCTTTTCCTTGACCTCCAAAAACATTAAGCAATTCTCCTTTATCATTATAATGAATAATATGTTGTTTCCCATAACCATCTGCAACATAAATATCACCATTGGCAACCACAGTAGTTTCTGTAGGTTTAAATTCGTCTTTAGAATTATACTTTCCAGTTTCTAGGGGACAATCTATCGTAAAAACAACTTTACCATCTATTGTGGTTTTAATAATTTGATGACGTTCGTAATCTGTAATTAGCAAAAAATCTGTACCGTTTTCTTTAACTAAAGTTAAGCCGTGAGCTCCGGGATATTCTGTTCCCCAAGTTTCAATTAACTTTCCTGATTTATCATATATAATAACATTGTTTTTTACATGATTAGTCAATAAAACAATGCGCCCTTTTGAGTCCTGTACCATTTCATGACAATCATTTACAGGCGTTTGGGATGGATTTAAATTCCCCCAATTTAAATTGACTTTATATTTATGAGAATTATGACCAACAATAACATCTTTAGAATCATTAAAAGAAAAAGCAGAGCTATATACAGGAAATGTCAATAATCCTAAAGTAGCACAAGACGATTGTTTTAAAAATTTTCTACGACTCATTCTATTAACTTAAAAGGTCTTTTACCACATGTCCAGAAACATCTGTTAATCTAAATCGTCTGCCTTGATGTTTGTATGTGAATTTTGTATGATCTACTCCCATTAAATGCATCATTGTAGCTTGCAGATCGTGTACATGAACAGGATCTTTAACAATATTGTAACCAAAATCGTCTGTTTCTCCATAAGAAAAACCTGGTTTTACGCCTCCTCCAGCCATAAACATTGTAAAGCATTTTGGATGATGATCTCTTCCGTAATTTGTTTTTGTAAGTGTGCCTTGGCTATAATTTGTACGGCCAAATTCTCCACCCCAAACTACTAAAGTATCCTCTAATAAGCCACGTTGTTTTAGATCCATAATTAATGCCGCTGTAGCTTGATCTATATCTTTAGCTTGTTTTTCTATTTGAGACGGTAAATTCTCATGTTGATCCCATCCCATATGGTAGAGTTGAACAAACCTAACATCTTTCTCTACCAAACGTCTTGCTAACAAACAATTAGCAGCATAGGTTCCTGGTACAGCTGCATCTGCTCCATACATTTGAATTATATGGTCTGGTTCGTCTTCAATATTCATAGTCTCTGGAACAGAAGTTTGCATTCTATAAGCCATTTCATACTGAGCTATTCTACTATTAATTTCTGGGTCTCCAAACTCCTGTTCTTGTTTTTCATTTAACTTACTAATATGATCTAACATATTTCTTCTTTCAGAACGTGTCATGCCTTCAGGGTCTTTTAGATACAACACAGGATCTTTACCTGAACGAAATTGTACTCCTTGATGTAATGAACTTAAAAATCCATTTCCCCAAAGTCTAGAATATAATGGTTGTGATAAAGGTCTTCCAGTTCCTCTAGACAATAATACCGTAAATGTTGGTAAGTTTTCATTTAAGCTTCCTAAGCCATAACTCATCCAAGACCCAATACTTGGCCTACCAGCCTGTTGAGAACCTGTTTGAAAAAAGGTAATGGCTGGATCGTGATTAATGGCTTCTGTATGCATTGATTTTACAAAGCATAATTCGTCTACAATTTTTGCAGTATAAGGCATTAAATCACTTACCCAAGCTCTAGATTCTCCGTATTGATTAAATTTAAACTGGCTACCAACCAAAGGAAAGCTATCTTGTCCTGAAGTCATACCTGTTAAGCGTTGTCCTTTCCTAACAGAATCCGGTAAATCTTGACCTCTCATTTTATCTAGTAATGGCTTATAATCAAATAATTCTAATTGTGATGGACCACCACTTTGAAATAAGTAAATAACGCGTTTCGCTTTTGGTGCAAAATGAGGCAAATTCATTCCTTTTAAAGGAGAGTCTGTTGCTTCAACTAATGATGAAAATGGATCTAACATAGATGCAGCTGCCAATCCACCAATACCTAGGCTCAATTTTTTGAGAAAATGCCTTCTGTTATTATTAAGAAAGTGTTTTGATACTTCTTCTTCCATTATATTATCCTTTTACAATAGCTTCATCTAAATTAAAAATCAAACTAGTTAAGACTCCGTAAGCATATATTTTACTCAATACAACTCCTTCTATTAAAAGATTTTCATCGCCTTTAAACTCTTCTTTTTCAGCCTCATTAAAACCTTCTTCAGATGCATTTAAAAAACGTAATAGATTCTCAACTTCAGAATCATCAGGTTGTCGAGAAGTAATTTTCCTAAAGATAGTTTTTATACGCTCTTGATCTGTAAGATTTTTATTTTTTAATACTTGATTAGCTAAAGTGTTAGCTGCCTCTATAAGTTGGGGATCATTTAACATTACTAAAGCTTGTAATGGTGTACTCGTTTTTTGTCTTTCAACAGTACAATAATCCCTAGTAGCTGCATCAAAAGTCATCATAGATGGCGGTGGAACTGTACGTTTCCAAAACGTATATAAACTTCGTCTATATACATTTTCTCCAGTATCCATAATATATTTAGTAAGTCCTTGACCAGAAGTTGTTTCTGCCCAAAGCCCTTTAGGTTGGTATGGTTTTACACTTGGTCCTCCAATTTTTTCTACTAAAAGACCACTTACTGCAAGCGCATTGTCTCTAATCATTTCTGCTGTTAGTTTATTACGAGAACTTCTCGCTAACCATTTATTATAAGGATCAATTTCTAATAGTTCAGGGCTTGTTTTTGATGTTTGTCTATAGGTATTAGACATCACCATTCGTTTTACCATTTTTTTAATATTCCAGCCTTCTTCTCTAAAAGTAATAGCTAACCAATCTAAAAGTTCAGGATGCGATGGCAAAGCGCCTTGATTTCCAAAATCTGAACTTGATGCCACTATTCCAGTACCAAAAATTTGTTGCCATAATCTATTGACCGCTACTCTAGCAGTTAAGGTGTTTTTTTCATCGAAAAGCCAATTCGCTAAACCTAATCTATTATTCTGAAAATTATCAAAAGATAATACAGCCTTTGGCGTTCCCGGCTGTACCTCTTCTCCATAAGCATCATAAGCACCTCTTTTTAAGACAAACGTCTTACGTTTTGGCGCATCATCTTTCATTACCATTAAATTTATTTCAGGAATAGAATCTGGTTTATTTATAAACGATAATACATTATTAATTTCCTTTTGCGTTATTTTAATATTTGGTTCTGGAATTTCACCATAATCCATTCTACCTTTTTCCTTAACTTTATTAAAGAAACTATAAAAACTAAAATATTCTTTTTGTGATATAGGGTCGTATTTATGATCGTGACATTGAGCACACTCCATTGTTAAACCCAATAAGGATTTAGAAACCGTATTAGTTCTATCTAAAACATATTCTACACGATATTCTTCGTCGATAACTCCACCTTCTTGTGTTATTTTATGATTTCTATTAAAACCCGTAGCTACAATTTGTTCTAGGGTAGCATTGGGCATTAAATCACCAGCTAGCTGCCATTTAACAAACTCATTATAAGGCATATTTCTATTAAAAGCACTTATTACCCAATCTCTCCATGGCCACATGACACGTTCTAGATCATCTTGATAACCATGCGTATCTGAATACCTAGCAATGTCCAACCAACTTGTTGTCATGTGTTCTCCATATCTGGTAGAGTTTAACAAACTATCAACGACTACCTCATATGCATTAGGTCTATTATCATTAATAAACTCATCTATTGCTTTAAGGTTGGGAGGCAAACCTGTTAAGTCAAAATACACACGTCTAATCAATTTTTCTTTGCTTGCCTTTTCGGACAGAGATAAACCTTGTTTTTCTAATTTTTCTATAATAAAGTTATCTATCTCATTCGCAACGAGACTTATATTATTTGTTTTAGGAATATCTTTTTTTTCAGGCGCTACAAATGCCCAATGTTCCTTCCAAACAGCTCCTTGTTCTACCCATTTTGTTAACACTTTCTTCTCATAATCACTTAAACTTAAATTAGAGTCTTCTGGAGGCATTAGTTTTGTCCTGTCTGTAGTATTTATTCGAAAAACGAGTTGACTAGAAAGTGTATCTCCCGGAACGATAGCAAATTTATTCATGTTTGTTCCAATAGCTGCATAAGCATCTTCTTTGATGTCTAATCTTAAATTAGCCTCTCGCGTACCTTCATCAGGGCCATGACAAAGGTAACAGCGATCTGATAAGATAGGTTTTACATCAAAAATATAATCTATTACTTCAGGTAATTTCTGATCTTGATTTAAACCTGTTGTACTTATATTATCTACAGTTATGTAATTTTCTTTTGCTTCTTTAGATATATATTTATAAAATAATACTAGTACAAATGGTATCATAAAATATAGCACCCATACAAAAGCCTTATTGTTATTTTTCCTCAAAAGTCTTTATTAAAAAGTTAATCGTCTACAAGATAGAAAATATACACCTATTAGGAAAACAAAAATAATCTGCTAGATAAAAATGGCATTCGAAAAAATACTATGAAAAATATCAATTCTTGGATAAGAAATTTTTGTTTATTTAATAAACAACTATATACCAAAATTATATTTTTATAAAAAATCATTCATCAATCCTTTTAAACTCTTTATAAAGTCGTAATGAATGAATTCTATGATTTAATAGCGTTAAATTTATCGTTAATAAAGGACAACAAAACCACTAAGAAATCTAATTCTACTGCTTAAAGCGTTTACGCAAAGCAAGAATAAAAAACGTAATTAATATAGTACTGAGTATTTTTTGAAAAATTAACACCCAAAAATCTTCATTTATTATACTAACATTAATCTTAAAAAATGGAAGGGAATTAAAAATGCTGCTTCTCCAATTTTCCTGGACATTACAGGAAAAAAAACTACTAATAGAACAATCAGAATATATAAATGGAAATATAAAAAAAGAGAATAAAGAATACCAAACTATAGGTTTAGTAATACTTTGAGTATATCCAGAAAACAATCCATAGAATGCATGTATTAAAAACTCTATAGTTTTAATAAACGGGAATGCCAATACTCTGTACCAAGTATTTGGAAATATTAATTCGGCTCCGGTTGGTCCAAAAATTTGAAAAAGAATCCGCCATTGCTTAATATACATTTCACTTACATAAGCTTTGCCAGACTTTTCCCAATCTTCCAACTTTTTATATGCAACTTTTATTTGTCTGTATCGTTCTTCTGTAGATGAATAAAAATTAAACAAACTCATCCCTTTAGGTATAGTACCGTGAAAAATTATTCGATTATTTCCTTTCCAATAACACTCCTCAAATACAGTATTTTTAACAGTTGCTTGAAAAAAAGATGTATAGTGAAAATGAATTCTCCTAAAGAGAACATTTTCATTTAGTTTAGAAAAATTAAAATTAAATATAACTTTATTTGAAAGAGAATCACTACCACTACAGTCTTCAAAAACTGTTTCTTGCTCTGCTGAAAATTTCACATATTCAAAACTAATATGACTAATAAATTTCGTTCTTAAAAAATATGTTTTTCCAAAAAAAATGGAATTATTAAACTTTGCTTGACTTGAAAAAGTTGTATTCGTAAAATTTACCTCTTTCAAAAAAATTGTATCTAAAAAATCAATTTCGTCTAAAAAAATTGCATCTAAAAAAGTGGTTTTAAATTTAAACTCTTTTTTATCATTTTCATCCCAAAAATCACCAGTCCCTTGAGATGTAGGAAATATAAAACTCGAAAAATCAAATGCCTCATTATTTATACTATTTGGGATACAATGAAGTCTAATTAATTGCCAAAAAACTGTTATTTTACTTGGAGGTATACTATATGAATATCCCCAATCTTTATATTCTCCATTTCTATGTATACTATACTTTATTTGGTACCAATCATCTTTTTTTACTCTAAAGTAATTATTCACCAAATCATTATACTCTTGCTCTTTTATATCTTTATAAGAGGTTTTCAAGAAATAATTTAATCGTTCTTCACTTAGCATAGAGTTTATTTACAAATTTCAAATAATTTATTTTAGGGTAATCATATTGTTCATACTTCAAAAGAAAAACTCTAGGATGATTAGGAGTTTCTTTCAAGAATATCTTAAAGGTAAGTATTCTATATAACAAAATTTAATAGTCAAAATTAATTTTGTTTTAGATATGTTTAAGGGAAATAAAAAAGGCTTTCAATTAATTGAAAGCCTTTTATCTAGTAGTAGCGGGAACTGGACTCGAACCAGTGACCTTCGGGTTATGAGAAAACAAAAATTCAAAATATTGAATTTCAACACATTATGTATTTGCAAATCTCAAGAGTCAGATAATTAAGTGAGAGTTTTGACTATCTAACTAAATCTAAATCGGTTAACCTTGGTCTTTAAGTTTACATAAAAATTATATCGGGGTATCACCATTAACCCTTTATTATATAGATTCTATCCTCAAAATTACTCTAAAATAAACTTTTCAATGTAGACCCCAGCATTGGTTTTCATATTTAAGAAATACATTCCTCTCGCTAAACTTGAAACATCCAGTTTCCCGTTTTCTAAAGAAGGAACTGCAATGATTTTTCTTCCCTGAAAATCATAAATACTGTAGCCTTCTATCTCTAATCCTTCTGTTAAACTCAAGATTATAAAATCTGAAGCTGGATTAGGGTGTAACGTTACTTTAGGCGATAACAAAAAACTGTCATTGGATAATAATTCTTCACACGTTATTACAGCTTCCCATCCTGCAAAATCAATAGATGCATCTGATGTAAAAGTCACAAATAAATTTCCTCCAGAAACAGAGGACGAGTACTCTCCTGGAGCGGTAACACCTGTAATTGGGTCTGACAATTCTGGCGCAGTTGCATCATCACCGTCATAGACCCTTAAAATATCATAATCTTCTTCTATTTCCACAAGTGAAAATGTGATCGTAACATTATTATCTGGAGAATCTGGTTGTATTAAGTGTGAATAGTCTTCATTATTAGAATAATCCTCTCCAATACCCCCAGTATCATAAAACTCATCTCCACATGAAGGAGGTAATGCTGATGTCATATACGTTATTAATTGAGGAATAGAAAAATTTCCTCCTCCACAATTGGCTGTTATATATACATCGTAGGACATTCCTATCTCTGTTCCAGTTATGGTAGTCATTACTGAACCTGCTGGTAAACTTTCAGAAAATAAAGGAGTAGCAGTCATTGGGTCTTCTCCTTGGATGTACACTTCAACTAGAAAACCTTCTATCGCTGATGGTAAATCATCCCAACTTACATCTGAATTGTCATCTGTAATATTGCTAAGCTCTATATTTTCTGGAGCTAAACAACCGGTAATTTCTGTGCACTCACCAGAAAACGAAATAACTCCATCGGTAGTGCCAATATCATACCAAGGTTCACCATTAATACTTCTAGATGTAAATTTATTTATTGGATTGACAGACGTTCGACCTAAAAAAATTGCTACGCCTGAATTTATTGGGGCGGCTTGTAAAGACACCCAATATAATTTTTCTTGCCCAGAACCTGATAATTGTATGGGTACTGGTAAATCAATTACTACTTCATAAATTTCAGTACCAAACGTACTACTTCCTAACAAAACTTGAGTGGTGGGTACTATGTTTTGTATGGTTGGCATTAATTCTGCGCCAGGTTGCTCATTACCACTATCCTCATAAATAGTTACATTTACAACATCAACACCGCCATTAACCCAAATGTTTGTTATAATTGTCTGCAATTCAAAATTAGAAACATTGGCAGATACTATAAGGTCATCGGCGAAAATATCAGTTGCTCCAATCGGTATGGGTATCCCATCTTCAAAGTTATTGCTCACTTGTGTTTGAATGCAGGAAGATTGTGCTGTTCCTGAATGCTTAAATGATAGTGCAAGAATAATAAACAAGAGTAATTTTTTTTTCATAAAATTGAGATTTAAAATTATAGTTTAACTTATCACTAGTGCGTGAAAGTCAGTAAATTATAGCAATGATAAGAAAGGAAAAATACTATTTGTCTAAAATTAAATTAAAATATTATCCATTATTAAAAATAGAACCAAAGGGGTCGCTGACTCTTATGGGTCATGTATCCCCCTTCATCTTTTAAGATATCAATAAATTATTTTATAAGTTCCTTATAGAGAGATAATTCTTTATTGTAAAGAATAATTGCCTTTGCCTTTGTATAGTGCTTTTCGGTTTTTTCTATTGTATTTAATTTTACATATAATTTGCGTCGCCATCTATTAATTGTTTCGGGAGATTTAAAGAAAATTTGGGCAATTTCATTCTCTTCAAGACCTTCGGTAATCTTTAACCAAAGATCTAATTGTTGTTTAGATAAATCATATTTGGCTATTAAATATTCATTGAAACCATTTTGGAATTTTAGGCTTAGTACTCTTCTAAGTTGTTGTTTCTCTCTTTCCCGATAGAATTTATATCCAACAACACTGATTAAAATGATAGAAATTAATGAAATAATTAAAATTAAAATAGTTTTGTTTTTTAATTTTATTTCTTGTTCTATTATTTTGTTTTTTTGATTGAGAATCTGGTTCTTGCTTTTCTCAAATTGATACTCATTTTCTAATTCAATAATATCTAAAGTTTGATTTTTAGAAACTATAGAATCACTATATTCTTTAAATCGCTTTTGAGATAAAAAGGCATTTTTATAATTTCCTGCATCTGAATTAATTAATGCCATATTCCTATAAAATTCAACTTTAAGTTGCGGAACAAAATAATCCCGTACCGTATCTTTCTCTATTTCCTTAAGTACAATAAAAGCTTTATTAAATCTTTTTAAACCGATAAGTGCACTGATTTTATTAATTTTACTTGCAGAAATTGCTAAACTATCTTTAATTTGAAAGGCTTTAGCTAAAGCATAATTACTATAATCTAGAGCATTCTTATACTCGGTCATTCTTAAATAATTTGCAGAGATGTTATTCAATACATCAAAAACCATAATGTTATCATTTTCTAATTCGAAAATTGTCAATGCTTTTTTTGAATACTCTATTGCAACATTGTAGTTGCCTTTTCTTGAAGCATTAACACCCAATCCCCTATAAATCCTAGCTTTATTTTTCCTTAGAGTATCTGATCCTAAGTTACTTAATCCTTCTAAATAATATTTAGATGCTTTGTCATATTGCTTTAAATCCATGAAAAGCCAACCTAAACTATATAAAACCATGGATCCCCGATCACTAGTGTTTGAACTACTAAAACAGTCTTTAGCCTTTAAATAAAATTCAATAGCCATACGTTTTTGACCTGCATTATTCTTAGTAACACCTATATTATGATATAGTTCACATCTATCTATTGATGTAGATCGTTCTAGTACATTTTCAAATAAACTAGTAGCCTCATCAAAGTTTCTAAAAGCTAAATAGACTAACCCTTTTTGATTTGCCGAAAGTAATTCTTCTTCCAGCAAGTTATATTCTATGCTGAATCTAATAGCCCTATTTGCATAAAACAAAGCACTATCTTGCATTCTTTTTTTTGTAAATAATTTAGATTTTGACAAATCATCAATGATTTTAACGCGTTGATTTTGAATACTGTCCGATTTTGATATAGAATTGACAGCAGTAGTTTCGTTTGCAAAACAAATATGTTTAGCTAAAAAAAATAAGACTACACATAGCAAAAGCTTTCTCATTTAAATATTTTTTTTCAAATATAAATACATTAGGTAATTATATTTATTGCATCCATTCAAAACTTTAATTTTCGATTTTCATTATGAACATGAGATATACACTCCTTCTAAAATACATAATAAACCTGAGCTTAAAAATGTTAGACCACGTCTTAAATCAGCACTCAAAGATCGAATAGCTTCTAATCAGAACCGAAAATACATTAAAGGATGTTAATCCTTAGTAAATACTTCATTATTTTAATACCTGGTAAAGGTATTTTATATGTAAGTTTAAATTTTCAATCCTCATGTACAATTTTCTTCGAGTAAAATAGTATTTTAAAGCACTTTTTTAATTTCTAAACCTATTCGAAATTTTGAACAAATTGATATAAAAACATTTATATCCCTTAATCCTCATTATTAGTGTGCTTATACTAATTTTCATATTCCTTCTATTTATCTCTTTTCTATCATTCATCTAATAGAGGGAGCTTGGAGGAAATTTGTAAAAAAAATGATTATTTGAAGGTATTTAAAGGTATTTGAACCCTTGATTTGTTGTACCCATTGCAATAAAAAAAGCTTCACATTCCTGTGAAGCTTTGATTTTACTAGTAGCGGGAACTGGACTCGAACCAGTGACCTTCGGGTTATGAGCCCGACGAGCTACCTACTGCTCTATCCCGCGATTTAATATTTAAAATAATTTACTTAGCTTCTAACTTTCGGTTCATAATGCCGACCAAATCATTTCGGACTGCAAATATACGTCTTTTAAATACTTATGGCCAAATTTTATTTCTGTTTTTTTAAGATAGTTTTTATCTTATTTTACTACAGCTACTTAGCTTAAAAATTGATATAGAAATAACTCCATTTTTATCAGTTCATAATATTCAATTTCTTTAAAATATCGTATTTATAACGCTCACTTAGAGTAATCTTTTCATCTCCTGCCAAAACGATTAAATTATCATTTGGAAAAATATCTTTAATTTTATCTAAATTCACAATGCAATTTCTATGCGCTTGTATAAAATAATCAGGTAATATTTCTATTACTTTTTTTAAAGCCATTTTAATAAGATAATTTCTTTGGTTGTATGCAACTTTACAATAACGATCTTCTACTTCCACAAAAGAAATATCATTAATTTCTACTTTGCTAATTCGATCTTTATTTTTTATAAATAAATATTTTTCACTTAAAACGGTTGGCGCCTTTTCTTCAGAGAAAGCATTAGCTTGCTGGAAAAACTTTTCAATAGCTAACTCTAGAGTAAACAATAGTTCTAGTTCATTAAAAGGTTTTAATAAATAGCTAAAAGGTTGTGTTAATTTTGCTTTTTCGAACACAAATCGATCTTTAGAACTTGTTAAAAACAGAAAAGGAATATTGTATTCTGAAATTTTTTCTGCCAATTGGATTCCTCCTAATTCTTTTCCTAAAAAGATATCCAAAATGCAGAAATCAATACTTTTAGTTTTTAAAACGTTTTCGGCACTTACAACTGTATCACAAACAGCTATAACATTGTAATTATTATCCTCTAATGCTGTTTTTAATTTTTTGGCTTCTTTAGGTTCGTCTTCTAATATGAGTATATTAATACTTTTCATTGTTTAATGTTCTAGTGATTTATATGGTATAGAAAGACTTACTGTAGTACCTATTCCTTTTTGACTTGAAATAGTTAAATCTCCGCCATTATTTTGTATTAAAGATCGGCATAAACGTAAACCAAACCCTTTAACCGCACTTTGCTCATTAGTTGCTTTTTCTTCTATAAGTATTTCTGCTAAATCAGCTTTAGATATTCCAATACCAGTATCGGTAATTTCTAAATTACAAAAATTCTCATTCATGATTGCTTTACAATTTATCTCACTTCCATTAGCAGAGTATTTAATAGCATTATCTAGTATATTTCTTAATACAATTTTAGTCGATTCAATATCAGAATTCACTATAACATTAGAAGAAACCGTATTTATAATTGTTATATTTTTTGATGCTGCAATACTTTTATAATTGTATATAACTTGAGCTAAAATTGGTTTTAATGGAAAAGACTCTATATTGGTAAATAGCTGTCCAGATTCTAAAAGCGACCAGTTTAAAACCTTGTCTAAAAGTAAATGTACGCCTTCGGTTACTTGAATACCCTGATTAATTTTATCTGATATTTCTGTCTTATTATTTAATTTAAAAGCTTCTTTTAAATCTACATTGTTATTTCTAATAGTATTTATAGGAGTGCGTAAATCATGAGAAACAATTGAAAACAGTTTGTTTTTCATATCATTTAAATCTGATAGCTTATTTTTTTGTTGTGTAATCACCTTATTTTTTTGAATTCTATCATGTAAGAAAAAAGCAATAATAGCCACAATCAACGCTAAGGCAAAGACACCAATATACAATGCTCTTTGTTTAGTTTTTTGCACTTTAATTTGTTCCTCTTGTAATGCTATTTCTTTTTGCTTCTCTTTTACAGCAAATACTCTTCCTTGCTTGGCTAGTTCCCATATTTTATCTCGATTCCAAATAGAATCTTTCCAAGATTCATATTCTTTTCTATAGGCAATACTTTTTTCAAAATCTTTATTATTTTCTTCTACTACTGCCATATTTAAAGCAGCATTTTGTTTTATTTCTAAATTAGAGGTAATCTTTGATAAATTATAAGATTCTAAGAATAAAGGTATTGCTTTATCATCTAGATATTGCTGATAATAAAGGTTCGCCAAATCCATTGTTGCATAAATAGTACTTAACGTATCTTTACTTTTTATTGCTAAATTTCTTTCTTTAGACAAGTAAATTTCTGCATTTTTATAATCGTTTAAATGTAGATAGCACAAGCCAATATTATGATACATAATTTTTTGATTATAATCATCTGTTTTTTTTACTCCTAATACTTCTACTTTTTTATAAAACTTTAAGGCTTCTTTATATTTTTTTTGATTTAAAAAGACATTCGCTAGATTTAAATATTTAAAATGATCTGATACAAAGCCATCTGGAATTTTTTCTAAACTCTCTTGTGCTTCACTCCATAGTTTTTTCTTTACAGCACAATCACCTTGAATATAATATGCATAGTTTTTTAATTTGTCGTTTCGATTTTCAGATAAAAAATACTTATTAATATTAGAATAAGCAGAATCGATCTCTTTATTAATAAAAAAACTAAGTGATTTATGAAAGTAGTAATTATGCTTTGTATTACTACAAATCTCTTTAAAATGGGTATTAAAATTAGTATTGTCTACTATTTTTTGGCTATAACTATAAAAGAAAATAAAACAACATATAAGACATAGCCCTTTTTTCATATTTAAATGAATTAAATTAACGAAAGTTTTTATTTGTATTTTTTTTGAAACTAATTAAACTTATCCACTAGTAGAAGTAGCATCTACATCTCTAACAGTTGTAACTGTACCTCTTGTTGTTTCTGGATCATCGAATACATAATCTACAAAAATGTTTTTAGGATCTTCCTTTTGTGTACTTGTATAACAAATTTGAATAGTGTATAAATCGAACATTACAATATCTTGAGTAAGAATGTTTGAGATATTTCCGTCAAACTGAATCGTTATTTGACGATACGAACCATTAATCTTGTTTTTATTTTCACCCGCTTTTTGATATTGAGAAATATAATTATTATTGCCCCATTTCTTAAGATGCAAGTTATTTATTTCTTGTGGTAAATATACAGCAACGTCAACTTGGTACATGTAAAGTTCTTCATCTTTTAAACACGAAGCTGAAACCATTGGTTTGGTTGGCGCATTTTGTAAAAAAAACATTTTACTATTTACCTTATCTATAGACATAGAAATTACTTTAATAGAATGTGCTGTTTTGGATAGTTTTTCTTGTTCTGACATAAGTATATATAAGTTTAGATTAGCAGTTAAATTTAAGGATTTTATAGTATAAACATATGTTAACGCATAGATTTTAGTTTTAAAAAATAGAGCTCTATAATTCTAGTCTGTATTCTACTACGTTTATGGTCTATTTTTCTACACTTATGTCATTTTAAATAATTACAAGCCTTTCATTCTTGAAATTAGCACTGTCTTTAATAAGATAATGCGCATTCAATAAAGTTAAGGTGTAATCCGAAAAGCCTTTTTAAAAGAGTAGGAAAATTAAATTTCAATATTATGTCAAGTACCAAATCGAATACAATAAAAATTTCAGCATGCGATAACCAACTTTTTGTTTTCGCAGTTAACCAAAGTAATAAAGATTTATCATATCAAATTTGTAATATTAAAAGTGGTAATTTCAATACAGTAGATGTTACCATTGCGCTTTCTGAAGGCACTTTCGCAGGAACATATGCTTTAGATGGTGTAAACCAAAATTTAAACGATAGTACTACAGTAAATCTTCCTGCTGGAGATTACGTGTTATACTACGCAGGTATAAATTGGGGTGGACCTTACAATTTTGATTTCACATTTAATAAAGATCAATACAAGTTACCAAACAATCCAAACCAACCTTTAGATGGTGTTATATGGAGTAAAGGAGATAATGACATTACTTTTTCTATAGCTTAAGACCTTTAGCTAACAAACAATTTATTAACATTAAAAATTACGATTATGAAACAAGTATTTCAATTAACAATGGTTAGTCAAAACGATCCAGGAACTGGATGTGGTGATGAATTATATGGAATTGTTTTAGGAACTAAAGGTGGGACCTTAAACAAGCAAACAAGTTTTCCTTATCAAGAAGGTGTTCATTTACCAATTCCAAGTAATGATCCTCCAAAATCTCCAACATGGTTTTTAGAATTAGATGGAAACATTGAGGACGTTTCAATTACTGTTGTGGTTTTTGGTCCAGAAGGAAAATACAATCCTACAATTATTACAATCGATGGAGCCAATATGCCATCATGGGTTGCTCAAAACGAAAAAGAGAAAACAAATCAAATTTATGTAGAATCTGCAGATGGTATTTTTGGATATGCTCAAGAAAATATTGCAGGAGATACTACAAATTGGATTTACACTATTACTGCTGGAGTTGCAAACCCAATGATACATCCACCTGTATAGCTATAGCCTTTTTTAGAAATTAAAAACCTTTACAATCTTGTAAAGGTTTTTCTTTTATTAAAGAAACCAAAATACTTGCAATTAATTCATTACCAAATATTAATTTAAATAGTTACTTCTTAAATAAGAGAAAAAAGAATAGTTTCTATTACAATCATGTATTATCACACAATATTTATAGGTACCACTAGTAAATCACTGTTCTATATTAACCACATCAAAACTAATAAGTTTATACGATTCAAAATTTGTTGTAATTTGTATTGGATTACAGCATACTTCACAATCTTCAACATAAGTTTGTTTATCTACACTAGTATCTAATAGCATTGATATTGTCTCCCAGCAATATGGACATTGGAAAAAATGTTCTAACATACTTTTAATTTTCTATAAAAATAAAAAGAGCCAACTATTTAAGTCGACTCCTTTTAGATATATTTAGTTAGTTTTTTTTCTAATCTCTTTCTACTACATATGTATCATTATAATTTAATAATGCCTTTTTAATTGTAGCCTTATCATCAACAACAGTTGCATAATTTGCATCCATCTTATTATCGCTAATCATTAATGTACTTAATTTAGGCATTTTACTAAATTGTAATGGTACGTTACCTGTTAAATTATTATCTGATAAGATAAGCTCTTCTAAGTTTGTTAAATCACTTAATTCTACAGGAATATTACCTACTAATTTATTATCTATTAAACTTAGTTTTTCAAGTTTTACCAGCGCATTAATTTCGGTAGGAATTGTCCCTGTCAAAAAGTTACTCCCTAATTGTAATTCTTTTAAGTTAGTTAAACGTGTTAATTCTATTGGAATATCTCCTATAAAAGCATTACTATACAATCT
Organism: uncultured Lacinutrix sp.; assembly: GCF_947500325.1. Classification (GTDB taxonomy): domain Bacteria; phylum Bacteroidota; class Bacteroidia; order Flavobacteriales; family Flavobacteriaceae; genus Lacinutrix. The sequence continues at coordinate 100,044 of NZ_CANMRQ010000010.1, forward strand.
TAGTACTTCTAACTTAGAAAGATCTGCTAAAAAAGTTGGAATAGTACCTCTAAATTGGTTTAAAAATAATTCCAGAGATGTTAACTGAGTTAAAGCAGAAATACTTTTAGGTAAATTACCTTCTAATTTATTAAGGCCTAGATTAAGTGAACGTAATTGTTTTAAATTTCCAATAGCTTCTGGTAAGGTACCTTGAAGATTATTAAATGTTAGATTTAAAGCAACAACATGATCATTTTCTATAGTTACACCTGTCCATGTTTTAACTTCTTTTGTTAAATCCCATTTTGTATTCCATTTTTCACCATTTGTTGAATTATAAATAGCAATTAAAGCTTCTTTTTCTGTATTAGGAATTTGAGCAAAACTAAAAAGCATTGCAAATAAGCAGACAAAAGTAAGTTTAAATGTTTTCATAATAGGTTAGGGTTTTAGGACAAATACCTTGTAAATCTATGTTAAAGGCTTGTTAAATGCAAATTTTTTCGATGAACGACACGTGGCAATTATTAAAAAATTAGCAAAAATACTTTTAAACACTAATTTTAAAGACAAAATGCAATATTGCCATTAAAAAGAAAAACATTCTAGCTTTTAAGAAAACAAAAATTACTAATAGGGTTTTACTTACATTAAACCTTCCAATTCTAAAGTAATAGTCTCCCAATCTTCCATTAAGTTAGAAAGTCTATCTTTTTTTGCTTGGTAAGCATCAAAAAAATCTGGTTTAGCTACTGTTTCATCATAATTAGTGGCTAATTCTACATCAATTTCTTTGATTTCTTTTTCTAACTCACTGATTTTAGATTCTGTATTACTCAATTTATTATTTAAAGATTTTATCTTTTTCTGCTCTTCGTAGCTTTGCTTTTTAGTCTCTTTAGGGGCTTCTTTTATAATCGTTCTTTTTTCAACCTCACGAAGACTTTCTACTTTACGTTGTTCTAGATAATAATCAATATCTCCTAAATATTTTTTTACTTTTTCATCTTTAAACTCGTATACTGTAGATGTTAAACCCTGAAGAAAATCACGGTCGTGAGAAACTAAAATAAGTGTACCTTCAAAACGTTGAAGCGCTTCTTTCAATACATTTTTAGATTTTATATCTAAATGATTAGTAGGCTCATCCATTATCAACACGTTAAAAGGCTGTAGCATTAATTTTGCTAATGCCAAGCGGTTTCTTTCACCTCCAGATAATACACGAACATATTTATCTACTTCTTCTCCTCTAAATAAAAACGAGCCCAAAATATCACGAACTTTACTCCTATTGGTTTCATTTGCAGCATCAATCATGGTATCTAAAACAGTTTTACTTCCATCAAGATATTCAGCTTGATTTTGAGCGAAGTAACCTATTTGCACATTATGTCCTAATTTTAAATTGCCATTGTGTTCTAAATCACCAACTAATATTTTTGCTAATGTTGATTTCCCTTGACCATTTTGTCCTACAAAAGCAGTTTTTGCATCACGTTCAATCATTAAACTTACATTAGACAACACTTGGTTTTCATCATAATTTTTAGAGATACCTTCAGCCTCTACTACTACCTTACCAGGAATAATTGATACTGGAAAATTTAATGTCATTACACTATTGTCATCAGCATCGACTTCTATACGATCAATTTTATCCAGCTTTTTAATAAGAGATTGAGCCATTGTTGCCTTACTTGCTTTAGCTCTAAACTTTTCTATAAGTTTTTCAGTTTGTTCAATTTGCTTTTGCTGGTTTTTCTGAGATGCTAATTGCTGTGTTCTAATCTCTTCTCGTAAAATTAAATATTTAGTGTATGGTTTTGGGTAATCATAAATACGACCTAGTGAGATTTCTATAGTACGATTAGTTACATTATCTAAAAACATTTTATCGTGCGACACTATGGCTACTGCCCCAAAATAATTCTTTAAGAATCCTTCTAACCAAATAATAGACTCAATATCTAAATGGTTTGTAGGTTCATCTAAGAGTAATACATCATTATTTTGAAGCAATAATTTAGCAAGTTCGATTCGCATTCGCCAACCTCCAGAAAATGTATCTGTTAACTTATTAAAGTCTTCTCGTTTAAAACCTAAACCTTGAAGTATTTTCTCTGTATCACCTTGGTAATTATAACCACCTATTATTTCATATTGATGTTGCGTTTCGTTTAAATCAATCATTAGCTGATTATATCCTTCACTTTCGTAGTCTGTTCGCTCTGCTAACTGATTATTAATAGTTTCCATTTTAGTTTCTAGAGCTTTAATCTCTGTAAATGCTTCATACGATTCCTCTAGTACTGTTCTACCAAAGATGAAATCAATATCTTGTTTAAGAAAACCTATTTTTAATTCTTTATCTGCAGCAATCTGACCAGAATCTGGTTCTAATTCTTTAGATAGAATTTTTAGCATTGTCGATTTACCTGCTCCATTTTTACCAATAAGCCCTACACGATCACCATTACCTAATTTAAAAGTAATGTCTTGAAATAAATATTCGCCTTGAAACGAAATGGATAGATTATGAATATTGAGCATCGATTATAACTATTAATGATAAGAGAATATATAACTAGTAAACCTTAACTTTGTGTTATTGTTTAACGACTGCAAAAGTACATAAATTATATGTTTAAAAAAGGCTCAAAACTATACTCAATTATTACTGGTACTTGTCCAAGATGTCATGAAGAGTCAATGTATGTAAACAAAAATCCATATGCTTTGACCGAGCTTTTTAAAATGCATGAACATTGTAGTAATTGTAATACTAAATATAAAATAGAACCTTCGTTTTTTTTCGGTGCTATGTATGTAAGTTATGGTGTTGGTATTGCACTTGCACTTGGCCCGTTTTTAATTAGTTATTTCGTTTTTAATAGCTCAATTAATATAGCAATACTTGCGGTTATAGTATCTCAAGTTTTACTATACCCAATAATTATTAGGTTATCTCGCAACATTTGGATTAACCTTTTTATGAGTTACGACAAGTCTAAAACTAAGTCTTAATCGTTTTATTGAAACGTTTAATATCTATTACTACATCTAAAGGCTTTTTGTTTTCAATAAAGTCGTACAATTGCTTTGCAACATATGGTCCAATCATTACACCTCGTGTGCCCAATCCATTTAACACATGATAATTATTAAAAGTATTATGAGTGCCAGCTAAAGGTCTCCGGTTTTGTACCGTAGGCCTAATTCCTGCAACTTGATTAACAACCTCAAAGTCACAACTTGTAAATGTTTTAAACTTATTTAAAAGTTCTTCTCTAGCTTCAGGTGTCGTTTTATTGGTTTTATCTTTCCAATTATAAGTAGATCCTATTCTATATAAATCATTACCCAAAGGAATCACAAAAACACTAGATTTTAAAACAAATTCTAATTTTAAGTTTGGTGAATGAATGGTAAGTAATTCACCCTTACTACCTACTAACGGTAAATAATTAAAAAACGGATTATTTATCACTCCAAAGCCTTCTGCAAAAACAATATGCTTTGCCTTATAATTTTTATAAACAACAAACTCTTCTGTTCTTTCTATAGCATCATACTCAAAGGTCTCTTCAATTAATAATTGATTCGTTTGTAAGTAATTTTTATACTCGGAAATTAAAAGTTTAGTGTCAATTCTTCCTGTATGTAAGACTTCCCCAAAACCAAACTTAGCATCAATATATTCGTTATCATTTTTATGAATTGTAGTAGACATATAATCAGACAATCCTACTTTATCTGAAGCCGCAAACCAATCATTTTGCTCTTCTAAAGAGGTAAAACGTCTAAAAACTGGTATTTTAAAATCTATCTTTTTATTTAAACGCTTTTCAATTTTAGAATAAACAGGCAAAGCAATTTCTAATTGTTCTTTACTGTTCCAAACTGGTGTAAACCGTTTTAATGTTACTGGATTATATAGTCCTCCAGCAACAGTAGATGCTTGCTGCGATTTATTATCGAAAACTAAAAATGTTTTATTGTTTGCAATTAATTCTTCACAAAAATTAATTCCTGCTATACCACATCCAACAACAATATAATCTACTTTCATTATGCGAAGATAAAGGATTCAATACCAAGACTAGAGTAACGAATCATTATATTAATAAATAAAAACGCTCACTTTTTCAAGTGAGCGTTTTAAGATATATTATAATTTTAAATTAGTATGACCACATATCTAATTCAAAATTTCTAATTTTTTCTTTGATGCGTTCAGATTCTAAAAGTTGCATTAATGCATTTTCAGGAATATATTCCTCCACTTTACGATCTCCGTATACGTTTTCTTCTCTTGTCACCACACTGTTAAAACGACGAGCGTTTAAAATATGGTCGAAAGAAAAAGGAATAGCACTATTTTTTGCATTAAAAGACTTTGCTTCATGTAAAACATCTCTAGCATCTGGATAGAATATCCAAAATAATGGATTAGGCTCTTTATTATCTTCGTCATTAGAATCGATAAAGTTAATGTCTGGTGCTGCTGGTGCAATACCTAAAAGACGATACTTTAGTTCACCTTGACGCTTGTCAAAATACCATAATCCTTTTATTAAATAAGCGCTAATATCAAAAGATGCAAGCTCTCTTTTTCTAATATATTCTGGATCTACACGACCATCTGCATTTAATTGGTCATAACCAATATCCATAGTATCTACTTTGGTTGTGATATCTGCCAATTCTTTAGCTGTACGTTTTCCTGTAAAATAAGAATCGTTATAAACATCTTTAATTTCACCATCGACGATCGCTTTTGTTAACACATCATATAATGAACGTCTATTACTTCCGATATTATTTGTATCTACTGGATAGTATAATGGGAAGTTTACACGCTCGTCTAAAACCACTTTTTCCCAAGTCATTTTAGCAAACATGATATCTCTATCGTCAACATAACCATATTCTAATGGCTTATCGTTGTCTAAAGCTTTTTGTTCGTCAGTTCTCACACCAATCTCTGCTGGAGATTTAGCATTTAAAATGTTAGCTTGAGCAAAGGCATTAGAAGTGATTAATACACCACATACAATTGCTAATAAAGATTTATAGTTCATATTCTATTTTTTAAAATTATTTATATAATTATAAAGTTAATTAGTTTGCTAACTCTATAACTATAGGTGTTGCAGGCTTTATTTTAGGCCCATTAGATCTTGATTTAATATCAATAAATTGAACAGTTGCTCCACGTTTAGCTTTACGTAAAGCTCCTTTAGCAGAACCATTAAGTTTATTACCACTTACTGTAACACTTGGTTGTCCTGGCACTTTAAATTTAAATCCTGTAACTGTTAACGGTAAATCGAAATCGAAATCTTCTAAGACAGCTTTAACTGTACCAATTTCAACATTATTTCTTGGTAATTTACCTGTAGATAAACCAGCAATCTGACCTGACGGTTTAGGAATGTCTTTAATTCTAAATACTGCTTTATCTGATGCTTTTGAACCATCATCTAGAGTAGCAGATACATTAATAGTTACTTCTCTACCAGATGTAGGTATCATATTATATTTACCAGCTTTACCAGCTTTAGATAAACCAGCACCTGAAGCAGATACTTTATTATCTGGAACACCAGCAAAAGAAATAGTCATTGGGTTTGTTACACCACGATAGACTACATTCATTTTATCTGCAGATATAGTTGCAGAATTTGGTCTTGGTACTACAACGTAGTTTCCTTTAATATCGATTTCTAAAGGCTTTCCATCTTCTAAGAAAGTAAATTTACCTTTAATATCATGTTCTCCTACATTACCAACATTAAAATCTAACGTAGCTGCTCCAGTAGAATCAATTGCTTGAGACAAATCAATTTCTTTTCCTTGTACTTCTAACTTAGTTGGCGGCACTTTAGCATATTTACCTATTACAACTTTACCTTGGAATTTTTCACCAGCAAAAAACGCTGATTTATCTGCCAAAATAATAGCTTGATATTTATTAAGAGATACTGCTTCACTTAATGTATTCCCTAAGAAAAGGTTCATCATATTAGCTTCAGTAACTTTAACATCATTTTGCATTGCTGTCATTTTAGTATAAGAAGCTATAGCAGGAAAACCTTGGAAGTGGTAATTTAACCAATCGATTTTCTTTTTATCTTTATTTTCAACCTTGTTAGTATTAAATAATTCTTCAAAACTATTTAATGCCTTACTATATTTTACATCTGTACCTAAAATTTCTTTTACTTCAGACTTGTAGCCATTAATTTTAGCCATTACTTCGTCACCTTTCTTGGTTAAACGATCTCCAGTAAACCAAGCTTCATCTAAAATATCAGTCTTATCCATAGCCTCAAAAGGTAATTTACCAGTTTCAGGATCAATTGAATATTTCCCTTGCTTTAATAAATCGTTCTTTAAAGTTTCTATGTAATTATAAAATTTTTCTGAAACAACACTAATTTGTTTAGCTTTAGCTGCAGGAACCATAAATTCTTCTGGTTTTTCTTCAGCTTTAGTTTCTAAATCTGCTAACAATGCTCCATTTCTATCGGCTGTATCATTATTTGCGTTAGCAAACTTTGTTTCCATCAGTCCAAATGCTGATAGTACTTCCTTTGACATATTCATTGCCATCATAGCGATAAACACTAAATACATCAAGTTAATCATTTTCTGCCTTGCAGATGCTTTTCCTCCTGCCATGTCTAATTAGTTTTTAAGTTATTAATTTATGTATACCTAATTACTAATTAGTTTTTGTTCATTGCAGTTAACATTCCACCATATACTCCATTTAATGAAGATAAGTTAGACGCTAATGATTGCATTTGCTCTTTTAATTTATTAGCATTCTCAACAGACTCTTCATTAATAGACGCTTGACGACTAGCAGATTCCATTTGTACTTTATATAAACTATTTAAAGATTCCATTTGTGCAGCAGCTAATGATAACTCTTCACCATATTTCTTTTGAGCAGCCATTGAATCTACTGTTGGAGAAATTCCTTTTGCAGCACCTTCAAAGTTTTTAATACTGTTTCCTAAGCTAGACATTAACTCTCCGTCAATTTTAGCTTCTTTTAATAAGTTATCTAATTTTTGAGACAACATTCCTTGAGCATCTTTTGGCTCTTCTTTTTTACCTTTTGTTGTTGCTCCTCCAGCTAATTCTGGGTAAACTAACGACCAATCTAAATCTGACTGTTGTCTTTCGAATGCAGAGTATGTAAATACTAATGCTTCTACAATCATACCAATTGTTAAAATCTCTGATCCAAATGGCCAGTGTTGAATTTTAAATAATGCACCTACGATTACGATTGCTGCTCCTAATCCGTAGATCATATTAGTAACTGTGATTTTTCCTTTTTGTGCCATAATTTCTAAGTTTTAAGTTTTAAGTAGTTAATTTTAATTAAGTAGGTATTCTATTCTTTATACTTTTATCTTCTTGAATTTTTAGTTACTTCAGTTCCCATATAATCTTGTACAGTTCTAAAACCGATATAACTTCTTGCAGAATCTGCATATTCATAATCTCTTGAACTTACTTGTAAGAAATATGCAACATCTTTCCATGATCCACCTCTTACAACTTTACGTTGATTATTCTTATCGTTAACACTTGGATTAATTGTTGATGCATATTCATAAGATGCTGGATCATAAGATGCATTTACCCATTCTGATACATTTCCAGCCATATTATATAGATTAAAATCGTTAGGCTCGTATGCGTCTGCTTCTACTGTATATAATGCCTGATCTGCAGCATAATCACCACGTAATGGTTTAAAGTTAGCCATAAAACAACCTCTGTCATTCTTAGCATATGGTCCACCCCAAGGAAAAGTAGCAGCTTGCAAACCACCTCTTGCAGCATATTCCCATTCCGCTTCACTAGGTAATCTATAAGAATTTACATAGTGTCTTTTTCTTTCTTTACGGTATGCATTATGCTTTAATGTTCTCCATTGACAAAATGCTTTTGCTTGTTTCCAAGACACACCAACTACAGGGTAATCGCTATATGCATCGTGCCAGAAATAATCATTATGCATTGGCTCATTATAAGAATAAGCAAAATCACGAATCCATGCTGTAGTATCTGGATAGATTTCTACTTCTTCTTTTATAATAACATCTTTACGACGTAAACTCTTATTTTTTGCTGCTTTAGCAATATCCATATGTGTGTATTGGAACTTGAATTTTGTAACATCCCAAGTTCTTTGTCCATTATAAGACTCTTCTAATGGTAAGTACATTGTATCCATTACTTCTACATAATACTCATCTGGGTATTCTGCAGTATCAAAAATCAAGTCTATATCATTGTTTAACTTTCTACCTTCGTATCCTGTTTCACCAAGACCGCTATAGTTGTCAATCATATATTTCTCATAAGGAGACATATCTGTAGTATCTGCATCTTTAAATGCAAATTGACCAATCCCATCAGAATCAGGATCTGTTTCACCAACTTCATCAGCTAAAATTGCTAATTTGGTTCTAATAGTAGAATCTCTTACCCATTCTACAAATTGACGATACTCACTATTTGTGATTTCAGTTTCGTCCATATAGAATGCCCTAACTGTGACCGTTTTTGCAGGTGCATCTTGAATACCAGCCAAATCATCATCAGCTTTACCCATAATAAATGCGCCTCCTGGCACTAATGTCATTCCATAAGGTTTTTCTGGATGCCATTTCTTTCCTTTAACACCAACTAGTTGGCCTTTGTCTTTAGACCCACAACTCGCTAAAAATGCTAAAACTGCCGTTAACAATACAAACTTCTTCATATTCATGATAAAACTCGAGGTTAATTATTTACTCTTAAATTTTTTAAGAGCGTAAACATATTTATATATTTTCAAAAAAACAACTTTTTAACTAAAAAAAAATACATTTCATCGTATAAAATTACATTTAAACGATAAATATTGTGTTAAAATCGAACTATTTTCAACAATTAAACACTATTCTTTTGATAGGCTTTATACCACCTTTCAGGTACTTTATCGTTACATGCATCCAGATAATCTTGGTGCGTGCATGATAATAACGTGTGCTTTTTTAATTTATTATTAACATTTGCTAAAAAAGGTATTTCTATCCACCATCTCCCTGTTTTTGTACTTTTATAGAACACTAACTCTTGTGAATTTGTTAAAGTTGTAAATTTTTGATGACTTTTATCATTCATAAAATCATCATCTTCAACCCGACAGTTTACACCTTCAATAAAATACCATAGCATTTGAGATATTAACATAGCTGTAACTTCATCATCGTAAGATGGTTTATATTCATAAATACCAAATGACGACACCTTATTACTAATTCCTGCATAGCGGGCTACAGCACAAATCTCTTTTCCATCTAATCCATTTGGAGATAAACGTTGTTTTAAACTTACCTCGCTTGCCTTTACCACTCCTAAATCTATACTTACAATATTTGCATCACGCATTACTGGTTCAACAGTAGTAATATCATTTGAGACTTCTCCTAAACGATACGCTTCAAAATATAAGCGCTCCATTAAATCTATTTCTTCTTGCGAATTAAAATATGTTTGATATCCTACAGTCGCATAGTTAAACAAATTATATGGTTGATCTAAAATAACCTTCCCTACAAAACTATTATTTTTAATTGGTTTTGTTGAATCACCTAAATCAAAACGAGAATCAACATTTACAATATTAACCATTGGCATCATATTATCATAAGCCCTATATACAGCATAAGTTAAATCTTGACTACCTCCTATTATAACAGGTATTATTTTTTTCTGCACTAATATTGAAATCGTTGTTTTTAATGCAAAGTATGTATCTTCAACAGATTCTCCACGATTAATATCTCCTAAATCTGCAACTATAGTATTCCAACTTCCTGGAAATAATGAATAAAATGATTTTCTTACTTCATTAAGTTGAAATTCCTCTCCTATATAATTAACATCATTTCTATTTTCTAAAACCCCTATTATAGCAATTGAAACATCTTCTAAATCAGGAATCCCATTTTGTATTGAATGTATTTTTAATTTCCTTCCAAGAGCTTGCATTGACAATAACTCGTTATGAGCTAAGACTGCATCTTGAACAGGTGATAAGAAATTAAAATTCATATATTATTACTTCTTTTTTGCTGTTGCTTTCTTTTTTGTAGCTGTTTTTCTTTTAGTTGCTTTTTTCTTAGGTGCATTTTTTTCAATTAGAGCTTTCACTTCTTCTAAAGATAAAGCTGCTGCATCAACTGTTTTTGGTAATTCTATTTTTATTTTACCTTGTAAAATATTGTGTCTTCCCCAACGGGCTTTTTCAACACGAATACCTTCTTCTTCCCAATTATGGACAACTTTATCAATCTCCTTTTGAATCTTAACTTCTATTAATTCAATAATATCTGCTTCAGATAAATTATCCCAATCGTACTTTTTATTTACATTGATAAACATCCCATTCCATTTAATAAACGGCCCAAAACGCCCTTTACCTTTTTGTACTGGTAAATCTTTATACACATAAATAGGTGCATCTGCTTTTTCTTTTTCTTTAATAAGCTCTATAGCTTCGTCTAATTCAACACTTAATGGATCTACTCCCTTTGGCAATGACACAAAAGCATCTCCAAATTTAACGTAAGGTCCAAAACGACCATTATTTACTTGCACAGACTTCTCTTTATACTCTCCTAATGTTTTAGGCAATTGAAATAAGTCCATTGCTTCCTCAAAAGTGATTGTATTTAATTGTTGATCTGGTCCTAAACTAGCAAACGTTGGTTTTTCCTCATCATCTACAGTTCCCATTTGTACCATTGGTCCAAACTTACCTAAACGTACACTAACTCGTCTTCCTGTTTTAGGATCTTCTCCTAAAATACGCTCTCCAGATTCTCGTTCGGCATTTTCTTGAACATCAACAACACGAGGATGAAAATCTTTATAAAAAGACCTCATTACATTCTTCCAGTCTGCTTTACCATCTGCAATATCATCAAACTGATTTTCTACATTAGCAGTAAAACTATAATCTAAAATACTTTCAAAATGATTAACCAAAAAATCAGTCACAATCATTCCTATATCTGTAGGAACAAGTTTACCCTTATCTGACCCTACTTTTTCTGTCAATAAATTATCTTTTACTTCATTTTGCTTTAAAACTAGCTGTGTATAATTACGCTCTACACCTTCAATTGATCCTTTTTCAACGTAGTTTCTATTTTGAATTGTAGAAATAGTAGGAGCATATGTAGATGGACGTCCAATACCAAGCTCTTCTAATTTCTTAACCAAAGAAGCTTCTGTAAATCTATACGGAGCTCTTGTATAACGTTCTGTAGCATTAATATAATTGTTAAGCAACACTTCATTCACTTTCATTGCTGGCAACATGCCTTCTTGCTCAGTTTCCTCATCATCTGTCCCTTCTAAATACACTTTTAAGAAACCATCAAATGTAATTACTTCTCCATTTGCAGTAAAGGTTTCGTTATGAGCAGCTGCATTTATTTTTACATTGGTACGCTCTAATTGCGCTTCACTCATTTGTGATGCTATAGCACGTTTCCATATTAAATCGTATAATCTCGCTTGATCTCTTTCTAAATTATCTACAGAATGCCTTGAGAAATCTGTAGGCCTTATAGCTTCGTGTGCTTCTTGAGCTCCTTTTTTCCCTTTATAGTTACGCTCTTTAGCATAATTATCTCCATAAGCAGCTTTAATTTCTTTTTCAGCTCCTTTTCTAGCTTCATCACTTAGATTCACACTATCTGTTCTCATATAAGTAATTAAACCTGCTTCATATAGGCGTTGCGCCATATTCATGGTTTTACTTACTGAAAAATATAATTTACGAGACGCTTCTTGCTGTAAAGTAGATGTTGTAAATGGTGCCGCAGGTGATTTTTTAGCAGGTTTTTTTTCTAAATCTGAAACTTTAAAAGTTGTATTTGCGTTTTGCTCTAAAAACTTTATTGCTTCAGCTTTAGTCTTTATTGTTTTTGGCAACTTTGCTTTAAAAGACTGCCCGTTCTCATTTGAAAACTCAGCATCAATTCTATAAGATGCTTGTGGCTCAAATGCTTGAATTTCTCTTTCCCTCTCAACAATTAATCGAACAGAAACAGATTGCACTCTTCCCGCAGATAAACCTCCTTTTACTTTTCTCCATAACACTGGAGATAATTCATATCCTACTATTCTATCCAGTACACGTCTTGCCTGTTGTGCATCTACTAAATCGTAATCTATTTGTCTTGGGTTTTCAACCGCTTTTTGAATAGCGCTTTTAGTAATTTCATGAAAGACAATACGCTTAGTCTTCTCTTTATCTAATCCTAAAGACTCTGCTAAATGCCATGCAATAGCTTCTCCCTCTCGATCCTCATCACTTGCCAACCAAACCATTTCTGCTTTCTTAGCTAAGTCTTTTAGTTTTTTTACAACTGCTTTTTTATCAGTAGAAACTTCATATTTGGGATTAAAATCACCTTCAACATCTACACCTAATTCCTTGGAAGGTAAATCTGATATATGTCCATAACTAGATTCAACCTTGAAATCTTTTCCAAGAAATTTTTCAATTGTTTTTGCTTTCGCAGGTGACTCAACTATTACTAAATTCTTCGCCATTCTTCGATTTTTGAGGTTACAAATGTATATCAAAAAAAATATATGAACCTAATTAAAATTTTTAAAACCATTAATATTAGTATAATTTTATAGTTGATTCTTAGTAAAATAAAATTAAAAATCACGGCTATAACTTAAAGTTCCGTAGGCATGAGAATTAGCAATTGGTGTTTCTTTTGTATTAAAATTGTATATAAATCTAAAAGTATTTCTAGCTGTTTTAAAAACTATTCCCGCTTTAAATTTAATTATATGAGGTGCTCTATTAATTGTAAAAAAAGTATCCTTATAATCTAAACTACCTTGAATTAAAGTATTATGAACGACATACCTGTAGCCAAAATTAATAAAACCAAAAAGTTCATTTACTGTATTCCTATCTATCACTCCTATTCTTGACGAATATTTTAAATTATTAAACTTTCCAAAAACATAACTAATTCCATTTTCTAAAAAAATATCTTTTGTGCCTATTGAAGATTCAATATTATATTGAAATGCCTGATACTTGCCTATAGTTTTGTTGAGTATATACTTAGCTTTCAAGTTTACTAAAAATTTAAATTCAATTTCCTGAAACCAAGTAGGATTATCATTAATATTCAAAAAATCGTGCACCCACGTTTGCAATTTCCCAGAAAGCGCTTCCTTACCTGTAATACCTGTTTCTACGGCAACAAATAAAGCAGTATTATTTTTAACACTACCTAACTCTGTTTTCAAAAAAAACCATCCTGCATATGGCCTATCAAAGTCTTTTGAATTCGAAGACATTAAATTACTTGGTGTGTATGTTTCATTTCCGAGAACTATATTTAACTGCAATGCATTCTTATTATTTTTTTTGAAGACAAAATTATTGTCTAAACTTTTTTTATAAGATAAGAACAGACCACTAGTATAATATTTATCTACTAAAACTAGTTTATCATTTTCTATACGTAGCTCTATTTGCTCATTATTGTTTTGAGCAATTAGACTACATGCTGTTAGTAGGTAGATTAAATAAAAAAGTTTTTTCAAGCAGTTAGGTATTTATAACATCTTTAGACGTTCAATATTACTAAAATCAACAATAACAACCTGCCACTTTGTCACTATATTTAAAATAAATATTATCTTTGCACACTTATTGAACACTACTTTTTACACGAAAAGATATCTGTTTTTACAGAAAATGAATATGGAGAAGACTATAGACGAATCAAAACAAGGACAATCACTTGTTTTAAAACAAAACCAAAAAAACACAAAAAAACTTTTTATAGAGAGCTATGGTTGCGCAATGAATTTTAGCGATAGTGAAATAGTAGCTTCTATATTAAATGATCAAGGTTATAATACAACAGATAAATTGGAAGACGCCGATTTAGTTTTAGTTAACACCTGTTCAATTAGAGATAAAGCTGAACAAACTGTTCGGAAACGTTTAGAAAAATACAACGCTGTAAAACGCAAAAATTCTAAAATGAAAGTTGGCGTATTAGGCTGTATGGCTGAACGTTTAAAAAGCAAGTTTTTAGAAGAAGAAAAAATAGTAGATCTTGTAGTTGGGCCTGATGCCTATAAAGATTTACCAAACCTCTTAGCTGAAGTAGAAGATGGTCACGATGCTATTAACGTTGTTTTATCTAAAGACGAAACGTATGGAGACATCTCTCCTGTTCGCTTAAACTCCAATGGTGTTACTGCTTTTGTTTCTATTACTCGTGGATGTGATAATATGTGTACTTTTTGTGTAGTACCTTTTACTCGTGGTCGTGAACGTAGTCGAGACCCACAAAGTATTATAGAAGAAGTAAATGATTTATGGCAGAAAGGCTATAAAGAAATCACGTTATTAGGCCAGAATGTTGATAGTTACCTTTGGTATGGTGGTGGATTAAAAAAAGATTTTGTAAAGGCTACAGACATTCAAAAAGCTACAGCTATTGATTTTTCAAAATTATTGCAATTATGCGCAGAAGCGCAACCCAAAATGCGTATTCGTTTTTCAACATCTAATCCACAAGACATGAGTTTAGATGTGATACGTACTATGGCAAAATACAATAACATATGTAACCACATTCATCTACCTGTGCAAAGTGGTAGTAATCGCATTTTGAAAGCCATGAACCGTTTACATACTCGCGAAGAGTATTTTACTCTAATAGATAATATAAAGTCAATTATTCCAGATTGTGCAATTTCTCAAGATATGATTTCTGGTTTTCCAACTGAAACAGAAGAAGACCATAAAGACACATTATCACTTATGGAGTATGTAAAATATAATTTTGGTTATATGTTTACTTATTCTGAAAGACCTGGCACACTTGCTGAAAGAAAACTAGAAGATGATGTTCCCGAAGCAACTAAGAGTAAGAGGTTAAGTGAAATTATTGAATTACAACTGAAACATAGTGAATTAAGAACACGAGAACATTTAGGAAGAACAGTAGAGGTTTTAGTAGAACGTGAATCTAAAAAATCTAAAGACCAATGGTCTGGAAGAACCGAGAAGAATTTAGTAGCTGTTTTCCCTAAAGAGCATTATAATGTTGGTGATTTTGTTAATGTAAAAGTAACAAATTGTACTAAGGCGACACTTATAGGTGAAGCTGTAGGCATAGCAAAATAAAAATAGTTTCGTTCGTTATAAACCAAAAACAAAAAAAACAATTAAAAAAATCCCTGCCTTTACAGGAAAAGATTATGGAATCTATTCAAGCAACAAAACAACGTTTTGGGATTATTGGCAATAGCGCTACATTAAATCGAGCTATTGAAAAGGCTATTCAGGTCTCGCCAACAGACATCTCTGTTTTAGTAACTGGAGAAAGTGGTGTTGGAAAAGAGAGCATCCCAAAAATTATACATCAACTTTCGCATAGAAAGCACAATAAATATATAGCTGTAAACTGTGGCGCAATTCCAGAAGGCACAATAGACAGTGAACTTTTTGGCCATGAAAAAGGCGCCTTTACTGGAGCAACAGCAACTAGAAATGGTTATTTTGAAGTTGCAGATGGTGGCACTATTTTTTTAGATGAAGTTGGAGAATTACCACTAACAACGCAAGTTCGCCTATTACGTGTTCTGGAAAATGGCGAATTTATAAAAGTAGGATCAAGTAAGGTTCAAAAAACTAATGTACGTATTGTTGCAGCAACAAACGTGAATATGTTTGATGCTATTAAAAAGGAAAAATTTCGTGAAGATTTATACTACCGTTTAAGTACAGTCGACATTAATTTACCGCCACTTCGAGACCGTCAAGAAGACATACACTTACTTTTTAGAAAGTTTGCAAGTGATTTTGCATTAAAATATAAAATGCCAACAATTAAACTAAGTGATGACGCTGTAAGAACATTACAAAAATTCCGCTGGAGTGGAAACATTAGACAATTAAGAAATGTAGCTGAACAAATTTCTGTTCTAGAGCAAAATAGAAGTATTTCTGCAGATGCTTTAAGAAGTTATTTACCAACAAACGCAGGCAGTAATTTACCTGCTGTTATTAATACTTCAAAATCTGAAAGTGATTTTAGTAGCGAACGTGAGATTTTATATAAAGTATTATTTGATATGAAAGCTGATTTAAATGATTTAAAAAAGCTTACCATGGAATTAATGAAATCTGGAAATGCTCAAGACGTTCAAAAAGAGAACGAAGGTTTAATTGAAAAAATTTATGGTGATAATGATAATCAAGATTATGAAGAGACCATAAACGATTTACAGGTTTTATCTATCCCTCAAAATACAGAAACACATCAAAGCTACACGCCAGAAACTGAAGACAAGTACCATTTTGCCGAAGAAATTGAAGAAGAAGAAACATTATCTTTACATGATAAAGAGTTAGAATTAATTAAAAAATCTTTAGAAAGGCATCACGGAAAACGTAAATTAGCTGCTGAAGAATTAGGCATAAGTGAACGTACTTTATATAGAAAGATTAAGCAATTTGATTTGTAAATTCGCGTTATACTATGGACTTCTGTTTTCTCAGGAAGAATAAAAATAATCAATGAAATATATTAAATACATTTTAATTTTAGCAATCACCACTACCCTAATTAGTTGCGGCTCGTATTCTTTTACTGGTTACAAACCTAGTAATGCAAAAACATACCAAGTTAATTATTTTCAAAATACGGCACAGTTAATTGAGCCTGGTTTAGAAAGAGATTTCACATTAGCTTTACAGGATTTGATTCAAAATCAATCGAATCTTGAATTAGTAACTTCAAATGGAGATATGGTATATGAAGGTGAGATTACTGAGTATCGTATCTCTCCTACTACGGCAACAGCCAACAATACAGCTGCTCAAAATAGACTAAGTATAAGTGTTAATCTTCGTTATTTTAATAAAACAAAAGAAGATTCTGATATAGAAAAAAGATTTTCTTTTTTCTATGACTTTGCTGGAAGTGCTGTACTTAGCGGAAGCGTAAAAGCTACTGCTCATGATGAAATTTTTGAACGTTTAACACAAGATATTTTTAATGCTACTTTAGCAGACTGGTAATGAATACAATCGAGTTTACTAACATATTACAAGAGCCTCAAGTTATTTCAAGCGCTCAAACCGATGCTTTAAAAACCATTATAAATGCATTTCCCTATTTTCAATCGGCAAGAGCAATGTATCTAAAAGGGTTAAAAAACAGTGATAGCTTTAAGTATAATTACGCTTTAAAAACTACTGCGGCTTATACTACCGATCGTAGTATTTTATTCGATTTTATTACTTCATCTAATTTTGAGCAAAATGAAGTTTCAAAATTTATTAAACAGAATTCGGCACATTTAAATGATATAGAAGTTATAGCTGAAGATATTTCGCTTAACAAAAACATAATTATAGACAATACTTTAAAACAAGACATTGAAAACGTTAGAGCTTCTTTAGATCCTGAATTATTTCAACCAAAAATAGCAAAAGAACAACTTGCTAATTTTGAAAAAGAAACTACGCATACAATTATTGAAAGCGAGAAAACAGAATCTAAAGAGACTTTAGCTCCTGAAGTTGTTTTAAATCTAGGCAAACCCCTTTTATTTGACAAGACGGAGACGCATTCTTTTAATGAATGGTTAAATCTAACTCGTTTTAAACCCATTAATCGTAATGATGAAACAGTTGAAAACTCATCTAAAGATATTAAAGCTTCAAAAGACTCATTATCTAAGGCAAAAAAATTCGAACTCATTGAAAAATTCATTGAGAAAAACCCAAAATTAGAAGGAAAAAAACCAGCTTCTTCTACACATAATATTGCTAAAGCACAAATGATTCAACCTGAAGCCTTGATGACAGAGACTTTAGCCCGTATTTATGTTGAACAAAAAAATTACAAAAAGGCAATTCAATCTTACAACATTTTAAGTTTGAAATATCCAGAAAAAAGTGGTTTCTTTGCAGACCAAATTAAAGCAGTAAAAAAATTACAAGAACATAATAATAAAGAATAATGAATACTTTTACTATATTTTTAATCTTAATCGTTGTCGTAGCATTCTTGCTAGTAGTAGTAATAATGGTACAAAACCCTAAAGGAGGTGGATTATCTTCTTCTTTTGGCGGTGGCGGAACACAACAATTAGGTGGTGTAAAAAAGACAACAGACTTTTTAGATAAAAGTACTTGGACATTAGGCGCCATTTTAATTGCTTTAATTTTGCTATCTAACTTCTCATTTAGAGATACAAATAGCTCTGTGGATTCTAAAGCCTTAGATCCAGATGCTGTTACTACACCTGTAGCACCAGCAACAACACCAGCAACAACACCTGCAACAGATGACACAACAAAAGTGATAGATACTACAAAATAATATTTCAATTTCAATTTTAATATTGAATAAAATGCCAGCTTAACAGTTGGCATTTTTTGTTTCTGAAAGTTTGTCAGTCAAAATGCAATGGCACATTTTTAGCTTAACTAAAAACATAAAATTTTAATTAATCAAAATAATATAATAATGAGCAAAGTAAACATTAAACCTCTTGCAGATCGTGTATTGGTTGAAGCATTACCTGCCGAAACGCAAACAGCTTCTGGATTATACATTCCGGATAGCGCACAAGAAAAGCAACATAAAGGCACAGTAGTAGCTGTAGGCACTGGGAAAAAAGACGAACCATTAACAGTAAAAGTTGGAGATACTGTTCTTTATGGAAAATACTCTGGTTCTGAAATTAAATTAGACGGTACAGATTACTTAATGATGCGTGAAGAAGATATAATGGCTATTATTTAAGTACTTTTTTGTTTTTGATTAATAATCATTCAAATTCTTAAATAAAAACTCATAGTTATTGTCATTTCGTACTAGATGCGAAATTCCAAAAACATAAATTAAAAATAGATTCCTATAAAACAGGAATAACAAAATTAAAGACATGGCAAAAGACATAAAATTTGATATAGAAGCTCGCGACGGTCTAAAACGTGGCGTAGATGCATTAGCTAATGCAGTAAAGGTAACATTAGGTCCAAAAGGTAGAAATGTGATTATTAGCCGTTCATTTGGAGCTCCAGTAGTTACTAAAGATGGTGTTTCTGTTGCTAAAGAAATTGAATTAGAGAATCCATTAGAAAATATGGGCGCTCAAATGGTAAAAGAAGTTGCTTCAAAAACTAATGATTTAGCTGGAGATGGTACAACTACTGCAACTGTTTTAGCACAAGCAATTGTAAAAGAAGGCTTAAAAAATGTTGCCGCAGGAGCAAATCCAATGGATTTAAAACGTGGTATTGATAAAGCTGTAACTGCTTTAGTTGAAGATTTAGGAAAGCAATCTAAAGAAGTTAAAAATTCTTCAGATAAAATAAAACAAGTCGCATCTATTTCGGCTAATAACGATGAGTTAATTGGTGACTTAATTGCTAATGCTTTTGGCAAAGTAGGAAAAGAAGGCGTTATAACTGTTGAAGAAGCAAAAGGAACAGATACTTATGTTGATGTTGTTGAAGGCATGCAGTTTGACAGAGGTTATTTATCTCCATATTTTGTTACAGATAGCGAAAAGATGATTGCTGATTTAGAGAATCCTTACGTATTATTATACGATAAGAAAGTCTCTACAATGAAAGATTTATTACCAGTATTAGAACCTGTTGCGCAAACAGGAAAACCATTATTAATTATTGCTGAGGATGTTGATGGCGAAGCATTAGCTACTTTAGTAGTTAACAAGTTAAGAGGTTCTTTAAAAATTGCTGCTGTAAAAGCTCCTGGTTTTGGAGATAGACGTAAAGCAATGTTAGAAGATATTGCCATTTTAACCGGAGGAACAGTAGTTTCTGAAGAGCGTGGTTTCACATTAGAAAACGCAACTTTAGAAATGCTAGGAACTGCAGAACGCATTACCATTGACAAAGATAACAGCACAGTTGTAAATGGAGCTGGAGACAAAGATTTAATTAAAAATAGAGTTAATCAAATTAAATCTCAAATAGAATCTACTACAAGTGACTATGACAAAGAAAAGCTACAAGAACGTTTAGCTAAATTAGCTGGTGGTGTTGCTGTTCTTTATGTTGGAGCTGCAAGTGAGGTTGAAATGAAAGAAAAGAAAGACAGAGTTGATGATGCATTACATGCTACTAGAGCAGCTGTAGAAGAAGGCATTGTTGCTGGTGGTGGTGTTGCTTTAGTAAGAGCAAAATCTGTTTTAGAAAAAATAACTACAGAAAATTTAGATGAGACTACAGGTATTCAAATTGTAGCTCGTGCTATTGAAGCGCCTTTAAGAACCATAGTAGAAAATGCTGGTGGAGAAGGCAGTGTTGTAGTAAATAAAGTATCTGAAGGCAAAAAAGACTTTGGTTACGATGCAAAATCTGAAACTTATGTAGACATGCTTAAAGCTGGAATTATTGATCCTAAAAAAGTAACTCGTATTGCATTAGAAAATGCTGCTTCTGTAGCTGGAATGATTTTAACTACAGAATGTGCTTTAATAGACATTAAAGAAGATACTCCTGCTGGCGCTGGAATGCCTCCAATGGGTGGCGGAATGCCAGGTATGATGTAATAAAGTATAATATTATATACAACATAAAAAGCCTCTACATTATTTGTAGAGGCTTTTTTTATTTGTTTGTCCCGTCCTGAAATAAGTTGACAAAAAATCGACTTATTAATGAAAAGTAAAGAGAACAAAAGAGTTAAACGAAC
>NZ_CANMRQ010000011.1 GCF_947500325.1 uncultured Lacinutrix sp.
TTCGTTTAACTCTTTTGTTCTCTTTACTTTTCATTAATAAGTCGATTTTTTGTCAACTTATTTCAGGACGGGACAAAAATAGAAAAAAAGCTGATGTGAACAACATCAGCTTTTTTTTGTTAACAATACTAGAGAAAACATTATGCAAAAAACTAAGAAATGTGTAATTTTGTCCATTCTAAACTAATGAAAGAGCTTACATGAAAGATTTATTTGAAAAAATATATAGAGATAAAGGACCATTAGGAAAATGGGCAGAGCAAGCAGAAGGTTACTTTGTGTTTCCAAAATTAGAAGGACAGATTTCTAACCGAATGAAATTTCAAGGTAAAGATGTTATAACTTGGAGTATTAATGATTATTTAGGTTTAGCAAATCATCCAGAGGTACGTAAAATTGATGCAGAAGCTGCTGCACAATACGGGTCAGCATATCCAATGGGAGCCAGAATGATGTCTGGGCATACAGAGTTACATGAACAATTACAAAACGAGTTAGCCGATTTTGTAAGCAAAGAAGCTGCTTATTTATTAAACTTTGGTTATCAAGGTATGGTATCTACGGTAGATGCATTAGTGTCTAAAGACGATATTATTGTATATGATGTTGATGCTCACGCTTGTATTATTGATGGTGTACGTTTACATATGGGTAAGCGTTTTACATATAAGCATAATGATGTTGAGAGTTTAGAGAAAAACTTAGAGCGTGCAACAAAAATGGCCGAGCAAACTGGTGGTGGTATTTTAGTGATATCTGAAGGTGTCTTTGGTATGCGAGGAGAGCAAGGGCGATTAAAAGAAATTGTAGCGCTTAAAAAGAAATTTAATTTTAGATTATTTGTTGACGATGCACATGGTTTTGGTACATTAGGTAAAACAGGAGCAGGTGCAGGAGAGGAGCAAGGAGTTCAAGACGATATAGATGTTTACTTTGCAACTTTTGCTAAGTCAATGGCCAGTACAGGCGCATTTATTGCTGGAGATAAAGAGATTATGGATTATTTAAAATATAATTTACGATCTCAAATGTTTGCAAAATCATTACAAATGCAATTAGTTGTTGGTGCATTAAAGCGTTTAGATATGTTGCGTACAATGCCAGAACTAAAACAAAATTTATGGAAGATTGTTAATGCATTACAATCTGGCCTTAAAGAGCGTGGTTTTGATATTGGTACCACACAAAGTTGTGTAACACCAGTATATTTAAACGGAAGTATTCCTGAAGCAATGGCATTAGTTAAAGATTTAAGAGAGAATTATGGTATATTCTGTTCTATAGTTGTATATCCTGTAATTCCAAAAGGATTAATTCTATTAAGAATGATTCCTACTGCAACTCATACATTAGAAGATGTTACAGAAACATTAGATGCTTTTGATGCAATTAGAACAAGGTTAGAAAATGGGACATATAAACGTATGTCTGCTGCTTTAATTAAAGCTATGGGAGAATAAAACTTATTATTTATTATATAAAACAAAAATCCGATTCATTATGAATCGGATTTTTGTTTTATATAATTGATTTTCTATAAGTTTTTCTCCTTTTTATAACTTTAGGATCAAAGTGTTTCCATATTTTTTGAATAGCATCATTATCTTCTAACTCTGGTGTTCTGTAACAGTTGATAATTCCTTTCTCTTTAAACGTTTCATAATATTCATTAAAAATAACAGCATGAACACCTTTATTTTGATAATCTGGATGTACTCCAATTAAATAAAAAACAACATCTTTACTTTGCTTTTTAGCTTTCAGTAATTTTAAAAAACCAAACGGAAGTAATTTACCATTCATTTTTTGTAGAGCATAGGCAAACCTTGGCATTACTATGGCAAAGGCCACCATTTCATCGTGCTCATCAATTACAAATTTTATATATTCTGGATTTACAAACGATATAAATTTCTTTTTAAAATATGCTTTTTGTATATCTGTAATTTCAACAAAAGAGGATAATGAAGAATACGATGCGTTAAATAAATCAAACATCTTATCTACATAAGGCATAACCTCTGCTGTTTTTGTAAGTTTTAAAGCCTTTAATTTATACCTGCGTTTTATTAATTCTTGTGCTTTTTTAAAAAATTCAGGTTTTACGTTTTCAAAAGGAAATTTACTTTCAGAGTATGATTTTTCTATTTTGTATCCTAAAGATTCATAGTGATTAACATAATATTTATGGTTGTACCAAGTAATCATACTACTAATTTCTTCAAAACCTTCAGTCATAACACCTACTTTGTCCAAGTTTGAAAAGCCAACAGGTCCTTCTGTATATTCTAGATTATGCTGTTTTCCTATGCTAACAACTTTATCTAATAAAGCTTTTGAGACTTCAATGTCATCTATAAAATCAAACCAACCGAAACGCATTTTTCGTTGATTTTGATTTTTTATTTCTAACCAATTAATAATTGCAGCAATACGGCCTACAATTTTTCCATTTTTATAGGCTAAAAAGAAAGTAGCTTCAGCATCTTTAAAAATAGGGTTCTTTTCTTTGTCAAAAGTCGCTAATTCTTGATTAATAATAGGAGGTACCCAATATTTAGAATCTTTGTAAAGCGAAAAAGGAAAAGTAACAAAAGCTTTAAGCTCTTTTTTAGTTGTGGCTTGTTGTATGGTTATCATATATTAGTTTTCATCATCAACATCTTCTATTCTAGATTAATTCTTTTTTAGGTTAATCATCATCAAAATCTATTTCTTGTACTTCCTTTTTTCGTTTTTTATCATCATTAGAGTCATCATCATCATCACCTTTTTTCTTTTTTCTTTTTTTATTTGCCTTACGTTCAGCTTCTTCTTCAGCAGAAGTGCCATTGTCAATTTGCGGATCTTTATGGAAGTCTAAACGATAAGAAACTCCAAGCGTTATATTGAATACAGATGGAGTATCTTTAGTATTAAAGGTTAAACCAGTATCTAATTGAAAGTTTTTATTCCATAAATAAGCGCCTCCAAATCTAAATAAGTTATCAGAATAGAAGTCATTTTTTATGCCTTGAGTTTCTCCAAATAAAACCCATTGGTCTGATATTGCTTTTGTTAAAGTAAAAATATATTGAAATTCAAATGCTTTTACTGGAGCGCCATTAATAATAACTTCATTTCCATCATTATCTTTACTCTTTTTAAATAACCTATTGCCAACAAAATTCATAACAAAAACCCAACCACTTGCAAAATTATTTTGCGTTGCCACCATTAATTTGGGGCTAAAACCATCGATTCCAGGTGGTGTATATGGATTGTCTTTAGTATCATAATTTGCGCCAACATAAACAGCTACAGCAGGAATTAAATCTTTCCATTTAAAACGTTTGTTCGCATGATAACTATATAAGTTAGGTTTTTCCTCTTCCTTGTTTTTATAAGGATCGAATACTAAGTATTTAGCACCTATGGTTAAGTTTCTAAAATTACCTCTTTTAGATTCAGAGCTTAAAAACGAACGGTTATCTGTAAAAGTATCATTTTGATATGTCCCTTCTAAATTAATCTCTAATTGCGGTAATAATAAGCCATAACGAGCAGCAAAATCAACACCAAAGCCTTTAACTTCATATTTTAGAGGAGTATGCTCTTCTTTAACAGTGAATGGACCAGCTTCAAACTGTACTACATTAGTACCAACTGAAAAAGCCGAACGAGAAACACCTGGTCGATTTGAATTAATTACTTCTGTGTATTGTGCATTTGCGTTTAAACTAATCGCAATTAATAAGATTGAAAAGTAGACTTGTCTTAAAAACATAAGTAAAAAGGTTTAGCTCCAAATATAGAGATTTTATATTTTTTTTAAGTAATTAAAACTGAAATTACAGTTAGAGTATTGTATTTTTGTAATATTAATTTTTTGAATTTACTATACATGGGACTTTTAAAGACCTTACTTATAATATTATTATTTTACTATGGATTTAAAGTGCTATCTAGACTATTCGCACCTTTAATGCTAAAATACCTAAGTAAAAAAGCTGAACAACGTTTTGGTGGTCAGTTTCGTGACTTTGGAAATCAAAGGCAACCACAACCAAAACAAAAAGAAGGTGAAATCACTATAGATAAGATGCCTAATAACAAAAAATCTAATAATTCTGTTGGAGAATATGTAGATTACGAGGAGATTGAGTAATCCTTTTAAATTCATTTTTTTTCTATTCTGTTTTTCTAAAAAATTATGATTAATTTTCACATTCATAATTTTAAACCATTTTATGCAATCAACTTTAAAAAAACTCTTACCACATTTTCTAGTATTTGTAGGTTTTATAATTCTTTCGTTAGCTTATTTTAGCCCTGTATTACAAGGGAAACAAATTTTGCAAAGTGACATTGTACAGTACAGTGGTATGGCAAAACAGCAACGCGATTTTAAAGAAACTACTGGTAATGAAACCTATTGGACTAATAGTGCTTTTGGTGGTATGCCTACATATCAATTAGGGGCAAGGTATCCACATAATTATATTAAAAAACTAGATTTAGCGTTACGGTTTTTACCAAGACCAGCCGATTATCTTTTTCTATATTTTTTAGGCTTTTATATTTTATTATTAAGCCTAAAAGTAGATTTTAAACTGGCAGCTCTTGGAGCTCTAGCTTTTGGTTTTTCTACATATTTAGTTATTATTCTAGGAGTAGGACATAATAGTAAAGCACATGCAATTGCATATATGCCATTGGTTTTAAGTGGAATAATACTAACCTTTAGGCGTAAATATATTGTAGGTTTTATAATTACTGCATTAGCAATGGGGCTAGAACTAGTATCTAATCATTTTCAAATGACCTATTATTTATTACTTCTAGTAATTGTTTTAGGTTTGGTTTACTTAATTGATGCTTACAAAAAACAATTATTACCTCACTTTTTTAAATCTGTTGGTGTTTTAGTTGCTGCTGTAGTTTTAGCTATAGGATTAAATGCTACAAATATATTGGCAACTCAAGAGTATGTAAAAGAAAGTACAAGAGGTAAAAGTGAATTGACTATAAACCCAAATGGCTCTACAAAAATTGCAGAAACTGGATTGCCAAAAGAAAAAATAACAGAATATAGTTATGGTTTTTGGGAAACGTTTAATCTATATATTCCTAGATTTTTAGGAGGTGGAATGAGTGAAGATGTAGGTAAAGATTCTGCTTTTTATAATTTTTATATAGCGCAAGGCGCATCACCATTACAAGCAAAAGATGCTGTTAAAAGTAGTCCCATGTATTGGGGAGATCAACCTATAGTTGAAGCACCAGCTTATATTGGCGCAGTGGTTCTATTCTTATTTGTTTTAGCTTTATTTTTAGTAAAAGGACGATTGAAATGGTGGTTAGTTGGAGGTACCATATTGTCTCTATTATTATCTTACGGAAAGAATTTAAGTTTTCTAACCGATTTTTTTATTGATTTTGTTCCGTTTTATGACAAATTTAGAGCAGTCACTTCTATTCAAGTAATTTTAGAATTATGTATTCCAGTTTTAGCAATTTTTGCTTTAGTAAGACTATTTAATGATTATGAAAAGACAGAAGATAAATTAAAAGCATTGAAATTTACTTTTGGAATCACTGCAGGTTTTGCAATACTATTTTTAGTGTTTAGATATATTGGAGTTTTAGATTTTGAAGGGATAAGGGACACTAGTTTTAGAGACAATTATGGACCAGATTTTTTAAATGCTATTGTACAAGATAGAAAATCAATATTTACAAAAGATACACTTAGAACATTATTTCTGGTTTTACTTTCAGCAGGAACCGTTTATTTATTTTTAAAGAAAAAATTATCAGAGGCTAAAGTTGTTATAGTGTTTGCTATATTAATTGTTTTTGATTTAGTAGGTGTTGATAGACGTTATGTTAATACTGAAAATTTTGTTTCTGCTAGACAAGTCTCTCAACCTTTTCAAAAAAATGCTGCCGATACGCAAATAGAAAAAGATAAAGGTGATTTTAGAGTTTTAGATTTAACTTCTGGAGGTGCGAAAGCATCGTTTTTTCATAATTCGTTAACGGGTTATCATGCTGCAAAATTAAAACGCTATGATGAGTTATTCGATTTTTATATTGCAAGAAATAACATGAATGTTCTTAACATGTTAAATACTAAATATATAATTGCTGAAGATGAAGCGCAAAAACCGTATCCTTATTTAAATGAAGATGCTAATGGTAATGCTTGGTTTGTTGAAGAATTAAAGGTTGTAAATTCTGCAAATGCGGAAATTAAAGCTTTAGAAAATTTAAATACTAAACGTGTTGCAATTATTGATAAAGCTCAAACTGAATATTTTGAAAGTTTTAGACATACAAATCCTACAACTAAAATCACTAATTATAACCATATAGTAGATTCTTTAGCATCAATAAAAGTATTAGAGTACAAGCCTAACTATATAAAATATGAGTCTAAAAATTTAAATGAAGGTTTAGCTGTTTTTTCTGAAGTGTATTATAAAAATGGATGGCATGCATATATAGATGGAAAACCAACACCTATCTATCGTGTAAACTATGTACTTCGTGCTATAGAGACACCAAAAGGAAGACACATTGTTGAATTTAAATTTGAACCAGAAGTTGTAGAAACAGGAAGTACAATTTCACTCGCAAGTTCTGGACTGTTGTTGCTATTAATTTTAGGAGGTTTATTTTATACTTTCAAAAGTAAAAATGACTAAGCAAAAAGTTTTAATCATTACTTATTATTGGCCTCCAGCTGGTGGACCTGGTGTACAACGTTGGTTGAAATTTGTTAAATATTTACCTCAATTTAATATTGAACCTATAGTATATTGCCCTGAAAACCCAGTATATCCTCAAGTTGACAAAAGTTTGCTAGATCAAGTGTCAAAAGATACTATAATTTTAAAACAACCAATAAGTGAACC
Organism: uncultured Lacinutrix sp.; assembly: GCF_947500325.1. Lineage (GTDB taxonomy): Bacteria > Bacteroidota > Bacteroidia > Flavobacteriales > Flavobacteriaceae > Lacinutrix. Next base: position 6,900 of record NZ_CANMRQ010000011.1, read on the forward strand.
CTATAAGTTGGCGAGTTTACTATCTAAAAACACTAAAACAATTAGTAAGGGTATTATTCCAGAAGAAAAGAAGCAAGGTATTATTCAAAAATTAATGCTCTATGTACGTGGTAATTTCTTTATCCCAGATGCTAGAAAAAAATGGGTAAAACCTTCTGTTAACTACTTGTCTAATTACATTTTAGATAATAAAATAGATACAATTATTACATCTGGACCACCTCATAGTTTGCATTTAATTGGTTTTAAATTAAAAGAGCAGTTTAAAGATATTTGTTGGTTAGCAGATTTTAGAGATCCATGGACTACTATTGGTTATCATAAACAATTAAAATTAACAAAAACTTCTCAAGAGAAGCATAAACTATTAGAGAAACAAGTTTTAAATACTGCAGATAAAATTATTGTAACAAGTAACAATACTAAGTTAGAGTTTGAAGCTATTACTAGCAAACCAATAATTGTAATTACTAATGGTTATGATAAGGAAAAAGTGAAGCCTGTTAATTTAGATAAAAACTTTACCATAGCACATATTGGTTCATTGTTATCTAAGAGAAACCCAGAAATACTATGGCGAGTCTTAAGTGATTTAATAGCTATGGACGATGAGTTTTCTGCATTTTTTCAACTTACTTTGGTAGGTAATGTAGGAGAATCAATTTTAAAATCTATAGAGAAATATAAACTAACAAAGTACTTGAATAATGTAGGTTATGTATCGCATATTGAATCTATTAAATATCAAAAACAATCTCAATTATTACTATTAATAGAAATAGATTCGGAAGATACTAAGGTCATAATTCCAGGTAAATTATTTGAATACATGGCTTCACAAAGACCAATAATTGCAATTGGGCCAGAAGCTACAGATGTAGAAGTTATTTTAAAAGAAACAAATACTGGTGATTATTTTAATTATCATGATTATGATAGTTTAAAATCTAAAATAAAGCAGCATTTTGAGGCGTTTAAGCAAAAGAACCTAAACACAAATCCAATTGGACTACAAAAATATAGTAGACTTAATTTAACAAAAACATTAGCGTCTTTAATAGCTAAAGAATAAATAGTATAAATTTTTAATTTATATTTAGAGCATTATAAATATATGGGAATAGTCGTTAATCAATCTATCAAAAATACCTTGATAACCTATATGGGTTTTGGTATTGGTGCCATTAACATTCTCTTTTTGTTTACTAATTTTGTTAGCGATACTTATTTTGGTCTTATAACTTTTATTTTTTCTACTGCTAACATTTTAATGCCATTAATGGCGTTTGGAACTCATAATACCATTGTAAAATTTTACTCTACATTTAAAACTAGACAATCTCAAAACAGCTTTTTAAGTTTAATGTTGTTATTGCCTTTAGTTATTATTATTCCTGGAATAATAATAACGAAGCTAGCCTTTAGTTTTATTAGCGATTGGATATCTTCAGAAAATGCAATAGTAAAGGATTATACATGGTATATAGCCATTTCAGCAATTGTTTTTGGTTATTTTGAAGTGTTTTATGCTTGGAGTAAAGTACAACTACAAAGTGTCTTTGGTAACTTTATGAAAGAGGTTTTTCATAGACTATGTACTAGTATTTTATTAATCAGTTTATATTTTAAATACATAACTGTAGAACAATTAGTTCTAGGAATGGTAAGTGTTTATGTATTACGAATGGTAATTATGATGGTTTATGCTTTTAGTTTAAGATTTCCTTCGTTTAAGCGTATAAGAGTGTCTAACATTTCTGCTATTATTAAATATGCATGTTTAATAATTATTGCAGGATCTGTTGCTAACATGATTTTAGAAATTGATAAATTCATGATAGGTAAATATGTTGTTATTGAAAATGTCGCATATTATGGTGTAGCTATTTATATTGCTACTGTTATTGGTGTACCTTCTAGAGCTATGCATCAAATTACTTATCCTTTAACAGCAAAACTGTTAAATGAAAATAGTATGGTAGAATTAAAAAGTCTATATCAAAAAAGTTCTCTTAGTCTATTTATTATTGGTGGATTTATTTTTTTGTTAATAATACTTAATATAAACGAATTGTATAAACTGTTGCCTCAAGATTATTCAGATGGATTTATTGTTGTTTTTGTTATAGGTTTTTCTAAACTATCTGATACACTTTTAGGGAATAATAATTCTATTTTATTTAATAGTGATTATTATAGAGTAGTGCTTTTAATGGGTGTGTTTTTAGCAATTATGACAGTAATACTTAATATGTATTTTATTCCAAACTTTGGTATTAATGGAGCAGCGTATGCAACATGTATTGCTATGACTTTATATAATACTATAAAAATAATATTTGTACGTGCAAAGTTTAAAATGCAACCATTTACGTCTAGTACTTTAAAAACATTATCATTGATTATAGTGTGTGGCTTTGGATTTTATTTCTTGAATTTTAACTTTCACCCAATGCTCAATATTATTGTGAAATCTTTAATTGTTAGTATATCTTATGGGTTTTTTATTTATTATTTTAATATTTCTCATGATATAACCAGCTTAATAAATAAGCTTATAAAACGTTAAAAGTATATACACATAAAAAATCCTGCTATTTTGCTTGGGAAAACAAGATAACAGGATTGAAATTTCCCAGATTTGGCACCGGAAAAAAACTAACTTAGTAAATTATATTCTATTAAATTCGCTATAAGTATGAAGTGATTTTAAAGTGTCTTCATAAAATAATATAGCAGCTATTAAGTTCGATTTATCTGAATAAGGCAATACTTTATTTTGAAATTCAATAGTACTGTCAAAATAACTATTAGAAGCTTCAATATTCTTTTCTAAAGCTTTTCTGTGCTCTTTAGTATCTGGAATTCCTAATGATGCCATAGTTACTCCTGGTTTAGTAGCAAATGCTATATTAGGTAATATTTTAACTATTACTTCTATACGTTCTCTATATAGAGTTAACAATCTTCCTTTTGGAAGTGTTTCTAAATCTTCTTTCTCATGGTATTGAGAGATTGAAACTTTTCCGCTAATAATTGTTAATGGGGTCTTTTTTTGAGCGAAACAAATGCTCACCATTAGTACGAAAAGAATACTAAGTAAAGTAGGTTTTTTTCTCATTTTTAAGTGTTTTAAATTAGGATTTTTATATTTATGTTTATCTGACAAAACTTATGTTATTATCTAACACTTCTTCTAGATCCAGATGAACGAGAGTTGCCTCTTGATCTTGACTTTGAAGACTTAGATACAGTTCTGTTAGGTTTTGAAGAACGCGATTTTGTATTAGGTCGTGTTCTTGATGCTGTTCTTACTTTATTTCCACCAGTTCTTCGAGTAGAGTTCTTTTTTACTCTAGGCTTTGTTGTTCTTATTTTGTTTCCACCAGTTCTAGGAGTAGATTTTACTCTAGGCTTTGTTGTTCTTATTTTATTACCTCCAGTTCTAGGAGTATTATTATCTCTTACTCTAGGTGTTGTAGCACTATTATTTCTTGTTCTCGTTCTTGGAGTAGATGTATTTGCATTACTACGTGTACGTGTTCTCGTGTTATTAGCTACAGAATTGCGAGTTCTAGTTCTTGTATGGTTTGCAACCGTTCTACCATTAGTTCTTGATGCGTAGCTTCTATTTCTTATTACTCTGTTGCCTCTTCTACTAGCTACAGCTGTAGTTCTGCGGTAATTGTTTCTATATGGCCTATCGTATCTGTAACGAATAGGAGTATAGTATTGTCTGTAAGGTCTGTTGTATACTACACAGTAGTTATATGCTGGTACAGCATAGTATCTGTGCCATGGTCTAAAAACATAAGCTCTATTGTATATGTTAATATATCCTGAACAATAATCGAAAGCATTGTATCTGTTATAGTGTACATATAATCCTCCTACACGAGTAATATAACCTCTGTTGTTATAGTTTATGCATACATCACCTGCTTGTATTATTCTACCATAATAATCATAAAAAATAGGTGTGTTTTCAATTTGTATTACAGCACCATATTCATCATATTGAACATAAGATCCATAATCATAACCAGAATTAAAACTAATATTTACATTTGGGCTTCCAATTGAAACATTTACTTTAGGACCATAATTTGGCATATAAAAATCAAATTGACCATCTGCATAAACAGAAAACTCAATGCCTTGCTCATTAAAAATAAAAGATTTTCCGTAACCTCTATAATAATTAGAAGTCGTAGTTGTAGATTCATCTAGGTTGTTAATAGCGTCTGCATTTACAGTAAAACTTGCAAGAAGTAAAGCTGAAAATAGGTACATAAATCGTTTCATAATATTCGTTTTTAAGATTGAACACTAACAGAAATACAAGCATCGTGCCAAAACTATTTTAATTAAGTTTTGTAAGCTGGTAAATAACTGTTAGTTTCGCATTATACCTAACATAAGCAAAAATAAAATGTCTTTTAAAAAATTAAATTTTGAACTAAAAGAAGCTTTGGAAAATAATAATTTTACAGAGCCAACTGCATTTCAAAAAGCAGTTTTACCAAAAATTAAAAGCGGCGCAAATGTATTTTGTATAGGAGATAAAGACTGCGGAAAAACGACAGCTATTATTATTGCTACGATGCAAAAATTAGAGAGTAAAGCAATAGGAGATTCTGTTAGAGCAATTATTATAGTTGAAACTAAAGCAGAAGCGCTAAAACTTAAAGAGGCTTTTGAGGTATTTACAAAATATACAGATTTAAGAATATATACAGCCTACGATGAGCAAACGCTAGATCAACAGCGTGAAGAAGTGTATTATGGTCAAGATATACTTATAGCAACACCAAAACGATTAAATAAACTGTATTTATTGAACAGCTTAGATTTAAGCCAATTAAAACTTTATATTCTTGAAGATGCAGAATTTGCAGAAAAAGGGATGCATTTTGCTAATATTAATAGAATACCAGAAAGTATAGATAAGTGCCAATACCTTGTTTTTGCTAAAAAATTAACGCCTCGATTACAACGTTTTGAAGATACTTTTATGTATCGTAGTTTTATAGTAAAAGGCTAAGAATAAATGTAATATTTAAAGGCAATAGCTTAATAAACAATTGATACTTTAAGTTTTTTTATTTGCTAAATTAGTAGCAGAAATAAGTTAATTGTAATTATAAAAAACGTTGAGAGTTATAACAAAAAAAACAGAAATTAAACAGCTTTTAGACAAGTGCTTTGTTAAATATAACTCTAATGGATTATTAAGATGTGTTGAAGAATTAAACATCTTAATATTGTCTCAAAAAGTAAAATTTCCTCTTCTTGAATATTGCGGTGAAGAGTTTTATAATAGATTGCCTAAAAACCAACAGCTGCAGTTTTGTGATAAAATAGAATCTTTAAAAACAGAAGGAGGTAATGTTATTTTAGGTATTATGTTACAAAAAAGATTACAAGATAATTTTATTGAATCTATAAATAAAGCAACAGAATATATTGCGGCTGCAGATATTTGGTATGTATGTGATATTATTGGAGAACGTGTTTTTGGTTTTTCTTTATTACATAATCCAAAAATTACTATTCCTCAAATCTTAAAATTGTCGAAACACCAAATAAATTGGGTGATTCGTTCTTTAGGTGCTGGTGTTCATTATGCAATAAAAAAGGGGCTTGATAAAAACGATGTAAAAACGGTTTTTGAATTGTTATTAACCATTGCAAACACAAAAGATAAAGAAATAAGGCAAGGTATTGGTTGGGCAGCAAAAACAACAGCAAAATTTCATCCAGAAGTCATTCAATATTTTCAAAACGAAATTCAAAACGAACATCAAGTAGCAAATTGGTTTAGAGCAAAAATAGAAATTGGACTAAATAGAAATAATTATGCCAAAGGAAATTGAAGTCAAATCTGTATTAAATAAAACTAAAAAAAGAGACGACTGGTTTTTAGACGATTATACTCTTAATTTATATAGTAGTTGCTCCTTTAACTGTTTATATTGCTATATAAGAGGTAGTAAATATGGTACTAATCTTGAAGAAAGTTTATCTGTTAAAACAAATGCTATAGAAATACTAGATCGTCAGCTTTTCAATAGAGCCAAAAAAGGGGAATACGGAATTATTGCGCTTTCTTCTGCAACAGATCCATATCTCCATATAGAAAAACAATACCAATTAACACGTAATGCTTTAAAAGTAATAGCAAAACATAAATTTCCTGTACATATTATTACAAAATCTGATTTAATAGAAAGAGATTTTGATCTATTACACGAAATAAATAAAACAGCAATTATTCCTAAAGACCTTTCTCAGCGATTAGATAATGGTGTTATAGTTTCATTTTCTTTTTCAACACTAGATAATAAAGTATCACAAATATTTGAAAAAGGAGCAACAAAACCATCAAACAGATTAATTGCTTTGAATAAAACTCTGGATGAGGGTTTTTTAACAGGAGTTAGTTTAATGCCATTACTTCCTTTTATATCAGATACAACAGAACATTTAAATCTATTCTTTGCTACCTTTAGCAAAAGCAATGTAGATTATGTTTTGCCAGCAACTATAACTTTATTTGGAAATGGGAAGGCAGATAGTAAGACATTAGTGTTAAATGCAATAAAAAAATACTATCCAGAATTAGAAAATAAGTATTTAAACTATTTTAAAAATGGTTCTCAAATGCCTCAATTTTATAAAAAGGCCTTTTCAAAAAAAATGAAAGCGCTTTGTCAAGAATACAATTTAAAAAATTTGATTGAAAAAAAGATAGATGATAATGTGTAAAAATAATACTAAATTATACTTTCATTAAACAACTATAAGAATTCTAGAATCTATAAACGAAACATAGAATAAATTTGATATTTGAAACTCACATATTACCTAAAACCTTAGAAAACTATATTGAATCCATATTTTATTTTAAGGGGTTTATGCCTGAACATTCTATTGAAAGAGTAGTGCCAACAGGGCATGTTTTTATCATTTTTGAATTAGATGGTATTAAAAGACATACTTTTAATAATAACACTTTAAAACCCAATGGTACGTTTTCTAAAGTTTGGGTTTCTGGTATGCATAAAAATTACCTTTCAATTTCTGCGCATCCAAATTCTGAAATGTTGGTTATTCAATTCAAGTGCGCTGGTGCTTTCCCTTTTTTTTATCAACCAATCTATAAGCTTAATGACCAAGTTAGTGCAGCTCAAGACATTTTGGGTATTGAAATAATTGAGTTACATAAACAAATTCTATATAATAAAACTTCAATTGAAAAGTTTGAAGTCGTTCAAAATTGGTTATTAAATAGAATTAATAGTAAAGATATTGCAGGTCAAGATTTATTAAAAATTGTCAATTTATTAAAAAACAACCCCTTTATTGAACATCATAAAATAATTGAATCCTATCCAAAAACTCAAAAACATTTAATAAGTTAATTCAAAAAATATGTAGGTCTTACACCTAAAGTTTTGCATAGAATATTTCGTTTTAATGAAATTTTAAATAAAATTCATTTAAAAGAAAAAATAGATTGGCCACAAATAGCATATCAATTTGGGTATTCAGATCAATCACATTTTATAAAAGAATTTAAGGCGTTTTCAGGGTTTAATCCTCAAGAGTTTATAAACTCAGATTATCATAAAGGAGAACCTAATTTTTTCCCATTAGATAATGAAGGTTAATTTTTTACTATTACATTAACCTTTAAGTTCATTCCTTTGTAATTCACTTATTTTTATAACTATGAAAAAACTTCTATTTCAAATTATAGTTTTGTGTATGCCATTAGTAGTATTAGCTCAAAATACTAATAACGATTCAGAAAACAGAATCATCTCTGTAATAGATTCTACGCATGCCAATAATATGGTCTTAAAACAATCTTTTGTAGTAAATGTGCCTAAAGATTCGGTTTGGAATGCTTATACAACTAAAAAAGGATGGGAAAGTTGGGCTACAGCAATGGCAGAAATTGATTTTAAAATTAATGGAATTATAAAAACCAATTACAATAAAAATGGTAAAATTGGAGACGATTCAACTATTACTTTGCATGTAGTAAATTATATTCCAAAGCAAATGCTAACACTTCAAGCTGAGATCACTAAAAATTTTCCTAGCTTCATGAAAGATGATGAAAAAGAGTTGTTTAATATGATTCTTTTTGGATCTATAAGTGCAATAAAAACAAAAGTAATATCTTACGGTATAGGTTATAAAAACAATGAAAAATATAAGCCTTTGATGAAATTTTTTATTCAAGGCAATGCAGAATCTTATCGAAATCTAATAGCCTATTTGGAAACAGGAATACCTTCGGTTAAATATTAAACTATGGATAAAGCATTACAAACAATGATTGATAATATGCCTGAAAAAACAGGTAAATCATTAGACGAATGGAAAAAACTATTAAAAGCAAAAGCTTTTGCAAAACATGGAGAAGCAGTAAAGTATTTAAAAACTGAATATGCTGTTACTCACGGTTTTGCTAATACTATAGTAAGTCTAACAAATAAAGACGATTCTGAAACGTTAGATGATTTATTAACTAATCAATACAAAGGGAAAGAGAATTTATTTCCAATTTATGAACAGCTTTTATCTGTTGTGAAAACTTTTGGAACCGATGTGATAATTACACCCAAAAAGACAAGCGTAAGTATTATTAGAAAAAAACAATTTGCTTTAATAAAACCTGCTACTAAAACAAGAATTGATTTAGGTTTAAAATTAAAAGATAAACCAACAACTACAAGGCTAGAAAATTCAGGTCCTTTTGGTACAATGTGTACGCATCGTGTAAGACTTTCTATGCTTGATGAAATTGATGTAGAGTTAATAGAATGGTTAAAAGAATCTTATCAAAAGGCTTTATAATAAAAGCATCTAGTGTTTTTAAAATTAAACGAATTCTCCTTTTTGTTCGTTTTCTATTTATTAATTTAGTTCTTGCCAATCTAGTAACGATATACAAATAGAATAGGCGTAAGTTTAAAGTCTACATTACAATGCCAATAGAAAACATACCTGAAAGTTATATTAAAGATAAAAATGTTAGTCCTGATTTATATGTCTACGATTTTAAAATGACTAATGATGTTGTTAAAAGCAAGGTTAATTTAAGCATGAATATGTTTAGTTTTTTGCAAGTTGGAAAAAAACAAGTACACTTTGCGGGAACATCTGTAGCTGTAAATAAAGACCAATCGTTATTGCTTAAAAAAGGAAACTGGTTATGGACAGAGCTATTAGATATAGAAGCTATTTATTATTGTAAGCTTCTTTTTTTTTCAGAAAAAAAATTAAAAGAATTTATTGAAAAGCATGCAGGTAACAATCTAATAGTAAAAGATGAAACGCCATATTTTATAATTAAGAATGATGACTATATTAGATCATATTTAAATTCATTATCAACAATTAGTGAAGCTCCAATGGCTTTTATGCAAAATTTACTTTCAGTAAAATTTGAAGAATTGATGCTTTATCTGCTACAGAAATACGGAAAACAATTTGAAATATATTTACATTCTTTAATTATTAAAGAAAGCTCTCCATTTAAAAAAAATGTTGAAAGCAAAATTCATTCTAATCTTAAATTAGAGGAAATTGCATTTTTATGCAATATGAGTTTATCTACTTTTAAGCGTCATTTTATTAAAGAATATAACGTATCGCCAGGAAAGTGGTTGCAAAGTAAACGACTTCAAAAAGCTAAGGAAACATTAGAAAAAGGAGATTTAAAACCTTCAGACATTTATTTAGATTTTGGTTATAACAACCTTTCTAACTTTAGTACAGCTTTTAAAAATAAATTTGGATATAGTCCAAAGAAAATTCTTAGGTAATAATTTTCAATTGTACATCTATTTAAATCTGACCTTTTTTCATAAGTTATTGGCCTGTTTTGGTAACTTGATAAAAGTAGCCTCTATGTACATTTGTATTAAATTATTATTAATACTAAAACTTGAAATCATGAATATTACATTAGCACAAGCAGAAAAAATTATTTCAGCAGCAAAAGAGAAATCTATAGCAATAGATACAAAAATGAATATTGCAATTGTAGATGCAGGAGCAAATTTAGTAGCATTTGGCCGTATGGATGGTGCTTGGTTAGGCTCACTTGATATCTCTATTAAAAAAGCAAAAACGGCACGTTTTTTTGATATGAATACAGGAATCATTGGAGAATTATCTCAACCAGGAGGCGCTTTATATAATATAGAGCATTCAAATAATGGACTTATTACTTTTCCTGGCGGCGTACCAATTAAAAACACTGAAGGTGAAATTATAGGCGCTATTGGAGTTAGTGGTAGTTCTGTTGAAAATGACCATGCAGTTGCAGAAGCTGGAGCATTAGCAATTTAATAGACTAATGATTACTCTATTTTCATTAAAAAAATAGCTAACAAAAAATCCCGCAAACATTTGGTTTGCGGGATTTTATATTAATCGTCTTTTCTATAGGTTTTTCTTTTCTTTAGCTTTTTTTGCTTTTTAAGTTTACCATTTTTCTTATAGTAATAATGGTCATCATCGTCATTCCAATCATCATCCCAATCGTTATCTTGGTGAGAATCGTTTCCATAGTGAGTAACAGTACAACCGGTTACGCCACAAAAACCACAACCTTGATTTCTAAAGTTTACATGCCCAAATACATTTATAATATGTCCTCTACGGTTGTATTTAATATGTAAACCTCCAACTCGAGTTAACCAGCCATTGCGATTGTATCTCATGTAAACAGAACCTAAACGTTTAACTTGGTCATAACGGTTATAGTTTACAAACACATTACCTATACGTCTTACTTTTCCATCAAAATCATGAGTAATTATTATGCCTCTAGATCTAGGAGTAGAAAACTTAACTCGTGTTCCTGGAGCTCCAAAAGTAGTATTAATACTTCTTCGTTTGCTTCTAGATCTTCTGTAATAACCATCATCATGATTATAATGATTGTCTTCAATATGCGTATTAAAGTCAAATGATCCATCTGGAAAAATTAAAAATTCTACACCACGCTCAATAAACTGTATTGGTTGATTGAAGCGATAGCGATTTGTCGTTAAATCTTCACCTTTAAGTGCAGATTCAACTTTTTCTGCTGCTGTTACAGTTGTTAATCCCATTAACAATCCTGTAAATAATAGTACTAGTTTTTTCATAGTATTACGGTTTTAGATTTTTTGCCTACTCTTTAGCTTTTCGGCTTACGCTATTTGTAATTGTAAGTTCCAATTAGCGTGCCAAAACTCTTAAGTGCTGTTTTTACTAGGGTTTATTGATGTTTATTATGTGGATTCTTTTTTATATTTTTATACCAACTAACCGCTATTTCATGTCTAAGCAAATAAAAGATTGTAAAAATTGTGAACAACCATTTGATGAGGCTTACGAATATTGCCCATATTGTGGACAAAAAGATAAAGATGAACTAACTATAGGTGTTCTTTTCTATAACACTATAAGTAATTACTTTTCTTTTGATGCTCGTTTTTTTAAAAGTTTTTTGCCTTTATTATTTAGACCAGGTTATTTAGCAAAAAAATTTATTAGTGGAAAGCGCTTATTATACCTCCATCCAGCGCAATTATATCTATTCGTATCTGTTGTATTTTTCTTTTTATTTTCTTTTAGTACAAGAAAACAAGTTAGTGACATAGACAATAACATAGCAGATGCTTTTAGTAATAGAACATCAGTTAAAAAGGATTCATTAGATGCAGAAGCTTTGAAGGCTATAAAAGTTAAAGATTCTATTAAAAGAGAAGAAGTAAGGGAAGCTCTTAAAAAGAATGCTTTTTTAACAGGAATGACAGAAAAGCAAATAGATTCTTTGGTTGAAACAGATAACTTCAAGAAAAATGGAGCTATGAGCTTTGATTTTAATGAGTTTAAAGTAGATTCATTAATTGCAGCTAAGGCTACCGATGCAGAGATATATAAAGAAATGGGGCTTAAAGAAGATGATGGCGCTTTTAAAAGACGTTTATATGCTCAAGTGCTCAAGTTTTATAAGTCTAAAAAAGGAGGTAGTATTTTAGAAGCATTTTATGACACTATACCTATAGCAATGTTCTTTTTGTTACCAATTTTTGCATTAATTTTAAAACTTCTATACTTCAAAAAGGGGCGTTATGCGCATCACTTAGTGTTTAGTTTCTATTATTTCGCATTTTTATTTACTGTTTTTAGTATTATTCTAGGTGTAAACTTTATTGTAGATATACCTAATTGGGTAGATTTTTTAATAATGCTCTCGACATTTATTTATTTGTTAATAGCATTAAAACAATTTTATCAACAAGGTTGGTTTATGAGTTTCTTAAAAAGTGGAATAACGACATTTTTATTTCTAGTTGTAGTCACACCTTTAGCTGCAGTAATAATTGGCCTATTCGCATTTATGTTTTATTAGACTCGGTGTGCTAAATTGGAACGTTTATACCCTCAATGTTTTTTAATCCAATTGGTTAGAGTTTCTCTTTTAAATATTGACCAGTAACAGAAGCCTTGTTCTTTACAATCTCTTCAGGTGTTCCAGAAGCAACTAAATGACCACCATTTTCACCTCCTGTTGGACCTAAATCTATAATATGATCTGCACATTTAATGAGTTCTAGATTATGCTCAACAACAATAATAGAATGTCCTTTATCTATAAGCGCGTTAAATGATTTTAATAATTTTTGTATATCATGAAAATGTAGGCCAGTAGTTGGTTCATCAAAAATAAATAAAGCAGTTTCTTTAGTGTTTCCTTTACCTAAAAACGAAGCCAATTTAATACGTTGTGCTTCACCACCAGAAAGGGTAGAAGAACTTTGGCCAAGTGTTACATATCCCAAACCTACATCTTGTAAAGGCTGCAATTTTGTTTTAATTTTTGTAACATGATTCTCATCGAAAAACGTTATGGCATCATCTATGGTCATGTTTAAAATATCATCAATATTTTTATCTGCGAAAGTAACCTCTAAAACTTCTTTTTTAAAGCGTTTCCCTTTGCAGGTTTCACATTCTAAATGCACATCTGCCATAAATTGCATTTCTATAGTTACTTGGCCTTCTCCTTTACAGGTTTCACAACGCCCGCCATCTACATTAAAACTAAAATGTTTGGCAGCGTAGTTTCTAATAGTACTTAATTTTTGTTTGCTATATAAAGCTCTAATATCATCGTAAGCTTTTATATAAGTAACTGGATTAGATCTTGAAGATCGCCCAATAGGGTTTTGATCTACAAATTCTATATGTTTTACATTGCTGTAGTTGCCTTTTATTTCTGAAAACTGTCCAGGTTTATCTCCAAAACCAGTTAGTTTTTTTTGAATGGCAGGAAATAATATTTTTTTAACTAATGTACTTTTTCCACTTCCAGAAACACCAGTAACTACTGTAAGCATACCTAAAGGAAAAGTTACATCTATATTTTTTAAATTATTTTCTCTAGCACCTATAACATCTATACTATATTTAGAAACTCGTCGTTTTTTAGGAATTTCAATTTTTAAAGTTTGATTTAAATATTTAGCTGTTAAAGAGTTAGATGCTAAAATGTCATTGTAAGTTCCTGTAGCCACTACATGTCCACCAAAAGTACCGGCTTCTGGTCCAATATCAATAATTTCATCGGCTTCTATCATGATATCTTCATCATGTTCTACAACAATGACTGTATTTCCTAAATCACGAAGTGCTTTTAAAACTAATATTAGTCGTTCTGTATCTTTAGGATGTAAACCAATACTTGGCTCATCTAAGATATACATAGAACCAACTAAACTACTACCTAATGATGTGGCTAGATTTATACGTTGACTCTCACCACCAGAAAGGGTATTAGATTTTCTATTTAACGTTAAATAGTTTAAGCCTACGTTAGATAAAAAAGATAAACGATTAGAAATTTCCTTTAATAATCTTTTAGCAATAGTTGTGTCGTGGTCATTAAGTTCTAATTGCTTGAAAAAATTAGAGAGTTTATCTAAAGGCATCTCTACCAAATCGGTTAAAGTAGCACCTGCTATTTTTACATAATTTGCTTCCGGTCTAAGGCGTTTACCATTACAAATTTTACATTTCGTTTTCCCACGATAGCGAGAAAGCATCACACGATTTTGAATTTTATAGGCTTTACTCTCTAGTTCTGCAAAAAAAGCGCTTAAGCCTTCAAAATGTTTATTACCAGTCCAAATTAAATTTTTATGTTTTTGACTTAATTCGAAATATGGTTTATGAATAGGAAAATCAAAATGATGCGAATTGTTTACTAATTGATCTCTGTACCAACTCATACTTTCTCCACGCCAAGGAAAAATAGCATTCTCATAGATAGATAATGCTGTATTTGGAATAACTAAATCGTCATCAATACCAATAACATCTCCATAGCCTTCACATTTAGGACAAGCACCGTATGGGTTGTTAAAACTAAATAAATGTACGTTAGGTTCTAAAAAAGAGAGACCATCTAATTCAAATTTATTAGAAAATTGCCTAGTTGTTTTATCATTTAATGATTCTATAAAGCATTCGCCTTTACCTTCAAAAAAAGCTGTTTGAATAGCATCAGCTAAACGATTAAAAAAATCTTCATCGTTTTTTGTTACAATTCTATCTACAACTAAAAAGAGGTCTTTAGTTTTTTCTGTAACGCCTTCTGTAGCATCTATACGTAAAACTTCACCATTAGCTTTTATTCTAGCATAACCTTGCGCATTTAAAGCTTTTAGTTTATCACTCATAACTCTTCCTTCTTCTAAGTGAATAGGAGCGAGCAGGAGTAGTTTTTCTCCTTCAGGAATTGTTTTTATATAATTTAAAACATCGGTTACTGTATCTTTTTTTACTTCCTTTCCAGATTTAGGAGAGTATGTTTTTCCAATTCTAGCAAATAATAATTTTAAATAGTCGTAAATTTCTGTTGTAGTGCCTACTGTAGAACGCGGATTAGTTGAGTTTACTTTTTGCTCAATTGCAATAGCAGGTGCAATTCCTTTTATATAATCTACTTTAGGTTTATTTAGCCTTCCTAAAAATTGTCTAGCATAACTAGATAAGCTTTCTACATAGCGTCTTTGACCTTCGGCATATAATGTATCGAAAGCTAAACTAGACTTCCCAGAACCCGATAATCCTGTAATAACGACCAATTTATTTCTTGGTATTACAACATCAATATTTTTTAAATTATGCAATTTTGCACCTTTAATAATAATATTTTGTTTAGGATTTACTTCGGAAAGCTTAGTGTTCATAGGTGTTTTGTGTCTTGAGAAAGGCAAAGATAACACTTATAATGCATCTTATAAAAAGGATTATTGTGTAATTAAATGTTAAAAAAATCATTTTTTTTTGTTTTTTCGGAATGATTCTTGTTATATTTACCTCAAACAATAACTATTTAATTAGCAAGCCTATAGCATACAATTACTTTTTTAATTTATAAACCTAAAGCTGAAGCCCTATCTTCTGCAGAAAAAAAAGTAATGACTATGCGACAAGAACTTATCAAAGATGCTACGTTAGTTAGTAGCTACATTAAAGGCGACGAATCTTCACTAGAAATATTAATAAAAAGACACAAGCAACGCATTTATAGTTTTATCTATTCTAAAGTTTATGATAGAGATATTGCTGAAGATGTTTTTCAAGATACTTTTATTAAAGTGATAAGAACATTAAAAAAAGGTAAGTATAACGAAGAAGGTAAATTTTTACCATGGGTAATGCGTATTGCTCATAATTTAGTTATAGATCATTTTAGAAAGAGTAATCGTATGCCAACTTTTGATAATAGTGGTGAGTTTAGTATTTTTTCTGTACTAAGTGATAGTAGTCTAAATGCTGAAAAAACCATTATAAAAAACCAGGTTGAAAGTGATGTAAGACGATTAATTGAAGAATTACCTGAAGATCAAAAAGAAGTGTTAGTAATGCGTATGTATCAAGATATGAGTTTTAAAGAAATATCAGAACGTACAGGCGTTAGTATTAATACTGCATTAGGGAGAATGCGTTATGCTTTAATTAATATGCGTAAAGTTATTGAAAAGCATAATATTATTTTAACGAATTAATTTGCATTTTATCGAATATTAGTAGGGTAAAAAAATAAACTATACAATAACAGGATAAAAGAGCCGTTATCATTTTATAACCAAAAAAATATAGATGGCAAAACTTTACTCTAAGAATCCCGAAAAAAACAAAAAATTGAACCCAAAAGATGAAACTGTGAGTTTTATTCTTAATTATTCTAAGGCTTTAAGTGTTATAAAAATAAATAAAATGGAGTTTGAAGCACTCCTGAATTAGACTGAAAAAGCCCTGATTCAATCAGGGCTTTTTTATTTCTTATTTTTATTATAATCATTTAAAACAGAGACTCGTCCTATTGTTTTTGTTATAATGTCCTTGTCTAAATCCCAACCTCTGGCTGGGGAATATTCACGTCCATACCATATAATTTGTAAATGCAAATCGTTCCAAGTGTCTTTTGGAAATAAACGTTTAGCATCTTTTTCTGTTTGCTGCACATTTTTACCATTAGTTAAATTCCAACGATACATTAATCTATGAATATGTGTATCTACAGGGAAAGCAGGAACACCAAAAGCTTGAGACATAACTACACTTGCAGTTTTATGCCCTACTGCGGGTAATGCTTCTAAAGCTTCAAAACTTTGAGGTACTTCACCATTATGCTCATTTATTAAAATATGGGATAAGCCATGAATACCTTTACTCTTCATTGGAGATAAACCACAAGGTCTTATAATTTCTTTTATCTCTTCTACAGACATTTTAATCATATCGTATGGATTATCTGCTTTTGCAAATAACAAAGGCGTAATTTGATTTACACGAACATCTGTACATTGCGCAGATAATAAGACGGCTACTAATAATGTATATGGGTCTTTATGGTCTAATGGAATTGGAATTTCGGGATATAATGAATTTAACGTATTTATAACAAAATCTACCTTTTCTTGCTTAGTCATTAGTTGTATTTTTGAATAAAGCCAAAATACAACTATGAATACATTAAAACAAGGTGATAAAGTTCCAAATTTTACAGTAAACGATCAAGATGGTAATGCTATTTCTTTAAGTGATTATAAAGGGAAAAAATTAGTGGTTTTCTTTTATCCCAGAGCTAATACGCCTGGTTGTACAGCAGAAGCGTGCAATTTAAGTGATAATTATAAATTGTTACAGGATAAAGGGTATTTTATATTAGGAGTGAGTGCAGACACAGAAAAGAAACAATCTAATTTTAAAAATAAATTTAATTTCCCTTATCCTTTATTAGCAGATACAGAAAAAGAAGTTATTAATGCTTTTGGAGTTTGGGGTTTAAAGAAATTTATGGGGAGAGAATTTGATGGTATTCATCGTAAAACGTTTTTAATAGATGAAAATGGAGTAGTGGAGCACGTTATTGATAAAGTGAAAACAAAAGATCACGCTGCGCAAATATTAGAATTGTAGTTTATTTATATAACTAACGAAAAAGGCACTAAAAACTTGATTTTAAGTAGATAGTGCCTTTTTTATTGTTTTATAAGAATGCCTTTCTTAGAAGAAATACAGCCGTAATTATTTTATTTGGTTAACTTGTTTTCAATTTCTGGGTTTATATTTGCTAGTTCTTTTGCAAATTTATTTTTGTTCTTTGGAAAATTCACTTATGTTTCTTTTTTATTAGGTGTTTTAATTCGCTTTTTAAATCTTCGTATAAAATTCCATTTTTTGGGTTATTTGATTCATAAATTATATAATTTGATTTTATACTATTTGTTTTGTTTTTTATCGTTATCTCGTATTTTTTATCAAATACATAATACTCAAATAAATGGATATAAAATGTGGAAAATTTATTCGGTTTTATTCTCTCACTCATTTTCAATTTTCCTTCTGTAATTATTCCTTTAGATAAGATGTTAATAATTCTTTTCTTTTTTTTGTCCCATTGTATTAAAATAGCAATAAATGTTAGTTGAAACACTATAGCAATTCCCTTCCAAAAATATCCTTCAGTAACCAGAAATTTTGGTTCAGAATGGAATAAGTCATAATCAATAATTAAGAAAACTATTCCAATCATAATCAATAAATAATTATTTCTATTTAAAATTTTTGCAATTTTATTTTTGTTGGTTATTTGTAATTTTCCTGTTCTCAATTATTTGATTTTAGTTGTTAATAAGGGCTAGGTACTTAGTTATTTTATCAAGTAAAATCATAATCTTAGTCTTCCAAAATTTCCTTTTGATTCCTTCGCTTTATCAATAGGTTTAAAGTTTTATTTTCAGTTCCTTTTCTTCTTAAATGACCTGTGTTTTCATCAATTACTCGGTTGATTATCCTGTCACTAATTTTATCGATAAAGAGAAAGTTAAATGAATCTTTTAAAACAGTAAATGGCGTTAAAAAAATACCACGTCTTGACCACCAACCAGCAAAAAAAGTAATCAAAATAGCCTTTAATTTCGCTTTTTTTCCACAATTTAAACACAATATTTTTTCTTTTCGAGTGTCGTTTGCAAAAAGTAAGACCGATACGATTTGGTTAATTTCAAATCCGTAAAGTTTATCTTTCTTTATAGAGCATTTAGGGCAATTTAGATTTTGAATTTTAGTTATTAGAGAATCACGTTCAATTCCGTCAAAACTTTTGGTTTCAGTTTCAACCCAGTTAATCAAGTTTATGTCAAGATTCCGCGTTTCAATTTCGTCTTTTAAAATTCCGAGTACATCTTTCCTTAAACCTTTCGATTCGTTTTTAGCAATATTCTCGATTTTTGAATTGGAAAATCCTTTATAGTTTTCTCTTATTTCCTCGACACTATACATTCAAATTTAAGTTTGGTTTTTATTGGTATAACAGACTTGTGTACGAAACATAGCGCTGAAAAGCTATTGTTTTTTTGGTGATACATAGGTCGAATTTTCAAATTTTACTATTTATCTTTTTTACTGGAAATCGTCAAATTTAAAAATTTATAGACTTTGCCAAAAATGCCCAAGCTATTGTGTTAGAAATAACTTGCGCTATTTTTTATATACAATAGTAAGAACGTATTTTATTCGTAATATTCAATTTTTCGTTTTACTATTACTAAAGGTTTATTGTCTTTGTAATTTACTTTTTCTATCCAATTTTTCTTTGAATCATATTTATATTGATAACTCCAAATTGCTTTTGGTTTACTGTCACTTGGCTCATTTAATCTTTCAATTATATTACCATTTTCATTATATTTTTCCGTCTGGATAGTAAAATAAGTATAATTTCCTTTTGGTTTATTTACAACTTTTTTGAGTTCTCCATTATTATGATAACTATATGTCCTTTCTTCATACGTTGAATCATTTTCAATAATAAATTTTCCTAGAATTAAATTATTATTATTGTCATAAAAGTATTTGTTCTCATAATTTAAAGTATCCCAAGTTTTATATTCAATTATTTGTTCTTTCTCTTTAAGATTTTGGTTATTAAATTTTCTTTCTAATAGTTTAATAGGAATGTTGTTAAGTTTAAATTCATTTTCCGAAATCACATTATTATTTTTGTCATATTTCACAATGTAAGTATTGAAAATGGTGTCATTTTGAATCACTTCTCTTTTAATTGGTCGATTATTCTCATCTCGTTGAATTTTATGAATTCTTTTAAAATCCTTATCTGAAATTATCCATTGAGAGAGGCTGTCTTTATTATCATATATAAACTCATTGTCATAAAAAGACCTTTTGCCATAATAATTGTCAATTTCTTTTCTTTTAATCAAACGATCTTGCTCATCGTAAGAGTATATAATTTCATCACTTATTTTTCCATTAGAATAAAATTCTTTTGATGAAGTTAAATTACCAAGTTTGTTGAATTCTAAAAGTGAATTTCTGTCAAACGGAAGGGAATTAATTTTCTCACCTATTTTGAAAGCGTCATTTTCTACAATCAAGCTGAAAACCTCAGATTTTACAGATTTTACTTTTCCGTTTATGCCATAGTTAGACACGTCGTTTTTATATTGAGGACCAGCATTTGGTTTTGAGCAACCAAACAATAAAAGACAGGTTATTAATGCTATTCCGAGTGTTTTTTTCATATGTTGCTTAACGGTCTTGTTAATATTAGAGATGTGTTTAATTGTATATAATCTTTATAGCATAATTAGACAGCTATTTTAAAGAAATGTTACAAATAAATAAAATAGCTATAAAAATGAAATGCGATAATGAATAAAAGCAAGCTAAATACAATTATGCAATAGTTAATCTAATCCTCACAGAGCTAGTGATATGGATAAAATACATATTAAAAATAATCAGAGATATAATATAAGGGCAATAGTAAAGTATTTACCAAAATGTAGAAAAAAAGACTGCTAATTTATAAGCAGCCTTTAATTTAAAATGTTATTACTAATTAATTTAACCAAAACAATTTAATAAATAACATATCTATATAATAGAAACAACTATAATGTATAATACCCTAACTATTAATTATAAAAATGTATTAATAATCAAAAAAAAAACAGTAGTTAATCAATATGTTTATTTCAATGTATAGTGAGAATTACAAAAAAACTAACTACCTAAAATTTTATAAAATACCATTTATGTTTTTTAAATTTTTCTAACATAATAATTGAATTAAGATTAATAGTTATTAAGATAATATAAACTATAAAAATAGTAGTTAAATCATTTTATTAATGCTAACAAAACGGCTTAAGTAATTTATTTGTTATGATACAATCAATGTTTCTTTTTAGTGACCCTTTAGCTCTGGCTATGAATTTACTTTATGTTTCATTAATTATTCATAATTCAAATGTAATTTTTAATTTAAAAACTAGCAGATAGATTTAGTTAACCTGCAGTTTGGTTAAGATGAATGAAATAAAAAGTATAGGTGAATAAAAATTAAAACAGTAGTAAATAAAAACTGCTTAATTCCCCTAATTAAGCAGTTTTAGTGTAAACGATTGATTTATAACCATTAAATAAATCTTTCTTTTTCATAAGAATTTACACATATATAACAAGCGAGTAGACAAAAACCCTACTTATAGAATAGGAAAAGTAGAATGTAATTATATTGAATTATGAGTAAGTAACTGTTTCCGTTTTAATTAGCCTAGGATAAACTCTAATTTTTTGGTTTGTTTTTTAGTTACTTTTGCTATCAATAAAATTAAAATAGCTATAAATAGCTTAAGACATTAAGGTGGATTTATATATAGTAAAAAGGCACTAAAAACTTAATTACAAGTTGATAGTGCCTTTTTTTATTATTCTTTTGAAGATTTTACTCTTCTGTACTTTCTTCCATTGTGTGGTATACGTTTTGTACATCGTCATTATCATCTAATTTTTCTAGAAGCTTTTCAACATCTGCTTGTTGTTCTGGTGTTAATGCTTTTGTTACTTGCGGTATACGTTCAAATCCAGAGGATAAAATTTCAATGTCACGTCTTTCTAATTCAGCTTGAATAGCTCCAAAACTTTCAAAAGGGGCATAAATTAATATACCATCATCGTCTGCAAAAACTTCTTCTGCTCCAAAATCTATAAACTCTAATTCTACTTCTTCAGGATCTAAACCTTCAGCAGCAATTCTAAAATTACAAGTGTGATCAAACATAAAAACTACAGAACCAGAAGTTCCTAAACTTCCATTGCACTTATTAAAATAGCTACGAACATCTGCTACAGTTCTGGTGTTATTATCTGTTGCCGTTTCTACAAGTACTGCAATACCATGTGGTGCATAACCTTCAAAAAGAACCTCTTTAAAATCACCTTGGCTTTTATCACTTGCTTTTTTTATAGCACGCTCAACATTGTCTTTAGGCATATTTACAGCCTTTGCATTCTGTATTACTGCACGTAATCGCGAATTACTAGCTGGATCTGGTCCGCCTTCCTTGACAGCTATTACTATATCTTTTCCTATACGTGTAAAGGCCTTGCTCATAGCAGACCAACGTTTCATTTTTCGTGCTTTACGGAATTCAAAAGCTCTTCCCATACTTAATCTTTTTTCATTCTCACAGATGTGAAAATCTAATTATATTTTTTATTTCTGCAAAAACAGAAATGATAATGTTATTAATTTTTTAATGTATTTTGACAAATTTAAAAAAATCTACCAAAGTATTAGTCTTTTGGTATATGTCTATCTAAAAATTTAGATTTTGTAGTTTCTAATTTTTCTAAGACTTTCTGCCTATTTGTATTTAAACTAGCACTTACTTTATTATAACTAGCACCAGCTTTATTGATTTCTTTTATTTTTTTGTTGTAAGCATCAACTTGTTCTTTAGTCCTTTTCTTTTCTGGTGTTTTTTCTAAAGTGTTTTTTATAGTTTGAAAATCGTCCTGCAAAATTAAGAAATCGGCAATTTGCGAAATTTTATTTTCGGTTTCATCAATAAAATATTCAAAAACAGTTTTTGTTGCAGCAATAAGGCTTTTATCTGTTTTATAAGTTTTTTGCGTTTTTAAAATTTCTAAACCTTCCTTTGCTGTTTCATTTAATGCATTAGTATTTTGTTGTATACCACTTACATCATTATTGTTAATAGCATCCCACAAATAGACTTCATTAATATATACTTTATAGAAAATTAAGTGAAGTGCATTTGTATGGTTGAATACTTGATTAGAAATTTCCATTTTTTTCCCTAAATCATCATCACTTTCTATAACATTAATTTTATGCTTAGCAGCAAAAGCATAAAAATTAGCTTCATATTCTGCTTGAGAATCAGCCATTTTTTTATCGGCTAATTCTTGAGCAATAATATAAGCTTCCATCAAGTCATATGACTGCTCCGCAACAGCTTTCATGTCTATAATTTTTGCATAATCTTGTTTTAATAGGCTTTCATTTAAACGCATGTGTTTTAATACATTGTTTTTATAATCGTCACCATCAAACCCTTGTGCTCTTTCTATTTTTGCAATAGCTCTTTCAACTGTTTTTATTAATACTTTCCTTTTTTTATTAATATTCTTATCGCTTTTACTATGTGCTACAGCTTTAGTATATTTCCATGTGCTTTTTGTAACGATTTCTTGTTCTTTTCTAAGAAAGTCTAAGTATTCTACTGCGGTATCAAAACTTTGCGCGTTTGATTGAAATGAAGCGATTAATAATAAAGCGAAAAGTAATTTTGTTAGTATTCTCATTAGTTATTGTTTGAATTTAGGTAATCGGTTAGTATGTTTTGACCTTCTTTTATATAGATGTCTAGTGATAGTTCTTTAATTATTTTATCATTTTCTTCTTTGTCATCCTCGTTATATGCTAAAAGTTCTAATGTAGATTTTGTGTTTTCTATTTTTAATAAGCTTGTTTCTTGATTCTCTTCTTTAAAAATAGAATTCATGATGGCTTTTCTAGCATCCATTTCTTTAGCAATGCTTTTAAGTGTTAATTTATAGCGCTTCCCTTTATTGAATAGGATATTATAGAATGTTGAATTTGCTTTTTTAATATCTTTAAATGTAACACTTTCATTTACTCTTTTTAAACTTTTTTGAATCGTTTCTTTTAAATTTAATGGTTTTAATGGGCGATGTTTAAGAGTAACTTCAGTTGAATCATTTTTTAATGCATTTGGGTTAAAACGCTCAGCCGTTTCAAAATTATCATAAAGCGATGGTAAAACGATATCTGGTGTTATACCTAAAGATTGATGACTTTTGCCTGTTACACGATAAAACACTTGTTTGGTTAGCTTACTAAACCCAAGATTTTTGTTTTTATGTAACGGAAGAATAGTTTGTGCACTTGATTTTCCGTAAGTTGTAGATCCCACTATAATAGCTCTATTATAATCTTGCATTGCAGCTGAAAAAAACTCTGATGCCGAAGCACTAAACTCATTTACTAAAATGATTAATGGTTTATTAAATAGGCTACCACGTTTATTATCACGAACGGTATAACTTTCGTTAGCTTTAGATGTAATAATTGCTACAGGACCGCGATCTATAAACATACCAGATAATTCTATGGCTTCTTGCATAGAACCACCACCATTAAAACGTAAATCTAGTATTAAACCTTCAATGTTTTCCTTTTGTAATTTATAGAGTTCTTTAGCAATATCTGTTGTTAATCCACGGCCATTTGGCGACTCTAGATTAGTATAAAAACTTGGAATTTTTATATAGCCGTATTTTTGTGTTTCATTAATTAAATAACCTCTAACAGAATTTAATTCAACTCTTATTTTGCTTTTTGTGAGTGTAATGTTTTGTAGTGTTCCGTTTTTCTTTTTAACTGAAAATGTAATAGTTTTATGCTCTTCTTTGTTAGTGAATTGTTTAACATCTTCATTTGAAACGCAAAACATTTCTAAAGAACTTTTTGATGTTTTTAAGGTTTTTAATATATCATCCTTTTCAATTTTTCCATTTTTAAATGCTGCACCTCCAGGGATTATATGTGCAACTACAATGTCACCGTTTTTATTTTTTTTAGTAATGATTCCAAAAGATAATTGACTTTTAGATAATTGATTTTCATAAGTTATTTTCTCGGTATCATTAAAAAAAGTAGAATTTGGATCATTTACTAGAACCAAAGCATTTAAAAACGTTTCTTCAACTAGACGTTTTATTCCGCCTATTTTATTACCAATTTCATCAAGTAAGCAGAGCTCATTATTTATAATTTTTTCTTTAACTTCTACTTCTAATGTTTTAAAGTCACCTTCTATGGTGCTTATATCTTTATATTCATCAATAAGTTTTATAATTACTTTATAGCTTACTTTTTTGCGTAGTCTTTTATCAAGTTCAGCTTCGTCTTTACTATAGGTAAATTCTTTTCTTGGGGTAAACTGAAGTGTTTGAGATCCTGAATAGTCTAAAGGTTTTGTTTTTAGAGCTTCTAATTTAGATTTAATAGTATTAATTCGCGTTTTTAAAACCGAAGTATAATTTGTAATAAAATCACAATTTGAATCTTTAATATAATCATCGAATTTATATGCTTCAGCTTTAAACAATTCAATATCTGTTTTAAGAAATATTTCTTTTTCAATATCTAGTTGTTTAATAAATAAATCAAAAATACCTTTTGATGTTTCATCATTTAATAGTTTTGGAGCGTAATGTTGATTCTTAATTAAAACGTTTAATGCAGAAACTTGCTCACAAAAAAGCGGTGTATCTTGACTAAAAACATTTAGTGAAAATAAAAAGATGAAGAGCGAAAAAAATCTATGAATCATTTCTATTAGCTAGAACATGTAAAATACTAAAATTAGAGAAGTATAATAAATTAAATAAGACTTATTCTTCTTCTTCAACAATACCTTCTATGGCTAATGCTAAATTTATATCCTTTATAGTAACACCGTCTGCATCATGTGTAGATAATGATATGTTTAAAATATTATAAGTGTTAGACCAATCTGGATGATGGTTAAGGGCTTCACACTCAAAAGCAATACGACTCATAGCACTAAAACAATCTTTAAAGTTATTGAATTCGTATTCTGTATGAATTGCATTGTCCACATAATCCCATTCTGGTAATTTTTCTAAATGCTTTTCTATTTCTTTTTCTGATAGCTTTTCCATCTTTTTTTTATTTTAGTTTTCTTAGTTTGTAATTTAATGATTTCTAGAGAGACATTCTATTAAACTTCTAATTCATTTAGAACCTCACTACTTATTAATTGTAGATGTTTTGGTAGTTTATTATGCTTACTCATTACTGCTAAATAACGATCGTTATTTGTTGTATAAACATTTTTAAAAGTAGGTTTATAATCTCCTAATGTTTCAATAATTTCTTTTATAAAATCGTCATGATGTACCAAATCGTTGCTTCCTAAGTGAAATATTCCAGATTTATTACGATTAATAATATAATGTATTTGTTGTGTTACTTTAGACTCTGTAGTTACATTCATTATTAAGTTTGGAAATACTTCAATAGGTAGTCCTTCTTTTAAAAAAGCTTTTATTTCTTTTATTCTTGGAGACTGCGAACCAAAAACCATTGGTAAGCGTATAATTGCTATTTGTTTTTTTTGTAGACGTAATAGCATATTTTCAATTTTAATTTTGAAATGACCATACATGCTGTGACTTAGGGTTTTATCGGTTTCATAACTAGGAAACTTACTATAGGCATCAAAAACATTAGCAGATGATAAGTATATAAGTTTTGCATCGTTAGCTACTAGGTATTCAATTATATGAGCATGAGTAATAACTTGTGCAGAAAAGTTGCCACGAAGTGCCGAAACAATTACTGTAGGCTTTATGGCTTCTAGAATTTCGAAAATATCATCTTCTTCAACATTGTATTGAAAATAATGTTGATTTTTATCATAATTATAATTGTCTGTTCTATAAGTGCCAAAAGTTCTAAAATAGGAGCATAGCTCTTTATAAATAGCTTCTCCTAAAAAACCACTGGCGCCTAAAACAAGGATTCTATTTTTTTTATCGACAATTTTTTTCATTCAAAATGTATTAAAAGTCTAATTAAAAAATAGAACGACCAGTTTTGGTAGTAAAGTATTCTAAAGCCTGCATACCTAAAAGAGAGTTGCCTTTAGGGTTAAGTCCTGGTGCCCATGTAGAGATTACAAAGTCGTTAGGAAGTAATGCAACAATACCACCACCAACACCACTTTTACCTGGTAAGCCAACCTCAAAAGCAAATTCACCAGCTTCATCATAAAAGCCACAAGTAAGCATTATAGCATTGATTCTTTTTGTATGGCTTGAAGAAATATGTTGTACATTATTAATACATTTTCCTTTATTAGCAAAAAGGAAAAAGGCTTTTGAGAGTTGCGAGCAAGTCATTTCTAATGCACATTGATGAAAATAAAAGTCTAAAACTACTTCTATATCATTATTAAGATTGCCAAATGATTTTAAAAGATTTGCTGCTGCATAATTTTTAAAACCTGTGCGTTTTTCTGATGCAGCAACATCTACATTATAATTTATACTATTATCATTTGTAATGATTCTTACATAGTTTAAGAAATCTGTTTTGGGATGTTTTAAATGTGTTACTAAAATATCTGCTACTACTATTGCTCCAGCATTAATTAACGGGTTTCTTGGTATTCCAGCTTCTAATTCTAGTAGCGATAAATGATTAAATGGATTTCCAGATGGTTCTACATCCATACGATCCCATATACGGTTATCTTCAAAAGCAATTGCTTTTGATAATGCTAATACTTTAGAAATACTTTGAATAGAAAAAGGCACATTCCAATCTCCAATTTGAAATGTGCGCCCATCTATATGTTGTATATGAATACCAAAACTATTTTTATTTTGTTTAGATAACTCAGGAATATAAGAAGCTACAACACCTTTGTTCTGAGATTGTTTTAACTCATAGTAAATGGCTTCAATAGTCTCTTGAAAATCTATCATAAAATAGTTTATCCTTTATAAAAAGGTAATTTTACTACTGTAGCTGGTACAGCATTTTTACGAATTTGAATATTGATTTTACTATTTACATCTGCAAATACTTTAGGTACATATCCTAAACCAATACCTTTACCCATACTTGGAGACATAGTACCAGAGGTTACTTCTCCTATTTTTTTACCTTGTCCGTCAACAATATCATAACCTTGTCTTGGAATACCTCTTTCATCTAGTTCGAAAGCAATTAGTTTACGTTCTACACCACGACGTTTTTGATCCTCTAGGGCTTCACAGTTAGTAAAATCTTTAGTAAATTTTGTAATCCAACCTAACCCAGCTTCAAGTGGAGATGTTGTATCATCAATATCATTTCCATATAGACAATACCCCATTTCTAAACGCAAAGTATCACGAGCTGCAAGACCAATTGGTTTTGCTCCAGCTTCGGTTACTTTGTCCCATACTTGTTTTACTTCACTGTTTTTGCAATAGATTTCAAATCCACCACTTCCTGTATAACCAGTTGCTGAAATAATAACGTTATCTATACCAGCAAAATCACCAACTACAAAATTGTAAAATTTAATTTCTGCTAAATCATGACTAGATAAAGCTTGCATTTTTTCTACAGCATTTGGACCTTGTATAGCTAAAAGAGAGTAGTCTTCACTAATATCTTTCATTTCTGCACCTACATCATTTTTAGAAGAAATCCAGTTCCAGTCTTTTTCAATATTACTGGCATTTACTACTAATAAGTAAGTCTCTTCTTTTACTTTATAAACGATTAAATCATCTACAATACCACCATCGTTATTTGGTAAACAAGAATATTGTGCTTTACCTATTGTAAGCTTAGAAGCATCGTTACTACATACTTTTTGTATTAAATCTAAAGCATTAGGGCCTTCTATTAAAAATTCCCCCATATGTGAGACGTCAAAAACGCCACAATCTTTTCTTACGGCTTCATGTTCTATGTTTACACCATCGTATTGTACTGGCATATTATATCCTGCAAAAGGAACCATTTTAGCATTTAATGCTTCATGTGTTGCTGTTAAAGCTGTGTTTTTCATCAAAAAAAGTTTTTTGTTTCCATAAAAAGCGGAAACCTCAATTAATTATAGTTGATAATTTGAAAAACAAAAGTATTGAAAATATTGATTCGTTTTTAACAGAAAACCGATTAATAATTTAATAATTTATTTACTGTTTTAATACTAAGTTGTGTAATTGTAAACTCTAGTTTCTAAATTCATTTTTATTGGTTAAGTTTGGTATAAATAATTCCACTTAACTTGGTTGTTTCTCTTTTTGTTATAATTTTATATTTATTCTATTTTTTAGGTTGGGGTTTGTTATGCAAACGGTTTACCAAGTTAAAATTATTAGTTTTTAGCGAGTTGTTTTTAGCAGGAATGTTGTCTGCAAGTCTATTTTCTGGATTACTTGCCTTTTTCTTTCCTTTAGATAGTTATATTGAGATGCTAGGTGTTTTAATGTCATGCGTAGGCTTGGTTTTAGGCAGAAAATATCTAGTATATTATTTCTCTTTTAAAAAATACTATTATCAAAAACGGAGCTTTTTATTGTATCTAGTAATATTACTATTTGCGGCGAGTTTTTCACCATTTATTTTAGATCATTATGGTTATTATATCCCTACAATTACTGTTCTAGATAGTAAAGGAATTGTTACTGGTATTGAGAACTTACAAATGGTTCTTGGGCAGAATTCTTTATGGCATATTTTACAAGCTTTTACAAATAACACCTTTGATACTTACTTAAATTTAAATGTGTTTTTACTTTTTACATACGTCCTTTTTGTTTACGAAAGTAAGCGATTTGTACTGCTATTTTTTATACCATTATTCTTCTTATTTGTACAATCGCCATCGCCAGATTTACCAGTTTTCATTCTAAGTATCATTGTTGTTTATAAAACTATCTGGGAACGCGAAAAGACCAATTTTGGATTTTTATTTGCATTATCTGTTTTTGCTTGTGTAATAAAACCAACAGTATTCTGGTTATCGTTATTTGTTTTTATAATAGCTATTTTAAATAAAAAGTTTACAGTTAAGAACTATGCAATACCGGCACTTTTAATACTATTATTTGTTGCAAAAAATATTACATCTACTGGAAATGTTTTATTTCCAGTAGAACAATTATACCTCAATGTAGATTGGAAACCAAACAGAGTGTTAATAGAAGAATCGGCTAATATTGCAGCACAAAAAACGTACGATTTTCAATATAATATAGCAGAAATTAATGAGTTTTCTTTTTTTGATTATGTAATAAATTGGTTTACGTTAAAAGGTGTGAAAAACAGTATTCATATTTTTATTATTTTAGTTTCTGCCAGCTTTATAATTTTTAGTTTTTTTAAGAAGCATAAAACCTACATAATATTATCAATGCTACTTTTATTAAAATTAATAGTAGTGTTTTGGTTCTCTGGCCAATATAGATTTATGTTAGACGCTGTGTTAGTCTGTATAATGCTTTTCTTTTTACATATAAAAATAAAAGAGCAGCGAATTACTGTATTTGCATTTTGTATAGCATTGTTAGTAGTAATAGGTTTAGCTTTTCCTCAACTTATTCAAAAAAACATACCTAGTTTTAATGTTGGAAATATGATGCAAAGTGTAAAGCAATCGCAACTATACAAACCAGTACGTTATAGTATTTCAGATTATTCAAAATATAAAGTTGGTAATCTAGAATTTAATTCGCCAAATAACTATCCGTATTTGTTAGATGTACCTTTTCCTGCAATTTCAAAGCACGATATTAAGTTATATTATAATAATAGTTTTTTCCCGCAGTGGGAAGGTGAGAAGCTTATTATGAAGTCTTTATCTAAAGAAGAATTAAATACTCTTTATATCTTAATTAATAAATAAACTTACAGCTTCCAATAGAAGTATACAGTTTTATTTCAATTTTGTATTTACTAATCCAGATAGGTATACTATGCATAGTATTGATATTAAGAATACAATATGGCTTAAAAATTGTATTCGGGTAAATTATTATTATTGGTAATAAAAAAAGCCTTTCAAATTATGTTTTGAAAGGCTTTTTTATACGGTTGTTTATTATAAAACTCTCTCTACGACTGAATATTCACTCCACTAAAAGTGATACTTAAATCTTCAGAACCACCAGTAGAAGAACCAAATCCATCAGAATCGTCTGTGCTAGTTGGTTGATGTATTAACGAAATTTGCACATTTCCAGTACTTGCAGCGCCAGCTACCCAAGTTGTTTTAACTCCTAATTTACTACCATCTGCACCATCTGTATCATCAGCATCTCTAGACATAGTTAAATTAATTGTGTTTACTGCGTACGTAAAAAAGTGCTCATCTGCTTCTACTATAATGTCATCGTTTAAAACATCATCTGCAGGAGTTTCTGATGCATTAGTTATTGCAAGACTTAATGAGTATGTTGCTCCAGAAGTAAAATTCCCTGTAACATCTTCTGTTGAAGTTCCATCTTGACCGTCTGGTGCAATACTAGCTAATACAACTGTATCTGTAGCATCTGCATTATTAGTAAATGTTAATGTAACATTGGTAATTAACTCTTCATCATTAACTGGAGGCGGATTATTAACATCATCATCATTTGAACATGATGTAACAAGCATTAGGCAAAAAAATGCACTTATAAAAAAATTGATGTTTTTAAGAAAGTTTAAATTTATAGTTTTCATTGTATTATATTTTTAATTGTTTTTATTCTTTTTGTTTAATATTTGAGTTGTAATTGTAATGTTATATTTCTTCCTAAATCATCTGCAAAAAACCGCAAGCGATTTAAATAATTTCTATAAGATGTATTAAGAAGATTATTAACTCCCAAAGCTATATTTAGATTAGTTTTTTTACTTAGAGCAAAAGTTGCTTCACTATAGAAATGCAATAAATGATAAGCAGGTGGTGGACTGCTAATATCTACACTAATTATTTCTTCGGTAAGTTGATTTTCTATTTCGAAATTAAAATCTGGATATTCGTTTTGTTCAAAAACCCATTCAGATTTTAGACTAGCAGAAAAATTATGCCATGCTTCGTGATTATATGTAATTTGATTCATGGTATTAAATGAAGGTATATCAATTAAAGGCAAATCTGCTTTTAAATCATAGCCCTTAATAAATGCGGTTTTATTTTTCCATTGCCAAGTATCAGTAAAGTTATAGGTTGCAGAGATATCAATTCCAAACAATTCAGCATTGGTTTGTTCATATGCCCATATAGGAAAAGGACCTCTATTAGTAAGTATAAAATCTAAAGGCTTTAAATATATGTAATCTTTAATTCTGTTGTAAAATACTTCAGTTAAAAAACTAAATTTAGAATTGTTATATGTGTAAGACCCCGAAACTCTATTAGCAATTTCTTTATCAAACCTAATATTACCTAGTTCAAACCTTGCAGCAGAATGATGCAGTCCATCACTAAATAATTCTGAAGCGTTTGGCGGTCTACTTGCTAAACTGTAATTAAATAGTATTTGGTTATTATCATTAATGCTATATTTTGCACCTACCGAACCAGAAATGTTATGGTAATCAAATACAGGATTTGTTAAATACTCTTGTGCATTAGGATCTATAACACCATTAAATACTTGTGAACCAATAACAGATGCAATAATGATATTTTGAAAATCTATATTATAACCACGTTCTTCCCATCTAGATTTACGATAAAACTTTTTAGCATCTATCTTATTAAAATCATAGCGTATACCTGCATCAACAATTAAATCATCGTTTAATTTCCATTCGGCGGTAGAGTATATTCCAAAGTCGTATTTTTCATAATCTGGTATTAAACGCCTAACACCTGTGTCTGGATTTGCAAAATTATCTTGAAAACGTCCCATAAGACCAAAATTCACTTTTTGATTTAAATTTGAATCTAAATTTACATCTGCTAAAATGGTATGAGTTTGTAATGTTAAATCAATGGCAGGAATATTTTTTCTGTCACCTATTCTAACATCAAATTCTAAACGTTGATTGTGTTGATAATCATATTGCAGGTTGACTTTACCAAAGTTTTGAAAGCGTTTATAATAGTTTACTTTGGCTAAATGATGTGTTACATTTTGTTTTGGGGTATTAATATCATAGCTAAAATCTTCAATAAGTATTGGCTGACCAGAATTTATAGCACGTACTAAATCAAAAGTACTGCCAATATGCGAAGTCCCTAAAACACCAATTTCATTATTTAAATAACTATAGTATACTTCAAACCCCGATTTAAATTTCTTTTTACCAAATCTTGTAGTTAAGCCTTTTGAGTCTAATCCCGTATTTGTAAGATTATAGTCAGGAGCTTTAAAATCACCATTCTTTCTGTAAGAGCCTTGAACTTGCGCAAACCATCCAGAACTGTAATTTTTATTTAGCGTTGAAGAAATATTATAACCTCGACCATTAGTTTGTCCACCAATAATAGTTCGCCCGTATAGCGTATCATTACTAATAACCCTATTAGGGTTAATAACTACTACACCTCCAATAGCATCACCACCATATGCTAAAGTACCAGATCCTTTTATAACAGAAATTTGACCAGCACTATTAATATCAATATTTGGTGCATGTTCAACACCCCATTCCTGATCTTGTTGACGTACATTATTATTAAGAATCAAAATTCTACTACTATGTAGACCATTTATCATAGGCTTTACAATAGTATTTCCCGTATTTATTGAAGATACTCCAGCTACTTCTTTTAAGGCATCACCAAGACTAGAAGCACTATAACGTTCTATAGTTTTAGCCTTTATAATGGTTTCTTGTGAGGTTTTAGTTAATTTAGAATTTGATGCTCCCTTAACTTTAACTTCGTTAAGTTCTTCTATATGATGTTCTAAATTAACTTCATAAAATGTATCGCCGCTAATTTGAATATCAAAGCGTTTGGTTTCACATGATAAATGTGAAACTACGACGGTTATTTTACCATCACAAAGGTTATCAAAGGAAAAATTCCCATCGATATCAGTAGATGTGTATTTATCAAGATTTTCAATATAGATGGAAGCTGCTATCATAGGTGTTCCATCATGAAAATCATGAACTTCTCCAAAAAACTTGGATTTGCAATTTTGACTATAAGTCATGTTTATAAAACAAGACATAATAATCAATACATAATATTTCATTGTAAAGAGTTTAGTTTAAATAATTACTTATTTTAAACTAAAATTGGAGGGCCACGAAGTGAAAATGATAAGCGTTGATAATTACTTACAAAATGATATTGAGAGACTATGTTTTCTGAAGGTATTTCAGAAGAAAATAGTTCAAAATTTTGAACTGCAAAATTTAAAGGATTGTTAAGCTTAAATTTATGGAGCTCACATTCTGTTTCGTTTTGGTGAAAATGAAAAGTAGAATGATTATTACAAACCTCGTGTTTATGATCTTCAAAAACATGAGCTAGTTTTATTGCTGTTGGAGTAGCAATAGCAACTAAAAGTAACAAGGTTACTATTTTTGAAATTATATTTAATTTGTTATTAATCATTAACTTAAAAACCTTCCAAGACCAAAACGGCGTAACATTTTCTTTTCAAACTCCCAGAAAAACTTACCTTGACCAAATAGCCAACCTAATGTTACCAAAAGAATTTGATAGAAAATAAGGCCAATAATAATATATAAAATCCAATATACAGCAATATTTAAGTTTTCTTTAGTAATTCCTAAATATTTTATAATTGGTCTACCTATAAAAACGGAAGAAGATCCTGTAATAGCAAAGACGATAAAAATTCGTATCATTTCCCAGCGGTATTCAACAATCCATTTTTTTTCTAATTTTTTAAATAACCAAAGTGTTCCTTTAAGAAGAAAAAAACTAATAAGTAATGCTAAAGCTATTGTAATGCTTATATGGTAGTCTTTTGAAAATAAATTAGCTAGTTTATATCCAGAATAAAATAAGCCAGCAAGTCCAAGTAAAGGGAAGATAAGCTGCCAATTTTTTTGAATGTTCCATCTTAATTTAAATTGCTCCATATTTCAATTTTTGGATGCAAAGGTAATTAATTAGTAGGTACTATAGTACCTAAAAGATTTTGTCTGTAACGATTTTGAAAGAAAATAAAATAATTGTATAATTTATAGTTTACATCATAGCCATAATCTATATTGTATTGATAGTTTATTTGCATTTCGTAAAGGCTTGTACTATAGCGTTGTGGGTTTAATACTCGAGTATTCCATTCAATTACATAGCGTCTATTTTTATTCTCTAAATAGGTTTGAGAATAGTAACCTTCAGGTTTCGCTTGAGAGGCTAGCCAAGTACTAAAACCTGGTTCTATAATAATAATGTCGTATTCAAGTTTGTCGCTTGAAATTGTAAGTGTATCTCCAACTTGAGCCTGAGGTTTATCTTCAATACTGTCAATTGATTTTTTTGAGGTTTTACAACTAAATATAATAGCTATAATAAAGAATAATAAATACAAATTTTTCATAACTCAATTTTAGTTAAAAATACAAATTTTCAAGATGCTATTTAAAAAATAAAGAGCCAAACATAAGCTTGGCTCTTCTATAATTCATTGTAAATTATTTTATTTACCAAAAAGACCTCCTAGTAATCCACCAAGACCACCTTTTCCTTTTGTCGCTTGACCTAATACTAAACCAGCAACATCATCAATAACACTACCATCACCATCACTATCTAACATTTTTTCAAGGAAAGTTTGTTCTTTAGTTACAGCACCTGCTTGACTAGCACCACCAAGTAAACCTCCTAAAACACCCATAAGTCCAGATTGGTCACTTACATTATTTTGAGATGTTTGTTTACCAAGTAATCCCATTAAGATAGGAGCTGCCGTTTTTAAAATGTTTGCAACACCGCCAGCATCAAGGCCAGATTTTTGACCGATTACTTTCTCAACGTTCCCTTGGTTACTTCCTAAGATATGGCCTAGAATTTTTCCACCATCATTAGTAACGCTTTCATCTACGCCACCTCCAAATAAACCACCAAGGTTATCTAGAATTCCACCTTGATGTTTGTTTAAAGCACCTAATAATCCTTGTGCTCCTTCTGGGGTAGAAGCATTACGTTCCATTGCTTTCATTAACACTGGTAAAGCCATTGTTAATACGCTTCCTGTTTTTGAAGTATCGTTTCCTGTTGATCCAGCAACACCACTAATAATGGTTTTTCCTAAATCACTTCCTAATAAGTCTAAAATTCCTGACATTTTTTATTGTTTAAGTTTAAATTGGAAGTATAAGGTACATAAAAAAAGCCTCAACGTTTAAAATGAGGCTTTAATATTTTAATATTTTATTAAATTTTATCGATAAAGTGTTGTTTTTTATCGTTAAACAAGTATTTTTTTGATTTGCGTAGCTAGTTCTGTACCTATTCTATCTTGAGCTTCGTTTGTAGCAGCACCAATATGAGGTGTTAACGAAATTCTTCCATTCATAAGTAATTGAACAGCTGGAGTTGGTTCATCTTGAAAAGTATCTAATCCTGCAAATGCTAGTTTTCCACTTTCTAAAGCATTAACTAATTCTACCTCATTTACAACGCCACCGCGGGCAGCATTAATAATAGCAGAACCTTCTTTCATCATGTCAAACTCAGCTTTTCCTATAACATAATCTTTTTGTGCAGGAACATGAAGTGTAACAAAATCCGATTCTTTTAAAGCAACTTCCATAGCTTGCGTTTTGATATTAAAACTTAAAGACTGGCCATCAAAGAAATCTAATTTTATATCTGCGGCATCTATAAATTTATCTGCAGCTATAACTTTCATTCCAACACCTATAGCTATTTTAGCTACTTCCTGACCTATACGACCAAAACCAATAATACCTATAGTTTTCCCTCTTAACTCTACACCCTTTGCATAATTTTTTTTCAATTTTTTAAATTGACTGTCGCCATCTAGAGGCATATTTCTGTTAGAGTCATGTAAAAAGCGAACACCACCATAAAGATGTGCAAAAACTAATTCTGCCACAGATTGTGACGATGCAGCTGGCGTATTAATAACACTCAATCCTTTATCTCTAGCATACTGTACATCTATATTATCCATACCAACACCACCACGACCTATAACTTTTATACTTGGACAGGCATCAATTAAATCTTTACGAACAGTTGTAGCGCTTCTTACTAAGAGTACTGTAACCTCGTTTTCATTTATATAGTTGATTAATTGTTCTTGTGCTACGGTAGTTGTAGAAACTTCAAATCCTGCACTTTCTAATGCGTCAATTCCGCTTTGAGAAATACCATCGTTTGCTAATACTTTCATTTAAACACTTTTTTATTTCTGCATGGTAGCAGAAATTTTTATTATTTATTTTAAAACTAATTTTTTAGGCCTTGCTTTCTAACTCGCTCATAACCTCAACTAATACTTTTACACTATCTAATGATAATGCATTATACATAGAGGCTCTATAACCACCAACACTTCTATGACCATTTAGGCCATTTATTCCTGCTTCTTGCCACATGGTATCAAAAGTCTCTTTAAGATTTTCGTTTTCTAATGTAAATGTAGCATTCATATTTGAACGGTCTTCTTTAGCAGCGTAACCTTTAAATAATGGGTTTAAATCAATTTCAGAATACATTAAACGTGCTTTCTTTTCATTTTCCTCTTCAATCGCTTTTATACCACCAAGGTTTTTAAGCCATTCCATAGTTAACATAGATGTGTATACTGCAAATACTGGAGGCGTATTAAACATGCTTCCTTTTTCTATGTGCGTTTTGTAATCCATCATTGAAGGGATTTTACGCGATACTTTTCCTAATATATCTTCTTTAATTACAACTAAAGTTGTTCCAGCCGGACCCATATTTTTTTGAGCACCTGCATATATTAAATCAAACTGAGAAAAATCTAGAGTACGAGAGAAAATGTCACTACTCATGTCACAAACAAAAGGAATATCGACCTTTGGAAAATGTTTCATTTGTGTACCAAAAATGGTATTGTTTGAAGTGCAATGAAAATAGTCATAATCCGAAGGAATATCATAACCTTTTGGTATATAGTTAAAGTTTGCATTTTTTGAAGATCCAACTTCGTAGATGTCATCGTATATTTTTGCTTCTTTAATTGCTTTATCAGACCAAGTTCCTGTATTTAGATAACCAGCTCTTTTTTCTAATAAATTTAATGCTACCATTAGAAATTGCGTGCTTGCACCACCTTGTAAAAACAATGCTTTATAGCCTTTTCCTTCAAGTCCTAATAGTTCCAGCGCTAATGCTCGAGCTTTTTCCATAACATCAACAAAAGGTTTACTTCTGTGAGATATTTCTATTAAAGATAGTCCGTTATCAAAATCTAATAAAGCTTCAGAGGCTTTTAAAATGACTTCTTTTGGCAAAACACATGGTCCAGCACTAAAGTTATGTTTTTTCATAATAAATTAATGTATTTTTTTAGCGTTACAAAGGTGATAAATACTATTCATTTTTTTGTTATTAAATTAATAATTTATCCACTAGATTTTTAACAAAAATGAAATAGTGTCTACATTATCTGCATAATCCCAAAGCTCTGGTTTTTGGGTATTTCCAAATTTAATTTCTTTAGATGAAAAGCTGTTAGAAACTATACATTGTATATTTTGATTTTCAGCATTTAATGTTTCTTTAAGCGCTTGTTTATTATTATAATATTCGTAAAAGACTGTAGCTATTGGTGAAGCAAAACTTTTATCTTCTTTAATCATGAGGAAACCATTTTCTAGCATATTAAATTCACTCATTAAATACACTGCTTTATTATAATCATAATTATTAGCATATTTAGCTTCATTAATAATTGGGTGCCATTTGTAGATGGCTTTAAAAAACGAGTCAAAGTTATAATTTTCTGGCACAAATAATTTAGAGACATTTCTACAGCCTAATCCATAATATCTAAAAATATCTTCAGATAGATTCTCTAAGTCTTCCTTTGTTTCATTACCAGTTAGTACAGCAATAGAGTTTCTATTTTTCCTAATAATTGATGGTTTATCTTTAAAGTAGTATTCAAAATATCTCGCCGTATTATTACTACCTGTTGCTATAACGGCATCAAAGCCGTTAAGTTTTTCTTCAGTGAAGTTTATTTTTCCTTTAAATTCTGGTTCTACATATTCTAAATATTTAGCTAGAAAAGGAAGCAGTTGTTTATCATTTGTAGATTGTTTTACTAAAACATTGTGGCCAGAAATTAAAACAGCTAAAAAATCATGAAAACCAACTAAGGGAATATTACCAGCCATTATAATAGCCACTTTTAGAGAATTGACATCATCAAAACTATAATGAGAGGTCCATTTTGATAGCTGATTCTTAGTTAATTGTTTAGACCAACCATTTAAGGCAAAAACGATATTACTTTTTGTAAACCAACCATTATGTTCTTGTGCTAATTTTAATTGATGCTTAAAGCCATCAAAAAATAAATCATTATGCTCAACGCCATCTTGTTTTTGAAAGTCTTCAGAAGAAAATTGACTTAAAAAAGTTCCTAATTTAGAGAAAGCGTTAATTCTTTGTTGTAAATCCATTTCGTATTTGCGTAAGACTATATTTGGCGTTATTTTTGCAGCTGCAAAGTTAAGCAAACGAAATGAGCAACGAAAGATTTTCATTTTGATTACTTTATTTAAAGCGAATTCAGCCTGACCTATTAAAATTTTATTAAAGGCAGATTAAAAAAGAAAATACTATGGCAATTATTATAACAGACGAATGTATTAACTGTGGTGCTTGTGAACCAGAATGTCCCAATACTGCAATTTATGAAGGTGCAGACGATTGGCGTTATAAAGATGGTACAAGTTTAGAAGGCAGTTTGGTGTTACCTAATGGTAATGCTGTTGATGCAGATGAAGCACAAGAGCCAATTAGTGACGAGATATATTATATAGTACCAGATAAATGTACTGAGTGTAAAGGGTTTCATGAAGAACCACAATGTGCGGCTGTTTGTCCTGTTGACTGTTGTGTACCAGATGAAGATAATGTGGAAACTGAAGAAGTATTACTTGGTAAACAAAA
Organism: uncultured Lacinutrix sp.; assembly: GCF_947500325.1. Taxonomy (GTDB): domain Bacteria; phylum Bacteroidota; class Bacteroidia; order Flavobacteriales; family Flavobacteriaceae; genus Lacinutrix. Next base: position 46,481 of record NZ_CANMRQ010000011.1, read on the forward strand.
ATTTATGCATCCGGAAGGATAGTACCTTATATACAACTTATAAAAAAAGATCCTGAGTTTTTCTCAGGATCTTTTTTTATTCTACAGTACCAAATTTTTTCATTTCTAATAAAGGTTCAATTATTTTTTCGTTTTTCCATAAATCCGGATTGTATTTTTCAATATTTATATATGGAACTTTTTCTTTTTCTTGAATAGTATCGTAATCGTTATTGTTTATGTCTTCAGTATTTATAAATAATATTTCTCTTTTCATTAAATTGTCTAACTCCATAGTTAGATCAAACTTTGTCTTAAGTTTTTTGTCACTGTTTTCTATTAGTTTAAATGATCTACTTAAATAAAAGTACTTATTATCAACTTTTTTAATATAACTTGGAACATAAGTACCGTTATCATTCTTTTTAAATAATATAGTACCTGCATTTACATTTTCAACATATTTAATTCCTAAAAGAAACTTCAAATTAACTTTAGTGCCTCTTTTGCCTTTAGCAAAACTATAATCGAGCCTTAAAATGGCATAATCCTCTTCAGTGATATATAGTTTTCCTGAAAATTTTGATTTAGATCGCCTAGGCTTAAAATTAATTATATAGACTAATTCATTATTATAGAATGAAAAGTCTTCAAATTCATAATTATATAGGTCAGTATCGATTATATTCCTAATAAAAGAATCATCATGAAATTTTGTTTTCTGTATAATATCTAATAGGTCATCTTTTAACTTAATATTATTGTATTCATTTGCTTTAACCTCTTTGTTTTGTGAGTCTTTTAGAGACATAGAATCTTCAATTTTAATAATACCAGTTTTTAACTTGAATGTTTTAGAGGTGTCTAAAACTTTAAGCATAGCAATTTGAACTTTTTCTTCTATAGATTCGCTATTAAAATTTTTGTTTTTATCGATTAGATTGGTGACTTTGCTAACAGTTAATTTCGTTTTGTCAGACTCATTTATATATAGATTACCTAAAAGATCTACATAATGTTTAACATCACTACTTTTTACGTTTTGAGTAAATGCTTTTATATCTTTATTTAAATCTTCAATAGTTTTTTTTCTAAGATGTTTTGCTTTTTCTACTTCAAAATCAACTTCTTTAAAGTTTGCAGCATTACTTTCCCTATAGAAAAATTTATGATTTTTATTTTCGTAATTATAGTTGTCCTTAAATTTTAAATTCACCATTGAGAGTATTGAATCTGCATTAGGTATTGAGTTATCAATAGCAACTTCTTTGAGAGTATTAATAGCCATTTCTAAAGTAATGATATTATTGTTGGCTTTTAATTTTTCTAGGGTTACTACTTTAGGTAAATAACCCATGCATGAAATAGTTAATGTTTTACTTGCAGTGTTTTCTATATCTAAATTAAAGAAACCTTCTTCATTAGAAATTGTACCTTTTGTCTTATTTACCTGTATTGATGCATATGGAATTGCTTCTTTGGTTTGTTTATCTATAATTTGCCCATTAATATCTTGAGCTTGGATATTTTGAATTGATATAGATATAAGAAGAAAAGTAAATAAGAATCTCATTGTGTTTTGTTTTATTTAAAAACGATTGAGATCGTTTTTTGTTACAAAAAAATATTTAAGATTATAATTTTATAGCATTTTTATAGTGAATTTGAAATTTTTGAATTCAAAATATTAGAGACAAAAGAAATTGTTATCTCTTTTATTTAAATCAATTATATAATTGTAGAAAAATACTAAGAAGAAATAGTATATTTGCGCTTCAATAAAATACAATATGAAAGCAGGAATTGTAGGCTTACCAAACGTAGGGAAATCAACATTATTTAATTGTTTATCTAATGCTAAGGCGCAAAGTGCAAACTTTCCGTTTTGTACCATAGAACCTAATATAGGTGTTGTAAATGTACCAGACCCAAGATTATCTAAATTAGAAGAATTGGTTAATCCTGAAAAAGTGATACCAGCAACAGTAGAAATTGTTGATATTGCTGGTTTAGTTAAAGGCGCAAGTAAAGGTGAAGGTTTAGGAAACCAATTTTTAGCTAATATACGTGAGACAGATGCTATTTTACATGTATTACGTTGTTTTAATAATGATAATATTGTTCATGTTGATGGGAGTGTAGATCCTATAAGAGATAAAGAAACTATAGATATAGAGTTACAGCTTAAAGATCTAGACACAGTAGAAAAAAAGCTTGATAAAGTTAAACGTGCTGCAAAAACAGGTAATAAAGAAGCTCAAAAAGAAGAAGCGGTTTTACTAAAAATAAAAGAAGGTATAGAAGCTGGTAAATCTGTTCGTGCCTTAGAATTTTCTGAAGATGAGTATAGAGATTATGTTAAGCCAGCACAGTTAATTACTGAAAAACCAGTTATGTATGTTTGCAATGTGGATGAAGATGCAGCAGTTTCTGGAAATGATTATGTAGAGCAAGTAAAAGAAGCTGTTAAAGATGAAAATGCTGAAGTTTTAGTATTAGCAGTTGGAACAGAGGCAGATATTAATGAACTTGACGATTACGAAGAAAGACAAATGTTTTTAACAGATATTGGTTTAAGTGAACCTGGTTCTGCTAAATTAATTAGATCAGCATATAAGTTATTAAATCAGCAAACATATTTTACAGCTGGTGTTAAAGAAGTTCGTGCTTGGACCATAAATATTGGATCTACAGCACCACAAGCAGCTGGTGTTATACATACCGATTTTGAAAAAGGGTTTATTCGTGCAGAGGTTATTGGATATAATGACTATGTTGAACTTGGTAGTGAAGCTAAAGTTAAAGAAGCAGGGAAAATGAGAGTAGAAGGTAAAGGCTATACAGTTAAAGATGGAGATGTGATGCATTTCTTATTTAATGTGTAAAACAGTTTAAATTATAATACCAAACGCCATAATGATCTATTTCGTTATGGCGTTTTTGTATTTTTATAATAAATTTAATGAATGCCTTTAATTGAACTAAAAACTGTTATTAACGCCAATATTCAAACGTGTTTTGATCTATCTCGTAATATTGATTTTCATAAAGAATCTTTAGAACATTCTAAAGAAAAAGCAATTGCAGGTAAAACGTCTGGATTAATCGGTTTAAACGAATGGGTAACATGGGAAGCTGTTCATTTTGGAGTTAAGCAACAATTAACGTCTAAAATTACAGAATTTGATCCACCAAATTATTTTGTTGATGAAATGGTTTCTGGGGCTTTTAAAAGCTTTAAGCATGAACATATTTTTATTTCTAAAGGTGAAAAAACAATAATGACAGATAAATTTGACTTTAAATCACCTCTTGGAGTCTTAGGTAAATTAGCGAATGCATTATTTTTAAAACGCTATATGACTAATCTTCTTAAAACTAGAAATCAGTTTTTAAAACTAAAAGCAGAAAAGTAATTTCCTTTTAATACTTTTATATTCTTACTAATTAATTAAAGTCTATTTTTTGTGATAAAAAACTGGTTTAAAAATATTGGTCCTGGAACATTAGTTGCTGCAGCATTTATTGGCCCTGGAACAGTAACACTTTGTACGTTAGCAGGAGTTAATTTTGGACTTAATTTATTATGGGCAATGCTCTTGTCTATACTTGCTACTATTGTTTTACAGGAAATGGCAGCACGTTTAGGTATTGTCTCTCAAAAAGGCCTTTCTGAAGTTATAAGAAATGAAATAAAACACCCATTTATAAAACAATGTATCACGGTTTTAATACTTGCGGCTATTGTTATTGGAAATGCTTCATATGAAGCAGGAAATATTAGTGGTGGTATTTTAGGATTAGAAACCTTATTTGGATACTCTACTATCCAAATTGGAAGTATTTCATTAAATATAATGAGCTTAGTTATTGGGATAATTGCTTTTGCTTTATTATATATTGGTAATTATAAGTTTTTAGAACGTGCTTTAATTTCATTAGTAATATTAATGAGTGTATCGTTTATAATAACAGCTATTATAACGAAACCCAATGTTCTAGATATAATTAAGGGCTTATTTGTACCTACGTTTCCAGAAAAAAGTTTATTAACTATTATAGGTTTAATTGGGACAACCGTTGTGCCATATAATTTGTTTTTGCATGCAGCATTAGTAAAAGAAAGATGGCAGTCTACTAATGATTTAGCTTATGCTAGAAAAGATACTATTATATCGATTGTTTTAGGTGGATTGGTATCAATAGCCATAATAATTTCTGCTGCGTCTATACAAAATATGACGATTTCTAATGGTGCCGATTTAGCAAAAAGTTTAGCACCTTTATATGGTGATTTTTCAAAATACTTTATCGCTATTGGTTTATTTGCTGCAGGTATAACATCTGCAATTACTGCGCCATTGGCTGCTGCTTATGTTGCTAAAGGTTGTTTGGGTTGGTCTGGTGGTTTAAAAACAAAACGTTTTAGAGCTGTTTGGATGTTTATTTTACTATTAGGTGTTCTTTTTTCATCAATAGGAATAAAACCAATAGAGATTATAAAATTCGCTCAAATTGCTAATGGGATGTTATTACCTATAATTGCAGGAATTTTACTTTGGATTATGAATAAAACATCTGTTCTTGGGAAGTATAAAAACAGTATAATTCAAAATATATTTGGTTATACTATTTTAGCTGTTAGTATCTTTCTAGGTTTAAAAAGTATTTTTAAAGTCTTTAATTTAATATAATGCAAACAATAGATATAAATTGTGATGTTGGAGAAGGTTTTAACAATGAGGATAAGCTAATGCCTTATTTATCATCTTGTAATATTGCTTGTACTGGTCATGCAGGAACTATTCAAACTATTGATGAAACAATAGCAATAGCAAAACAAAATAATGTAAAAATTGGAGCGCATCCTTCATTTCCTGATACAGAGAATTTTGGACGTAAGTATGTAGAAATGTCTTCTAAAGAATTACAAGAAAGTCTAGAGTTTCAAATTAATTTGTTAGTAGAAAGAGCAGCTTTACAAAATGTTAAACTAAATCATGTTAAAGTACACGGTGCTTTGTATAACTTATCTACTGTAGATGAAGACATTGCAAATATTATTATACAAGCAATGCAAAACACAGTAGGGAATATCCTGTTGTACGTGCCATATAATTCTGTTATTGAAACTATTGCAAAACAAAACGGAATTCCTATTAAACGCGAAGCATTTATAGATAGGAATTATAATGAAGATTTAACGTTAGTTTCTAGAAACTTAAGCAATGCAATAATTAGCAAACCAGAAAAAGCATTTAATCACCTATATAGAATGATTGATGAGGGTAGAGTTAATACTGTATTAAACAGAAATGTGAGAATTGAAGCAGATACTTTTTGTATTCATGGCGATAATGAAAAAGCGGAGTATATATTAAAATATGTTTCAAGAGCTTTAAAAAATAAAGGCATTAAAATAGCGTAAATGAATTATGATTTACAATACAAGCAGTATGGAAATCAAGCACTATTAATCGAATGGCCAGAAAAAATTAATGAAGCTATTTTAAATGATATTTTGTCTTTTAAAAATAAAATTGAATCTGAACAAGCGATTAAGATTGAAGACTTAATTATAGGGTATAACTCATTAACTATAATATATAATAATAGTGTCTTAAATTTTCAAGAAGAAATAGCTCGTTTAAAAGCTACCTATATAAAGCTAGATTTAAGATTAGACAAGAAAACAAAAACATGGTTAATTCCTGTGTGTTATGACGAAGAATTTGGTATTGATTTAAAACAGATTTCTCATGATAAAAATAGACCTATTGAAGAAATCATCGATGTGCATTCAAAAACTATCTATACTATTTATTTTATTGGTTTTCTTCCAGGTTTCCTTTATTTAGGTGTATTAAATAGAAAAATCCATAGTAATAGAAAAAATACACCAAGTTTAACTGTTAGTAAAGGTTCTGTAGGTATTGGAGGCTCTCAAACAGGTATTTATCCTAGTGAAAGTGCTGGAGGTTGGAATATTATAGGTAAAACACCTATTTCTTTTTTTGATGTCTCTAAACAAGAACCATGTTTTGCTAAGTCTGGAGACAAAATTCATTTTTTTTCTATAACTAAAAAGGAATATTATTTTTTAGAAGAAAGCATAAAAAATGGACTTTATGAATTAAAGTGTATTGAAAATGATTAGAGTTATATCTCCAGGTTTTTTAACAAGTATTCAAGACTTAGGACGAAAAGGTTTTGCAAATATTGGCGTACCTATTTCTGGAGCTATGGACCATTATTCCATGAAATTGGCTAATAATATTCTCCATAATAATGAAAATGAAGCCGTACTTGAAATTACTTTTGGTCATTGTAAATTTGTTTTTGAAAAAGAAACATATATCTGTATTTCTGGAGCAGATTTCAGTGCTGAAATAAACAAAATGCCCATTGTACTAAATACAGTTATAAAAATCTTTAAAGATGATGTATTATCATTTGGCAGGCATAAATTCGGGGTGAGATCATATATTTCTGTTCTTGGAGGCTTTCAAACAGATGTGGTTTTAAATAGTAAAAGCTTTTATCAAGGTGTCACAAATTTTTCAATTGTAAAAAAAGGAGATTTACTTCCTTTTAATGCTCCACAAGATTCTTTAGAACCTACATATACTGCTGTAAAACAAAATGCTAATCACTTTAATTCTAAAATAATCGATTGTTATAAAGGGCCAGAATATAATTTGCTGTCCCATTTTCAAAAGAAAAGACTCGAGGAGACTATTTTTACTATAGCTAAGGCAAATAATAGAATGGCGTATCAATTAAACGAAACCATAGAGAACAATTTAAAATCAATGCTTACTTCTGCAGTATTATCTGGAACAGTACAATTAACACCATCGGGACAATTAATTGTTTTAATGAGAGACTGTCAGGTTACTGGTGGCTATCCTAGAGTTTTGCAACTTGAAAATAATGCAATTAATATGTTGTCTCAAAAAACAACTAATGATACTGTTAAATTTAATGTAATAGATCTTAATTAACTACCTTAATCACAATGTTCTCAACAACATTGCATTTTTATTGTTAATTACTTTCCTAGAAGCCTATTTTATTTATTAAAGTGATATATTATATTAGCATTCTATCACGAAATCTTACTCAATTCTATGTCTGAACAAACCAAATATACCGAAGATAATATACGCTCACTTGACTGGAAAGAACATATTCGTATGCGTCCAGGAATGTATATTGGAAAACTGGGTGATGGTTCTTCTCCAGATGATGGTATTTATATTCTATTAAAAGAAGTCTTAGATAACTCTATAGATGAGTTTGTAATGGGAGCAGGAAAGACGATAGAAATCTCTATTCAAGGTGCTAAAGTAATTGTTAGAGATTATGGTCGTGGTATTCCATTAGGAAAAGTTGTAGATGTTGTCTCTAAGATGAATACAGGAGGAAAGTATGATTCTAAAGCTTTTAAAAAATCTGTTGGATTAAATGGTGTTGGTACAAAAGCGGTAAATGCTTTATCCTCTTATTTTAGAGTAGAATCATCTCGTGATGGTAAAAGTGCTTCTGCAGATTTTGAGCAAGGAAACTTAATAAATCAAGAGCTTTTAGAAGAAACAAGTAGGAGAAAAGGAACAAAAGTATCTTTTATTCCTGATGATATTATATTTAAAAACTATAAATATAGACCAGAATACGTAGTAAAAATGCTTAAAAACTATGTATACCTAAACCCAGGCTTAACTATAGTTTTTAATGGCGAAAAATATTATAGTGAAAATGGATTAAAGGACCTTTTATCTGAAAAAATAGCGGAAACAGATTTATTGTACCCTATTATTCATTTGCGAGGTGACGATATTGAAGTAGCGATTACTCACAGTAAAACGCAATATAGCGAAGAATACAATAGTTTTGTTAATGGACAAAATACAACGCAAGGAGGTACGCATTTAAATGCGTTTAGAGAAGCTATAGTAAAGACTATTCGTGATTTTTTTGGTAAGCAATATGATGCTTCAGATATTAGAAAGTCAATAGTATCTGCAATCGCAATAAAAGTGATGGAGCCCGTTTTCGAGAGTCAAACAAAAACAAAGCTTGGTTCTACAGATATGGGTGGCGATTTGCCAACTGTAAGAACATATATTAACGATTTCTTAAAAACATATTTAGATAATTTTTTACATAAAAATCCAGATACTGCAGAGAAAATTCAACGTAAAATTCTTCAAGCAGAACGAGAGCGTAAAGAGTTATCAGGTATTAGAAAATTAGCTAAAGATAGAGCAAAGAAAGCGAGTCTTCATAATAAAAAATTACGCGATTGTCGGGTTCATTTTGGAGATGCAAAACATGAAAGAAACCTAGAATCTACACTGTTTATTACCGAGGGAGATTCGGCATCTGGTAGTATTACAAAGTCTCGAGATGTTAATACTCAAGCAGTATTTAGTTTAAAAGGGAAACCGTTAAACTGTTATGGTTTAACAAAGAAAATTGTATACGAAAATGAAGAGTTTAACTTGCTTCAAGCAGCTCTTAATATTGAAGAGTCATTAGAAGATTTAAGATATAATAATGTTGTTATTGCAACTGATGCCGATGTAGATGGAATGCACATTCGTTTATTACTAATAACATTTTTTCTTCAATTTTTTCCAGAAGTCATAAAAGAAGGGCATTTGTATATATTGCAAACACCTTTGTTTAGGGTTCGTAATAAAAAAGAAACTATTTATTGTTATTCTGAAGACGAACGCCGAGATGCAATTGAGAAATTAAAACCAAAACCAGAGATTACACGATTTAAAGGTTTAGGTGAAATCTCACCAGATGAATTTAAGTATTTTATTGGTGAAGATATTCGTTTAGATCCAGTAATGTTAGATGACAATATGTCTATAGAAGAATTATTGTCATTCTATATGGGGAAAAATACACCAACAAGACAAGAGTTTATTATTGATAATCTAAAAGTGGAATTAGATTTAATTGAAGAGGAAAAATAATGATAGAAGAAAACGACGACCTAACTAACGATAATATAGAAAATCAAGAACCGCAAGAGACTATTACCAGAATTACTGGTATGTATAAAGAGTGGTTTTTAGATTATGCGTCTTATGTAATTTTAGAACGTGCGGTACCAGCGATTGAAGATGGTTTTAAACCTGTACAACGACGTATCATGCATTCTATGAAAGACCTTGATGATGGGCGTTACAATAAAGTAGCAAACATTGTAGGTCATACTATGCAGTATCATCCACATGGTGATGCGAGTATTGCAGATGCAATGGTTCAAATTGGTCAAAAAGATTTATTAATAGATACCCAAGGTAACTGGGGAAATATATTAACAGGAGATAGAGCAGCTGCATCTCGTTATATTGAAGCACGTATCTCTAAGTTTGGTTTAGATGTTGTTTATAACCCTAAAATTACTGAGTGGCAAGCAAGTTATGATGGAAGAAGAAAAGAGCCAGTAAATTTACCAGTAATGTTTCCGCTATTGTTAGCGCAAGGAGGCGAAGGTATCGCCGTAGGTTTATCTACTAAAATATTACCACACAATTTTATAGAACTAATTGATGCCTCTATAAAACATTTACAAGGCAAACGTTTTACAATAGTGCCAGATTTCCCAACTGCTGGAGTTGCAGATTTTTCTAATTATAATGATGGTTTACGAGGTGGTAAAGTTCGTGTTCGTGCAAAGATATCTCAAGTCGATAAAAATACATTAGCTATTACAGAAATTCCTTTTGGAACAACCACATCGTCACTTATTGATTCTATTTTAAAAGCGAATGATAAAGGTAAAATCAAGATCAAGAAAATTGAAGATAATACTGCAGCAGAAGTTGAAATATTAATCCATTTGCCTTCAGGTTTATCACCAGATAAAACTATAGATGCTTTATACGCATTTACGAGTTGTGAAAGTTCAATTTCTCCTTTAGGTTGTGTTATTGAAGATAACAAGCCGTTATTTATTGGTGTTTCTGAAATGCTTAAAAGAAGTACAGATAATACTGTTCAGTTATTAAAGCAAGAGCTTGAAATAAAACTTGGAGAATTAGAAGAACAATGGCACTTTGCCAGTTTAGAACGTATATTTATTGAAAATAGAATTTACCGTGATATAGAGGAAGAAGAAACTTGGGAAGGTGTAATTAATGCAATAGATAAAGGGCTTCAGCCACATATAAAACATTTAAAAAGAGCGGTAACTGTTGAAGATATTACACGTTTAACTGAAATTCGAATTAAGAGAATTTCAAAATTTGATATAGATAAGGCGCAACAAAAAATAGACGCTTTAGAAGAACAAATTGCAGAAGTAAAGCATCATTTAGCAAATTTAATTGATTATGCTATCTCGTATTTTACACGTTTAAAGAAAGAATACGGAGAAGGAAGAGAGCGTAAAACAGAAATAAGAACGTTTGGAGATGTAGATGCTACAAAAGTAGTAATACGTAATACTAAACTATATGTTAATAGAGAAGAAGGCTTTGTTGGTACTTCCTTAAGACGCGATGAGTATGTTGGAGATTGCAGTGATATAGATGATATTATTGCTTTTACAGCTTCTGGTAAAATGATGGTAACCAAAGTAGATTCTAAAACCTTTATAGGCAAAGATATTATACACGTTGCAGTGTTTAAAAAGAAAGACAAACGTACCATTTATAATCTGATTTATAGAGATGGAGGAAAAGGTACTAGTTATATTAAACGTTTTGCTGTAACCTCTATTACACGTGATAAAGAGTATGATTTAACTAATGGCAATAAGAGCTCTAAATTATGGTATTTCTCTGCTAATCCAAATGGAGAAGCAGAAGTGATTTCTGTTTTTTTACGTCAAGTTGGTAGTGTAAAGAAGTTAAAATGGGATATTAATTTTGCAGATATTTTAATTAAAGGACGTGCTTCTAAAGGTAATGTAGTTACTAAATACCCAATTAAAAAAATAGAATTAAAAGAAAAAGGTGTATCTACACTTAAACCTCGAAAAATATGGTTCGATGATACTGTGCAACGTATAAACGTTGATGGTCGAGGAGATTTAATTGGCGAATTTAGAGGAGAAGACAAGTTATTAATCATTAGTCAAAAAGGAATTGTTAAAACAGTTACTCCAGAAGTAACACTTCACTTTGATAATAACATGATTACAATTGAAAAATGGATTCCTAAAAAACCAATTTCTGCCATTTATTTTGATGGTAAGAATGAGAAATATTATGTGAAGCGTTTTTTAATTGAAAATGAAAGTAAAGAAGAAAGCTTTATTACAGATCATGAAAACTCTCAATTAGAAATTGTATCTACAGATTGGAAGCCAATTGCCGAAATTGTATTTGCCAAAGAAAGAGGTAAGGATAGAAGAGATAATGAAGAAGTTAATATAGAGGAGTTTATAGCTGTAAAAGGTATTTCTGCATTAGGAAATCAATTAACAAAATATAAAGTAAATGCAATTAATTTATTAGAGCCTTTACCTTTTGAAGCTCCTGAAGATGTTCATGCTGAAGATATTGAAGTAGTAGAAGAAACAGAGGTTACAGGAGAAGAAAATAAAGATACTAAATCTAGTGAAAACTCAAATCATGATAAAGATGATGATGGACAAGTTACTTTATTCTAATATACTTTGTGTTTATAAAAGCATTATTAACGCATTATAATAAATGAAAAAAAATAACCTTTTATTACTACATGGTGCTTTAGGAAGTAAAGTTCAACTTGAATCAATAAAGAGCTTACTTTCAAATAATTATAATGTATATAGTATAGATTTTGAAGGTCACGGCAGTGAGGCTTCTAACAACAAATTTTCAATAGCATTATTTACTAAAAATGTTTTAGATACCCTTTCTAAATTAAACATTATTAAAATAAATATTTTTGGGTATAGTATGGGAGGCTATGTGGCTTTAAATTTTGCGCTGCAAAACCCAGAAATGGTAGATAATATTGTAACACTAGGAACAAAATTTAATTGGTCTAAGGATTCTGCAGAACGCGAAGTAAAAATGTTAAACCCTAATGTTATAGAAGAAAAAGTGCCAAAGTTTGCAAATAGACTTAATGAATTGCATCGTGCAAATAATTGGAAACATGTTGTAAATAAGACTGCAGATATGATGATTCAATTAGCTGATAAAGAGAAGCTAAACAATGACGATTTTAAACAAATTAAACATTCTGTTTTAATTGGAATTGGAACTTTAGATGCAATGGTTACCATAGAAGAATCAGAAAAAATAGCCACTATTTTAGATAATGGCAACTTAAAAATTATAGAAAATTTCCAACACCCAATCGAAAAGATTGATCCAAAGCAATTATCGAATATTATTTTAGATTTCATAAAATAAAAAGGCAGCAAGACTGCTTTAGGTAAAAGAATTAACTTAATATTTTGATGTTTTAAATTGGCGATAATTATTTTTATTAAAAAAATAGTTATCTACTGAGGCTTTTTAAAAACATACTACTTTTTCAAAAGAAATTATTCTTTATCTCTTATATAATATCTGCTCCAATAGCTTTAATTTTTGGTAATATAAAGCTAATTGGTGTTGCATTTATAGTCATCTTACCAATGATGCATTTCTATGTTTATGAAATACAAAGAAAAAATGAGTATTTCTATTATTATAACCTAGGTTTAACAAAGCTTAAACTTTGGTGCTCTACCATTGTATTTGGCGTTCTTAATTTAATTTTATTTTCTTTATTATGAGCGAGTTGTATGTGGATAGTATAGAAAAGGCGTATGACAATAAAAAAATATTGACAGATGTTTTCTTGTCTTGTAAAAGAGGAGAAGTTAAAGGGTTAATAGGTAGAAATGGTTCAGGGAAATCTACTTTACTAAAAGTAATTTTTGGAGTTGAAAGTGCAGAATACAAATTTGTTAAGGTTGGTAATAAGTTAGTGAAAACCGTAGGAGATACAAATGGATTAATTTCTTATTTGCCGCAACAGCATTTTTTGCCAAATGGGGTGAAAATAAAAACGATAATAAAACTATTTCTTGTAAAACAATACAGTCGTAAACTAATTAATAATGAGTTTGTTAAACCTTTGCTGGGTAAAACAAGCAAACAGCTTTCTAGTGGACAAAGACGAATTGTTGAGATATTATTAATAGTACACTCAAAGTCTAAATTCATTTTATTAGATGAGCCATTTAATGGCGTAAGTCCTATTCTTAAAGACTATATAGTTGAGTGTATTAATGCTGTTAAACACGAAAAAGGTGTTGTTATAACCGATCATGATTATGAAAATGTTCTAAATTTAGCAGATAATATAGTGTTTTTAAAAGATGGTTTTTTAAGAGAAATTAAAGATAGAAAGCAATTAGTTGAGCTTGGTTATTTTGTTAAATTGGATTAGTTTAAAAGACTAAGTAACGGTAGTAGTAGTTTTTATATCGTTTTAATTTATATAAAATCCAAGCCCTAAAAAAATAAGACTTGAGTTTTTGTTTTTAGTTATTGTGCATGATGAAATACCGTATAAGTTCTTTTATATACTTTATAGTTATCTTCGTTTTTTTTAAAAATATAAAAACCTGCTCCATTGTAATCAAAAAAATTTAAGAACCCGTATTTGTAATCTTTAGTAAACAAAATTTTACCGAAACCTTTTACTTTAAGTAAGGAGAGGTGTTCTATTCTTTCGTTTGGAAACTCTTTTTGCCTGTTTTTTATACAATCAGTTTCATTTATTAAACTTATGTAGTTTTTTTTTACCAAGTATTGAGTTTTAAAGAAATCTATATTTTCTTTTGTAAAAATAGAGTCTATTAATTCTGAATAAAAAGCAATAGCAGGGTTTTCCTTTTTTCGATATGCTTCTATAAATCTTTTAAACTTTATTTCATTACCAATACGTCCTCCGTCAATCTCAATATAATTATGTAGTGAATCTATTTTGCTTGATTGTTTTGCACATATCTCTTCGGCTAAAGATGAAATTATTTTAATATTTAAATATTCCCATTTAGCATGTTCTATTTGTCTCTCATTATCTTTATTGCAACCCAAAAAAATAATCGCAAGACTCATAAAAAGAAAGAGGAAAACCCTGTTGTATATATACAGAGATATGTATGTGTCTTTAATATTCAACTGTTATTTCTCCTTTGTTATTTGATTGAAATATGAGAAATTTTCTAAAACGTACGGCTTTACCTGTTCTTAAGTTTTTATATGGAGTCCAATATGTTATTTTTTCAGAAATTTTTAAAATTAATTCTTCAAAGTTATTTCTAGGCTTGTGGTATTGTTCATTCTTGATGTAGTTTAACCCGAAAATTGTGTCAACAACATTGTATTTGATTCGCCCTTCCCTGTGTGTTAAGTTGGCTTTAATTAGTTTGCCTTCTTTGTCTAAATCAATAGTGACAATCGAGAATTTTTGAGGTTCGGTTTTATTGTCGTTAAATAAATTAATGATTGAATCGACATTAACAAGAGGCTTTGGGGAGTTAAAGCCTCTTGCATATTCTAAAACATAGTTATCTATATCAAATTGATTAATGTTTTCTAAAATTAACATCTCCGTTTTTCTTATCTGTTTATTTGTTATTTTTTTAGAGTTTGAACACATTAAATCGAACCCGTAAGATAAATCTTCTTTTTTCTTAATATATAATAACAATTCTTCGTATTTATCTATAAAATAATCGCAAGAAGTTTTTTCTATGTTGTGTCTAGAGGGCAATGTGAACTTAAACTCTTGAGGTAAACTGTCACTATTCTTATAGTGCTTAAGAACCTTAACAGTTATAGTATATAAAGATAAATCTTTGCTGAAAAATTTTTGAGTAACTTTTCCTTTAAAAACATAGTCTGAATTATAAGCTTCTAAAGCTATTTTAGGAGTCTCACAGTCGCAAGCAAACAATTTGCTTGATATAAATAGTAACACAAATATTAGGGTTGTTTTTTTCATATTATATATTTTTCAAAAATCGAACCAAAGTTTATTCGTAGCAATTTTTACTTAACGTGTTTAGTTTTGCTCGATAAGCTTGCCATAAAAAATGACTTGCTGTACCATCTGGTATTATTTCATCAAAAGAATTAACAGTGTGAAGACCGGTAAGAGAAAGATAATAGTACATGCTTGACCAGTTGAATATTGTACTTTCTGTTAAAAGAGGGTCTGTTTGATTCTCTGTTAGTGATAAGAAATCAAATCCTTCTATACTTTCTTGCTGATTTTCTGGTATAAGACTATCTTTTACTTCGGACAATATTTGCATCATAACGGGCAACATAGAAGTAATCATAAAATCGTGTTGTCCTTGGTCTTGAGTGCAATTGTCTTCAAAGTAAATATTTAGTAAATCTTCAAAAGTAGATTGGTTTATTTGAGTTATTGCGCTTCCTTGGTCGCAATCTAGTATTTTAACAAACAAATATGCGTGTATTGCTTCGTGAATAATTGTCTTGGCTACTTGAAAAGGGGTTTTTCTATAATTTTGTTTCTTGTTTAATAAAAAACATAACTAACTAAATTTTATATGCTTATTAAGCATATAATTCAGAAAAAAAATGAACTAATTTTACCTTATTAGTATAAAGTTTTATAAATATGTTACTTAATATTTAAAACTACTATCTATAACAAACATACATTAATTTAATGTTTAAAATCAAGAAACATATGTCTAGATTCATGAATTTAGACATATTAAAAACATGTGCTAAACGTTGTTGTTATTATAAAATAGTGATTTTAATAAAAAAGAATAAATACTAAAATAAATATGCTTTTTGTTAGGAGAAAATTATTAAAAACATCATTTCTGATAAAAAAAACATACTATAATCCTCCTTTAAAATAGTATATATTTTTTCTAATAGTATGTAATTCTTTCCAAACATCAGAATCCTTTTTTGTAGGGGAAACGAGTCCTATTATGTAAGTTTTATTGGCTAGCTTATCGGTAATAGTTTCTAATTCTATATTTAAAAGAATGGCTTCTCCTTTGTTAAAAGTATCGAAGTATTGTATTTCTCCTAAATATGTTTTTTTAGATTTTATAGGCTGTTTTGTTTTTTTTAAGCAAATTTTAATTTTAGAAACATCTACATCTTGCTTACTCGATTTTGCTACTATAGCACACAAACCTCTGTAATATTGATACAATAGTTTTTTCGTTTTGCGTTTAGAAAAATTAGTTTCATCATCTATAGCAATTACAAAAACATAAGTAAAATATTTTTCGGCACTAGTGTCAAACATACCAGGAGCAAAGCGCAATTCTTCAAAACCTTTGTGTTTCATTTTTGGTGCAAAATCAAGAGGTAAGTTCACTTTTTCATAACGCCAATGTTTTGGGTATTTAAGAATAGTGTCTTGTTTTTCTTGAGCAGATAAAAAGAAACACCCTAAAAAGAAAAATATAAATGTACAGCGTAGTAGTTTGCTCATAATTATTATTTCTTTTTAAGTTTTGTTTTGAAAGCAATACCTTTTTGTTTTTGAGTTTTCCCAACATACGAATACTCAAAAGTATAACTAGAATCTGTTGTTGTTAATATCTTTAAATGAATGTCATTTTTATCTACCATACGTTTTGGATTAATAGTTTTAAAAATAACCTCACAATCGTTTACCCATCTAACTTCAGATGAATCTATTTTGTTATCGTAAGTTTCAATTTGTAGGTTTTTAGATCTAGTAATATACCCGGTTTTAGATTCTCCATTTACTATATATTCAAATGTAAATGTTCCAATTTTATAATCTTTGCAATCACGTTTTGATGTATTCAAACAACTAGTAAAAGTTACTAGTAATACAATTAGAAAATATATGTTTTTCATAGCTTAATAATTTCTAACAAATTTAATGAATACTATAATTTTTAAACTGAAAAAGAATCTAAAATATATTAAACCATTCTCTTTTTAAAATAGCAGCGGTCAGCAAATATTTGAAAAACAAAAATTAAAACAAATAGCATGCGAGCGGTTAGAGGTAATAAAGGCGAAATGATTATAGATAGTAGCCAAACAAAAATAGCATTTAAGGAACGAAATTTTAACCACTTTGCTAATATTGGAGTCATACCTAATTTGCCCATTTCATTTTTAGAAATATTTTGAATTAGTAAAAAATTAAAAACACCAATACAAGTCAAGTTTATACTATATAAAATAAATGGTCCATTAGTATTAAATCCTTCTACATATAAAGCAGTTGAGAATGGAAGTAGTACAACAAACAATAATAAGAATATATTTATCCATAACAGTTTATCATTAATTTTTGTTACGTATTTAAAAATACGTAAGTGAGAAACCCAGTAAAGAGCAGTTACTAAAAAACTAACAAAAAAACCAATAAAACTAGGAATCCTATTACTTAGCAATTCCATAATCCCAACATCGTATATTTTTTGAGTTTCTGGAATTTCAATTTCTAAAACAAGTAAGGTCATTGCAATAGAGAAAACAGCATCACAAAATGAAGCAACTCGACCTTTATCATAAACTATATCATTCATGAGTCGAATATAGATAAAATGAAAATCGAAAAAAAAGTTTATCTAAAGTTATTGAAGCAATATTTTAGATGTAAAAACATTATACCAAATATAATATAAAATGAGTCGTATAGAATTGAAATTTATTTCCGTTTATTCAAGGCGTGAAATTTAAAAATAGCATTAGCTATTGTTCAATTTTGTAACGAAGAAGAAATAGGAAATAAAATTAATTATTAGTCTTATTTTGTGTTGTATTTGGTATTACGTATAAATCGCGTATTTGAAAATTATTAATCCGTAGTACTTAATTTTCAAAATTTGAAAAACTACCATCTTTATAAAAAATAACAATACGCTCAATTTCTTTTTTTGAATTTGAAACTATTTGCTTTATTTCAGAATTTTGGTTTTGAAATTTTTCAGTTTCAGTTTTTATTTCAGTTTTTGTTTTTTCATCTGGATCAATTTTAATTTCAGTTTTAGAAAATAAATCTTGATTTTGTGAAATTGGTTTTTCTATTATTTTTTCTTCAGAAACTTTTTTAGCAGGAAAACTTCCTTTGCCATTCATTAACCAATACAATTCTACTTCAGGAAAAGAGGAGAGTACTTTGAGAACAAATTCTAAACTGGGTTTATTTCTACCAGATAAAATATGAGATATACTTGAACGTTGCACACCAATTTTTTCTGCAAAAGAAGAGGCACTTTCTCCATAATATTCTATGACTTTTTTGAGTCTTTTAGTAAATGCTTCGTTGTTTATCATTGTAAACAGTGATTATTGAATTTAGAACGTTACAAATGTAAACATATTGTTTTTGCTATGCAAGATAAATACATTAAATATGATACAATTGTAAACTTTTACTTTACATAAACAACTATAGTTATCTGATTTATAAATTATTAAAGAGAAAATTAAATAATTATAAAACACAAAATACTTTTAATAAACAAATCTAGATTAAAAGACTATTATTTGTAGACAGATGTAAACAACAATTGTAAACAAATGAGTTTACAATTGTAAATTTATTAATGTTTACATTTGTATCACTATTAATTTACATATGACAATTGAAGATTTAAAATCACTATATAAACAGCACTTCGAAGCTTCGCTTTTTGGGCGTTATATACATACTAAAAACATTAAACCTCTTTTAGAAAAACATACTAAGCATTTTAAAATTGAAGTGATTGGTGAGTCTGTGTTAAAAGAAAATATATACTCTATTACTTTAGGTACTGGATCCAAAAAAGTGTTAATGTGGTCTCAAATGCATGGAAACGAATCGACAACTACCAAGGCAATATTCGACTTATTAAACTTCTTTTGCGAAGACAAAGATTACTCTAGATCAATTTTAGAGTCTATTACAATTGTTATAATACCTATTTTAAATCCAGATGGTGCTAAAGCTTATACGCGTTTAAATGCAAATAAAATTGATTTAAATCGTGATGCACAAGATTTAACTCAGCCAGAAAGTAATGTGCTGAGAGATCTGTATAATAAAGTTCAGCCCGATTATTGCTTTAATTTACATGGGCAACGTACTATATTTAGTGCTGGTAATACAAGTAATACAGCTGCTTTGTCTTTTTTATCTCCTGCTCAAGATATTGAGTGTACTATTACAGATAATCGCAGAAAAGCAATGTCTATAATAGTTAAGATGAATACTATGTTACAAAGTGAAATACCAAATAAAGTTGGTATTTATGATGATGCTTTTAATATTAACTGTGTTGGAGATACCTTTCAAAGGTTTAATGTGCCTACTGTGCTTTTTGAAGCCGGTCATTTAGCTAACGACTATAATAGAGAAGAGGTGAGGCGTTTAATTTTTCAATCTTACATAGTAGCTTTACAAGCAATTGTACTTAATACTATAGATGTAAATGATGATAAGTTGTATTTGTTAATACCAGAAAATGAAAAACTGTTTTACGATATAATTATTCAAGATGTAGATTTTAATGGAGAAATTCTTGATGTGGCTATACAGTATCAAGAAAAATTAATAGAAAATAAGCTGCATTTTGTGCCTAAAGTTGAAAAAATCGAAAAACTAGATGGCTTTTATGCTCATAACTATTTAAATGCCAATAATAACAGTGTTTACAACTTAAAAAAAGAGCATTTGTTTGTAGGTAACGAAATCGATTTCGTATATATCGAAAATGTAAAATTATCATTAAATATTGGTTAATCTTAGTTTTTAATGTAGATAATTCATTGTAAATGTATTATTTTTGCTTTTTATTTAATAAAACAAACGTAAATGGCTAAATTTAAACTAGATGAGATTGATCATCAAATTCTTGATATGTTGATCGATAACACAAGAGTTCCTTTTACAGACATCGCTAAAAAATTATTAATTTCTGCAGGAACTGTTCATGTAAGAGTTAAGAAAATGGAAGATGCTGGTATAATTAAGGGATCTTCATTAACATTAGATTACAAAAAACTAGGATACTCTTTTATTGCATATGTAGGAGTATTTCTTCAAAACACTTCGCAAACCAAATTTGTTTTGGAACGTATTAATGAAATACCATATGTAACTGTAGCACATGTAACTACAGGGAAATTTAATATTTTCTGTAAAATAAGGGCTAGAAACACTGAGCATGCTAAAGATGTTATCTTTATGTTAGACGATATAGAAGGTGTTTATAGAACAGAGACTATGATTTCTTTAGAAGAGAGCTTAAACGATAAGAAGCGTTTAATGCATGATATCTTTACAAAACTATAATTTTAATTATTTTTATAAATCAGCCCCTTTAGTATCTATACTATAGGGGTTTTTTTATTACATTTATTTGAAAAAATACAGGCTATGACTATTAAAGATTTAAGTACTACAGAATATTTACCATATTTTCAAAATTATATTAATCAAGTTGGGAATATTGAGTTGATTGAGGGTTTAGAAAATGGCTTACATGAAATAAAGACATTTTATCAATCTATTCCAAAAGATAAGTTAGAATATAGGTATGCTGAAGGTAAATGGACTATTAAAGAAGTTATAGTTCATTTATTAGATACAGAACGTATATTTTGTTATCGCGCTTTAAGGTTTTCAAGAAAGGATAAAACGCCTGTTTCAGGATTTGAGCAAGATGACTATGTTGCAAATAGTGAGTCTAATGCTAGATCCATCGAGGACTTAATAGAAGAATTTGTAGTGTTAAGACAGTCTACAATATGCATGTTTAAAAGCTTTGCTAGGAAGACACTGTTAAATAAAGGTATTGCAGGTTCTGGTGAAGTGTCTGTTCGTGCTTTAGGGTTTTTAATTATTGGGCACGAAAAACATCACTGCAGAATAATAGAAGAAAGATATTTATAATTAGTCTTCTTCTTTTAGTAAAGATTCGTCAACAATAATGTGACCATTATCGTTAAGTTCTAAAACGTCATCTTTATTAAAATTAGCCATAGTGTAATGTAATTTACTATTTACTTTAACTAAGTAGATTGTGTTTTCTGTTTTAACTTCTACGGCTTCAATAGTTTCGTTTTTATGGTTGTCAAAAACAATAATGTCTTTATCACCATAACCATCTGGGAATCTTTGTGTAAGTAAATTTAACACGTTAGGCGTTAGCTTCTTATAATCAACAATTACTCTTTTCATAACTAGAAATTTTATGTTAATAGATAAGTTTAGATTAGATAGTAAGCGTCCTTATAAAATTACAATTTTTTTTAATTAAAATGAATTAACTGCTATAAAAATTGAAGGCTTTAATAATTAATTCATTGTCAACTATACAGTCAACTTTAGGATTGCCTATAGATTTTAATAGGACAAAATTAATATTTCCGTGTTCGTTTTTTTTGTCATACTTAAGAAGTTCAATAATAGGAGGTAAATCTTCGTTAGAAAATTCAATATGACCATATAATTCTTTAAGATTGTTTTTAATGCTTTTGTTTTTTTCTTCAGAAAAACCAAGTGTTTCAACAGAAAGGTAGTTGGCTAATACCATTCCAATAGCAATAGCTTCTCCATGAAGTAGTCTTTCTTTGCCTTCTGTTTCCATAAAGTAAGATTCAATAGCGTGACCTAACGTATGTCCATAATTTAGGGTTTTCCTTAAATTCTGTTCTTTAGGGTCTTTGTCTACAATATTCTTTTTTATAGTAATAGATTCATGAATTAGTCCACCTAATTCTTCAAGGTTTAAATTTCTAATATTTAAGCAACGATTAAAATAATCTTCAGAATAAATCAAACCGTGTTTTAGCATTTCGGCTAGTCCAGATCTAATTTCTAATGGAGGAAGTGTTTCAAGAAAGTTGATATCCACTACAATTAATTCAGGCGTGTTTATAACTCCAATTTGATTTTTTAAAGTCCCTAAGTCTATACCGGTTTTTCCGCCAATAGAAGCATCTACCATTGCTAAAAGTGATGTAGGAATATTAATAAAATCTATACCACGTTTAAAAGTAGAGGCTATAAAGCCACCTAAATCAGTTATTACGCCACCGCCAATATTAATAATTAGACTTTTTCTGTCTGCGCCATATTCGGATAATGCTTCCCAAAGGCCTAAGCATATATCTAAGTTTTTTTGTTCTTCTCCAGGTTCTATTTCAAGAATGTCATATTCAATATCTGCACTTAAATTTGCTAGAACATGTGGTACGCAATCTATATTGGTGTTTTCGTCTGCAAGGATAAAGATTTTAGAATAGTTAGATTTTTTTATATGCTTATTTAAAGCTTCGTAACCAGCGTTATTAAAATCTATAGTATAATCTTGGGTTGTAATTGAGGTCATTAATAGTGTATTATATGTGATGTAAAAATAAGGAGTTTTTAAAGAATTTAGACTTTGTTCATTTATATTTGTGCAAATATTATTTTGTATTTAAATGATTTCAGAAAACACATTCGATAACACCCAAGTTGCATTTGCTTTGAAAAGTGATTCAGAGCTAGAACGTGCTTATTTTTTATTTAAAATGATTTCAAAAGAACCTTTGGTTCGTATTGGTACCGCTGCAACAAATTTTGCTTTAAAAGCGAATTTACCAATAGAAGGCTTAATACGAGCTACTGTTTTTGATCATTTTTGTGGAGGAGTAACAGAAGTAGATTGTATTCCGGCTATAGATAAAATGTATAGTAAAGGTGTGAGTTCTGTTTTAGATTATTCGGTAGAAGGAAAAGAAACAGAAGCTTTTTTTGATGATGCAACACAAAAAATATTGGATATTATTCATTTTGCTGATGAAAAAGAAGCAATTCCTATTGTGGTATTTAAACCAACTGGATTTGGAAGGTTTGCATTGTTTCAAAAGATAGGAGAGAAGCAGGAGCTAGCAAGTGAAGAGCAAGAAGAATGGAGTAGAATTGTAAATCGCTTTGATCAAGTATGTAAACTAGCTAAAGAAAAAAAGGTGGAAGTATTGATTGATGGCGAGGAAAGCTGGATGCAAGATGCAGCAGATAAGTTGGTTGAGCAAATGATGGAGCGTTATAATAAGGACGCTATAGTTGTTTATAATACTTTGCAAACTTATCGCTGGGATCGATTAGAATTTTTAAAAGCGTCACATAATAGAGCTGAAGAAAAAGGATTTAAAATGGGGTTTAAAATTGTTCGAGGCGCTTATATGGAAAAAGAGAGAACAAGAGCTAGTGAAAAAGGGTATAAGTCTCCAATTTGTGAAACCAAACAAGATACTGATGATAATTTTAATGCTTGCTTAGAGTATATTTTGAATAATCTGAATACTATTTCAATTTTTGTTGGTACTCATAATGAAGAAAGTACTTTTCTTGCTATGCAATTAATGAAAACTTTAAATATAGAATCAGCAGATGAGCGTGTTTGGTTTGGACAATTATATGGGATGAGTGATCATATTAGTTATAATTTATCCGATTTAGGGTATAATGTTGCTAAATACTTACCGTTTGGTCCAGTTAAAGATGTGATGCCTTATCTTATTCGTCGTGCAGAAGAAAATACTAGTGTGGCAGGACAAACAGGAAGAGAATTAGCGTTAATTAAAAAAGAACGTAAGCGCAGAAAGGCTTAATCTAAAAATTCAATAGATTTTAAAGTTGCAGTTTTTTCACAGTTTTCGACAGTGATTGCTGCTTCTTTTTTGTTTATTTCTCCCTCAATTTGGTAAATGCCACATGGTTTCTTTCTACTTTCGCTTTTAGAAAAGTTAATGTCACCTTTGTATAGAATATAATTTATATCTGTAGTGTCTATGTTTTTTGATGTAATAAACTCTGTAGCACTACTTGAATAAACAATTTCTTTAGAGTTTATATTTTTTAAAACTCTAGCGTCTGGTCCATAATCACAAGATACTTTTTTTCCATTTAAAAAAAATGCTAATAGCACTAAACCAATGGCAAATCCGCCAAAATAATAACCAAATCGTTTAAGTAAATTCATTGAAAAAAACTTTACTATTCTAATTTATAATAGCTGCAAAATTCGTTATTTATTCTCACTTAGAGTAGTGTTTATTAAATAAAATAAAAGAATTAAAATATTAGAAGATTAGCATCACTATATTTTAGGTCAAACCATTCGCCAACAGCTCTATTTGTTAAAATACCATGGTAAAAATATAGGCCATTTTTAAGTCCACGATCTACTCTTAAAGAATGTTCTAAACCACCATCTTCGGCAATCTTAAGTAAATATGGTGTAAAGATATTACTAATTGCAGCAGAAGCTGTACGAGAATAACGTGCAGGAATATTTGGTACACAATAGTGTGTAACACCATGCTTTTTAAATGTAGGTTGTTTGTGTGTAGTGACTTCACTAGTTTCAAAGCAGCCACCCATGTCTATACTAACGTCAATAATAACCGAACCTTTTTTCATTTGTTCAACCATATCCTCGTTAACTATAATTGGTGCACGATCTTTTCCACGAACTGCACCAATAACAACATCACATCGTCTCAATGCTTTTTTTAAATATTTAGGTTGTAGAGTGGAGGTGTATAGAGTGCGCCCTAAATTGGTTTGTATACAACGTAATTTTGTGATAGAGTTGTCAAACACTTTAACGTTTGCACCTAAACCAATAGCGCTTCTTGCTGCAAATTCGCCAACAGTTCCTGCTCCTAAAATAACAACTTCAACTGGTGGTACACCACTAATGTTTCCAAACATTAAACCATTTCCTTTATTAGAATTACTTAATAATTCGGCAGCAATTAAAACGGAAGCCGTACCTGCAATCTCGCTTAAAGCACGAACAGCAGGATAAGCACCATCATCATCTCTAATAAACTCAAAAGCTAGTGCTGTTATGCGTTTCGAAGCTAGAGTTTCAAAATACTTTTTGTTCTGAGTTTTTAATTGTAATGCCGAAATTAATATCGTTTGCGGGTTTATTAGTTTTAATTCTTCGATAGTTGGTGGTTCAACTTTTAATATCATAGGGCATCCATAGACCTTAGCTACATCATTAGTGATTTCAGCTCCATTTTCACTATAATCTCTATCACTAAACTTTGAACCTTCACCAGCGCCAGATTCTATTAGTACACGATGGCCGTTATTAACAATTGCTGAAACAGCATCTGGAGTTAGGCATACTCGTTTTTCTTGAAATGAGGTTTCTTTTGGAATACCTATAAATAAAGAGCTTTTGTGTTTTAAAATTTCTAAAGTTTCCTCCTGTGGTAATAATTGTGCTTTAGAAAATGGGGTAATGGATTTTGCCATTGTTTATTATTCGAGTTTTATAAGGAATTAAATTACGAATAAAATATTGAAATGTAGAATTATCCTTAAAAATACTGTTTGATTTTTTCCCAAATAGTTCTAGGCTTAAAAGTTAGCTCATCTTCTAATTCTTGAGTTGTTTTGTTTACAGTGTTTAGTTTGTAGAAAATTCTAGCCCGTACTAGGTATATTGATGGTATAATTATTATCATTACAGGTAGTAAGTCTAAGAAATTTACTTCGTCAAAAAAAACTAAATCATCATTAATAGCATTTATCGCTTGATAAATATAAAGGGTAATAGGTACTATTATTGCATGATGCCACCAATGTCGGCAAGTAAAAAACCAAATAATTAGTAATATTAAAGGTATTAACTTACCAGATAGCACCCAAAAAGCAACATTTGCATCTTCATAATATGCGCTATTATATGTAAATAAAAAAGTGTCCCAAATTTTAGTTTTTGGAACACTTTTATAAATTTGAAATAGCAAAGGTGTTAAGGCAATAATAGTTGCGATAATTGACCCTTTGATAAAATTGTTTTTATCCGTGTGTTGGAACTTTGATTTTTCTTTTGTCAACTCCTGTTTCTTTTTGGTCATTTAAGTCAATAATGTTAGTTGCGTTTGCAGTGAATAAAACACCACCGAAAATAGCCAAAGCTATTACATACTTTTTAGTTCTCATAATGTTAGGGATTTAAATTAATTAATAGTCCTAATTTATATAAATCACTAAGCAATATTGCTTGTATATGTTAAAAATATGTTAAAAAAACATTTTTGTTTAAATTTCATTACGGCTAAAACCGTAATGTTTCAAAAATACAATTTTTAATGATAAGAAAAAATACCGTAAGCCTTAACATATGTTAAGAAACGAGAGCTTTCTGTCTTCAATATTTGGAGAGGTAATTTCTATTATATTGTAATTTTTATTTAATAAAGGAGTAATTATTTCCGGCCATTCAATTAATAAAATGGCGTTTTTATTTAAATAATCTTCAATTCCAAAGTCATATAATTCTTCTTCATTCTCAATTCTATATAAGTCGAAATGATAAATGGAATTTGCTTCTGTTTTATATTCATTTACTAGTGAGAATGTTGGGCTGCTAACCCTATCTTTAGAACCTAATGCTTTTACTATTGCTTTAATTAGAGTAGTTTTTCCCATTCCCATGTCTGCATGAAATAGAAAAATGTTAGATGTAGCTATATCAATTATTTGCTTTGCTACAGTTTCTATATCTTTTAAAGTGTAGATTCTTTCCAATGTTTTACTTTTTTTTCAAAAATAAGTAATAACAACTATGATTTCATACTAATTTTATTTAATTATAATATCTGGCATATAACCATAGTTGTTTATAGTTTGTAGTATTATTTTGGATCTAGTACTACAAATGGAATAATCATTTCTTCTAGCGAAACACCTCCATGTTGATAAGTATTACGATAATAGCTTACGTAGTGATTATAATTGTTTGGGTAAGCAAAAAACAAATCACTTTTTGCAAAAATAAAAGAGCTATTCATTGATAAAGATGGTAAATGAATGGTTTTTGGGTTTTTAGCAGCTAATACATCTTTGCTTTCATAGCTTAAACTGCGGCCAGTTTTGTATCTTAAATTTAAACTAGTATCTCTATCTCCAATTACTTTTGAAGGGTTTTTTACGTTAATTGTGCCATGATCAGTAGTTAAAATAAGTTTAAACCCCATTTGTTGAGCTTGTTGTATCATTTCTAGTAATGGAGAATTTTTAAACCAACTTTGGGTAAGTGAACGGTAAGCTTTATCATTTGAGGCTAATTCTTTTACAACATCCATTTCTGTTTTAGAGTGCGATAACATATCAACAAAATTGTATACCACAACGGTTAAATCGTTGTCTTTTAGTCCTCTAAAGTTGTCGGCTAATTTTTTACCATCTCTTAAGTTTGTTATTTTGTAGTATTCGTGTTTTAAATTATTAATGCCTAAACGTTTCATTTGTGCATTTAAAAAATCTGCTTCATGCATGTTTTTACCACCTTCATCTGTATCATTTTTCCAATACTCAGGATGTAATTTTTCCATGTCACTAGGCATTAATCCAGAAAAAATGGCATTTCTAGCATATTGCGTTGCAGTTGGAAGTATACTAAAAAAAGGAATTTCTGTTTTCTTTTTGTAATGGTTAGACACTATAGGTTCAAAAGCTTTCCATTGATCGTATCGTAAATTATCAATAACTACTAATAAAGTTGGTTGTTCTTTACTAAGTTCTGGCGCGACTTTATCTTTAAATAAGACATGAGATAATGTTGGAGCATCTGTATTTGGTTCAAACCAAGTTGGGTATTCTTTATCTATAAATTTACCGAATTGAATATTGGCTTCATTCTTCTGAGATTCTAATATTTCAAACATGCCAGTATCTTCAATATCCTCTAGTTGCATTTCCCAATAAATTAATTTTTGGTATAGAGAAGTCCACTCTTCATAAGAATTTACCATCGCCATATCCATCGCAATTTTTCTAAATTCTTGTTGGTAATTAGAAGTTGTTTTTTCAGAAACTAATCGAGAATGATCAAGGTTTTTCTTTAAGCTTAATAGAATTTGATTCGGATTTACAGGTTTTATAAGGTAATCAGCAATTTTATTACCAATGGCTTCTTCCATTATATACTCTTCTTCACTTTTAGTAATCATAACTACAGGAAGAGAATCTTGTTTTTCTTTAATCTCATGTAAGGTTTCTAACCCTGTAAGACCAGGCATGTTTTCATCTAAGAAAACAATGTCAAATTTTTGATCATCAAGAATTTCTATTGCTTCTGTTCCGCTATTACAAGTAGAAACATTATAATTTTTTTTCTCTAAAAAAAGAATATGTGGTTTTAATAAATCGATTTCATCATCAACCCAAAGTATATTTATTTTATCCATGTATATTTGTTTATATAAATCATTGAAAAATTCTCAGTTTGCAGACAAGTAACAAACTTAAAATATTAAACGACCCAATTTACGGATTTATTACTATCCCAAATTCTTTAATTTTCGATTTAATAGAACATAAATATTTTCAACGACTACGTCGTATTACCCAAATGGGTATGAGTTATCTGGTTTATCCAGGTGCGCATCACACACGTTTTCATCATGCGATAGGTTGTATGCATTTAATGCAAAAAGCTATTCAAGTACTTCGTTTTAAGGGTGTTGAAATTAGCGACGAAGAGGAAAATGCATTATTAGTGGCTATTTTATTACACGATATTGGACATGGGCCTTTTTCTCACGCTATGGAACATAGTATAGTTAATGGTGTTTCTCATGAGCATATATCAATGCTTTTTATGGAGGCTTTGAATGCAGAATTTAACAACGATTTAACTTTAGCTATTAAAATATTTAAGGGAGAGTATCACAGGAAATTTATGTGCCAATTAATATCAAGTCAAATAGACATGGATAGAGCAGATTATTTAAAACGAGATAGCTTTTATACCGGAGTAGCAGAAGGTAACATTAATAGTGAACGTTTAATAACAATGCTTAATGTTAAAAATGATGAGTTAGTAGTAGAGGATAAAGGTATTTATTCTGTTGAAAAATTTCTTGTTGCTAGACGTTTAATGTATTGGCAAGTCTATTTGCATAAAACGAGTTTATCTGCCGAACAATTGCTTATTCGCGTATTAAAACGCGCTAAGGAATTAACAAAAAAAGGAATAGAATTGCCAGCAAGTAAGTCTTTAAAATACTTTTTGGATAATGAAATCAATATAAAAGATTTTTCTTTAGAAGTATTAGGAACTTTTTCAAAACTAGATGATTATGATATTGTTTCTGCAATGAAAGATTGGCAATATCATGATGATTTTGTTTTAAAGAATTTGTGCTATATGATTATTAATAGAGACTTACTTAAGGTTAAAATAAAGAAAAAAAGTATAAAACCGGCGTTGTTGTTACAGCATAAAAAAGATTTAATTGAAAAATATTCTATATCTGAAGATGAAGCAGATTATTTTGTTTTTACAGGAGAAATTTCAAATCAAGCTTACACACAAAAAAAACAAGGTATAAGTATTTTGCATAAAAACGGAAAAATTGAAGATATAGTTAAAGCTTCAGATCAATTAAATCTCAAAGCACTATCTAAACCAGTGACTAAATATTATATCTGTTATCCAAAGGAAAAATTGTGATTATTTTTTCTATTTTTGCGTCAGATGAAGTTTACAGCAGAACAAATAGCAGGTATATTAGAAGGTGATATTGTGGGTAATCCACAGACTGAAGTTTCTAAACTATCTAAAATTGAAGAAGGAGTAGAAGGTGCGCTAACATTTTTAGCTAATCCTAAATACACACCATATATATATACTACAAAAGCATCTATAGCTATTGTAGGAAAAGATTTTGAACCAGAACAAGAGGTTTCTGTAACCTTAATTAAGGTTGAAGATGCTTACAAGTCTTTTTCTAAATTACTTGAATATTATAATCAAGTAAAGCTTAATAAATTTGGTGTAGAACAACCTTCGTATATCTCTCAATCTGCAATTTTAGGCGAAGATATTTATGTAGGAGCATTTACTTATG
This sequence comes from uncultured Lacinutrix sp., assembly GCF_947500325.1. Classification (GTDB taxonomy): domain Bacteria; phylum Bacteroidota; class Bacteroidia; order Flavobacteriales; family Flavobacteriaceae; genus Lacinutrix. The sequence goes on from NZ_CANMRQ010000011.1 coordinate 76,318, forward strand.
TAGGAGATAATGTTAAAATCGGAAAGAATGTTAAGATTTTTCCAAGTTCATATATTGGTGATAATGTAATAATTGGAGATAATACTGTGATTTTTTCAGGTGCTAAGATTTATTCAGAATGTACCGTAGGTAGTAATTGTGTTATTAACTCAGGAGCAATAATTGGCGCTGATGGTTTTGGTTTTGCACCTAACGAATCTGGAGAATATACTAAGGTTCCACAAATTGGTAATGTAGTCATTGAAGATTTTGTTGATATTGGTGCTGCTACTACTATTGATAGAGCAACTCTAGGTTCTACTATTATAAGAAAAGGTGTTAAGTTGGATAATCAAATTCAAATAGCGCATAACGTAGAAATAGGTAAAAATACAGTTATAGCAGCTCAAACAGGTATAGCTGGTTCTACAAAAATTGGAGAAAATTGCCAAATAGGAGGGCAAGTAGGTTTTGCAGGACACTTAACTATTGGTAATGGTGTTAAAATTCAAGCGCAGTCTGGAATAGGTAGGAATATTAAAGACAATGAAATATTACAAGGCTCACCTGCATTTGGTTATGGAGACTGGAACAAGTCGTATGTATACTTTAAAAACTTGCCTAAATTGGCAAAAACAATAAACGAATTAGAAAAAAAAGAACATGGCAATAGTTAATTCGGAAGTCAAGCAAAAAACTATAGAAAAAGAAATTTCTTTAAAAGGTGTAGGATTACATACTGGTAAAGATGTAACCTTAACTTTTAAACCTGCGCCTGAAAATTCAGGTTTTGCTTTTAAGAGAATAGATTTAGAAGGTTCGCCAATTATTGAGGCTGATGCTAATTATGTTACAAACACACAACGTGGTACTTGTTTAGAAAAAAACGGGGTTACTATTCAAACTTGTGAACATGTTCTTGCAGCTTTTATAGGCTTAGATATTGATAATGCTGTTATTGAATTAAATCAATCTGAGCCTCCAATTATGGATGGTTCATCTAAATTTTTTGTAGAAGCAATTGAGGCAGCTGGTATTGTTGAGTTGGATGCTTTTAGAGAAGAATTTATAGTAAAAGATGTTATTTCATATACAGATGAAGAAACAGGAAGTGAAATTTTAGTGATGCCTGCAAAAGAGTATCAAATTACTACAATGGTAGATTTTGGTACTAAAGTGTTAGGGACTCAAAATGCAACGTTAAATCATATTTCAGATTTCAAGAAAGATATTTCAGACTCAAGAACTTTTAGTTTTTTACATGAATTAGAATCACTTTTAGAGCATGGTTTAATAAAAGGAGGAGATTTAAATAATGCAATTGTATATGTTGATAAAGAATTATCTTCAGACACAATGGAAAAATTAAAAGTAGCCTTTGGAAAGGAAAAGATTGCTGTTAAACCAAATGGTATTCTTGATAATTTAACATTGCACCACCCTAATGAAGCAGCAAGACATAAATTGTTAGATGTTGTAGGTGATTTAGCACTTATAGGTACTAGAATAAGAGGTAAAGTAATAGCTAATAAGCCAGGGCATTTTGTGAATACACAATTTGCTAAGAAGCTATCTAAAATTATAAAAAACGAAAGACGTAATAATGTTCCTGAAATAGATTTGAATCAAGCACCATTAATGGATGTTAATCAAATTATGGACATGTTACCGCATAGACAGCCATTTTTGTTAATAGATAAAATCTTTGAATTGACCGAAAAAAATGTAATTGGTATGAAAAACGTTACCATGAACGAGCCATTTTTTGCAGGTCACTTTCCAGGAGCACCAGTAATGCCTGGTGTGTTAATTGTTGAAGCAATGGCACAAACGGGAGGAATTCTAGTACTTAGTACTGTTCCGGATCCAGAGAATTATCTAACCTTTTTCATGAAAATTGATAAAGTAAAATTCAAACAAAAAGTAGTTCCTGGTGATACATTAATATTTCAATGTTCGTTAATTACACCAATAAGAAGAGGTATATGTCACATGCAAGGTTATGCTTATGCTAATGGGAAACTGTGTGCAGAAGCAGAATTAATGGCTCAAATTACCAAAGTGAAAGAATCATAAAAATGAAACAAGTGAGGCTTTCGTTTTTATTTTAAACTAAAGCATTAAATTGCGAACGCATTTTAAAATTATTATAACAAAAAATGAATCAACCATTAGCTTACGTACACCCAGGAGCAAAAATCGCAAAAAATGTGGTTATTGAACCATTTACAACCATTTATAATAATGTTACCATTGGTGAAGGCACTTGGATAGGAAGTAACGTAACTATAATGGAAGGTGCTAGAATAGGAAAGAATTGTAACATTTTTCCAGGAGCAGTAATATCTGCTGTGCCTCAAGATTTAAAATATAATGATGAGGATACTACTACAGAAATTGGAGATAATGTAACTATTAGAGAGTGTGTTACTATTAATAGAGGTACTACAGATAGAATGAAAACTGTAGTGGGAGATAATTGCTTAATTATGGCGTATTGCCATATTGCTCACGATTGTATTGTTGGTAGTAATTGTATATTTTCAAATAATAGTACCCTTGCGGGACACATTACTATAGGTGATTATGTTATTTTAGCGGGTATGACAGCTGTCCATCAATTTTGTTCGGTAGGTAATCATGCTTTTGTAACTGGAGGATCTTTAGTACGAAAAGATGTGCCTCCATTTGTGAAAGCAGGAAGAGAGCCTTTATCTTATGTAGGTATTAATTCTGTTGGATTAAGACGAAGAGGTTATACGACAGAGAAAATTAGAGAGATTCAAGATATATTTAGAATATTATATCAAAAAAATTATAATAATACTCAAGCTTACAATATTATTGAAGCTGAAATGGAAGCAACTACCGAACGTGATGAAATTCTTCAATTTATAAAGAATTCACATCGCGGAATTATGAAGGGTTACTTCAAATCAAATTAATAAAAGACAAGAAATTTATGGCATCTACATCAGATATTAGAAACGGATTATGTATTAAGTATAATCATGATATTTATAAAATAATAGAATTTTTACACGTTAAGCCAGGAAAAGGACCTGCATTTGTTAGAACAAAATTAAAAAGTGTAACTAATGGAAAAGTAATTGATAATACATTTTCTGCAGGACATAAACTAGAAGACGTACGTGTAGAAACACATAAGTTTCAATTTTTATACAATGATGGAGATTTCTATCATTTTATGAATCAAGAAGATTATACTCAAATTCAATTAACAGAATCTGCTTTAGATAAGCCTGAATTAATGAAAGAAGGAGAAGTTGTTACTGTTATTATTAACTCTGAAGATAATGCACCTTTATCTGTTGATTTGCCAGCAAGTGTTGTATTAGAAGTTACTGCAACAGAGCCTGGAGTAAAGGGTAATACAGCTACAAACGCTACTAAGCCAGCAACTGTTGAGACAGGTGCAACGGTTAATGTGCCTTTGTTTATTAATGAAGGAGATAAAATTAAAGTAGAAACAGAAAAGGGTACTTATAAAGAACGTGTTAAAGAGTAGTTTTATTGAAGTTTCCTAAACCACATACTTTAAAAGCAATTGCACAACTTATAGGTTGTGAATATGTTGGCAATGAAGATTTTCCTGTTCTTGGTATGAATGAGATTCATGTTGTAGAATCTGGAGATATTGTTTTTGTAGATCATCCTAAATACTATGATAAAGCTTTGCAATCTGCAGCAACAATAGTATTAATAAATAAAAATGTCGAATGCCCAGAAGGAAAAGCATTACTAATTAGTGATGATCCTTTTCGTGATTTTAATAAACTAACAAATCATTTTAAACCTTTTCAGGCAGCAAACTCAAGTATTTCTGAGTCTGCTATAATAGGAACGAACACTATTATTCAGCCAAATTGTTTTATTGGTAATAATGTTGTTATAGGTGATAATTGTATTATTCATGCTAATGTTACTATATATGATGATGCCATTATTGGTAATAATGTAACAATTCATTCTGGTAGTATTTTAGGAGCAAGTGCTTTTTATTATAAAAATAGGCCAGAAGGTTTTGATCAATTAGTTTCTGGTGGAAGAGTCGTTATTGAAGATAATGTAGATATTGGTGCGCTTTGTACAATAGACAAAGGTGTAACTGGAGACACAACTATTGGAGCTGGATCTAAATTAGATAATCAAATTCAAGTTGGTCACGATACTGTTATTGGTAAAAAATGTTTGATAGCATCTCAAGTTGGAATAGCAGGATGTTGTATTATTGAAGATGAGGTTACTATTTGGGGACAAGTAGGTACAAACAGCGGAATTACAATAGGAAAAAAAGCCGTTATTTTAGGTCAGACAGGTGTAACAAAATCCGTTCAAGGTGGTAAGAGTTATTTTGGAACACCTATTGAAGAATCTAGAGTAAAACTAAAAGAATTAGCTTATGTTAAGCAGATTCCTAATATAATAGATCAATTAAAAAATAAATAGATGTCATCTAAAGCAATAGTTAAAGCATTTTATGATTCAGATTTAGCAAATGATGAATCTGTAGTTTCTAAATTTTTCCATGATGATTGTGAATTACATTGGAATAGTAGTCATGGGTTTATGATTCTTAAATATAAAGAAATTGAAGATTTTTTTAAAGGCACACGTGAATCATACAATACACTTCGTTTTCAGTTTAGTCATTTATTGGAAGATAATGAGTTTGTAACAAGTAGACATACTTTATATGCTCATACAATTGAGAACCCAGATAATGAAGTTGCTTTGGCGCATTTTACTGCTGTTTGGGAGGTTAAAGAAGATAAATTATATCGCTGTTATGAAATTAGTCAGCAAGCAGATGAAAAAACTTTAGAATCAAATACATTTTTAGAAATAAAAATTTAAAATAGATTAAAAAAATAGCTATCAAAAACTTACTTTTGTGGCATTATTCAAAAAATATACAAATGAGCGTTTTAGTAAATAAAGATTCAAAAATTATAGTTCAAGGTTTTACTGGTAGTGAAGGTACTTTTCATGCTGGACAAATGATTGAGTATGGAACAAATGTTGTTGGAGGTGTTACTCCAGGAAAAGGTGGTCAAACTCATTTAGATAGGCCAGTTTATAATACTGTAGAAGAAGCAGTAGAGAAAGTAGGAGCAGATACAACTATTATTTTTGTGCCGCCAGCTTTTGCTGCAGATGCTATAATGGAAGCTGCGGATGCTGGAATTAAAGTTATTATTTGTATTACTGAAGGTATACCTGTTGCAGATATGATTAAAGCTTCAGACTATATAAAAGGTAAAGATTGTCGCTTAGTAGGACCTAACTGCCCAGGTGTTATTACGCCAGGTGAAGCAAAAGTTGGTATTATGCCAGGATTTGTATTCAAGTCTGGTAAAGTAGGTATTGTTTCAAAATCTGGAACATTAACATATGAAGCCGCAGATCAAGTTGTAAAACAAGGCTTAGGAATTACTACTGCCATTGGTATTGGAGGAGATCCAATTATTGGAACTACAACTAAAGAAGCTGTTGAGTTATTAATAAACGATACTGAAACGGAATGTGTTGTTATGATTGGTGAAATTGGTGGTCAGTTAGAAGCTGATGCAGCAAACTGGTATAAAGAAAGCGGAAGTAAGAAACCAATTATTGGTTTTATTGCTGGTGAAACAGCGCCTGCAGGTCGAACAATGGGACATGCTGGAGCAATTGTTGGCGGAAGCGACGATACTGCTCAAGCTAAAAAGGCAATTATGAGAAGTTGTGGGATTCATGTTGTAGATTCTCCTGCAGAGATTGGAAAGAAAGTAGCTGAGGTTTTAGGGTAAACAACCTTGCTGTTAGTATTTTAATAGTTAAATTCTGTTAAAATATATATAATATATTAACGTTATAAGTTCGTTGGCTGTAAATTAGCTGACGAACTTTTTTTTTAAACTAAACTCAATCAAAAATAATTAAAAATGAAACATTTAAAATTAGTTGTTTTGCTTATGCTTGTAGCGTTTGTCTACAGTTGTAAAGAAGGCAATGTAAACAAAGAAATAGCTTTTAAAACCGAGTCTCAAACAGATGCTAGTGGTTTTAAATACGAAACAGTAAATAATGACCCAACTGGGTTACGTTTATATACTTTAGAGAATGGACTTAAGGTGTATTTAAGTAAGAATACAGACGAGCCTAAAATCCAAACCTATATTGCAGTAAGAGCAGGCTCTAATTACGATCCTAAAGAATCGACTGGATTAGCTCATTATTTAGAGCACATGGTTTTTAAAGGTACAGATGAAATAGGAACTGTAGATTGGGAGAAAGAAAAAGTATATCTAGATAAAATTTCAGCACTATATGAGCAGCATAGAGCAGAAACAGATCCTGATAAAAAATTAGAACTGTACAGAGAAATTGATAAAGTGTCTTTAGAAGCGTCAAATTACTCTGTTGCAAATGAATATGATAAAATGACGAGCTCTCTTGGTGCAACAGGCACAAATGCTCATACTTGGTTCGAAGAAACTGTTTACAAGAATAAAATCCCTGCTAATGAATTAGAAAAGTGGTTAGAATTAGAAGAAGAGCGTTTTAGTCAATTAGTATTACGTCTATTTCACACCGAATTAGAGGCTGTTTTTGAGGAGTTTAACAGAGGCCAGGATAGTGATGGGAGAAAACGTTATGCAGCAATGTTAGAGGGATTATTTCCTAATCATCCATATGGACAGCAAAAAACAATAGGTACTGCAGAGCATTTAAAAAATCCTTCTTTAGTAGATATTAATAATTATTTCGACAAGTATTACGTGCCTAATAATATGGCAATGGTGCTAGTTGGAGATTTAGATTTTGATGATACTATTAAAAAGGTAAATGCAACTTTTGGAAATTTAAAGAAAAAAGAAGTAACGCATCCTGTATTACCTAAAGAAGAAGCTATTACTAGTGTTGTTACAAATGAAGTGTTTGGGCCAACAGCAGAAAGTGTTTCTATTGCTTTTAGGTCTGGTGGTGTGAATACTAAAGATGAAATAATGGTTACACTTTGCGATATGATTTTAGCAAATGGAAACGCAGGTTTAATAGATTTAAACTTAAACCAACAACAATTAGTTCAGAGAGCAGGTTGTTCGACAACTTTTTTAAATGATTATGGTTACCATAGTTTTAGTGGCTCTCCAAAGGAAGGTCAATCTTTAGATGAAGTAAAGACATTAATTTTAAGCCAGGTCGAGAAATTAAAAAAAGGAGAGTTTGATGATTGGATGATAGATGCTGTTGTAAATGATTTAAAAAAATCTCAATTACAGCAATATGAGAATAGTACAGCTTTAGCATCAGCATATTTCAATGCGTTTATTCATCATGAAAATTGGGAAGATAAAGTTAAATTTTTAGATGCTTTAAAAGCCGTTTCTAAACAAGAAGTTATTGATTTTGCAAATACTTTTTATAAGGATAATTATGTTGTTACTTATAAGAGAAAAGGTGAGGATAATAGTATTGTAAAAGTATCTAACCCAGGAATAACTCCAGTTAACTTAAATAGAGAGAATTCTTCAGCTTATATTAAGGCATTTAATGCTAAGCAGTCTAAACCATTAGAGCCTAAGTATGTTGATTATGCTTCAGCTATTAAGAAAACAAAAACAGATAGTGGTTTGGATGTATCTTATATTGAAAATGAGAGTAATGACTTATTTGATATGAATATCATCTTTGATATGGGAAGTGATAGCGATAAAAAACTAGGTTTAGCCGCTGGTTATTTAGAGTATTTAGGAACAGAAAAGTATACAGCAGAAGAATTAAAGAAAGAGTTTTACAAGTTAGGTATTGATTATTACGTAAGTGCTCAAGGAGAACAAACTTATGTTGGTTTAAGTGGATTGAAAGAAAACTTACCTAAAGGGTTAGAGTTGTTAGAGCATTTATGGGAAAATGCTGTTCCAAATGCAGAAGCTTATGGTAAGTATGTTGAATCTATTGCAAAAGGAAGACAGAATAATAAAACTAGTAAAGGAAGAATTTTACGTTCAGGTTTATTAAACTACGCAAAATACGGTGAGAATTCAAGATTGCGTAATATTATTTCTGTAAGTGATATGCAAAAAATTAATCCTCAAGAGTTAGTAGATTTAACTAAGAGTATGAAAGATTATAAACAGCGTATTTTTTATTATGGTAAAGATGTTGATGCTGCGGTTGGAGCTTTAAACACATATCATAAAATTACTGATAAACTTATTGAGTATCCTGAAGCTATGGCTTACATGGAAAAAGAAACTGGAGGAAATGTATACTTTGTAGATTATGATATGGTACAAAGTGAAATGATGTTTTTAGCAAAAGGAGAACCTTTTAAGCCAGAAAACATGGCTGCTTCTACTTTATTTAACACTTATTTTGGAGGAGGTTTGTCTTCTATTGTATTTCAGGAGATTCGTGAATCAAAATCATTAGCATATTCAGCGTGGTCGAGTTATTCAACAGCACGTAAAAAAGAAGATGCAAATTATGTAATGGCTTATATAGGTACTCAAGCTAATAAAATGCCACAGGCAGTAGATGCTATGATGGATTTAATGAGTAATATGCCAGAATCTGAAGATCAATTTAATGCAGCAAAAGAATCTACATTAAAGAAATTAGCGTCTCAACGAATTACTAAATCTAATGTGTTTTGGTCATACGAAAGACTTCAGAAATTAGGTATTAATGAAGATAATCGTGAAGCAATGTATAATGCTATTAAGAATATGACAATGGCAGATTTACGTAAGTTCTTTAATGAAAATATTAAAGGAGAAAACTATAATGTAATGGTTATTGGTAATAAAAAAGATATTGATTTTAAGTCGCTTAAAAAGTTAGGAGATGTACAGGAAATGGATATCGATTATTTATTCAATTACGAAAAGCCTCAAGAAGTTAAGTTGTAGAAAACATTTATTAATAGAATTAAACCTCACAATCGTATAATTTGTGAGGTTTTTTTTATTCAAAACACATAGTAATTACTATATTTGAATGACTAATTAATAAAATGAAATCTGTATATAATGCAGATGTTAAAGAAATATAAAACTAATTTTCAATGAAGTTATTAGAAGGTAAAACAGCAATAATTACTGGAGCTAGTAGAGGAATAGGTAAAGGTATCGCTGAGGTATTTGCACAACATGGAGCAAATATCGCATTTACATACAGTTCATCTGTAGATGCAGCCAATGCGCTTGAAAAAAATTTAAATAATTTAGGCGTAAAAGTTAAAGGATATAAAAGTAATGCTGCTGATTTTAATGAAGCACAAACTTTAGCAGAAGAGGTGCTTAAAGAGTTTGGAAGTATAGATATCTTAGTAAATAATGCAGGTATTACTAAAGATAATTTATTAATGAGAATGGGTGAAGAAGATTTCGATAAAGTTATAGAAGTCAATTTAAAATCTGTTTTTAATATGACTAAGGCAGTACAGAGAACAATGCTAAAACAACGTAAGGGTTCAATTATTAATATGAGTTCTGTTGTTGGAGTTAAAGGTAATGCTGGGCAAACAAATTATGCTGCTTCTAAGGCAGGAATCATTGGTTTTTCTAAATCTGTTGCGTTAGAATTGGGGTCAAGAAATATAAGAAGTAATGTTATTGCTCCAGGTTTTATAGAAACTGAGATGACAGCTAAATTAGACGAGGAAACTGTTAAAGGTTGGAGAAGTGCTATCCCTTTAAAAAGAGGTGGTAGCCCTGAAGATATTGCTAATGCCTGTGTGTTTTTAGCAAGTGATATGTCTGCTTATGTAACTGGACAGACATTAAATGTTGATGGAGGAATGTTAACTTAATTAATGTCTACACAAACACTATTATATATAATATTAGCTGGAATTGTAGCGCTTTTACTAGCGCTTTTCCAATATAAATTTAAAGTAAAAAGAGCGTCTAAAAACAATGCTCTTTTTGCTTTTTTACGTTTTTTAAGCATTTTTGGAGTATTATTACTATTAATTAATCCCAAGTTTGAACAAATTACAGTATATAATGAAAAACCAAATCTAGTAGTTGCTGTAGATAATTCTAATTCTATAGTACAATTAAATCAAGAAGGAAATGCTAAGGAAATTGTTAACTACATATCAAATAGCGAGGAATTAAATAATAAATTTAACATAGATGTTTTTTCTTTTGGTAAATCTTTAAATACAACAGATTCATTAGTTTTTAATGAAAGGCAAACAAATATAGATAAAGCTTTTAATGAGTTAAATCAAATTTATAAAAACACATTGTCTCCAACTCTATTAATAACAGATGGAAACCAAACGTATGGTAGTGATTATGAATATGTTGTTAGTAAGTATAAACAGGCTATATTTCCAGTAGTATTAGGCGATACTACACGTTATTCTGATTTAAAGATTAAACAGCTTAATGTAAATAAATATGCATATTTAAAAAACAAGTTTCCTGTTGAAGTAATATTAGTATATAACGGAGATGAATCATTAAACTCAAAATTTGAGATAAAATCTGGTAATACTGTAGTGTATTCTAAAAATGTTCGCTTTTCAAAAGAAAAGAGCTCAGAGATTTTAAATTTTAATTTGCCGGCAAATACTATTGGAGTAAAAACATATAGAGCAAGTATAGAGTCTTCGGTTAATGAAAAAAATAAAGTTAATAACAGTAAAAACTTTGCAGTTGAAGTTATCGATGAGCAAACAAAAGTAGCAATAGTTAGTTCTATTTTACATCCCGATTTGGGGGCGATAAAAAAATCAATAGAAAGCAATGAGCAACGAAAAGCGACGTTGTTGAAACCTCGTGAGTTAATTGATCAAATTGATGATTTTCAATTGGTTGTGCTGTATCAGCCAAACAATTCGTTTAAAAGTGTTTTTGAGGTTTTAAAAACTAAAAATAGAAATAAATTTATTGTTTCTGGCCCAAAAACAGATTGGAGTTTTCTTAACTCTGTAAATGAATCTTATAAGTTAGATATTACTAACCAGACTGAAGATTATCAAGCAACTTTAAATGCGAATTATAATACATTTATTGTTGAAAATTTAAACTTTAATTCTTTTCCACCATTATTATCAAGTTTTGGAGAACCAACGTTTTCTGTACCTGTAGAAACAATATTATATAAAAAAGTAGGAAGTATAGAGACTGAAGAACCACTATTGTCAACATTTGAGATAGGAGGAAGACGAGAGGCTGTTTTATTTGGTGAAAATATATGGAAATGGAGAGCTCAAAGCTATGTGAATAATAAGGGGTTTAATGAATTTGACAATTTTATAGGTAAATTAATTCAATATTTAGCTTCGAACAAACGAAAAAATAGGTTGGATATAGAGTATGAATCATTTTATGAGGGTAATAATAATGTAATTATCTCAGCCCAATTTTTTAATAAAAATTATGAATTTGATGCTAAAGAGAATTTAAAAATAACCCTAAAAGATAAAATTTCTGAAACAGTAAAAACTGTTCCCTTTATTTTAAAAAATAATAATTATCAAGTAGACTTAAGTAGTTTACCAGCTTCAGATTATGATTTCACTGTTAAAGCAACGAGTGAAAACATTTCTAAATCGGGAACTTTTAAAATACTGGAATACAACGTAGAACAACAATTTTTAAATGCAGATGTAACAAAGTTACGTAAAGTAGCTACTAATAGTAAAGGTTCTAGTTATTTTGTAGATAATTATAAAGTATTGGTTAATGACTTAATAAATGATGAGCGCTATAAACCAATTCAAAAAAGCAGCAAAAATATTGTACCTTTAATAGATTGGAAATACTTATTAGCTATTATAGCATTAACTCTTGCTATAGAATGGTTTATGAGAAAATATAACGGATTAATATAAAACTAACTTAAAAATATTATGGAAAAATTACCAAAAATAGGATTGCCAATTTTAATTGTAGTAATAATACTAGTAATTCTTTTGGCTAAATCTGCAGTAACTATAGATTCTGGTGAAGCAGGCGTATTATATAAAACATTTGGTGGAGGTGTAGTTACAGATGAACCGCCTTTAGGAGAAGGTTTTCATGTTATTGCTCCATGGAATAAAGTACATGTTTACGAGGTAAGACAGCAAGAATTATTTGAAAAAATGAAAGTGTTATCATCTAATGGATTAGAAATACAAATTGATGCTTCTGCATGGTATCAACCAGTTTATGGTGAATTAGGAAACTTACATCAAACACTAGGAGAAGGCTATTTACAACGTGTAATTCAGCCAGCTATTCGTAGTGCTGCTCGTAGTGTTGTTGGTCGTTATACACCAGAGCAATTATATTCTAGTAAGCGAGATGCTATTCAAGATGAAATCTTTACAGAAACAAAGAAAATACTTGAAAAACAGTACGTTCAGCTTAATGAAGTACTAGTTCGTGATGTAACATTACCAAATACAATTAAAGAAGCTATTGAGCGTAAACTGCGTCAAGAACAAGAGTCTTTAGAGTATGAATTTAGATTAGTAACTGCTGCAAAAGAAGCTGAAAAACAAATTATTGAAGCTAAAGGTAAAGCAGATGCTAATAAAATTTTAAGTGCATCTTTAACAGATAAGATATTACAAGATAAAGGAATTGAAGCTACAATTAAATTATCAGAATCTTCTAACAGTAAAGTTATAGTTATAGGCTCTGGAGATAGTGGAATGCCTATTATATTAGGAAACCAATAATGTTTTCTAATTTGATAAAAAAAGCGCAGCTATTATAACTGCGCTTTTTTTATGAGATATTATAAACAGGTGTTATTTTTTTATAACAAATTGTTCTGTTATTATTTTAAGTTGATTATCAGTTAATTCAGAAGTTAATTTTAATTTTTCAACAAATTGTTCAACTTCTTTCGGACTTGCAGGACAACCTAAATTGTTGCCTTTAACATCATAAGAATCAGTTAATAATCTTCCGTCACTATCAAAAATTAACCAAAAAGGAATACCAGAATTTTCTCCTTTGTACTTTTTTAAAAGTTCTAAAGCTCCTGGGTTTTCAAGATTTTTATTTTTTTTAGATTCCTTAACAACAAGATGTTCAATAACGTAATACTCTTCAAATAGTTCTTTGGTGGCTTTAGACATCATATTATTATCCATTTTTTTACACCATGTACACCAAGAAGCGTGAAACATAATAAAAACATTTTTGCCTTCTTTTTTAGCAGTTTCTTGAGCTGCTTTCATAATGTTTTCGGTAGTTTCTTGAGCTGTTATTAGTTGAGTACTTAATACTAGAGTAAAAGCCAATAGAATATGTTTAATTTTCATAGTTATATATTTATATTTTCATAAAAATAGAAATTAAATTCAAAGATGTTAGGATTTGTAAATTTAATTTCACAATCTTTGTAAAGAACAAAAAGAGACATGAACTTTATTCAATTACATCATCATCATTTTCATACTTGCAATCAAGCGAGCTGAAAGTGTATTGAATAAAATCAACATATTTTTAAACCCGTTTGAGCAAATCAAACGGGTTTTTTATTTTCTATAAGCCTATTTTGATTTAGCTCATTCAAATAAAAAAAGAAATGAGTAAACTAAAAATCGCAGTTCAAAAATCTGGTAGATTGAATGAAGATTCAATGAAACTCCTAAAAAACATTGGGATTTCTATCGATAATGGTAAAGACCAATTAAAAGCTTCCGCTCAAAATTTCCCTTTAGAAGTTTTTTATTTACGAAATGGTGACATACCACAGTATTTAAGAGATGGCGTAGTGGATATAGCTATTATTGGAGAGAATGTTTTAATTGAAAAAGGCAATGATTTACCAATTGTTGAGCGTTTAGGTTTTTCAAAATGCAAAGTATCTATTGCAGTACCTAAAATATCTAACGCTACTAGTTTAAAAGATTTAGAAGGAAAACGTATTGCAACATCTTATCCTAATACGGTTAATCAGTTTTTAGATAGAAATGGTATTAAGGCCAATCTTCACATTATTAATGGTTCTGTAGAGATAGCTCCAAATATTGGTTTAGCAGATGGTATTTGTGATATTGTTTCAAGTGGAAGTACCTTATTTAAAAATGGACTTAAAGAAGTAGAAGTACTCTTAAAATCGGAAGCAGTTTTAGCAAAATCTCCAAAGTTATCTTCTGAAAAGGATGCCTTATTAAAAAGAATTCAATTTAGAATTCAATCTGTATTAAAAGGGCAAAATTCAAAATACGTATTACTTAATGCTCCAAATGAAAAACTTGACGATATAATTAGCATTCTCCCAGGCATGAAAAGCCCAACGGTTTTACCATTAGCTCAAGAAGGATGGAGTTCTGTACACTCTGTAATTGATAAAAATCAATTTTGGGATGTTATAGATGAATTAAAAGTAAATGGTGCCCAAGGTATTTTAGTATGTCCAATAGAAAAAATGGTATTGTAATGAGAATAATAGAAAACCCAAATAAAAGTGATTGGAAAGAAGTGTTAAAAAGACCAACACAAACAGTTGATGATATTGAAACAACGGTTAATCAAATATTTGATGATATTAAAAGAAATGGCCATACTGCTATAGCAAAATACACAGCGTTATTTGATGGTGTTAAATTAGATACTTCTATTGTTTCTGTTGAAGAAATAGAAAACGCTTCAAATAAAGTCTCTAATGTCTTAAAAACGGCAATACAACAAGCTAAAGCTAATATAGAAGCATTCCATAGTGCACAAATAACAAAAAGAGTTTCTGTAGAAACAATTAGTGGTGTTCAATGTTGGCAAGAAAAAAGACCAATAGAAAAGGTTGGGTTGTACATTCCAGGCGGTACTGCACCATTGTTTTCAACGGTTTTAATGTTGGCTGTTCCTGCTAATATTGCTGGTTGTAAAGAATTAGTTTTGTGTACGCCTCCAAATAGTGAAGGTAAAATTGCTAACGAAATTTTATATGCAGCACAATTATGTGGTGTCACTAAAATAGTAAAGGTTGGTGGTATTCAAGCCATTGCTGGTTTAACGTTTGGTACAGAGTTAATACCTCAAGTTTATAAAATTTTTGGCCCAGGAAATCAATTTGTTACCGTAGCAAAACAAATAGCAACAAAGTATGGTGTTGCTATAGATATGCCTGCTGGACCAAGTGAGTTATTAGTTGTTGCAGATAATACAGCAAATGCTAGTTATGTCGCTTCAGATTTATTAAGTCAGGCCGAGCACGGAACAGATAGTCAAGTGATTTTAGTGTCAACTTCAAAAGAACTCATTAAAAACGTAAACATTGAAGTCCAAAAACAAATAGTAGAATTACCAAGAAAAGATATTGCGGAACAAGCTATTAAAAATTCTAAACTCATTTATGTAGAAAATGATAATACTGCTTTAGAGTTAATAAACGAATATGGGCCAGAGCATTTTATTATTTGTTGTGAAGATGAGGACTTATATGTTAATAAAATAAGTAATGCAGGTTCCGTATTTATTGGTAATTATACTCCAGAAAGTGCAGGAGACTATGCTTCAGGAACAAACCATACATTACCTACTAATGGTTATTCTAAAGCCTATTCAGGAGTTAATTTAGACAGTTTTACTAAGAGTATAACTTTTCAGAAAATAACTAAAAAAGGCTTAATCAATATAGGTAATACTATTGAATTAATGGCTGAAGCCGAAGGATTACAAGCACATAAAAACGCAGTATCAATTCGTTTAAAAGACCTATTGTAATATGAATATAGAAAACTTAATAAGAGACAATATTAAGGCATTAAAACCTTATTCTTCTGCAAGAGACGAATATAATAGCGTGACTAAAGCTATGGTTTTTCTTGATGCAAACGAAAACCCTTTTAATAATGGTGTTAATCGGTATCCAGATCCACATCAAATAAAAGTTAAAGACTTACTATGTAAGATAAAAGGAGTGTCATCAAAAAACATATTGTTAGGTAATGGAAGTGATGAAGTTCTTGATCTTATTTTTAGAGCTTTGTGTGAACCAAAAGAAGATAACGTAGTCACTTTGCCACCTACTTATGGTATGTATGAAGTATTAGCTAATACTAACGCTGTAGATGTTATTAAAGTTGAATTAACTAGAGATTTTCAGCCTAATTATGAAGCTGTTATAGAAGCCGCAAATAGTAAGTCTAAGATTTTGTTTTTATGCTCTCCTAACAATCCAACTGCTAATAGTTTTGATAGTAATAAAGTTGAAAAGCTTTTAATGAACTTTAAAGGTATTGTTGTTATAGATGAAGCTTATATTGATTTTTCTAATGAAGCCAGTTGGATTAGTAGATTAAATGAATTTCCAAACCTAATAGTAACTCAGACACTTTCAAAAGCTTATGGTTTAGCAGGAATACGATTGGGGATTTGTTATAGTTCTGAATTAATTATTGATACCTTAAAAAAAATAAAACCGCCATATAATATAAATGAACTTACTCAACAACGCGCGATTAAGCGAATGAGTTATATTTCTGGCGTTAAAAACGAAATTAAGATAGTAAAGGAAGAACGTGAAAGGCTAGTTTCAGAATTAGAAACAATAGATTTAATAAAAAAGATCTATCCTTCAGATGCGAATTTTCTTTTAGTAAAAGTGGATGATGCAAATAAACGCTATAATCAATTAATACAAAAAGGGATTGTTGTTAGAAATAGAACAAATCAGCCTTTATGCGAAAATTGCTTAAGATTTACTGTTGGTACTTCTATAGAAAATAACAAACTAATTAAAGAACTAAAAACATTATAAATGAAACGTGTACTATTTATAGACAGGGACGGAACAATAATAAAAGAACCAGCAGATGAACAAATTGATTCGTTTGAAAAGTTAATTTTCTACCCTAAAGTATTTCAATATTTAGCTAGAATTTCAAAAGAATTAAACTACGAAATTGTAATGATTACTAATCAAGATGGATTAGGAACAGAAGTATATCCAGAGCAGACCTTTTGGCCAGTGCATAATTTTATAATAGAAACTTTTAAAGCTGAAGGTATAGAATTTAAGGAGCAATTTATAGATAGAACTTTTGCTAAAGACAATGCGCCCACTCGTAAACCAAATACAGGCTTATTAACACAGTATTTTTCTAATGAATACGATCTTGCAAATTCATTTGTAATTGGAGATCGTTTAACAGATATTGAATTAGCTAAAAATTTAAACTCTAAAGGTGTTTTTATTAATGATAATACAAATTTAGGAACAGATGAAATAACTGTTAAGCGCGAAGCTTTAGAGCAATATATTGCTTTAGAAACTAATGATTGGGAAGCTATTTATACGTTTTTAAAAGCAGAAGAACGAACAGGAAGTATTATTAGAAATACAAACGAAACTAAAATAGAAATTGATTTAAATCTTGATGGCACTGGACAAAGTAAAATTGATACTGGTATTGCTTTTTTTGATCATATGTTAGATCAAATTGCTAGGCATGGTCAATTAGACTTAAATATTAAAGTAGATGGAGATTTAGAAGTCGATGAGCACCATACCATTGAAGATACAGCAATTGCTTTAGGTGAAGTTTTTGCAGAAACTCTAGGAAACAAATTAGGTATTGAACGTTATGGTTTTTGTTTACCAATGGATGATTGTCTGTCTCAAGTTGCAATTGATTTTGGTGGAAGAAATTGGTTAGTATGGGAAGCAGATTTTAAGCGCGAAATGGTAGGCAAAATGCCAACTGAAATGTTTTTTCATTTTTTTAAGTCTTTTACAGATGGCGCAAAATGTAATTTAAATATAAAAGCAGAAGGCACAAATGAACATCATAAAATAGAGGCTATTTTTAAAGCTTTTGCAAAAGCTATTAAAATGGCAGTAAAACGAGATGTAGAAAAAATGATTTTGCCATCTACAAAAGGTATGCTGTAATGAAATTAGTAATTATAGATTATGGAGCAGGAAATATTAAAAGCATTCAATTCGCTTTTAAACGCTTAGGCTATAAGGCAATATTATCAAGTGACCCTAAAGAAATTAAAAGGGCGGATAAAGTTATATTTCCTGGTGTTGGAGAAGCTAGTTCAGCAATGCAAAAACTAAAAGAAAGCGGTTTAGATATATTAATACCTAAATTGAAACAACCAGTTTTAGGCATTTGTTTAGGAATGCAATTGCTTTGTAAATCTACAGAAGAAGGAAATACAATTGGCTTAGGAGTTTTTAATGTGGAAGTAAAACGATTTTCAAATAAAGTAAAAGTACCGCAAATGGGTTGGAATACTGTAACAAATTTGAAGTCTAAATTATTTGAAAATGTTAAAGAAGATGCGTTTATGTATTTAATACATAGTTATTATGCAGAAGCTAATACACAAAGTATAGCAACTACCAATTATGGGTTGAATTATGCTTCCGCATTACAAAAAGATAATTTTTACGGTGTACAATTTCATCCAGAAAAGAGTAGTATAGATGGAGAACAAATTTTAAAGAATTTTTTAGAGTTATAATATGAGAATAATACCAGCAATAGATATAATAGAAGGGAAGTGCGTAAGATTAACAAAAGGAGATTATAGTACTAAAAAAATATATAATGAAAACCCTTTAGAAATAGCAAAAGCATTTGAAGCTTCAGGAATTCAATATTTACACGTTGTTGATTTAGATGGTGCAAAAGCTAAACATATTGTAAATTATAAGGTTTTAGAAGAAATAGCCACAAAAACAAATTTAAAAATTGATTTTGGTGGAGGATTAAAATCTGATGAAGATTTACATATCGCTTTTAATTCTGGTGCAAATCAAGTTACAGGAGGAAGTATAGCAGTAAAGAATCCTGAGGTCTTTAATAAATGGATTACTAAATATGGACCTGATAAAATTATTTTGGGCGCGGATTGTAATAATGAAAAGATTGCCATAAATGGTTGGCAAGAAGAGAGTGAATTAGATGTTATTCCATTTATTAAAAATTATCAAGCTAAAGGAATAGATTATGTTATATGTACAGATATAGCGAAAGATGGGATGTTAGAAGGTCCTTCTTTTGAGTTGTATACGCGTATTTTAAGTGATGTAGATAATGTTAAATTGATTGCGTCTGGAGGAATATCTACTTTTAATGAGTTGCCAAAGCTTAAAGAAATGGGCTGTGAAGGTGTTATTATTGGTAAGGCTATATATGAGAATAAAATAAGTTTAAAACAATTAGAAACACTTATCTAATATGCTAACAAAAAGAATAATCCCTTGCTTAGATATTAAAAACGGAAGAACAGTAAAAGGAGTAAATTTTGTGAATTTAATAGATGCAGGTGATCCTGTAGAATTAGCAAAACAATATGCTCTTGAAGGAGCAGATGAATTGGTGTTTCTTGATATTTCTGCAACATTAGAAGGAAGAAATACTACATTAGAAATGGTTCTTAAAGTTGCAGAACAAGTTAATATTCCATTTACTGTTGGAGGTGGTATTTCTTCTATTGAAGATGTAGATAGACTTCTAAAATCTGGAGCAGATAAAGTATCAATAAATTCTTCAGCAGTAAAACGACCAGAACTAATAAGTGAATTATCAGAGAAATTTGGAAGTCAATGTATTACTGTAGCTATAGATGCTAAACAAATTAACAATGAATGGGTTGTACACTTGGCAGGCGGAAGTATTCCTACTCAATTAAATTTATTTACTTGGGCTAAAGAAGTAGAACAACGTGGTGCTGGCGAGATTTTATTCACTTCAATGAATAATGATGGAACTAAAGCAGGATTTGCTAATGAAGCTTTAGAAAAGTTATCAAGTGAATTAAATATTCCTATAATAGCTTCTGGTGGAGCAGGAACTATCCAGCATTTTATAGATACTTTCAAAGTAGGAAAAGCAGATGCGGCATTAGCTGCAAGCGTATTTCATTTTGGTGAAATACCAATTCTAGAATTAAAACAAGAATTACAGAATAATGATATACCAGTAAGGTTATGAAAAAATTATTTTTAGATGATATTAGAACCATAGAAATGGTTTATGATAAATCTACAGAAAATGAATTTGATATTGTTAGAACCTATCATGCATTTGTTGAATATATTATAAATAATGGGCTTCCAGAGTTTATAAGCTTTGATAATGACCTTGGTTTAGATGAACAGGGAAACGTTGCTTTAGATGGATATGCAGCTGCAAAATGGTTAGTATATGATTCTGGTTTAGATTTAAGAAAATTAAATTATAAAGTGCATTCTGCAAATCCAGTAGCTGCAGAACAAATAAAAGGGCTTTTAAATAATTACATAGAATATTTAAATAAAAAATGAAGAATATAAAATACAATACACAAGGATTAATCCCTGCAATAATACAAGACGAAAATACTAAAGCAGTATTAATGCTTGGTTATATGAATGCAGAGGCATTAGATAAAACATTAAAAACTAATTTGGTTACTTTTTTTAGTAGAAGTAAGCAACGTTTGTGGACAAAAGGAGAAGAAAGTGGAAACGTTTTAAATTTAGTTAGTATTAAAAATGACTGTGATAATGATGCATTATTAATTACTGCAAGCCCAAAAGGACCTACGTGTCACAAAGGTACAGATACTTGTTGGGCAGAAACTAATAATGAGAACTATGGTTTTATTTCTAAGCTAGAAACAGTAATAGAAGATAGGAGAACAAATGCTAGTAGTGAAAAATCTTATGTTGCATCATTATTTGAAAAAGGAATTAATAAAATAGCTCAAAAAGTAGGAGAGGAAGCGGTAGAAGTAGTAATAGAAGCAAAAGATAATGACGACAATTTATTTCTAAATGAAAGTGCAGATTTATTATTTCATTATTTAATGCTCTTACAGGCTAAAGGATATAAACTTAACGATGTTGTAGAAGTATTAAAAAATAGAGAAAAATAAGTATAATCTTTTTGTAGTAATTCTTCGTAAATAGAATATTAAATACATTCTAACATGACTAAACACTCTTTATTAAACTACTTATTAATCTTTTGTTTAATTGTTTCTGTTTCATCTTGTTTTGAAGATGAAGATGATTTGCAATCTGCAAATACAAATACACCTTTAAGTGCAACAGATCCTAATAACCCAAACCCTTTTACAGGAGTTATGCCTGCTATAGAAACAATGCCTTATGCTCAAATATCAAGTAATCGCTATTGTATAGATTTGCAAGTATGGGATATACCAAATAACAGAACAGAACCAATAAAAACGACAGATAATATTCAAGCAGCGATAGATTGGGCTGTTGCAGAAGGTTATGGAGAAGTGTGTTTACCAGCTGGTCATTATTTAATTGGTAAATATGGAAATGATATTTATCAGGCAGGTATAGAGCTTCGAAGTAATATGGCTTTTTTATTAGATCAAAATGCTATTATAGAAATGGCTCCAAATAATAAATGGAATTATTGTGCAATAGCAGTTCGCGGAAAATCTTATGTCGTAATTTCCGGAGGTAAAATACTTGGAGATAGAGAAAATCATGAATTTACGCCTAGAGAAAGTGATGGAGCAATTGCACATGACGAAGGTCATTTAATTTGCATTGAAGGCGAAAACGAATATGTAACTATTGAGAATGTAACCTTAGGCAAAGCAAATGGAGATGGGATTTTAATGGTAGGTAGTCCAAGTGGTTCATTAGAGCAGAACCTAAAAAACATTACTGTAAGACGTAATAATTTTTCAGATAATAGGAGACAAGGTATTTCGTTAGTTGGAAGTTCTGAAATTTTAATAGAAAACAACGAAATTCATCATACAAACGGTACATCTCCTCAATTTGGAATAGATTTAGAAGGCGCAGGACGTTTAAATGAAAACATTACTATTAGAAATAATTATTTTCATAATAATAGAGGTGGAGATATTGTAAATACAGATGGCAAAAATGTCTTGCTAGAGGATAATATTCTATTACAAGGAGATGATAGTGAGTATATTGATGGCCCAATAGTATATTGGAAAAATGCAGATTGGACTATAAGAAATAATACAATTACTATGCGTACAGTATCAGTTAATAATTGGAATGGAATTATTATGTATTCTAATGATAACCCAAAAACAAATCCTGCAACAACTTTTATCTATAATAATACTCTAAATAATTCTGGAATGTATATGTATAAAGGTGCAGATTTAGAGATAAGAGATAATTATTTTAATAAAGGGCATTTAGCGTTTTGGAAAATGGATAATCTTACTCTTGAAAATAATATAGTAGAGCATCCAAATGAGTGTTGGGCATATCGTTTTCTTGAAGTTAGTGGAAGTGCATCGGGAAATACATATAACGGAGAAGCTTTTAGCATACCATTAGAAGATAATATACCTTGGGATGGATGTTGGATAAATTAGTATAGCAAAAAAGGCATTAGAAATATTTCTAATGCCTTTTTCTTATTTAAGTGTTACTAATCTTATTTTATCCAATGCTTCTCAATAGCAGATTTAGCTAAAAATACTAAAGCTATACAAACAACAATAACTAGTATTGGCATTACATAACTCTTTACTTCAACATTTGCAAATATATAACCATGTTGTACTATAGCTGCAATAGCAGAAATTATAAATAGAATATAAGCCCATTTCTTTTTTATTAATAAAGAAACTGCTCCTAAAAAGCCACAAAATACAGCCAAAGCAAATGCTGCAGTATACCAAGCTGGATATTCTACTAAAAATTCTGCTTGTTGTTCTTCTGGTAAAGCTGCTATCATTTCATCTGTCATAATGGCCCTTCCTACATAAGCCATAACGCCTAGTCCATTCCATAGTAAGGCTAAAACGGCTACGATCCAATACCATACAGGTATTTTTTGTGTTGCATTTTCTGTCATAATTTTAAGGTTTTGTTGGTTAATTTTAACTACAATGTATAAAAATTTTGTCATATCTGTTAAAATGGGTTACTTGCTGCTTCTATGAGCGCATTTAATAAAAAGTACTATTACCTTATTACTATTCAATATTTAGGCTATCGTTTTCATGGCTGGCAAAAGCAACCAGATGTAAAAACATTACATCTTATGGTAGATCGAACATTAAACTTTATTCTAGAAGGAAAACGTTTTAAAAGCTTGGCCTCTGGAAGAACAGATGCAATGGTATCTGCAGAAGAAACTGCCATTGAATTATTTCTATATGAACCTATAACAGATAAAAATGCTTTTCTAAAACTATTTAATACTAATTTACCTCAAGATATTAGAGCATTAACTATTAAAGAAGTCGATGAGAAGTTTAATATTATTAATAACCCTAAAGTGAAAGAGTACTTGTATTTGTTTGCTTTTGGCGATAAATTTCATCCTTTTTGCGCGCCAATATTAACAACAATATTAGATGATTTAGATGTTAACCTTATGAAACAAGGCGCTAAATTGTTTGAAGGTGAACATTATTTAAAAACGTATTGTTATAAGCCTTCAGATAATGGTATTTATAAACGTGAAATTTTAACTTGTGAAATTGTAGAGAATACTATTTATACAGCAAACTTTTTTCCTAAAAAGAGTTATTTGTTGCGTATTCGAGGTAAAGGTTTTATGAGAAATCAAATTAGATTAATGATGGGTACATTAATCGATTTGGGGAAAAATAAATTATCACTTAAGGATATTGAAAATTCATTGTTACCAGATAACACTGTTAAAATGGAATATATAGCTCCAGCTTCTGGACTAATTTTAAAATCAGTTGAATTTGAATAGATAATAACCACTATATTTAAAAAAATAATTTCAATTATAATGAGTAATACAGTTTCAAAAGACATTTTAACATTTCTAGATAAATTAGAAAAGAATAATAACCGTGAATGGTTTACAGAGAACAAACCAGAGTTTAAAAGGATTGAAGCTGAAGCTAAAGCATTTTATAATACTGTTTTAGAGCAGTTAAACAGTCATGATGAAATAGACAAGTTAAAGATTTTTAGAATTTATAGAGACGTACGTTTTTCAAAAAATAAGTTGCCTTACAAAAACAATCTTGGCGGTTCATTTCATCGCACAAAGCCTAGACTAAGAGGTGGTTACTATTTGCAAATTCAACCAAATAATAAGAGTTTTATCGCTACAGGTTTTTGGGATCCAGCTAAAGAAGATTTATTGCGTATTCGTAAAGAGTTTGAAATGGACGATCAAGAGATTAGAGATATTATTAATGACAAAACGTTTAAATCTATTTGGGGAGATTTTGTTGGAGATGAATTGAAAACAGCTCCTAAAGGTTTTGATAAAGAGCATTCTGCTATAGATTTAATTAGAAAAAAACAATTTATCTTCGTTAAGAACTATTCAGATAAAGAAGTATTATCAAAAGGGTTTATAGATGATGTTAATAAATCTTTTAAAACCATACGGCCATATTTTGATTATATGAGTGATGTATTAACTACAGATTTAAATGGTGTTTCGATGCTTAAAGACTAAATAGATAAGGCTGAGTATTTTTACTCAGCCTTATCTAATTTTACTTTTATTTAGTTTTATACTTGACTTAATCCACCATCAACTTCAATTTCAATTCCATTAATGTAAGAGGCTTCATCCGAAGCTAGAAATAATGCTGTGTTAGCTACCTCTTCAGATTTTCCAAAACGACCTAATGGTACTTGTTGAGCAAAACCTTTTCCCATGTCTTCAACAACATCTTCAGGTAATCCCATTTTTCCATATATTGGGGTGTCTATTGGTCCAGGAGCAATAGAGTTTACACGTATGCCTCTTGATTTCACTTCAGATGTTAATACTCTAGAGTAGGCACGTAAAGCACCTTTACTTGCAGAATATACACCTAATCCATCAAACCCTTTTTGATGTACAATTGAGTTTGTAAATAATATTGAACCACCATCATTAATATGTGGTAAGGCTTCTTTTACAGCAAGAATAGGCCCTTTTACATTAATATCGAAAATTTCGTTGTAATGAGATTCTGTTATTTCATTTGTTGGTGTAGGAGGCGCAATACCAGCATTTAAAAATAGAATATCAATTTTTCCGAATTTATTTGTAGCTTCTTTTATTAGGTTAACATTATCTTCTGGCTTAGATACATCGGCTAATACAGTAATAAAATCACCACTAAGATCTTTTACTATTGCATCTAATGCTTCTTGACGTCTTCCAGATAACACTACTTTTGCGCCTTCTTGCAGGTATAATTTTGCAGTAGCTAAACCTATACCGCTATTTGCTCCAGTTATTACTGCTACTTTGTTTTTTAATTTATTCATAGTTTTTGTTTTTATTTGAAACAATCGTTTCAAATTGAGTTAAAAAAAATTAATTTAATATCTGCAAAGTCATTTTTATAATACCTTGCAGTTGTTTTTTGTCATTAATTAAAATACCAGTCATTCTAAATCCTTGAATAGAAGAAAATAAGAATAAACTATAATTTTTTGCTGTTTGATTCTTATTAATAAGTCCTTCATTCTGTCCTTGAGATATTAAACTTTCAAAAAGCTGTAAAGTCTGTTCTTGATTATTGTTTAAAAAATTATTAATTAATAAATCTTGATTGGCCATTTCAGATTTACAATTAGTAATTAAACATCCCTTTCTATCTTTGTCAGATAATATTTCAGATAAATACAGGTTAAAAATAGACTCAATCGCTTCAAGTGAATTTTCAGACTTGATAAGTGTAGAGGCAGTTATTTTACTGTACTTGTTTTGATAGTTTTTTAAGCATTCTAAAAACAAACTCAATTTGTTACCAAACGAATTATAAATGCTTGATCGGTTTAAACCAGTAGCATCAACTAAATCTTGCATAGAGGTTGCATTGTAACCTTTTAAATGAAAAACATTACTAGCTTGTTCTAAAACATAATCTTTATTAAATACTTCTACTTTTGGCATTTTATTTGAAATGAACGTTTCAAAATTAGTGTAATTATTAATATCTAAATGTTAAAATAATAATAAATTTAAACAGCTTTTAGCATTTCTGGAGTTTCAAACAATTGAATATTGCTCTGTAAACGCTGTATTACTATATTCATCATACGTTTATTTAGTGCAGAAGAATTTTCAATATATATACTATATTCATTTGTTGTAAATTGTCCAATAACCATCCCTTTTAAAGAATTTCTAAATTTTATGTCTTTATGTATGGCATTGTCTATATAGTGTTGTCTCCTTTCTAAGGTTAATTCATAAAACACATTTTTGTGCTTTTTAATATAATTTCTAAATACTTCAATAAATAAATCGTTTTGAAGTTTAATAATTGGTCGTAAGGTTATATTCTGAAAACGTTCATCTTTACTCATATTATCAGAAATTCTTATCGAAGAAATAATTGGCCTAATGGCTAATAAATGTTGATCTCTAGCACTCATATTTGTAGGGTTTTAATAAAAATAGACATAAAGTCCGTTTAAAATTTTCATTAAGAATTTACTTGTTAACTGTGTTATGAACATATATCTTTATATAAAAAAAGAAATGAAATTTGGTAGCGTAGACAATCCAGAACTAATAGATTTTACATTTCCTAAGGATCATAAAGAAACTAAACGTGTTTTAAATTTAGTAAAAGACGATAATATACCAGATATATATGTAGGTTGTGCTAAATGGAATAGGGCAGATTTAAAAGGGTTTTATCCAAGAGGTACTAAAGACGAATTGATATATTATGCGTCTCAGTTTAATGCTATTGAATTGAATGCAACATTTTACCGTATTTTTCCGCCAGAGCAATTTGCAAAGTGGTATGAAAAAACGCCAGCTAATTTTAAATTTTTTCCTAAACTTAATCAAGAGATAAGTCATTGGAAAAGATTGCAGGACACAAAAGAAGTAGTTGAAAACTATTTATATTCTGCTGTTAATTTAAAAGAAAAACTGGGAACTATCTTTTTGCAAATGCATAGTAATTTTGCTCCTAAAGATTTTAATAGAGTTGTAGAGTTTATTGAAAGTTGGCCAAAAGAAATACCATTAGCTGTCGAGTTTAGACATACTAATTGGTATAATGATGAAAGTGTTGCTAATGAGTTGTACGATTTATTAGAAAAAAATAATATCTCTAATATTATTGTTGATACAGCAGGCAGAAGAGATATTATGCATATGCGTTTAACAAATAGCACTGCTTTTGTACGTTATGTAGGCGCTAACCATCCAAGTGATTATTCTAGATTAGATGATTGGGTCTTGCGTTTAAAAGAATGGAAAGACAGTGGTATTAAAGAAATTAATTTCTTTATTCACCAAAATATTGAAAAAGAATCACCTTTGCTTTCGGCTTATTTTATAAAGAAATTAAACGCTGAATTAGATTGCAATTTAAAAGTACCGAAAGAAGACGATGAGAAAAACAATAATGTACAACAAAACTTATTTTAATATATGAGATTTCACACAAGAAAATGGGTAAAACCGGAAGATTTAAACCCAAATGGGACATTATTTGGAGGTAGATTGTTAGAATGGATAGATGAAGAAGCTGCTTTATATACTATTGTACAATTAGATAACCCTAAAATTGTCACTAAGTATATGTCTGAAATTAACTTTACAAGTAAGGCTGTGAAAGGAGATATTGTTGAAATAGGAATGGAGGTTAAAGCATTTGGAAATAGTTCATTAACACTTAAATGTGAAGTTAGAAATATGATGACTAGAGAAACAATTATTACTGTAGACAATATTATTATGGTTAATTTAGGCGTTAATGGAAAACCTGAAGCTCATGGTAAAACTAAAATTGAATATGTGAAAGATCGTTTAAAATAGGTTTTTAATGTTCAATATTTTTATAGCGAGTTAATTTACTTTTCTAAAGCTATTATAAAGGTATTGTTACAACAAGTAAATAACTGTTTGTGACTTAATTTTCTTTTTCTTCTATAAGTTTTAGTAGCTTATATATTTCTAGTATAAATTAAGAGAAACAATTTTTAAAACGGTATTATGTTTTGAATATGACTGTAGTTATTTTTTTTATAAAAGGAACTACAGTCATATTATAAAATAACCTATGATCTAAATGTGTAAAGCTTAGGTTTGCTTTTAAAATATTCAATCATACGGTATAATTATTTACCTTGGATTAGGAGTACTAAGGCACATATCTGTACAACCCATTGGTCCAGAGCTAAAGCAAGGGTTCCAAGTAGGGCAGTCACCACTCATAAAATTATTTAAAGCTATTTCTCTACACTCTGCTTCATATCCTGCAGTGTTATTAAAACAGTAGTTAGGTACTTGACCTCCATTAATTAATTTTTGTTCTGCTTTGTTTAAAACTTTTCCTAAGTTTAAAATTGATTTTTTCATTTTTTTATAATTAAAGATTAACAACATTTAAAGTAATTACTATCTGGTTGGCCTTCTGGATCCCAGCCGTTTGCACAAGTTGTTTCATTCCAGCCCAGTTCTTCACAAGACATTCCCATACCGCCACCATTAATGGCTTTTTGTTCTGCTTTATTTAAAGTTTTTCCTAAGTTTAAAATTGATTTTTTCATTTCTACGTA
Organism: uncultured Lacinutrix sp.; assembly: GCF_947500325.1. Taxonomy (GTDB): domain Bacteria; phylum Bacteroidota; class Bacteroidia; order Flavobacteriales; family Flavobacteriaceae; genus Lacinutrix. The sequence goes on from NZ_CANMRQ010000011.1 coordinate 104,755, forward strand.
TTTTAATTAATTTAATTCCTTGATTATTTTAAGACATTCAAGAATTATGTCTATTCCTCGCGAGAGAATACTTTTATGTTTTTAGAGTTTAAAAAACTATAAATCACATGTTGTGTAAATGTGAATATGTTTGTTTAAGTTGTTTGTGTCTTTTTAACCGGAATTAAAGTTTGATTGTACTTTTCTTCTAATTCTTCAATAAAGAAGATTAAATCAGTTCTATTGTATTCTTTGGGAAAAGCCTGACCATTTATCAAAATCTCAGGAGTAAAATTGATAGTGTTATTTTTACACCAAATTCCTTCTTTTTTTAATTCCGACATGAAAATGATTTTATTTTCTCCCCACTTTTTTAACCATGTAATAGTATTTCCATTTTTATAAATATCATTCATTGCTTGTAAGCAGTGTTGCTCTCCCTTTTCTTTATATATTTCAAGTAGTCTACTTGTGACTTTTAAGAGATCGGTATTTTCATTTTTCACATTAACATTAAAGCGAATTTTTATGTTCACTTTGTCATGATATTTATGTAATATGTTATTTATTTGTTTGTGAACTGGTTTACAATGTCCACAAAAAGGATTCGTGATTAGTACGATTTCTAAATTAGAACTTCGGTTCCCAAAAACAATTTCTTCTGCATCGTTAATAGTAGTGCTTACTTGAGATGATTTCTGTAATAAGTTTTCAAATAATGCAAAATTTCTTTTAAATTTTACATTCTCAATTTGTTCTTTTTTTAACTTATTAATACTTGTAAGCATAGGTTTAATATAACTCCAAACTAAATAGACACTTATAGTCGTTAATCCAAAAACTAAAAAATCATTTATTACAAAATCACTTATAAAAGTATTTGCTATTATTAGAGTCGTGACTTGTAACCATAATACACCAACTATAACTAAACATAAAGGGCACCATTTTTTTACAATAGCATATTGATAATATATTGAATATAAGGTTACAGGTATTGTTAGTAAGTTTATAGAAAAAGAAATTACGGGATTAGAAATTTGAAAGCAAGTTAGTAAGGTTAAGCTTGCAAAATAGAGTATACTAAAATCACTTAATTTATAATCTTTAATAATTTTAGAACCATTCGAAGTCAACACTGCATCACAATCTTTTTTCTCATCTGCACCTGAACAAAAAGCATCTCCAATTGAAGTTTGTAGTCCTAATTCTTGTTTAACAATAGCAATACTTGTTATAAGACCAATAATTGATAATCCTAAATGAAAAATAGTAGCTGTTCCTATTGAAGCTAAATTGTTAAATATTAAAAATAAAGAGAGTATAGAAATAAAAATAAACCCTAGATGTTTAAAAATATTTCTATTAGATGATTTTTCTTCATTAGTAAGTTTTTTTTCTACAGCTACAATAATACCTGTGAATTTATTTAAAAACTCTTTAGTTGTTATTACTTGTTTTTTACTTTCTGTATTAAAAATATAATATTCTAGATTCTTTTTTTCTACTAGAGTTAAGGATTGCCCTTTATTTGTGTTTATTTGGGCAATAAAGTAGTTTGGTAGTTGCAATAATGTATCAACATTTACTGGTACATCTGCTGCTATGTTTTCTATATTAAAATGGTCTAAAACACCAGTTATAGCATGTAAACTAGGGTAAGATGGATGGCTTTGAATCTGGAACGATAATTCTTTTTTATCAAAAGGAATTTGATTTTTTTTCAGAAGCTTTTCTAATATGCTTACTAATGTGTTTTCCATATAGGGATAGAATTATCAATCTTTATTTATAATTTTCAACTAGATGGTTATTACATGAATATTTTTTTTGGGCTCAAACTTTAATAACACTTATTCCGGTATTCAAAACAAATCTATTTCGTCTTGATTGATAATGAAAGAGACAGTAATGTCTATTCATAAATAGACATAGGAAAAAGAATGTCTATTTATAAATCAACATGATGTTTTTTTACTTATTGATGCATCATTTGTTGTACTTTTATACTAAAAAATACAGTTTTGCTTATATGAAATTAACGTTCTTCGCTTTCCTTTTCTTTTTTTTGGGATATTCTCAAAAAAATGAATCTTTTAAGCTCCCTTGGCATAAAAAAGTGCTAGAATTTTATAGAGTTAATAATGATAGTGCTATTTTTTATTCTAAGAAAATGCAAATGCATGCTAATTCTCCTTGTGAACAAATGTATGCTTTAGCATATGAGGCTAATAGTATATATTTTAAAAGGGAATGTGACTCTTCAAAAAAACTGAGTTTGAGAACATTAAGTAAGATAGAGCAGCAAGCATCAATATTAAGTGATAGTTGTTATTTTTTTTTAAAATATAATGTTTTAGGAAGAATTGTATATGCTGAAAAATGTTTAGGAAATTATCATAAAGCTTTAGAATACATTTCTAAATGTAGAGTCTTAAATGAGCATTATAGTCAATATTCTAAAAACCATGAACTGGTGCTTAACTATAAATCTGCATTAATCTATATTAAACTTGGACAATATAAAAAGGCTATAGCATTGCTTAATAAGATTAAGAGCTTTCCACACGAAGCTTATAATAAATTAACACATTCATCCATATATGTAGCTTTAGGGGATTCATATTTAAAATTTTATGAAAAATATTTAAATAAAAGTTTTTTAGATTCAGCAAGAGTATATTATAAAAAACATTACGAATTATCAACACAAATTGAATCACAAGTTAAGTATACCCAAAAGTTATACAACATAAAAAAAGGAATCATATCATCATATAATAGTCGATATGATTCTTCCTTATACTATTTAAGAAAAGCAAAGAGTATAAATCTTATTGAACAAAAGCATTTTACCAATCAGGAGATAGATTTTTATATGTCTGAAGCCTTCCATAACTTAAATAAGTTTGATTCTTCAATTTACTATGCAAATCAATTTCTTAAAAAATATAATAATTATCCTGGAAATAATAATTTGCTGTTAAAAACACATAACATATTAGCTTCTTCTTTTAATGAAAACAAACAATACAATAAAGCTTATGAACATTCTTCCATTGCTTTAGATGAATTTAAGAAGATAGGGCGGTTAAAAGTGAATGGAATAGAAAAGTTAAACCTTATTAATTTAAAAAAAATACATAATGAAAATCAAGTATTTTTAAATAAAAAGAATATTAAATGGGGTGTTTACAAAGTGTTGTTAACTCTTCTTGTTATTGTTTTACTAGTTTTTATATATCGCAACTATATATATAAGAAAATGATTAAAAGCAACAATTTATTGAGTGTTACTAACGAATTAATAGTTAAGAAAGACCTTATAAAAGGTATAGGACAATCTAAAATTAGTATTAATGAAGATATTGTACATAAAATTATCAAAGGATTAGAACAACTTGAAAAAGAAAAAGAGTTTCTAAATGACGATTTTAATTTACCATATATAGCAAAAAAGTTGAACAGCAATACATCATATGTTTCGAAAGTTATTAATCATTATAGAGGGAAATCTTTCAAACAGTATATCAATAACTTGAGAATTGAATATATTATGAAGGAATTGAAGGAAAAACCATCTCTTAGAAAATTTTCTATAGATGCTATTTCTAAAGATTTAGGGTATTCAAATGCTTCTTCCTTTTCAAAGATATTTAAAAAAAACACAGGTGTTAACCCTTCTGATTTTATTAAAGAATTAAATAAAAATGATAATAAAGCTTAGTGAAACGCTATTCTGCTAAAAGCTCTTGTATTCTTTGTTCTAAAGCCTTTCCAGAAATATTTTCACTTGCTATGCGTCCTTTTTTATCAATTAATAATTTAAAAGGAATAGATTCAACACCATAACGAAACGCTAATATTTTATTTTTATCAATAACATGATAATCCCAAGTTAAATTATCACTATTAATAGCGTTAAGCCATTCAGATTCTCCTTTATCTTCACTAACACTTAATATTTCAAAACCTTGATTTTTATATTTTTGATGTAATATTACTAGATTTGGGTTTGTTGCCCTACAAGGTGCGCACCAACTTGCCCAAAAATCAACTAATATTACTTTTCCTTTAGGTATAGAATTGAGGGATATAGATTCTCCATATGGATTTAAACCATTAATTTTATAAGCCAATGGTCTATAGTCTCCTTTATAATTTTCTGAAACTTTTTTTATTGCCACTACAGGTAATCTTTCTTTAATTTTTGATTCTTTTCCTTTAATTAAAGAATCTATCGAACTGGCAAAAGATAAAGCTTTAATATCTTGAGATAAACCACTATATAACTCCCTTAAAGTTTTAGAACTATAGGTTTTAATATTGTCTTTTATTAATATTAAAGATAAATAGGAATTGGGATGTTTATTTATAAAAGATCTTATATAGTTATTTTGTTTTGAAAAAAGTTCTAATCGTTCTTTTCTCAGTTTTTTAATGTTTTCTGAAGAAAAGTTGCCTTTTAAATTATAATAAAGTGACATGCCTTTGTCTTTAAAAGTAGTCATTTGAGAAGTATATTCACGATATTCTTTTTGAATGGTAGAATTAGAGTATGCAGTTGAAAAGTCTATTCGACGATTCAAAAAGACATGAATTCTAGAATTATCTACTAAAAGAGGATAGCCTTTGTTCTTATTTTTTATTTGAGAAACACGATACATTTTTGGTGTTTCAATTCGACCTTTAAAGTTAAATTTAGAATTATAAACAATAGTAGAATCTGCTAATTTGTATGAGCCATTTTTAGTTTCAAATAAAAATATTTTAGTGTTATCAGGAGTAAATGAAATTCCACTAATTAAAAAAGTATTTGCTTCTAATTTATGCTCTTTAGAGTCGTCTTTAAGAATAGCTTTATTGTCTATAATTGGTACTTGTTTGGTCTTAGATAATTGGTCACAACCAAAAAAAGAAAAGCTAAAAAAAAGTAATAATAGATGAATTTGTTTATACATGTATAGTGTATTATAACACTATATTACAATTTTTTAAAGTTAGATATTTATCAACTGTATTTTTTTGTTAACATGAAATAAACAACTCATTTAAGTTATTATGATAATGGTTTGAGGTATTTACTATCTACATAAAAAGTGCCAAAAGGAATAAGAGAACCTAATAAGATAATAATAAAAGTTTTTGTATCCCATTTGTATGTAGATCGTAAAAATACAGCTAAAGCTATATAGGCTACAAATAATAAACCATGAGGCATACCTAATAATTCTACATATTCATCACTTCCTGATGGTATACGCTTGTATATTGAAGCAGCCATTAATAGGAGATAAGATACACCTTCTAAAAAGGCTACGATTCTAAAAGTCTTTAACATTGATATTATTTTTTTATTATTTTTTCTGTTGAAATAATGGTATTGTTTTTATTTTTTAGCGATGCCAAATATACGCCACTTTGTAATGACGAAATATTTATATTAGAATTACCAGAAATTTTATGCGATAATAATTTTATTCCATTCAAACTATAAATTTCTAGAATTGAGATAGAGTTTTCGTTATTTTTAATACTCAAATTATCTTTTACTGGATTAGGGTATAATTTAAATATAGGCTCGTTTATTTCTTGTTCAGAAGTAGAAAGTGTGGCATCAAAATAAGTAATGGCCAAATTAAAAGCATCTATCCCTATTTGTTCTCCAATTTGTCTACCGCGAATATCATCTATAGGAGGATGTATTCCTCCCCAAATTCTAGATAAACTTGTTTGGTCTGATGCATCTCTATAAGTTGCCCACTGTAAAGTAAAATCTTGAGTTGGGCCTTCTTCAAAAACTAAAAAATCATTTTGGGTTACATTAAATGTCCCCATACCATCTGGAAAAAAAGCATCTCCAGTAAATAGTGTTAAAACTTCTGCTGCAGCTCTAGAAAAGGTAGAATGTCCTGATAGATATCCTGCAAATGGTGGAGTAACAAATGTGGGTCTTTGATATGGCCACCAATGTTCTCCTAGAATCCAATCTACACCAGCTGCATCAGTATCTGGATTTACTATGTAATCAGGACCTTTCCAAGCTCTAACTTTTATTTTGTTAACGTTTTCATCATTAGTGCCAGCCAATGCGTCTCCAGTTTGAATAAGTTCAATTAAATTAGAAATTAATGGTAAACCATGTGGATCATAATTTGGCAAACTAGCATCTGTACTTTGCCCTTTTCCTGCCATATAACGAATTGCAGAAACTGGACGTATATAATCATAATAACCTTTAATGCCCCATGTATTAATTGCTGAATCATGCATCGCTCCACCTAAAGATAAGTAACCTTTTACGTCCCATTCTAGATCACTTACTATACTACCTTGTCCGCTAATTTTTTTTATGGTAGCTTGATGGTCGCTTACGTAATTAAAAATTGTAAACCAATGTCCAGGAGGCGTTTCAGAATCTGGGCCATCAGCCCAAAACTCAGCCAAAACTCTGGCATAATCACTTCTTTTAACTAATTGCTCCGCGTATGGTAAGCCCGTTTTTGGATTTAAAGAATGTCCTATTCCAGAATCACCACCATTAGCGAAATTATAAAAAGCCTGATACTCAGAAAATGTTTCTGGATAATTTGATATATCAACATTACCAATAGACGCAGGTGAAATGTCTATTGTAGTTGCATCGTTAGGATCTAAGTGTGCAGACCAAGCTATTACTAATGAAAAATACCATTTATAAGGGTCGTCAATACCATCTTCATTAGAATTTTGAATATAATCTGGAGCTCCAGGATCATTATACACATAACAATCAAAACCATTATTTATAATGTTTAAGTCTTCATTTTTAAGAGAAAAAGGAATCACTTCTCCCCATTCTGGACTTAAGAAGTCAGGAGTGTTTAAAGGAAAAGTATTACCACTTTGGTCAACAAATACATCAAATGCTAATGGTTGCCATTTATTTGGGTCTATAGAAGTGTTGTCTTCATATAATTCTAATATTAAAGGCTGGTTAGAAGTTATATAATGTTCATTTGCATAATCGTTTTGTTCATTAGAGCCATCTTGTAATCCAAAATTAATTATTTCAGAAGCAAAATAATTACCTAATGCAGCATAAGAATTATTACTATAATCTGTAGTAGTAATAGTTTCATCATACCCCAAGTTTGCAAAAAATGATGATAAAGATGCTAGAGTAGTAGCTGCGTTTGGAGCATTTGCAAAGCGATGACTAAGCAAACGAAATAGAGTGTAACTCATTATTTCTCTTCTGGCATCATCAAGATTACTTGGAGTCGCAATGCCATTAAAATTAAAGGTGTAACCTGCATATGTTTTTCCTAAAAAAACAGTTTCAGCTTCTGAGTCAAAAAGAGCCCAGGTATCATACATAGCTATAGAGCTATGAAATAAGTTTCTAGCATGTACAGTAGGTCTTGCATAATCTAAACGGATGGCACTTAATAGCTCTTCATTCCATTCTCTAGCAATAGATTGTTGTGCGGTTAGTGTGTTTAATATTGTTAAAAAAACAACATTAAATAGGATTAGTTTTTTCACAAGTTTTTATTTGTTATGATAGGTTAAGTAAACATAATAAAAAGACATAAGATTAGAAACAATTTCATTATAATAATTATCTTTAAAGTTTAATCAAAAAACCACTTATAGTATGCGATTGTTAAAGCTCAGTTTTGTTCTTTATTTAGGACTTGTTACATCTTGTAATTCAAATTTTTCAGAGGCAAAGGATAAAGAATTTAAAATTGATTATCAAAAATTCACACTTGATAATGGTTTGGAGGTTATTTTACATGAAGATCATAGCGATCCTATTGTTGCAGTTGCCACAATGATGCATGTAGGATCGAATAGAGAAAAACCAGGAAAAACTGGATTTGCTCACTTTTTTGAGCATATGAGTTTTAATGATAGTGAGAATGTACCTGTAGGTGCTAACCGTAAAATGATTCCAGAATGGGGAGGAAGTCGTAACGGAGGTACATCTAATGATTATACTGTATACTATGAAGTTGTACCTAAAGACGCTTTTGAAAAAATTTTATGGATTGATTCTGATCGGTTTGGTTATATGATTAATACAGTAACAAAAGAAGCTTTAGAAAGAGAAAAACAAGTTGTTAAAAATGAAAAGCGACAACGTGTTGATAATGCTGCTTATGGTTATACAGATGAGATAAAGAGAAAAAACCTATATCCTGAAGGTCATCCTTATAATTGGACAGTTATTGGAGCATTACCAGATTTACAAGCTGCTACAATTGATGATGTTAAAGAATTTTATGCAAAATATTATGGTGCTAGTAATGCCTCTTTAGTTATTGCGGGAGACATTGATATTGAGGAAACTAAAAAACTAGTAGAGCAGTGGTTTGGAGAAATACCTAGTGGGCCAGAAGTAGAAGATTTACCAGCAATGCCTGTGACTCTTGAAAAGACGAAATCTTTATATTTTGAAGATGGATTTGCTAAATTGCCAGAATTACGAATTACTTTTCCTTCAGTAGAAGAATATCATAAGGATAGCTATGCATTACAAATTTTAGGACAACTATTAAGTGGAAGTAAAAAAGCTCCTTTATATAATGTTGTTGTAGAAGAACAAAAACTAGCGCCTAGTATAGGAACTTTTCAGTTTAGTAGTGAATTAGCAGGAGAATTTATATTTAGAGTACGTGCCAATGCTGGTAAGGATTTAGATGATGTAAAGTCTGCTATAGATGAAGGTTTAGATTGTTTTGAAAAGAATGGTGTAAATGAAAATGATTTAAAACGTATTAAAGCTGAGCTTGAAACAAGTTTGTATAGAGGAATTAGTACTGTTCTAAATAAAGCATTTCAATTAGTTGAGGATAATGAATTTATTGGAGACCCAAGTTATATTACACAAACAGCAAAGTTAACAAACGCTGTTACCCCAGAAGATGTTATGCGAGTATATAACCAATACATCAAAAATAAAAATTACGTGATGACTAGTGTTGTTCCTAAAGGAGCATTAGATTTAGCCATAACCAATGCTGAAGAAGCAAAAGTATGGATTGAAGAAGTAAAGAAAGATGTAGCTAATGAAGAAGTAAGTCAAGGGGCAGAAGCTGTTTATGAAAAAACACCTTCAAAATATGATAGAAGTGAACCTGGTTATGGAGAATTGCCCTTATTTAAATCACCAACTGTTTGGAGTGGGAATTTAAATAATGGAATGGCTATATATGGTATTGAGAATAATGAAGTGCCTTTGGTACAATTCGATGTAACAATTCCAGGTGGGCATTTGCTAGATCCAAAAGGGAAGTCTGGAGTAGCAAACTTGTTAAGTGATTTAATGATGGAAGGTACAGCTAATAAAACACCAGCAGATTTAGAAGAAGCTATAGGATTACTAGGCGCTAGTATTGGTATATATTCTGCAAAAGAAGATTTTCATATAACAGGATCTTGTTTGTCTAAAAATTTCGATGCTACTATTGCTTTAGTAAAAGAAATTTTATTAGAACCACGTTGGGATGAGAAAGAGTTTAATCGAATTAAACAGGCTTTAGAAACTAATTTAAAGGATAGAGAAGCTAATCCTAACTTTATAGCTTCTAGTATTTATAATCAATTGTTATATGGAGCAGATCATATTTTTGCTATTCCAAGTTCTGGCACTCTTCAAACAACTAAAGATATAACATTAGAAGATCTAAAACAGTATTATAAAAACTTATCACCTAAAAAAGCCGTTTTTCATATAGCTGGTGCGATTAAAAAAGAAAAAATAGAAAAATCTTTAGCTTCTTTAAATGATTGGAATACTGAAAGTTCTGTATTGCCAAAATATGAGCTACCAAAAACAACAAAAAAGAACACACTTTATTTTATTGATTTTCCTGGTGCAAAGCAATCTGTTTTAAATATTGGAAAATTGGCATTATCAAGAACAAATGATGATTCAAATAATTTGAGATTTGCAAACGAAATTATTGGTGGAGGTTCTAGCGGTAAGCTATTTCAAACTTTAAGAATTGGGAAAGGTTATACTTATGGCGCATATTCTGGAATTAATAATAGTAATGAGATAGCTCCTTTTACAATTAGAAGTAGTGTAAGAGCTAATGCTACTTTAAAATCTTTAAATATTATTAAAGATATGGTCACTAATTATGCAGACGATTTTTCTCAAACTGAAGTAGAATTAACTAAAAATAAAGTTTTAAAAGCAAGTACTAGAGCATATGAAAGTTTAGGTGCACAATTAGGAATGTTAAGAAATATTAGCAAGTATAATTTGTCTAATACTTTTACGGAAGAGGATCAAAAAGAACTAGTTGCAATGACCTTAACTGATTATAAAGCTATTATTAAAAAATACTTAAATGAAGAAGATATGATATATGTTGTAGTAGGAGATAAGGCAACTCAATTTGAAGAAGTTAAACAATTAGGTAAAAACATTATAGAATTAGATATATATGGCAATGAAAAGTAATTAATATACTTTATACATTAAATGGAGAAAGGAGAAAGCTATTGGTATTTTCTCCTTTTTTTATGAATAATAAAATTGAATTTGTTTTTACTATTATATAACGAATAAAGTGTGCGTATCTTTGTAAACTATTATATTAAGTATGATGAGTAAAATGAAACAACAACAAGCTATTTTAGCAAAATTAAATATCAAAACGCTAAATCCTATGCAGGAAGAAGCTTTGTTGTCAATATCTTCTACAGCAAATACAGTTCTACTATCTCCTACAGGAACAGGAAAAACTGTTGCTTTTTTATTACCAACAATTAAAGCTTTAAATATAGAATGTAAAAATGTACAACTACTAATTTTAGTGCCGTCAAGAGAATTAGCTATACAAATAGAGCAAGTAGTTAGACAAATGGGATCTGGATTTAAAGTTAATGCTGTTTATGGAGGTAGGCCTTTTTCTAAAGATAAAATAGAACTAGCACATCCTCCAGCAATTCTTATAGGTACGCCCGGTAGAATAGCAGATCATTTAAGAAGAGAAACGCTTTTGGTAGAGGATATAAAGACTTTAGTCTTAGACGAATTCGATAAATCACTAGAAATAGGTTTTGAAAAAGAAATGAGTGAGATATTATCAAATCTCCCTAATATAAAAAAACGTGTTTTAACGTCTGCGACTCAGGATATAGATATTCCTAGTTTTGTTGGTCTAGAAAATGAATTAATTATTGATTATCTAGATATAAAAACCTCAAATTTAGAAGTAAAAAAAGTATTAGCTCCCGATAAAAATAAGTTACAAACTTTAGTTGATTTACTTTATCATATTGGGAACAAACCTGGTATTATATTTTGTAATTTTAAAGATAGTATTCAATTTGTTAGTGATTTTTTAAATAAAAATAAAATTGATCATGGTTGTTTTTATGGAGGAATGGAACAAATAGAAAGAGAACGTGCTCTAATTAAATTTAGAAATGGAACGCATCAAATTATAATAGCTACAGATTTGGCTGCTCGTGGACTAGACATTCCAGAACTTAATTTTATTATTCATTATCAGTTACCTTTAAAAGTAGAAGAGTTTACACATAGAAATGGACGTACAGCTAGAATGAATGCTGGAGGTACTGCTTATGTTTTACAATTGGAAGATGAATATTTACCTGAATTTATAAAGACTTCACAAATAGAAAAATTGAATAATTCTAATGCTTCTATAAATAGTAAATGGGCAACTTTATATATTTCTGGCGGAAGAAAGGATAAAATTTCAAAAGGAGATATAGCGGGTTTATTATTTAAAAAAGGGCATTTGGATAAAAATGAACTTGGTATTATAGAATTAAAACAAGATTGTGCTTTTGTAGCTGTCCCAAAAGATAAAGCGGAGACAATTATAGATAAGACAAATAATTTACGTTTAAAGAAAAAGAAAGTAAGAATTACTAAAATATAAAATATTTATTAGGCTCGTTATTGATACAATAAGTGTAGCTTTAGTTTTTTATAAATTAATATGCCAAAGCTAAACACTAAAATCTTAATAGTATTATCATTCTTTGCAATATATGTTATATGGGGATCAACATATTTACTAAATAAAATTGCCGTAACAGAATTGCCTCCATTTTATATTGGAGCAATTCGATTTTTTTGTGCAAGTATTTTAATATTTTCCATTGCTTTGGCAATGAAAATAAAAATAGTAATAACGAAAAAACAGTTTGCCAATTCAGTTTTTGTTGGTTTTATGTTTTTAGTTTATGGTAATGGTGTTTTCGTTTGGGCTTTAAAATATGTTGATAGTGGTTTTGCAGCTTTGTTAGCGTCAACCCAACCATTATTTGTATTGTTTTTAATGCGCTTGATGGATAATAAAAAAATAAAGACGAAGTCACTAATCGGTATAGCATTTGGTATTATTGGAATGTATTTATTAGTAAGTCAACGTGAATTTGTAACAAATAAAATGACTGTATTAGGGATATTCATGATTTTTACATGTGTTTTTGGGTGGAGTTATGCAAGTGTATTTGTTTCTAAAGCAGATGTTCCAAAAAACTATTTAGTTAGCACAGGTTACCAAATGCTTATTGCTAGTATAATGTTGGCATTGGCAAGTTTAGTTTTTGGAGAAATTTGGATTTCTCCAGTAGAATGGAGTACGAATGTAAAGTGGTCAATGGTATTACTTATTATATTTGGAGGTATCGTTGCATTTACAGCTTTTAATTATTTGTTAAAAGTGGTTTCTACAGAAAAAGTAGCAACTTCTGCATATGTTAACCCAGTAATTGCTATGCTTTTAGGCTGGTATATTTTAGACGAATATTTAAGTTTGCAGTCTATAATTGCTGCTGTTGTATTATTAACAGGTGTGTATTTTATTACTTCAAAAAAATAAAAAATTTTATTTGAAATGAGGCACTAAACAATTGTATAAAAAAAATCAAACTAAAATATAATTAGTTTGATTTTTTTATGATTATTATATAAAAAGTTACCTAGTAACTCTACTCTTAGTACAAGGACAATTACTAATACCTTGCAGGAAGTCAAGTCCTACTGTAATCATGTGAGTTCCAGAATTGTAACTCGATAAACCATTAATAGTGAATTGATATGAGTATGCAAAATAAAATTTAGATTTCATTATACCAGCCATTGGTCCTAAATTTAAAGGTTTAAAGAATTGATCATTTAAGAAGCGGTAAGAAACTCCTAACCAATAATAATCTTCTTTTCTATTATACTTTCTATATTTAAAATTTAAATCGGTACTAGAACGTCCATCACTGCCAAATAATTGGTAAAAGACAGATGGTTCTAATTGCACATTTTTATTGTATTTGCTTTTTATAACATAACCTGAATAGAGCTGGAGATTTAAAAGTAAATTTGGTTCAATCCCAGTAAAGTCATCAATATCTTTTGGTAATATATTATTAGCATTTAGACTTAAATAAAAATCTTTGTTTCTATATAGCGCACCAACATCAAAATTGTTGTTATTAATAGCTCTATCACCATTCATAATAACAAAAGGATCTATAACTTCATTTTCATAAGTTGGTTGAAAATTTTCAATGTCAATTTTAAAGCTATTAATATTATATGAGATACCGAATGATAAGTATTGCTTAGATTTATAATCTAAAATAAGATGTTGAGCAAAAGAGAATTTAGCTCCTTTTTGACGTGTATTTCCATTTTTATCGTTATAGAAAGAAATACCAACACCTGAACGGTCTGCAATTCTAAAATCAGCATAAAATGCTTGATTATCTGGAGCATCTTTTATACCTACCCATTGTGTTAGCCCATTTGCTCTAATTCTAAAATTGTCTCCAATACCAGCATAAGTAGGGGAAATAACAAAATCATTATCGGCTAAATATTGAGTATAAGCAGGTAAGTTTAACTCTTGAGCATAGCTTTGAGCAAATACCAGTAAGAATATATATATTATTAGATTTTTCATATTATTATTATTTAATATAAGCGCGATTTATAATTACCTGTAAAGCGTGAAATGTCCAACAAAACTTCTATCATTTTCAGAGCTATTAACTCTTACTACATACCAATAGTCTCCAGTAGGAAGTTCTTTGTCATTATACTTACCATCCCAATATTCACCAACTTTTAATTTAGCGACTACACGTCCATATCTATCAAAAATATCAAATTCAAGATTTGGATAATTTTCAGAACATCCTGGAGCCCAACCATCTTCTACACCATCATTATTAGGTGTAAAATAATCAGGAATACAAACCTCTATAAATTCCATTTCTATAGAAGCTACTGCCATACAGCCACTACTATCTGTAACAGTAACTACATAAGTTCCAGATTGTGTTATAATAAAAGTATTAGTGCTGCCATAATCTTCATTGTTAAGTGTATAAACATAACCTCCAGATCCACCGTTAGGCGTAGCAACAATTTCATTTAATCCACCTTCACTTAATGTAAGTGTTAATGGAACCGCTTGAGTTATATCAAATAAATCAGTAGTTTGAATACAACCATTTGTATGTCTAACATCTATAAAGTTATCTGTACCTGGTGGTACATCATTGAAAATATTACTAGCTTGGTATGGACCACCATTTAATGAATAGTCTATATCTGTAAGATCTGTAATACTATCATCTACTGTTACAGTTACAATGTTAGTTGCTACATTATTAACACAAAGGTACTCTATAGTCACTGTTGGCTCTATTCTTACAGATTCTGGGAATGTAATATTCCATTCAGAAGCACAGCCTTGGTCATCAAGAATATAAACAACATGATCTCCACCAGATAATCCAGTAAAATCAAACTCAGTTTGCGTTGCAGTACCTACAGTATATACACCGTTAATGTCATCAAGACTTACACTATATGGTAAAGTACCTCCAGAAATATCAATACTAAATTCTCCATCACTATCGCCATCACAAAGTTCAGGCATTACAGATCCTCCAACAACACTTAATACAACTGGAGCTGGTTCTGTTATAGTGAAAGTAAATGTTTCAAAACAACCTAATACATCCTGTACAATAACCTCATATGTGCCTGGCGCAAGGTTTTCAAAAATATTAGTTTCAAAGAATTGATTTAATTGAGGTGAAATCGCATATTTAATAATTCCTGTTCCACCTGTTGCAATAATCTCTAACACACCATTATTATTTCCACTACATGTTACATTAGTTGTATTGAAAGTAACGTTAAGTGGCGCTAATGGCTCAGTAATAGTTATAGTAGAAGATGTCGTGTTACAATCATCACTATCTACAGTAACGACATATGTGCCAGCCACAAGTTCAGTAAATACACCAGGACTATTTTGAGTTGCCGTTACTGGGTTACCCATAGTATCTTCTAATGTATATACATAGTTTCCTAAACCACCTTCTGCGGTTGCAGTAATAGCACCAGTATTATCACCAGCACAATTAATAGTAGGGTTTACAGAGACTAAATTAATCTCTAGATTAGG
>NZ_CANMRQ010000012.1 GCF_947500325.1 uncultured Lacinutrix sp.
AAATCCTGTGAAGCTAGCTTCACAGGATAGTAATTAATTATTTTATAATCTGTCAACCTATTTTAGGACGACTCATAGATATAAGATTATAATTAACCACAGGCTCCAATAAGAGACCAGCCAGTAGCTGTTCGTTCGTATAAATTTCCTTGGTAAGTAACTCTATCACCTTGTGAGTAACTTTGTGTATTAGACCAAGGGGAAACACCATCACATATATCTGAAGTTACAGCTTCACAAGGACCTAAAAGCACCCAACTAGTAGCTGTGCGTTCATATAAATTACCTTGATAGGTTACCCTATCTCCTTGCTGATAATTTTGTGAACTTGACCATGCAGAAACACCATCACAAGTATTTCCTCCACCAGTTCCTCCTCCAGGATACATGATATTAACACCTTGAATATCTCCAGTAGAAAGACCATTTCGTTGAGTATTATATGTCGATCCATTTGTTCTAACAATGGTTGGTTGTCCATTAGCAGAAAAAGCATATGAACTGTACAACATAATAGAATTAAAATCTAAAGCAGAAGTGTATTCATCTCCATCTTGACCTTGCTGTGCATAGGTTTGAAAATTAAATGCTCTTCCTTGTTGAATATTCTGAAAATTTACAGTGATATAATTATCTCTATCTATTCTACTTTGTTCGTGCCATAAACCAATAGCATGGCCAATTTCATGAATTGTACTTCCTGTAGAGCAACCACTAGCGAGTGTAATATCTTGTTTTCCTCCAATTTTTCCAACAAAAGAAGAACAACCACCACCAGGTTTAAAATAAACATAACTTGATTGATTTGTGCGCTGTACAAACTCTATCGCTGTGTTATTTTCCCAATGTGCTATAGCGTCTATTACGCGTTGTTGGTTTGGGAGATTGGGATCTATACTATAATGTACAATATTATTTGGCCATCGTCCTCCAGTACGCCCTACACTCCTATTTTCATCATTAGATGGAGTCGTAGTTAACTGGTCTAAAGCAAATACAATGTCTCCGTCTAAAACGTAAGTGTCATTTATTTTTTCTACTGTAACTTCTGTTAAACCATAATAGAGTGTATGAATAGAGCCTTCAGTATCAGGATAAGCCAATTCTGTTTTAGTCAATAAAAGTTCATCTTCGAGTTGTTGTCCATCTTGATAGATTTCATTTTTTTGGCAAGAAGCCAATAATAAAGAAACTCCAATTGAACAAAATAAGAACTGTTTAATTTTCATAATTGTTGGTTTTGTGATGAATTTGATTAAGTCATCATGATTATTAAATACCTAAAAAAATAGGTCTTATTCCTATATACGGTATACTAATCTATTTTGGTTTTTTGGGAATTTCGATAAAGAGTAACGAGTTAAGTATTGACTTATATATTTAAGACTTTATCTAAAAAGTTTTTAATGCTTTCTTGGTTTGCTCTAATAAGTTCTAATCGAGCATTTTTAATATCCTTAGGTATTTTATCTTGAGAAAGTTTAAACTTACCTTCCCAATTAGTAATCTCTATTTCAAATAATTTTATATAGTCAAGGTTTTTATCTAATCTAGGGTTATTAGGCTCTAAAACATATTTATGATCAGGTTGCTCTAAAAACGTGGTCATATCAATTAATGATTGTTTAAGTAAGTTTTTATTTTCTATAGTATTTACTTTTCCTTTTAAGTGAACTTTAATGTAGTTCCATGTTGGCAGCTGTGTAGTTGTATATATGCTAGGGGAAATGTAGCATTGCGGTCCAGAAAATATAATTGTAATATCATTATCGTTTTTTAATAATTCAGCTTGAGGATTATAAATGTCTATATGGCCAATAAGTTTCCCTTTATTATTATAAATTAGAGGAAGATGAGTAATTAAAGGAGTATTATTTTTTATCGATATAATTGTAGCTAATGGATAAGTTTTAATCACTTCAATCATGTGATTAATATTATCATCTTGATGTTTTGGTGGCGGATACATGTCTTTTATTATCAATAAAGAATTATGGGATGCAATTTTGAATTAATGAATTTCCTATTCGTGATTGATCTTAGAGCTATGCTCCAAATTGTTTTAAATGATGATCTAAATGTTTAAACTGCATTTTTGCCCATTGCTCATTAGTGAATTTTCCAAAAACTGGATGTGGTTGCCAACTTTCCTTATCTTTTTCTTTATATAATTCTTTAATTAAATTAACAAGCGCTTTTTTTTCTGTTTTAAAATCTTTGCTTTCAATAATTTTAAAAACAGGAACGGTTGGTAAGTTTTTACGATAAGGTTTATCATTATATAATGATTTTTTTACAAAAATTTTTATTAACCAATTAGGTTTTAATCCATAGTCTTTTTTTTGCAACATAATATTTAAAGGACCTTGACAATGATAAAGCATTTGACCAACATCCATTTTTCCCCACTTAGCGCTTGAGGTTTCATTAATGTTTTCTATTCTATTTAGAATAGTATTATAAGTTTCAGTTTTAAAAATAGATTCCATAATGCGGTAAAATTATATTATAAATCTACAATAATTATTTCAGTATTTTTCGGTTTTATAAACTGCTTTAATAATTGAAATTAGATATGAAAAAAAGATGTAGATTTACTAAATGAGTAAAAAGCATGCTTCATTTTCAATAAAAAACTGGTCACAAGGTGATCAGCCAAGAGAAAAGCTATTATATAAAGGAAAAAAAACGTTAAGTGATGCTGAGTTGGTGGCTATATTAATAGGCTCAGGAAATAGGGAAGAAAGTGCAGTTGCTTTGTGTAAACGTATTTTAGATAGCGCAGAAAATAATTTAAGTGAATTAGGAAAGTTATCTATTAAACAGTTAATGCAATTTAAAGGTATTGGAGAAGCTAAAGCAATTACTATTATTGCTGCATTAGAATTAGGTAGACGTAGGAGAGGAAGTGAAGCATTAGAAAGAAAACAGATAACATCTAGTACAACCGTTTTCGAATTTATGCAACCAGAAATTGGGGAGTTACCTCATGAAGAATTTTGGATTATTTATTTAAACAATTCTAATAAAGTTATTCAAAAAAAACAATTAAGTAAAGGAGGTATTGCTGGAACATTAGTCGATGTTCGTTTAGCTCTAAAAACAGCTTTAGAGCTAGGAGCTGTGAGTATAGTACTAGCACATAATCATCCATCTGGAAATTTAAAACCTAGTCGTGCAGATAAGGAATTAACTCAAAAACTAAAAACGGCTACAGAAAGTTTAGATATAAAAGTCTTAGATCACCTAATCATCACAGAAAGTACTTATTTTAGCTTTGCAGACGAAGGTATATTATAAAATTTTAATTTAGAGCTTACTTTAATTAATGTTACTTGTTTATACACATAAAATAACACCAAGAGTTAAATACATTTTTAAGCAAATATGTACTCGTATATTAGGTATGCCAGTAAGTTTTACAACTAAGGTAGAAGATTTTATAGCACATAATAACCTTAAAATATCTTATACAAGACAACCATTAAGTAATGAAATATTTATACGTTCTCATGAATTACTTTTTGAACAAGGTTTAAGCGATTTAGATATAAAAGTTAATGACTGGGAAGAAACAAAATGCTTTTTTTCTAATGGAGAACAAAGTGCATTACCATTTGATATTTTTGCAGCATCTTTTTATTTGTTAAGTAGGTACGAAGAGTATTTGCCACATGTAAAAGATGAATTTGGGCGTTTTATGGCAGAAGAAAGCCTCGCTTTTAAATATAATTTTTTAAAGCAACCTGTAGTAGATATATGGGCTTATAAATTTAAAAAATTGTTAATGTCTCGTTTCCCAGAAGCAGTATTTCCAGAGCGAACTTATACAATCTGTCCAGTTATAGATGTGCCAAACGCTTATTTATTTAAAATGAAAGGGATTATGAGAACTCTAGGTGGTTCTTTAAAAGATGTTTTTAGTCTTAAATTTAAACAATTATATAATCGATATACTGTACTTTTTGGATTAAAAAATGACCCTTATGATACATTTAAATATATTATAAATAGACAAAAAAGTAGCTCGTTTAAGTTTGTTTTTTTCTTCTTAATTGGTGATTTTTCAACCTATGATAAGAATATCAATATTCAAAAGAGAAAATTTGTTTCATTAATTAAACAAGTGGGAGATTATTGTCGTATAGGTCTTAAAACATCTTATTTTGCTATAGAAAATAAAGATATATTGAAGACTGAAAAATCTAGAATGGAAAGTATTATAAATACGTCACTTAAAGCTTCTAGACATTCGTTTTCTAAATTAAATTTACCAGAGTCATATAGAAATTTAGTCGAAATTGAAGTGCCAGAAGACTTTACAATGGGGTATATAAACCATATTGGATTTAGAGCAGGTACTTGTACTCCTTTTTTGTTTTATGATTTAGATTACGAAATTCAGACACCTCTTAAAATTAATACTTATCATGTTTTGGATTATGCCTTGTTAAAACATCAATCTTTATTAGATAAAAAGATGATGTTGCAGCAAATAATCACTGAAGTGAAAAAAGTTAATGGCACCTTTGTATCAGTATTTCATAATTATACTTTTAGCAATACAAATCCATGGGAGAACTATAAAGAATTATTTAATGTGATATTAGATTCAGCTAATGAAAAATAAAATAACAGATGTGTTTTTTGATTTAGACCACACATTGTGGGATTTTGATAAAAACTCTAGAATTACTTTTAAAATGATTTTTGAAAGCAATAAAGTCGAGATAGCATTAAATGATTTTCTTGAAATATACGAGCCTATAAATCTTAAATATTGGAAACTTTATAGAGAAGAAAAAGTTACCAAAGCAGACTTACGTTATAGAAGACTTAAAGAAACTTTTGACGCTCTTAATCTTACAGTAAAAGATGAATTAATTAATAAACTATCAGAAGATTATATAACCTACTTAACAAATTATAATTATATTTTTGATGGTACTATTGAGATTCTAGATTATTTAAAACCTAAATACAAATTACATATCATAACTAATGGGTTTCAAGAAGTACAGCAACAAAAATTAGAAAAAGCGAAAATTTCTCATTATTTTGAAACAGTTACAGATTCTGAAATGGTAGGAGTAAAAAAACCTAACCCTAAAATATTTAACTATGCATTAAGTATAGCTAATATTGATAAGTCTAATGGCATAATGATTGGAGATAATTATGAAGCAGATGTTCTAGGTGCTATTAATATAGGTTTAGATGCTATATGCTTTAATTATCATAAAGAAAATTTAGCTAGTGATATAAAAGAAATAAATCATTTATTAGAATTAAAAAAATACTTATAACAAAAAAGATAAAGATGATAAAAAGAAATATAATAATTGTGTTTGTAATGCTTATTACTATTACTGGTTTTTCTCAAAACAGTTTAAATGATTATAAGTATGTTGTGGTGCCAAATCAATACGAGTTTTTTAAAATAGCAGATAAATATCAACTTAATTCATTAAGTAAGTTTTTATTTAATAAGTATGGTTTTAAAGCTTATATGAAGGATGAAAAATTGCCAGATGATGCAGTAATAAATAAATGTTTAATATTAAATGCAGATGTTTTAGAAAAGAAAACAATGTTTAAAACTAAGCTAGCAATAGAACTTAAGAATTGCAATGGGGATATTGTTTTTACTACACCACAAGGCGAGTCTAGAAAAAAAGAATACAAGTCATCATATAATGAAGCACTCCGAAATGCTTTTAAGAATTTTTCAACTATGAATTACAAATATGTAGAAAACAAAAATGCATTTCCTTCTACTGCAGCAATTGTTGAAACAAAAGAAAGTAAAGTGGAGATAGAAAAATTAAAAGAAGAAATTAAGGAACTTAAGGCAGATAAAGTTAGTGCTGTTAAAGAATCAAATAAATCGGTAGAGGAGAAAAAGATTATAAATGATGTTGAAGTGAAACCTGAAATGATTAAAAAAAATGAACATCAATTATATGCTCAAGCTATAGATGGTGGTTTTCAATTAGTAGATAAAACACCAAAAGTTGTTTACACTATTTATTATTCTGGTAAAAAAGATGTTTTTATTGTTAAAGGTAGAGATGCTATTATTCATAAAGTTAATGGAGTATGGACAGTTTCAGAATTTAAAAATAATGAAATGGAACTTAAAGCACTAGATATTAAATTTTAATACCCATATTTTTCTTTCCACCGTACTTTTAAAAACTCACGTTGTGCATTTTCTCTAGCATTATTACCTGGTTCATATAAGATGGTATTAATAATCTCTTTTGGTAAAAATTCTTGAGCAGCAAAGTTGTGTTCATAATTATGAGAATACTTATAGTTATCCCCATAACCAATGTCCTTCATTAATTTTGTTGGTGCATTTCTAATTGATAATGGTACTGATAAATCACCAGTATCTTTTACTAATTGTTGTGCCTTTCCAATTGCCATATAGGCAGCATTACTTTTTGGTGAACATGCTAAATAAGTAGCACATTGACTTAATATTATACGAGATTCTGGATAGCCTATTGTTGATACAGCTTGAAAAGTAGTATTGGCCATTACCAGAGCTGTTGGATTTGCATTACCTATATCTTCACTAGCTAGAATTAATAATCTTCTGGCTATAAATTTTACATCTTCGCCACCTTCAACCATTCTAGCTAAATAATACACTGCTGCATTTGGATCACTACCTCGAATAGATTTTATAAATGCAGATATAATATTATAATGTTGTTCTCCAGTTTTATCATAGCGAACAGTATTATTCTGTACTTTATCTAAAACACTTTTGTTAGTAATTGTTATAGAGTCTTTAGTTTCTGAATTAACAATGAGTTCAAAAATATTAAGTAATTTTCTAGCATCTCCGCCAGAAAGCCTTAAAAGAGCATCGGTTTCTTTTAGTTTTATTTTTTTTTTAGATATATGCTCATCTTTTTCTATAGCACGCTTTAAAAGCTGTTCTAAATCCTTTTTATCAAATGCATTTAGAATATAAACCTGACAACGTGACAATAATGCTGGAATAACTTCAAAACTTGGATTTTCGGTAGTAGCACCAATTAAGGTAACCCAACCTTTTTCTACAGCTTGTAATAAAGAGTCTTGTTGTGATTTACTAAACCTATGAATTTCATCTATAAATAGAATGGGGTTTTTTGTAGTAAATAATCCACCGCTTTGTTTTGCTTTATCAATAACATCACGTACATCTTTTACTCCAGAACTAATAGCACTTAAGGTATAGAAAGGTCTGCTAGATTCATTAGCGATAATATTCGCTAGAGTCGTTTTACCAATTCCCGGTGGACCCCAAAATATCATAGATGGTATTAAACCTTGAGCTATTTGTTTGGTTAAAGAGCCATTTTTTCCAACCAGATGTGCTTGGCTAATATAATCTTCTAGAGTTTCTGGTCTAAGTCTTTCTGCTAAAGGTATATTCATAATTGTAAAATTAAATATAAATTCTCATTTAAACAGAACCCCAATAGAGTCTATTTTTTACGTTTTGATAATTTTTTACTGACATTATATCAAAAAAATATTATTGGAAAGTTAATTGCTATATTTAAAATATAATGAAAAATGATAAAGAACCTTTCAAGTTTTCTATAGATGTAATTATCTATCCCATTTTATTTGTATTATTAATATGGTTAGTTTTTGCAGTAGAAATTCGTTTTGGTTACCGTTTTAATAAGTTTGGTGTTTTTCCGAAAACACTAAAAGGATTAAGAGGTGTATTGTTTAGTCCTTTTATACATTCAGGTATTTCTCACTTATACTCTAATACTATTCCTCTATTTGTTTTGTCATCAGCATTATTCTATTTCTATAGGCCGATAGCATTTAAAGTAATTGGTTATGGTATTTTATTATCCGGATTAATTACCTGGTTAATTGGTAGACCTTCATACCATATTGGGGCTAGTGGTTTAATATATGTACTATTTAGTTTTAATTTTTTTAAAGGAATATTTGCAAAACACTACAGGTTAATTGCTTTGTCAATGTTAGTTATTTTTTTATATGGAAGTATGTTTATATATGCTTTTCCTATAGATGAGCAAATTTCATGGGAAGGTCATACAGCAGGGCTAATAACTGGTTTTTTGTTTGCTCTTATATTTAGAAAAGAAATCGCAAAACCTAAAAAGTATATTTGGGAAGAAGCGCATTTTAATGAAGAAGAAGATGAATTCTTAAAACATTTTGACGAAAACGGTAATTTTATTGAAAGTATACCTGAAGATGAATCACTAAATGAACCAACAGAAATAGTATATACGTTTAAAGAAAATAAAGATTAAGAATTTATAAACGTTGTCTTACTGCCTCATACAAGAAAGCACCACAAGCAACAGATACATTAAGAGATTCTATTGTGCCAAGTAAAGGTAATTTAGCTTTAGCATCTGCTAATTTTAATACAGAAGGATTAATACCACGACCTTCACTTCCCATAATTATTGCGCAAGGCTCTTTAAAAGAAACATCATAAACTGTATTATTTGTTTTTTCTGTAGCTGCTATTACTTTTACTCCAGACGCTTGTAAATGAAACATGGCGTCTTTAATATGGTCTACTTTACAAATAGGAACTTTAAATACAGCACCAGCACTTGTTTTAATTGTATCACCATTTACTGGAGCTCCTCCTTTTTTCTGAATAATTATGCCATCTACACCAGTACATTCAGCCGTTCTTATAATTGCACCAAAATTTCTTACATCACTTAATTGGTCTAATAATAAAAATAGAGGAGTAGTTGTATTGGCTATGGTAGTATCAATTAGGGTTTCAAAATCATGGAAAGCGATAGGTGATATTTGAGCAACTGCTCCTTGATGATTGTTTTTTGTTAGCCTATTCAATTTTTCAATTGGTACGTACGATGAATTAATACCTTTTTGACGAACAAGTGTCAATAGTTCATTAAATAAATCACCGTTGAGTCCCTTTTGTAAAAAAACTTTATCTATAGTTTCGTTTGCACTTATGGCTTCTATAATAGCTCTTAATCCAAAAATCTGTGTACTCTTTTCCATGTCGCAAAGTTAAGTAATATGTATAAAAAAAGAGGCTGAAATTCAGCCTCTTTAATATTTATAATAAATAATATTGGTTTTTAGTCACCATTACCAGTTAATACAACATCTACAGTAAATGTTCCAGTAAATAATCCCTGAGAAATATTTAATACAAAAGTATCTGTACATCCGTTATATGTACCAGTACCACCAGTAGCATAACCAGCAGCTCCAGTTACTAAAACAGATCCATCATCTTCAATTGAAATTGTAGATGGGTAAGGGAATGATCCTGGAGGAACACAACCACCACATAAAGCATTAACAAAATCAGGTCCCCAAGTACTATCTAAAGTCCACATGTTAGTTTCACCTGCAACAGGTACTAAATTAACAGTATATGGAGCAAAAGCTCCTGCAGGAACTCCTAAATCATCAGAGTAAGCATCTCCAGCATATGAAGTAGAAGGGCTTATAGGTCCAATACAAATTCTTTGTGTTGTTTTAAAGCTTTCTCCAGCAACACCAGCAGTAACTGTACTTAAACTTGTACCTGTTAACACAACGTCAAATTCCATTGGTTCTGTTAAAGCAGGTAATTGTAATAAGTTAAATGTAATGTTACCTAAGTTTGCATAATTTATTCCAGTGTTATTATCTGGACCAGACCAGCTAGTTACACCAGCAGGAACAACAGTACTAGTTCCATAAACAGTATTAGGATTTAAACCAGAAATACTTACTAAGTCATACTTTACAGTCAAATCAGAGCTAGTATTAGGTACTTGAATGTTTAAATCAAGTACGATTTCATCAGCGAAACCTTGGTTTATTTGAATTAAAGCGTCGGAGTTTTGCATAAATTGAACCCAACCTAATTCTTCTTCTACAAAAGAATTTGAACCATCGTTATCATCACAAGAAAAGAATGAAATAACAAGAGTTATAAGGAAAAATGATTTTAATATATTTTTCATAATTTGTTTAGTTTATTTAATTTTACTATTGGTTAACGCAAAATGGAGTTGCTTGAGATCCACCGAAGTTTCCTCCACCAGTTGCATGAGTGATTACTGAACAACTTAATGTATAGTCTCCTGTAATGTTTCCGTCAAATTGACCATCACCAAAAGAATCATATATAGTGAAAGTATAACAACCATCAGCTAATGTGAAATTTTCAGTTATTTGTTGACCACCTGGTATTTGAGCATAAGGTCCTCCAGACTGTACTACAGCACCTGTAGAATCTGTTATATCCCATGTTCTTTCATCAGCATATTGATCTTCATTTAATACTAACATCATATCATTACAAACAACAAATTTTAAATAACTAAACTCAGTTGAAGCAGAACCAACTACAGCAACATTGCTAGGTAAATCTAAGTTTAAAATTAAAGTTTGATTTACTAATTCTGGTAAGTTAGCAAAATTTCCAAAAGTAACATCTAAAGTTCCATCATACTCACCAGCAGGAATTGTTAATGTTCCAATAGTATAATCAGCTGGGTTTCCTGTAGATTCTGGATCCACACTTACATTATATGATCTAGCTGAAGAAGATGTTGTAGTTGCCTGTACAGTTACTGTTTTTGTAACTTCTCCATCAATAGGTACGATAGCTGAAGTAAAAGTAGTTCTAAAACCAACACCTGTTTGACCACTATTGTCATAGATGTTATTTACGTTCGCATCATCTTGCGTACATGCCATAAAGCTAAAAGCTATAAGGCATGATAATATAAATTTAAATTTTTTCATAATATTATTTTTTTTTTGAATTAATAACCTGGGTTTTGTTGAACCGCTGCATTAGCAGTCACTTCAGATAAAGGAATAGGTAATGTAAATCTGAAATCTGAATTACTTAAAGTACATCCAGCTAAAAATGAACATTCCCAAGCATCTCTATCGATAGCTCTTCCACCCATGTCACCTAAACGCTTTAAATCAACCCAACGGTGACCTTCATATAATAACTCTAAACGTCTTTCATCTAAGATAGCTCCAAATGCTTCAGTTTGATTAGCATAAGATGGTATTGGCTGTGCAGTACCTAATCTAGCATCACGTAGTTGCTTAATAAATGTAGCAGCAGCAGTGAAATTAGAAGCACTAGCAGCAGCTTCAGCACGAATTAATAACATTTCTGCAGATCTAAATACTTTTAAATCATTCATTAATGGTTGTCCATCACTACCAGGGTATTTTTGAACTAATAATACATCATCATTTAAATAATTGTTATTTCCATCGTATCCAGTATCAACAGTTGAATCACCAGCATTAAAAGCTGTTGTTAATCTAACATCAGATGTTCCATCTAAAATGTTAAATACTGCACGGCTCATTTCCATGTATGGACCACCTCCAGCTGAAGAATCGATAAAAGCAAATAAGCTTCCAGCCCATCCACCACCAGTAAGACCTTGGCCATCGAATGAATCGTTTCTATTTCTTTCTAAACTAAAGATTATTTCAGTAAAATCAGAATCATTAAACATGTTAACGTACTGAGCTTGATTTGCAATAGGGTAAGATGCTAATAAACTAGCAGCATGACCATCGGCAACAGTGTATTGACCTCTATAGGCAGCCATTCTAGCTCTTAAAGCAGTTAAGAAATCTTGACCCATGAAAGTTTGGTTTGTATTACTAGTAATTAAACCAGCAGCAGCATTTAAATCAGATTCAATCTGAGCGTAAAAATCACCATTTGTACTTCTTGGTACATCTGCAAAAATGTCTGTAGCAGGCGCAGTTACTAAAATTCCAGCTAAAGCACTGTCATCTCTATAATCTGTTGAGAAATACGTAAGTATCTGAAAGAAAGAATATGCTCTAATTGCATAAGTTTGACCTAAAATATTGTCATATGCAGTTTGATCTTCACTTGAATCAACAGAACCAGCAGCAGCAATTATTCTATTTGCAGTACCTATAGCTCCGTAATATGATAACCAAATATTAGAAACATAACCATTTCCACTATTTAAGTTAAAGTTTTGGATATTAACATTTTGTCCTCCATTATCTCTACCTCTTGTAGATTCATCAGTAAATGCAGCAGTAAAGCCGATTTCATTCGTAGTATCTAAGAAATTATAAGCACCAAGTAAGCCTGCTTGTAAATCTGCAACACTTGTAAAGGCGTTTTCTGCGCCTAGTCTTCCAGGTTGCTCAATATCAATGGCATCGTTACAGCCAAAAAGAGAAACAATCATGAAAGCTCCAATAAGTTTATATATATTTTTCATATTTTCTATTTTCTATTTTCTATTTTTTAAAATCCAAGTTCTAAACCTACAGATAAAGTTTTAGGAGTTGGGTATCCATTTTGAGATGCACCTAATGCTTCAGCATCAAAACCTCTCCACTCAGTAAACGTAATTAAGTTCTCTCCGCTTACGAATAATTTAGCAGAAGAAAAACCAACTTTGTCTAATACATTACTAGGTAATGCATATCCTAATTGTACGAATCTTAATCTTACATAATCAGAATCTCTCTGGTGTCTGTCAGATAAACCTTCATCACTTAAGTTAGTTGCATTTAAAGATGGGATATCAGTAATATCACCTGGGTTTTGCCAAGCTCTTAAGATATCTCTAGAGTGTCTAAATTGACCAATAGCAGTTGGATCAATAAATCCAGAGTAATCAAAATCATAACGCTCAACACCTATAGTATAGTTGAATTGAGTAGTAAAGAAGAAATTTTTGTAGTCCATATCTAAACCAAAACTACCTTGCCAGTCTGGATAAATATTTTGACCTGTAGCTCTTTGATCTTCTTCTTGTAAATCTTCAGTAATATTATTGTTAATATCTAAGAATAATAAGTTACCATTCGCTGGGTTTACACCTACATAAGGAGCTGCATATATTTCAGCTAATGGACCTCCAACTCTGTTTCCAAAAGGAATATCTCCACCATCACCTAAGCTAATAAACTCTTGTTTGTTGTAGTTTGTTACTCCGTTTAATGTAAGATTGAAACCACCGTCCTTTTTAGCTTTAAAAAGATCGTAGTGTAATTCAATATCAACACCTCTGTTCTCTAATTCACCTACGTTTGCTCTAATTCCAGTTGTACCACCGTTTATAGAACCTGCAATAGGAGCATTAATAAATAAATCTTCAGTATTCTTCTTGTAGAAATCAACAGAACCTCTTAATCTTCTTTTTAATAATTCAAAATCAAGACCAATGTTAGCTTGTACTACAGTTTCCCATTTTAATTCATTGTTACCAATTTGGCTTACAGCGATACCATTTTGACCACCATATTGACCACCAGTAGCAAATAAATCTCTAGTTAAATCTGGTCCAGAGAAATATGCAAATTGACCAACAGCATCTACAATTCTTTGGTTACCTGTAGTACCATAAGAACCTCTTAACTTTAATACATCAAAGAATGAGTCTTGCATAAATGATTCATTAGAAATATTCCAACGACCAGCAACAGAATAAAAAGTACCCCATCTATTAGATTGTGAGAATCTATATGATGCATCTCTTCTTACCGTAGCAGAAAAACCATATCTCTTATCATAATCATAATCAGCAA
Organism: uncultured Lacinutrix sp.; assembly: GCF_947500325.1. Taxonomy (GTDB): domain Bacteria; phylum Bacteroidota; class Bacteroidia; order Flavobacteriales; family Flavobacteriaceae; genus Lacinutrix. The sequence continues at coordinate 13,600 of NZ_CANMRQ010000012.1, forward strand.
ACGCATAGTAAGAGAATAAACCAGCATTCTGGATATTAGCTCTACCTGTATCTACGTAATTATCATCATTTGCATTATCATTAACAAAACCTGAACCATCACCAGGGTAAAAAGTAGCAGGATCAAAACCTAATTGTCTAAATCCAAAACTTCTTAAGTGAGCTTTAAAATATTCAGTAAATAAAGAAACCTCTAAACCATGCTTTTCATTAAAAGTTTTAGCATACGTTAAGTTTTGATTAAAGTTAAATGCTAAAGTTCTTGTAACATCTTGATCAGAGAAACCAGGAGTGTTATCTCCTGTTGCTGCAAATAATTGAGCGTTAAAAGATGTAGGAGCTTCAACTCTTAATAATTGTTCATCAGTAAAATCTGCACCAATAGAAGCACCGTAAGTTAAATCATTAGTTAACTTATAACTAGCATTCACATTTGCAATTATTTTAATTTCATCCTCACGACGAGTATAAGTATCTAATCTATCTAAAAGGAATAATGGAGTGTTAGCAAACACTACAGGTATATTTCCTCCTTGACCAGCAACATAAGCATTAGGAGATATATAAGGAACAGATTGGTTCGCACCTAATACAAAGTTACGGTTAATAGCTCCACTTCCAATTGAATTTGGCTCATTAGATTCAGAATAGTTAATAGATACTGAAGTAGCATAGTTAAACTTATCGTCACTAGACTTTCCAGAAAGATTGTTTCTAAAATTGAAACGCTTTAATGTACTCGCTCTTTTTAAGATACCTTCTGTATCGTTATATCCAAAAGATGTAAATGAGTTTACATTTTCACCACCAGAAGATAAACCTAAAGTATGACTTTGAGATAATCCAGTTCCGAAAAATACATCAAGCCAGTTAGTATCTGCTTGTCTTGCTCTAATATCTAATTCTGTATCAGATAATGTTGCACCAAATCCAGAACCAAAATCTTTTTCTAGCTGTAATTGCTCTCTAGAATTCATTAAGTTGTAATCATGGTTTTGTAATGTAGAGAAACTAGTAGTTCCAGTATAAGTAATTTTTAAACCAGAATTATAGCTACCACGTTTTGTTGTAATTTTTACAACACCATTTGCACCTCTGTTACCATAAATTGACGTTGCACCGGCATCTTTTAATACAGATAACGATTCAATATCATTAGGGTTTAAACTTCTAAAGTTATCTTCATCAACAGGTACACCATCTATAATAAATAAAGGTTCTGTGTTACCAGATAAAGAAGATACACCTCTTAAGTTAATTGTACTATTTGCTCCAGGTTGACCACTACTTGTTGTAATGTTAAGACCTGCTACTTGACCTTGTAACGTTTGTACAAACGATGCATTAGGTCTAGCTTCTATTGTAGAAGCTGTAATAGTTGTAGAGGCAATATTAGACGTTTCTTTAGTAGAAGTTCTAAATGCTTCAATTACTACTTCATCAATAGCAGTAGCATCAATAGCCATAGCAAAACTAATGTTGTTTGCAGATCCAACTGTTTTTTCAATAGTCTTATATCCTACAAACGAATAAGATAATACGTCGCCAGTATTAGCAGATATTGAATAGTTACCATCAAAATCTGTTTGTGTACCATTGCTTGTACCGCTTACAATAATATTTACTCCAGGTAACGGTAGTCCATCCTCATCGGATATTGAACCTGAAATTGTTTTTCCTTGTGCGAACGAGAGTTGCACAACAAACGCTAGTAATAGCGTTAAAATTCCACTAAACTTTGTTTTCATTTTATATTTTATTTGAATTAGTCTGTGCCAAAAATCATAATAAAAAGTTAATTAACCAACTTTTTTGTCATAATATTTCATTTAGATTTGATAAAAATGGATATAATCCACATAATTTTGAATATATCTGAGTCTTAATATTTAAAATTAGTAAGCTTGTTTTAATAAGCTATTTCTTTATTATTTTTTTTATAAACGTTTCATTGTTGTTTGTACTTATACGTGCTATATACACCCCAACTTTCATATCTTTTAGGTTAATAGATTTTTGGTTTTTAATCTCTTTTACCTTCTTACCATATATATCATATAGAGTTATTAGGTGTACTAATGATTTTGATTCAATAGTAATAAAATCCATAGTGGGATTTGGATGCACTTTAATCTTAGGAGTATTAATATAACTATAGTCATCTACACTCAATATATTACAATTGTCTATGTTTGGGTTTAACTCTATAGGGGATGAAGGGGTTAAATCACGTCCTGTAAAGGCGACATAGTCTGTTGGATATTTTGTAGCGCGAAAGACGAAATTTGCTATTGGAGTATCACCTTGCGACAAAATCCCAGTATTGGAATCGGGATTTATATATTCCCAAACTATATTATTACTTGGATCAATTTCAAAAAAATAACCAGAATCACCATCACAAATAAGTGTGTTTCCATTTTCAAGCCTTGTAGCACTTGATAGAATGGCAGAAAAAAAATTTGAAGGCGTAGGATCACTATAAATCCATTCTGCAGAGTTTGGCCCATAAGCATCGCTAGTTGTAAGGTAAAATCCTGGCGATGATGTTGGTGGATTTATAATATCTATAGAGGAATAACCTCTAGAGTTACCATTGTTAAATATAATTATTTTACCTGCATCGGTTAATCCATCTTCAATCCAATGTGGAAAGTGTTGACCAAATAAAACTCTATCTGTAGCAGATCCTCTATTGTATGCTTGTGGATTTCCCCATCGGTACAAAATATCTCCACCTTTCCCGTAAGTTCCGCCTGTATGTGCTGCTGCTTCTGCTGTAGTAGTTGAATGATCAATAATATATATTTCACTCATTAATCTTGAGCTTAGTATTATTTGATCTAAATCTTCATTGTATTGTATTGAGTTTATATGTAACCAATTAGGATTTACATTATTGTTATTTAAGAAGTTTATATTCAATAATTGTGGATTGTCTGCAACTACACCATAATTACTTTTAGCTGGATCTATGTCTTGAATAAGATGGTCTTTAAAATTCCATTCCCATATAATATTAGCTGTATTTGTTCCGGTAGGCTCTAATTCTAATATTTGTTCATTATATAATTTCGATTCGCTTATTAAATTTGGATCTCTACCTGCTTCTATAGCATCAATTTCTGTAATAGTTGTTACAGCCAGCATAAGGATGTTTCCATTTGGTAAAGGGTATATATCATGGTGTTGACTAACAAGGTTCGTTGAGTATATGTATTCCCATATTAAATCTCCATCCCAATTATATTTTTCAATTTTTCCACCAACGCCTCCAAATGAAATGTCATTATTTGCAACTCTCCCTGCTTTTAATAAGTCTCCATTTTCTAATAGATAAACAGAATTACCTGGAGGCGTATTTGTTATCCATTCATGTACTCTTTCTCCACAATTATTTATTAAATATGTACTATTTGAATTGTTTGGAGCAAATAAAGTATATCCATTATATGCATCATTTTCATTAGTTATAATACCAACTGTATTTTGAGAATATAGTAGATTTATAAGTAAACTGATTATGATTATTAAGTATTTTCTTTTCATAATAAACGAGAAAGCCACCTCAATAGAGGTGGCTTAAATTTAATTTTTAATAAATTAATTACATGTGTTTGTTCCAGATGTTATATCACCATCTATAGGTGTTGGTCCATCAGCAAACATTGTAGTACCATCTGGTGCTGTCAATATATAAGTGTTTTCAGAATCGTATCCTGGTCCACCGCCATTTCCTGCTCCAGCATTATATGTAAATGTATATTGAGCGCCATCTTCAATAAAAACATCAATAACTTGAGTTTCTAAAGTATATCCTTGTACGCCATCTAAATCTTGATTTGAATAATTACTAATATTACCATTAACATCTAATGAAATGAAACCTCCGTTCCATCCATCACCATAAGAATCAGACATTGATAATGACCATGCACAACGTTCGTTGTGAGGATTAATAGTTATAGTAAATGTATCATCAACAAGAGCTTCTGCCTTAGAAACTGAAAATAATCTTAATTGTATCGTTTCTGCAGATTCAGCTTGATTGTTTTCTGCTATAGTTATAAAGTCACTCAAAGTATAACTTGTTAAGTATGCAGGCATTTCAGCGTAATAGCCGTCACCACCAAAAAAACCACCACCTTGATCGTCAACTGTACCTAGATTAAAACTGTAATCTTCTCCTTCAACTGCAGTACCTCCCACAACTTCAACTCGAACTTGAGATATACTTCCTATAGGAAATGACAACTCGAAATCCATAGAAACATTTTCCCCTTCAGTAGCTGTTGTTGATTTTGCTGCTAAACTTAATGTTGGCTTTCCTTCTCTTACTAGTGTCTCATCTTCATTACATGATGTAATAGAAAAAGAAAAAGTTAATAGTAAAGCTATTAGAGGAAGCTTATTATATATATAATTTTTCATGATTTTTAATGTATTTAATTGTTAATTTGGCACTAAGTCAAAGCTCATATCAATTCCGGTATTGGTATTTGCAACATCACAGTCATTGACTTGAATAGTTCCATTAGCTAGTAATATTCCCGAACCAGTTACTACATTAGAGAAATCTCCAAGAGTACCAGTGAAAGTTATTGAATTATCATCATTTAAGAAGAAATCTAAAGCGAATACACCGTTGAAATTTGGTAAATTATCCATCTGATAAAGGTTGCATCCTAGAGCAATGATATTTACAGCTTCACCATCTCCATTAGATGAACCATTTATAGTATTTGCAGCTGTATATGCGCCAACTAGTGGAGGATCACATCTAGTAACATTTATTACTAATTGACCGCCAACACTATCAGGACCTGATACAGGTACCAAATTAATAACTAATTGTTTTGGTTCGTCAAAAGGGATGTTTGTTGGTATAATTTCATAACTAAATAATTCATCAGCTACTTCTCTATTTGCTGGAATAGTAAAAGTATCAGAAGTACTAGTAATATTATAGTCTGCATCTGTAAGAGTAGTAGAACTGTCTACTTCATATCTAAAAACCATGTTAGAAGAAGCATAGATACCACTATTTCCACCTGTTAATTGAACGTGTATATCTCCAGATGATTGTGTGTCAGTAATTGTCGGAGTTAATACATAAGTGTCAGTAGATCTTTCAAAACCTACAACAAATGGTGTTTCAGCAAACACTTGAGAATCAGCTTCGTCATCAACTAAACATGAAGTGTAAGTGAGTGCGATAGCTATTAATGCGAATATTAATTTGATTTTTTTCATTTTCTTTTTTTTATTAGTTAACATCCCAGAAAATCTTTGTGCTAAATGCTGTCTGAGTCGTTTGACTTGGTACATTAGCTGAATTACCAGATATTTCCGATTGAGGATATAATAGTCTATTTGGTCTAGATCCTGTTTGTTGTGTTAAAGATAAAGGAACATTAGGAAAACCGGTTCTTGTCATTTCTATCCATGCTTCTGCTCCATTGATACAGCTTAATGCTATCCATTTTTGAGCTAATATAGCTTCAATTGGGTTAGAGCTATTCCATCCTAAACCTTCAGTGTTAGCAACACTAGCTATATAACCTGCAGCAGATCCAGCTCCTAACTGGTTAAATGAAGCCGTTATTCCACTTTCAAACAGGCTTTGAGCATTACCTCCAATATTATAACCTCTTTGTGTTGCTTCAGCTTGTAAAAATAAACTCTCGGCAGCAGTCATAATAATAGCATCTCTTGAAGCATTTGCATCACTAGCAGCTTCAACACCAACACCAACTCCCATTTTACAAAGTGTAGTTCCAGCTGGAAGACTACCTAATAAAGCACCTTGTTGTATACCTACGTATAAACCAGCATCATTAGTTCTAAATAATCTTTGTAATCTACTATCTCCATTATTTTGTAGTAAATCTATTATGTATTCAGAGCCAACTGCACTTCTATTACCTCCTGTAGGAACTCCGTTAGCTTGAAAACCAAAACTTCCATAAAAAGGAGTCTGTCTTCCAGCATCATTTGCATAACCAGGATTCATTGTAGCGCTTTCTCCGGCACCTAAGAAGTCTGATGTGGTTAACCCATTTAATTCACTAGTAATATGATTTTGAGTTTCAGCATCCGTCATTAAAGATTGACGCATTAATATTCTTAATTTAATAGTGTTAGCAAATTTTTTCCACATAGTCATATTTCCTTGAAATATTATATCAGAATTAGCTACAGATTCTGCGTCAGCGGAAGCATTATCAATTAAAGAATTTGCAATGTTTATTTCAGAAACTAAATCTCTGTATATAGATTTTGCATCATCATACGCAGGCGTAATATTCTCGTTTAATTGATGTCTTTCAGAATACGGAATATCACCATATAGGTCTACTAAGTATTGAAAATAGAAGGCTCTCATAATACGAGCTATAGCTTTATGGTTGTCATAATTTTCTTCACTTTCAAAATTAATGATACTTGTGAAATTTGAAGTTCTAGTATATAGATTATCCCATATATTATCATAGAATGTACTAGTAACATTGTATCTAAATTCGTCGTTATATGGCCCAGAAAACTCTAGAACATTACCACCCCAAGCTCCACCTACAGTATTTCCAAGATTATTCATTGTAACTATAAGCGTACTACCACTTCTTGTTAAAGCTCCAGGTAATACTATATCTGGATTTGTTTGGCTGCTTAATGGGTTGTTTGGATCATTATTTATATCTAAACTTCTTTCACATGATATAAGAAACATCATTGCTAAAGTAATAGATAGTATTTTATTTATTTTTTTCATAATTTTTTTTATTAAAAAGTTACGTTTAAACTAAGTGAATACGTTCTTGATGGTGGTGTTTGGCTATAGTTACCTAAACCTGTACCAACTTCAGGATCATTATATCCTCTGTTTTCTCTTGGTAAAAAAGTATATAAATTTCTTCCAGAAAGTCCAAGTCTTAAACTTTCTATAGGAGTATTTTTAAGATATTTGCTATTTAAATCATAATTTAAAGAGACCTCTCTAATTTTAAGAGCTGTTGCATCCAATACAAAGTTTTCATCAAAACTTTCATAGTTATCTTGTATATAAGATTGGAAAGCAGCAGGAGTAGACCCACCAGTTAAAACACTGTTATTAGTTACGCCTGTACCTTGTACAGTAGAATTTGGGAAAAGGAATGCTTTTCTTCCGTTTTGAGCAGATTCTATAGTACCACCAACTTGATTTAAGTTATTAGCTACATTTGAATAGAAACTATGTCCTGTTCTGTAATCTAAAACAGCATTAAACGTTAAATTCTTATATCTAATTCCTGTTTTGAAATTTAAAATATAGTCAGGAGTTACCTTTCCTAATGTTTGTAAATCTGAACTTTGTATAGGGTTTCCGTTAGCATCTAGAACAACTCTACCTTGGTCATCTCTAGTGTAGCCGGTTCCTCTAATAAGTGGATACTCTTCACCTTCTATAGCAAATACACCAACAGTACCTACTTGACCTCCAGCTCCGTTTTGATAAAATCTAGTTAAAATTTGTGTAGAATTATCAGTTACTTTGTTTACGATAGTTTTATATGTAGAGTAGCCTATAGCTGCATTCCATTCTATATCTTTCGTTTTTATAGGTGTAAATCCTAAATCTAATTCAAAAGCCTTAGTTTCTGTTTCTCCAACATTAAGTGTAGCATTAGTTAATCCAGAAGAAGAAGAAGCTGTAGTCGTTAATATTTGATCTGAGTTTGTTTGAAAACTATAAGCTATATCAAGATTTACACGAGGAATGTTATTCAATTTTAATAAGTCTAGATTGGCATTAAATTCAAGTGTGTTAACAAATTCATTAACAATATTAAAGTCTGTACCAGAAGTTGAATTGACGAATGAGTTTAAGTTTCCATACGGGAAACCTGGAGCTTGAGTTGCTAAATTATTAATGTCGTATGGACTTAAAGCATTTGCATTACCTGTTTTTATAAATGATGCAGAAATCTTTGCTTTATGTAAAATATCATTTTTTATACCTGGAAAAGCTTTAGTAGGTATAAAAGAAATACCAGCACTTGGATAGAAAAAAGATTGGTTAGCTTTGCTTAGTGCACTATCCCAGTCATTTCTTGCTGTAAGATTAACAAATACGAAATCTTTGTATCCAAATTGAGCATCTGCATAAGCACCTATAAATCTCCTTTCAGAAAAATTTTGAGTTGTTCTTGGTGTTCCAGTAATATTATCAATACTAAAAAGACCGTCTATAACTAAATTATTTCCTCCAAAACTAACAAGATCAGTTTTAATTTGAGTTGAGTTTAATCCACCATGCGCTAATAAAGAAATATTCTCTGTTAAATCATAATCAAAAGTTGCAATTAAATCTGTGTATAACGTTCTTTCTGTATTTTTTAATTTGTCAAAAGAAGAAGCTATACCTTGAGGTGTACCTAATATACTTATATCTGTTCCGTCTTCATTTGTGCTATCTAAACGGTCAAAATCTTCAAGATTTACAGAACTTCTTAAAAGAATGTTTATGTTATCGTTATAGAAATATTGTAATTCACCTTGAAGCTCAAAAGTATTAACTTTTGCTAATCTACGGTCATTTTCTACTAACCAATATGGATTGTCGGCATATAATGTCCAGTGGTCTATTATATTACCAGAATCAAAATCTTGAACTCTTACATTGGTAGGAGTTTGATTTAAATTTCTATATAAACCAGTCGCTGATCTATCCGTTTTTTCATCAATATATCTAGCAATAGCACTAACTCTAAATTTGCCGCTTCGTTTACCAGTATTAACACTAAAGTAGTTTTTAGTATACTTATCATTAGGTACTAAACCAGATGTTTCTCTTCTGTTTAAAGAAAGGTTAATGTAACCATCTTCATTACCAGAAGCAAAACTTAAAGAATTAAGAAAAGTTGTACCAGTATTAAAGAAAGGTTTAATGTTGTCTTCAATATGCTCATAAGGAGCAAATCTCCAATCTGTAGCTCCTGGAAACGGTATACCAACTACTTGAGAAGAACCGTCAAATTCAGGTCCCCAAGCACCTTGATCAGTCCAATCTAAGTCACCTTCCCATCCTTGTCCAAAACGATCTTGTCTTTGTGGTAAATATGCTATTTCTTCAACAGTAGCAGTTGAATTAAAGTTGATACTGAATTTAGAATCATCTTTAGTTCCTTTTTTTGTTGTAACAATTATAACACCATTAGAACCTCTTACTCCATATAAAGCTGCTCCACTGGCACCTTTCATCACATTAATATTATCTATAGTATTTGGATCTATAGTATTTAGAATCCCTGTGCTAGATATTACATTATCAATTACAATTAAAGCTTCATTACCTCCAGATATCGAACCTAAACCTCTTAAAACAATATCAGTATTAGGGTTTACACCTGTTGAAGTTGTATTAATCTGAAGACCAGACACCTTACCAGAAAGTGATTGAACAACGTCATTAGTTTGAGCATTAGTTAATTCTTCAGCTTTTACAACTTGACTAGAAGATGTTAACTCATCTGCTTTTCTTTTAATACCTAATGCTGTTATTACTACTTCATCTAAAGCAGAAACATCAGGTTCCATAGTGAAGCTAATATTGTTATCGCTTCCTACAGTTACTTCTTTATCAAAATACCCAATAAAAGTATATATTAATACATCACCAGTATTGGCCTCAATGCTGTAATTACCATCAAAATCTGTTTGAGTACCATTGTTTGTCCCTTTCATAATGATATTCACTCCAGCCATAGGTAGACCATCCTGATCTATAATAGTACCAGATATTGTTTTTTCTTGCGCAAAAGAGAATTGCACAACAAACGCTAGAAATAGCGTTAAAATTCCACTAAACTTTGTTTTCATGTTTGTTTTTTTGTTTGAATTAGTCAGAAGTAAAATTCCTAATTAATTATTAAAAAAACAACGTTTTAGTTAAATTTATTAATATCTACATGTTGGTATTTGATTTAAACTGAATTTTGAAGACTAAAATATAGCGGTTAAACTTAAATGAATTTTTGAATTTGAAAATTTAAATTGTTGACTTTCTGTTTTTCCATTTGCGTAGTTAAACCTTAGTAGGCCTGCTTTTGTTAGAATTCCAAAACCTAAGCCAAACCCGTATAGATTTTCTTTTATTTCATCAATTTCATTATTTAAATTTGCAAAATCAATTATGGTATGAGCATAAATATTATTGCTTAATTTATATCTATACTCAGTATTTAAAGCAATCAATTTTGTAGCTAAAAGACTACTTTCTTGAAATCCACGGATTGAATTAATTCCTCCAAATCTAAAAAGTTCATTTTTTAAATGGTTTTCAGAAATTAAAAAAGCGCCGTAAGTCCTAATAAATATACTATTCCTATCATTTAAATAGAGAATATGATGAGCGTTTAAAGTGAGTTTTGTTTGCTCTTCTTTAATGTTGTTTAAATTTCTTGATCCAAAACCTGCTTCTATAGATATTAGTGTGTTGAGTTGAAAAAGAGTATTGTAATTTTTTCTATTTTCATAGTCATAACGAATAGTGTAGAAATTGGATTTATAATCATCTAGAGAATTTATGTTTATATTGTTTAATAGATTGTTAGATTCAATGGACTCTATTCCTAGAAAAAATGTGTTTTTTGAATTTAGTAAATAAAATAATTTTGCTTTTTGATTTGTTGTAGAGAAGCTACTATCTTGTTTGAGTATGTTTAATTCCAATTCGGTTCCAATTGGAGTGCCTAATATATAGGGGAGATTTAGTTTGGCTTCGAAATTTTTTTGTTCTGTTTCATTACTCTTATATAAAAGTTTTAGTGACTCACCATAGTTAAAATTGTTTATTAGATTTAAATCTAAATACCCGTTAAAGTCTAGTTTGTTAGTTTCTTCATCTGTGCTAAAACCTAAAAAGCCATCAAAAGTATTACTGTTAGATTTTTCAATATATAAATATAATTGAGTAGAGTCTTTAGTAAATAAAATTTCGGGCGCTTTAATTTGATTTGCAAAACGTAAATTATCTAATGTATTAATCTTCTTTTTTATAGTTTCGATACTAAAAGTTTCTGAAGGTTTGATTTTTAAATAATGTTTTAAATACGATTTAGGAAACTTGTCATAGCCTTTTAATATAATTTTATCTAAACCTCTTTTAGATTCTCCTTCAATTATTATAAGGTTTGCAGTTAGTGTTTTGTTATCTTTTGGTTTTATTTCTGAAAGTCTAATTTTTGAAAAAGGAAAACCTTGATTAGCAATTTTACTATTAATAAAAGAAAGTACTCGTTCAGTTTCAGTAAAAGGAATGTTGAAAAAGTCGTCAAAACTTTCATTGGATACTATATCTATGATCTGTTTATTAACTTTTTTGTTGTCGTAATATATATTAATAGTTTCATATTTGTTATTTAGTTGAAGATTAAAAACAAAAGAACTGTCATTTGTTTTTTTTGATGAAATTATAGAGCTTTCAATATATCCCGTTTTAATTATGTTTTTATGTAGCGAATCAACTTCAGAAGAAATAGAACTATAATCTATATGATTTTTTTTATAGTTATAGTTATTAATAATTATAGTTTCTTTATCGTTCGCCCCGGTAACCTTAAGGTTTAAATTTTGGGCGATTAATTCCGTAGAAAAAAAAGAAAGGCATAATAAGTATAAAATAATTTGTTTTTGCAAGTTATGGATAGATTAAATATTGTGTAAAACTAACGGAAAAACTACTCATATAATATAGTCTGAAAAGGAAATTTAAAAAAGTATTGAAAATTAATCTTTTACGATTTGAAATTCAAAAATTAATTTCTACCTTTGCAGCCCTCTTAGAAGAGGTAAAATAAATTTATATATAATAGATATATGCCAACAATTTCACAATTAGTACGAAAAGGAAGAGCCAAAATAACCAAGAAGAGTAAATCGGCTGCTTTAAATTCGTGTCCTCAAAGAAGAGGAGTGTGCACGCGTGTATACACAACGACACCAAAAAAACCTAACTCAGCAATGCGTAAAGTAGCGCGTGTTAGATTAACAAATGGTAACGAAGTGAACGCTTACATTCCTGGAGAAGGTCACAATTTACAAGAGCACTCGATAGTATTGGTTAGAGGTGGAAGGGTAAAAGATTTGCCAGGAGTTAGATATCACATTGTTCGTGGAGCTTTAGATACCGCAGGTGTCGAGGGAAGAACGCAACGTAGATCTAAGTATGGAGCAAAACGCCCTAAAAAGTAATTTTTAAAAACTTTAAGAAGAAGACATGAGAAAAAGAGCAGCGAAAAAAAGACCGCTTTTACCAGATCCACGTTTTAATGATCAGTTAGTAACTCGTTTTGTTAACATGATGATGTGGGATGGAAAGAAGTCAGTAGCTTTTAAGGTATTTTACGATGCAATAGATATCGTAGAGTCGAAAAAAACAGATGAAGAAAAAACAGCATTAGAGGTTTGGAAAGATGCCTTGTCTAACGTTATGCCTCACGTAGAAGTGCGTAGTCGTAGAGTTGGTGGAGCAACATTTCAAATTCCTAACCCAATACGTGCAGACCGTAAGGTTTCTACAGCTATGAAATGGTTGATTAGTTTTTCAAGAAAGAGAAATGAAAAGTCTATGGCGCAACGTTTAGCTTCTGAGATTTTAGCGGCAGCTAAAGAAGAAGGAGCAGCGGTTAAGAAAAGAGTTGATACTCATAAAATGGCTGAAGCAAATAAAGCATTCTCTCACTTTAGATTTTAATTAGAAATGGCAAGAGATTTAAAATTCACAAGAAATATTGGAATCGCGGCTCATATTGATGCTGGTAAAACAACAACAACAGAGCGTGTTCTTTATTATACAGGGGTTTCACATAAGATTGGAGAAGTGCATGATGGTGCTGCTACAATGGACTGGATGGAGCAAGAGCAAGAACGTGGTATTACTATTACGTCTGCGGCTACAACATGTGAGTGGAAGTTCCCAATTGAAAACGGAGAACCTACACCAGAAACAAAAGGATATCATTTTAATATCATAGATACTCCAGGTCACGTAGATTTTACTGTAGAGGTAAATAGATCTTTACGTGTATTAGATGGTTTAGTATTTTTATTTAGTGCAGTTGATGGTGTTGAGCCACAATCTGAAACTAACTGGAGATTAGCAGATAACTATAAAGTGCCAAGAATTGGTTTTGTTAACAAAATGGACCGTCAAGGGTCAGACTTTTTAGGTGTTTGTCAACAAGTAAAAGACATGTTGAAATCTAACGCGGTGCCAATCGTTTTAAACATTGGTGATGAAGAAGATTTTAAAGGTGTTATTGATTTAGTGAAAAATCGTGCTATAGTATGGCATGATGCGACTCAAGGAGCAACTTTCGATGTTATCGAAATTCCTGAGGATATGAAAGAAGAAGCTCGTAAGTACCGTGCGCTTTTAATTGAAGAAGTAGCAAGTTATGATGAGAATCTTTTAGAGAAATTTATGGAAGATGAAGAGTCTATTACAGAGGAAGAAGTGCATGCTGCACTTAGGGCTGCTGTAATGGATATGGCAATTATTCCTATGATTTGTGGTTCTGCATTCAAAAACAAAGGTGTACAATTTTTATTAGATGCTGTATGTCGTTACTTACCTTCTCCAATAGATAAGGAAGGTATTGTTGGTATGAACCCAGATACAGAACAAGAAGAAATTCGTAAACCAGATGTAAAGGAGCCTTTCGCGGCTTTAGCATTTAAAATTGCTACCGATCCTTTTGTAGGGCGTTTAGCATTTTTTAGAGCGTATTCTGGACGTTTAGATGCGGGGTCTTATGTGTTAAATAATCGTTCTGGTAAGAAAGAGCGTATTTCACGTATCTACCAAATGCATGCTAACAAGCAAAATGCAATTGAGTATATAGAAGCTGGAGATATTGGAGCTGCTGTTGGATTTAAATCTATAAAAACAGGAGATACACTTTCAGCAGAAAAACATCCTATAGTTTTAGAGTCTATGGATTTTCCAGATCCAGTAATTGGTATCGCAGTAGAGCCAAAAACTAAAGCAGATGTAGATAAATTAGGTATTGGTTTGGCTAAACTAGCTGAAGAAGATCCAACATTTACAGTGCGTTCAGACGAAGCTTCAGGGCAAACTATTATATCAGGAATGGGTGAGCTTCACTTAGATGTAATTGTAGATCGTTTAAAACGTGAGTTTAAAGTTGAAGTGAATCAAGGGCAGCCTCAGGTTGAATATAAAGAAGCTATAACAGCTTCTGCAGACCATAGAGAAGTTTATAAAAAACAATCTGGTGGTCGTGGTAAATTCGCAGATATTGTATTTACTATTGAGCCTGCAGATGAAGGACAAGTTGGACTTCAGTTTGAATCTGTAATTAAAGGTGGTAATGTTCCTAAAGAGTTTATTCCTTCAATTGAAAAAGGGTTTAAGCAAGCAATGATAAATGGGCCATTAGCAGGTTTCGAAGTAGATGCTATGAAAATTACTTTAAAAGATGGTTCTTATCACGATGTGGATTCGGATCAATTATCTTTCGAATTAGCAGCTAAATTAGGTTTTAAAAACGTTGCCAAAGCAGCTAAAGCTGTAATAATGGAGCCTATTATGAAGCTAGAAGTTATTACTCCAGAAGAGAATATGGGTGATATAGTAGGTGATTTAAATAGAAGAAGAGGTCAGGTAAGTGACATGGGAGATAGAGCTGGTGCAAAAACTGTAAAAGCAACTGTGCCATTATCTGAAATGTTCGGTTATGTTACAACATTAAGAACATTGTCTTCTGGTAGAGCAACTTCAACAATGGAATTTTCACACTATGCGGAAACTCCTTCTAATATATCTGAAGAAGTAATTAAAGCAGCTAAAGGTATAGAAGCTTAAAACTAAAGAAAATGAGTCAAAAAATTAGAATAAAATTAAAGTCTTACGATCACAATTTAGTTGACAAGTCTGCTGATAAGATTGTAAAAACAGTAAAGAGTACTGGTGCTGTAGTAACTGGGCCAATTCCATTACCAACACACAAGAAAATTTTCACTGTATTACGTTCACCACACGTAAACAAGAAGTCTAGAGAACAATTTCAATTAAGCTCTTATAAGAGATTATTAGATATTTACTCTTCATCTTCTAAAACAATTGATGCTTTAATGAAACTTGAATTGCCAAGTGGAGTAGAAGTAGAAATTAAAGTTTAAGTAGAACTAACATGTCCTAAGCTGCGAGCGAAGGAAAAACGGTAAAAATACAATTCAAGGCTGAAACGTATTTTCAGCCTTGAATGTTTTTAATAAATAATAACAATAAATAAATAATAATTATGTCTGGGTTAATTGGAAAGAAAATCGGTATGACCAGCATCTTCGATGAGAATGGAAAAAACATTCCATGTACAGTAATCGAAGCTGGACCATGTATCGTTACCCAAGTCAGAACTGAAGAAGTTGACGGCTATGAAGCTATTCAACTTGGTTTCGATGACGCGACAGAAAAAAGTGCTACAAAAGCTGATTTAGGTCATGCTAAAAAAGCAGGTACTTCTGTTAAACGCAAAGTTGTTGAGTTTCAAGGTTTTGATGAGGAGTACAAGTTAGGTGATGCTATCACTGTAGAACACTTCACAGAAGGTGAATTTGTTGATGTTTCAGGAACATCAAAAGGTAAAGGATTTCAAGGTGTTGTAAAGCGTCATGGTTTTGGTGGTGTAGGTCAAGCTACTCACGGTCAACATAACCGTTTAAGAGCACCAGGATCTATTGGAGCTGCATCATACCCTGCTCGTGTTTTCAAAGGAATGAAAATGGCAGGAAGAATGGGTGGAGACACTATAAAAGTTCAAAATTTAAGAGTTTTAAAAGTAGTTACTGAAAAGAATCTACTTGTGGTTAAAGGATGTGTTCCTGGTCATAAAAACGCTTATGTAACGATTAGAAAATAATGAAAGTAGCAGTTTTAGATATAAACGGAAAAGAAACAGGTAGAAAGGCAGACCTTTCTAGCGATGTTTTTGCTATTGAGCCTAATAATCATGCAGTGTATTTGGATGTTAAACAATATTTAGCAAACCAAAGACAAGGTACTCATAAAGCTAAAGAAAGAGCTGAAATTACCGGATCTACACGTAAGATTAAGAAGCAAAAAGGAACTGGTACAGCGAGAGCAGGTTCTATTAAGTCTGGTGTTTTTAAAGGTGGAGGTCGTATGTTCGGTCCTAGACCAAGAAACTACAGTTTCAAACTTAATAAGAACTTAAAAAGATTAGCTCGTAAATCAGCTTTCAGTATTAAGGCAAGTGAGAAGGCAATTGTTGTTTTAGAAGACTTCAATTTCGACTCTCCAAAGACTAAAAATTTCACTAATATTTTGAAAGCTTTAGACTTACAAAACAAAAAATCTCTCTTCGTGTTGGGTGCGTCAAATAATAATGTATATTTGTCGTCACGCAATTTAAAAGGGTCTGAAGTTGTAACTAGCTCAGAATTAAGTACTTATAAGATTTTAAATGCAAATCAAGTAGTGCTTTTAGAAGGTTCTTTAGAAGGAATTGTAACGAATTTAAGTAAATAAGAAACAGATGAATATCTTAATTAAACCTATAATCACAGAAAAAGCGACTGCAAACAGTGAGTTAAACAACTGCTTCAGTTTCTTCGTGAACACAAAGGCGAACAAGGTAGAAATTAAAAAAGCAGTGGAAGCTGCTTATGGAGTTTCTGTTGAAAAAGTTCGTACTATAAATGTCCGTCCAGATAGAAGTACTAAGTATACAAAAACTGGTATTCAACATGGTAAAACAAATGCAATGAAAAAAGCAATTGTACAACTGGCGGAAGGTGAGATAATTGATTTATACACTAACATGTAATTAAAGACAAATGTCAGTAAGAAAATTAAAACCAATCACACCAGGACAGCGATTTAGAGTTGTTAATGGATTTGACGCCATTACAACTGATAAGCCGGAGAAAAGTTTATTAGCTCCGAAAAAACGTTCAGGTGGTAGAAACAGTCAAGGTCGTATGACTATGCGCTACAAAGGTGGTGGTCATAAGAAAAGGTATCGTATTATCGATTTTAAAAGAGCTAAAGCAGGAATTCCTGCAGAAGTTGCTTCAATCCAATACGATCCTAACCGTACAGCGTTTATCGCTTTATTAAATTACCAAGATGGTGAGAAAACTTATATCATTGCTCAAAATGGTTTGCAAGTTGGACAAACTGTTGTTTCAGGTGAAAATGTAGCTCCAGAAATTGGAAATGCAATGCCTTTAGCGAACATTCCATTAGGAACAATCATTTCTTGTGTAGAATTACGTCCAGGACAAGGAGCAGTTATGGCTCGTAGTGCAGGTGCTTTTGCTCAATTAATGGCAAGAGATGGTAAATTCGCAACTATCAAATTACCGTCAGGTGAAACAAGATTAATCTTAGTTACTTGTATGGCTACAATTGGTGTAGTATCTAATTCAGATCACCAATTATTAGTGTCAGGTAAAGCAGGTAGATCAAGATGGTTAGGTAGAAGACCAAGAACAAGACCAGTAGTAATGAACCCGGTAGATCATCCAATGGGTGGTGGGGAAGGTAAATCTGCAGGTGGTCATCCACGTTCTAGAAACGGTATACCAGCTAAAGGATATAGAACACGTTCTAAAACTAAAGCGAGTAATAAATATATTATTGAACGTAGAAAAAAATAAGACATGGCAAGATCATTAAAAAAAGGACCTTACGTTCATTATAAATTAGAAAGAAAAGTGGCTGCTAATGTAGAAGCTAACAAAAAAACAGTTATCAAAACTTGGTCAAGAGCAAGTATGATTACTCCGGATTTTGTTGGACAAACTATTGCAGTTCACAATGGCCGTCAATTTGTTCCAGTATATGTTACTGAAAACATGGTAGGTCATAAATTAGGAGAATTTTCACCAACAAGATCATTTAGAGGTCATGCTGGAGCTAAAAATAAAGGTAAAAAGTAGTAGCTATGGGAAGTCGTAAAAAACAAATGGCAGACGCTATTAAGGAAGGTAAAAAGCAAGTTGCTTTTGCTAAGCTTAATAACTGTCCTACATCACCGAGAAAAATGCGTTTAGTAGCCGATTTAGTAAGAGGTGAACGCGTAGAAAAAGCACTTAACATTTTAAAGTTTTCTCAAAAAGAAGCTTCTAATCGTTTAGAGACATTGTTGGTTTCTGCAATTGCAAACTGGCAAGCTAAAAATGAAGATGCATCTATTGAAGAGGCTGAACTTTTTGTTAAAGAGATTAGAGTTGACGGAGGATCTATGTTAAAAAGATTACGTCCAGCACCTCAAGGTCGTGCACACAGAATAAGAAAACGTTCTAACCACGTAACAATCGTAGTTGGAGCTAACAATAATACACAAAGCTAAGATAGATATGGGACAAAAGACAAATCCAATCGGGAATCGCTTAGGAATTATCAGAGGATGGGAATCTAACTGGTACGGAGGAAACGATTATGGTGATAAACTTGCCGAAGACGATAAGATTAGAAAATACGTTCACGCGCGTTTATCTAAAGCTAGTGTAAGTAGAGTAATCATCGAGAGAACTTTAAAACTTGTAACCGTTACTATTACAACTGCAAGACCAGGTATCATTATTGGTAAAGGTGGGCAGGAAGTAGACAAGTTAAAAGAAGAGCTTAAGAAAATTACTGGTAAAGAAGTTCAGATTAACATCTTTGAGATTAAAAGACCTGAACTTGATGCATTCTTAGTAGGAACAAGTATCGCTCGTCAAATTGAAAATAGAATTTCATATAGACGTGCAATTAAGATGGCTATTGCTGCTACTATGCGTATGAACGCTGAAGGAATTAAAATCCAAATTAGTGGTCGTTTAAATGGTGCTGAAATGGCACGTTCTGAACACTACAAAGAAGGACGTATTCCTTTATCAACTTTTAGAGCCGATATTGACTATGCTTTAGTTGAGGCACATACTACTTATGGTAGATTAGGTGTTAAAGTATGGATCATGAAAGGTGAAGTATATGGTAAAAGAGAACTTTCTCCTCTTGTTGGATTATCTAAGAAGCAAGGAAAAGGTGGACGTGGTGGTAGAGATAATAAGAACCAATCTCGTCGTAGAAAGTAATTTTTTAAAGAACAAGAAAAATGTTACAGCCTAAAAGAACAAAATTTCGTAAACAACAAAAAGGACGTATGAAAGGTAATGCCGGAAGAGGGCATCAACTTTCAAATGGAACTTTTGGAATAAAATCACTAGACTCGAATTTTTTAACTTCGCGTCAAATAGAAGCAGCACGTATTGCAGCTACTCGTTACATGAAAAGAGAAGGGCAACTTTGGATTAAGATATTTCCAGACAAGCCTATTACAAAGAAACCTCTTGAAGTACGTATGGGTAAAGGTAAAGGTGGTGTAGAATATTGGGCAGCAGTAGTTAAGCCAGGTAGAGTCCTTTTTGAAATAGGAGGAGTGCCATTAGACGTTGCAAAAGAAGCATTACGTTTAGCAGCACAAAAATTACCTGTAAAAACTAAGTTTTTAATCGCTAGAGATTACGAAGCATAATTTATTTGATATTATGAAACAATCAGAAATTAAAGAATTATCTGTAGCTGAGTTACAAGATAAACTTAGTGAGACAAAAAAGAGTTATTCAGACCTAAAAATGGCACATGCAATATCTCCTTTAGATAACCCAATCCAATTACGTTCTGTAAGAAGAGACGTGGCAAGATTGGCAACGGAATTAACTAAAAGAGAATTACAATAATTCTGCTTAATGATGGAAAAAAGAAACTTAAGAAAAGAACGTATAGGAGTTGTTACAAGTAACAAAATGATGAAATCAATTGTGGTTTCTGAAGTTAAAAAAGTAAAACACCCTATGTACGGAAAGTTCGTGTTAAAAACGAAGAAATACGTTGCACACGACGAGACAAACGATTGTAACATTGGAGATACTGTAAAGATCATGGAAACAAGACCTTTAAGTAAATCTAAATGTTGGAGATTAGTTGAAATAATTGAAAGAGCGAAGTAATTATGGTACAACAAGAATCAAGACTAAAAGTAGCAGATAACACTGGAGCAAAAGAAGTATTAACAATACGTGTTCTAGGTGGTACTAAAAGAAGATACGCTTCTGTAGGTGACAAAATTGTTGTTACAGTAAAAGATGCAACTCCTAATGGAAACATTAAAAAAGGAGCTGTTTCTACTGCAGTTGTTGTACGTACAAAAAAAGAAGTAAGACGTCCAGATGGATCTTATATTAGATTCGATGATAATGCTTGTGTACTTTTAAACCCAACGGGTGAAATGAGAGGAACACGTGTATTTGGACCTGTTGCTAGAGAACTTCGTGATAAACAATTCATGAAAATTGTATCATTGGCACCAGAGGTGCTTTAATTGATAAATCAAGATGACAAAGCTTAAAATAAAATCTGGAGATACTGTAAAAGTAATTGCTGGAGATCATAAAGGATCAGAAGGGAAAGTACAAAAAGTATTAGCCGATAAGAACAAAGCGATCGTTGAGGGTGTAAACATGGTGAAGAAACACACTAAGCCAAGTGCACAGAGCCCACAAGGAGGAATCGTAGAAAAAGAAGCTCCTATTCAAATATCGAACTTATCATTGTTAACTTCTAAAGGAGAAACAACAAGAGTTGGGTATAGAATGGAAGGAGATAAGAAAGTGAGATTTTCTAAAAAATCTAATGAAGTAATATAGTTATGGCATATTCACCGAGACTTAAAGAAGAGTATAAAAGCAGAGTAATTGCAGCTCTTACAGAAGAATTTGGTTATAGTAATGTAATGCAAGTACCAAAACTAAAAAAGATAGTAGTATCTAGAGGAGTTGGTGCAGCAGTTGCAGATAAAAAATTAGTTGACTACGCAGTAGATGAACTAACAACTATAACAGGACAAAAAGCTATAGCAACACTATCTAAAAAAGATGTTGCAACTTTCAAATTACGTAAAGGTATGCCAATTGGCGCTATGGTTACGTTAAGAGGAGAAAGAATGTACGAATTTTTAGATCGTTTAGTAACTTCAGCCTTACCACGTGTAAGAGATTTTGGAGGAATTAAAGCTAAAGGTTTTGATGGAAGAGGTAACTACAATTTAGGAGTTACTGAACAAATTATATTCCCTGAAATTGATATTGATAAAATCAATAAAATCTCAGGAATGGATATTACATTTGTAACTTCTGCTGAAACAGATAAAGAAGCAAAATCATTATTAACCGAATTAGGATTACCTTTTCAAAAAAACTAAGTTATGGCTAAAGAATCAATGAAAGCCCGCGAGGTGAAAAGAGCTAAAACAGTAGCTAAATATGCTGAGAAACGTAAAGCTTTAAAAGAAGCTGGAGATTATGAAGCATTACAAAAGTTACCTAAAAATGCTTCTCCAGTACGTATGCACAATCGTTGTAAATTAACTGGAAGGCCTAAAGGTTATATGCGTAATTTTGGTATTTCTCGTGTTACATTTAGAGAGATGGCAAATCAAGGTTTAATACCTGGCGTTAAAAAAGCAAGTTGGTAAAATTATAAATTGGTCTAAGGTTCGCAATAATGCGAAAACCAAGTCCGCAAATCAATACATATGTATACAGATCCAATTGCAGATTTCTTGACTAGAATTAGAAACGCAGTGCGTGCTAATCACAGAGTTGTAGAAATTCCTGCATCAAATTTAAAAAAGGACATAACTAAAATCTTATTCGATCAAGGATATATTTTAAGTTATAAGTTCGATGATTCTTCTGTACAAGGGACTATTAAAATAGCTCTTAAGTACAATAAAGAAACAAAAGAACCAGTAATTAGAAAATTACAAAGAATCAGTAAGCCTGGTTTACGTAAATATTCTAGTTCTACTGAATTACCACGTATTCTTAACGGGTTAGGTATTGCTATCGTTTCTACTTCTCATGGAGTAATGACAGGTAAGCAAGCACAACGTGAAAATGTTGGTGGTGAAGTTTTATGTTACGTTTACTAATCTAAAAGGGAGAAAGAGATGTCAAGAATAGGAAATAACCCAGTTGCAATTCCAGAAGGAGTTACTGTAGAAGTAAAAGATAACGTAATCACAGTAAAAGGTAAAATGGGAGAATTATCTCAGCCTTATGATACTGTAGATATTAAAGTTGAAGATGCTAATGTGTCAGTAACACGTTCATCAGATAATAAAGAAAGTAAAGCTAAGCATGGTTTATACAGATCACTTGTTAACAACATGGTTGAAGGTGTATCTAAAGGATTTACCAAAGAGCTTGAGCTAGTTGGAGTAGGATATAGAGCAAGTAACCAAGGTAACAGATTAGAGTTAGCTTTAGGTTTCTCTCATAACATTGTTATGAGTATTGCACCAGAAGTGAAAGTGGAAACAGTTTCAGATAAAGGTAAAAATCCATTAATTAAGTTAACATCACATGACAAACAACTTGTTGGACAAGTAGCTGCGAAAATTCGTGGATTTAGAAAACCTGAACCTTACAAAGGAAAAGGTATTAGATTTGTAGGTGAAATAATCAGAAGAAAAGCTGGTAAATCAGCATAATAATTAAGTTATGGCGTTAACAAAAAACGAAAGAAGACTAAGAATAAAAAACAGAATCCGTAAGATTGTTTCTGGTACAGAAGCGAGACCTAGATTAGCTGTTTTTAGAAGTAATAAAGAAATTTATGCTCAAGTAGTTGATGATGTTACAGGTAAAACTTTAGCAGCAGCATCTTCAAGAGATAAAGACATTAGTTCTGCAAAAGGTAATAAGTCTGAAGTAGCTACTTTAGTAGGGAAATCAGTTGCCGAAAAAGCAATCAAAGCTGGAATTAGTACAATCTCTTTTGATAGAGGTGGATACTTATATCACGGAAGAGTAAAATCATTAGCTGAAGGAGCTAGAGAAGCAGGACTTAAATTCTAAGAAATTATGTATCAAAAATACAAAAGCGCAGAGTTAGTAAAACCAAGTGGATTAGATCTTAAAGATCGTTTAGTTGGTGTACAGAGAGTTACTAAAGTAACAAAAGGTGGTAGAGCATTTGGTTTTTCAGCAATCGTTGTGGTTGGTGATGAAGCAGGTGTTGTAGGACATGGTTTAGGAAAATCTAAAGATGTAGCAAGTGCAATTGCAAAAGCTATTGAAGATGCTAAAAAGAACCTTGTACGTATTCCTATTATTAAGGGAACATTACCACATGAACAAAAAGGTAAGTATGGTGGAGCAAGAGTAAACATCATTCCTGCAGCTCCTGGTACAGGAGTTATTGCTGGTGGAGCTGTAAGAACAGTTCTTGAAGCAGTAGGAGTACATGATGTATTATCTAAGTCTCAAGGATCATCAAACCCACATAATGTAGTAAAAGCTACTTTTGATGCATTATTGCAATTAAGAAGTGCTCAAACTATTGCTCGTGAGAGAGGTATTTCATTAGAGAAAGTTTTTAACGGTTAATATTTACAGAAATGGCAAAAATAAAAGTAACAAAAGTTAAGAGCGCAATCAATCGTACTAAAAGACAAAAGTTAACATTATTAGCTTTAGGTTTAAAAAAGATTGGTCAAACTGTTGAGCACGAAAACACTCCTAATATTTTAGGAATGGTAAGAAAAGTTAATCACTTAGTTTCTGTAGAAGAAACTAAATAACAATATACTGAAATGAATTTAAGTAATTTAAAACCTGCAGAAGGTTCAGTAAAAAACCAAGGTAAAAGAATAGGTAGAGGACAAGGTTCTGGTAAAGGTGGTACTGCTACACGTGGTCACAAAGGAGCAAAGTCTCGTTCTGGTTATTCTAAGAAGGTAGGTTTTGAAGGTGGTCAAATGCCTATTCAAAGACGTGTACCTAAGTTTGGTTTTACAAACATCAACCGTAAAGAATATCAAGGAATAAACTTAGATACTTTACAACAATTAGTTGATGATAAGAAAATTAAAGATACATTAGACTTTGATACTATCGTTTCTTTAGGTTTAGCTGGAAAGAATGAACTAGTGAAAATCTTAGGAAGAGGAGAATTAAAAGCTAAATTAAATGTAACTGCACATAAATTTACTGCTACTGCTAAAGCTGCTATTGAAGCTGCTGGTGGAGAAGCAGGAACTTTATAAGACCTATTAAAGAATATGAAAATTATAGAAACGTTAAAGAATGTTTGGAAAATTGAGGAGCTAAGAAACCGAATCATATTTACATTAGGTTTATTATTAGTATACCGTTTTGGAGCACAAGTTGTACTTCCTGGTATAGATGCAGCTCAATTAACTAATTTACAAAATGAAGCTGGCGGTGGTGGTATTTTTGGTTTATTAAATGCCTTTACAGGTGGAGCATTTGCAAATGCTTCAGTATTTGCATTAGGTATTATGCCTTATATCTCCGCTTCAATTGTAGTGCAATTAATGGGAATAGCAATTCCTTATTTACAAAAATTACAAAAGGAAGGTGCTAGTGGGCAAAAGAAAATTACGCAAATCACGCGTTGGTTGACTATTGGTATTTGTTTAGTACAAGCGCCAGGTTATTTAGCTAGTTTAGGCCCAATGTTTGGTATTCCAGATTCTGCATTCTTGTTAGGTCAAGGTGGCGTATTCTATTTCTCATCTATAGTAATTCTAGTAACTGGCTGTATTTTTGCAATGTGGTTAGGTGAAAAAATTACAGATAAAGGAATTGGTAATGGTATTTCATTATTAATTATGGTAGGTATTATTGCTACATTACCAAAATCATTTTTACAAAATGCAGCATCTAGATTAGATACTGGAAATAATGTAATGATGATTCTTTTTGAAATGGTTATATGGTTTGCTATTATCGCAGCATCAATTCTATTAGTAATGGCAGTTAGAAAAATAGCTGTACAATATGCTAGAAGATCTGCAACTGGAGGTTATGAGAAAAATGTATTTGGAGGAGCGAGACAGTTTATTCCATTAAAGCTTAATGCTTCTGGAGTTATGCCAATTATCTTTGCTCAAGCAATTATGTTTGTTCCAGGTTTAATTGGAGGATCATCTTTATTAAAAGATACTTCTGCTGGAGCTTGGATGCAAGCTAACTTTTCTGATATGTTTGGATTTTGGTATAATTTAGTATTCGCTTTATTAATTATAATATTTACATATTTCTATACGGCGATTACAGTACCAACAAACAAAATGGCAGACGATTTAAAACGTAGTGGTGGTTTTATTCCTGGTATTCGTCCAGGTTCTGAAACTTCAGAATATTTAGACAAAATTATGTCTCAAATTACACTACCTGGTTCTATATTCTTAGCTTTAATAGCTGTGTTCCCAGCATTTGTATTTAAGCTAATGGGTGTGCAATCTGGTTGGGCATTGTTTTTTGGAGGTACATCACTTTTAATTATGGTTGGAGTTGCAATTGACACTATGCAACAAGTAAATTCTTACTTGTTAAATAGACACTATGACGGCTTAATGAAAACTGGTAAAAATAGAAAAGCAGTAGCTTAATATATTATACTATGGCAAAACAAGCAGCAATAGAACAAGACGGAACAATAATAGAAGCATTATCTAATGCTATGTTTCGTGTTGAATTAGAGAATGGTCACATTGTGACAGCACACATATCTGGTAAAATGCGTATGCATTACATTAAATTGTTACCAGGTGATAAAGTAAAATTAGAAATGAGTCCTTACGATTTAACTAAGGCTCGAATAACTTATAGATACTAAGACTTATGAAAGTAAGAGCATCAGTTAAAAAAAGAAGTGCAGATTGTAAGATCGTACGAAGAAAAGGCAGACTTTACGTCATTAACAAAAAGAATCCTAGATTCAAACAAAGACAAGGGTAATTATGGCAAGAATTGCAGGTGTAGACATACCAAAACAGAAAAGAGGAGTAATCTCTTTAACTTATATCTACGGAGTAGGTAGAAGTAGAGCAGTAGAAATTTTAGCAACAGCTAAAGTAGACGAAAGCATCAAAGTACAGGATTGGACAGATGATCAAATTGGAGCAATCCGTGAAGCTGTTGGAACATATACTATTGAAGGTGAATTACGTTCTGAAACACAATTAAACATTAAGCGATTAATGGATATTGGATGTTACAGAGGTATTCGTCATAGAGCTGGTTTACCTTTAAGAGGTCAACGTACTAAAAACAATTCTAGAACTAGAAAAGGTAGAAGAAAAACAGTTGCTAATAAGAAGAAAGCAACTAAATAATAATAAGAAATTTAGTCTTTAGTGTTTAGACGTTGGAAAGAATCTGTTTGAAATTTTATGTAGGTTTAGGATTCTAGCGACTATCAACTAATAAACTAAGAACTAGAAAAACATGGCAAAGACAAGTACTAAAAAACGTAAAGTTATAGTTGAATCTGTAGGTGAAGCTCACATTACTGCTTCTTTCAACAATATCATTATCTCTCTTACTAACAAAAAAGGTGACGTAATTTCATGGTCATCTGCAGGTAAAATGGGATTTAGAGGTTCTAAAAAGAACACACCATATGCAGCTCAGTTATGTGCTGAAGATGCTTCAGGAGTAGCTAAAGAAGCTGGTTTAAAGAAAGTAAAAGTATACGTAAAAGGACCAGGAAATGGTAGAGAATCTGCTATTCGTTCTATCCACAATTCAGGAATTGAAGTAACAGAAATTATTGATGTTACTCCATTACCTCACAATGGATGTCGTCCTCCAAAACGTAGAAGAGTATAATTTATATATTTTATAAAAATTAATATCAGCTATATTACATAGCTGATGTTGTTTTTTTATGTAAATTTGCAAACTGAAAAAATAATTAACAAGTATCAACGAGAGATCAACGATTATCGAAGGATAAGATTAAGACCTTAATTCATAATCACTCTCAAAAAACAATTAGAAATGGCAAGATATACTGGTCCTAAAACTAAAATAGCTCGTAAATTTGGCGAGGCAATCTTTGGAGAAGATAAAGCTTTTGAAAAAAGAAATTATCCTCCAGGACAACACGGAAACAATAGAAGACGTGGAAAAAAATCTGAATATGCAATCCAATTAATGGAAAAGCAAAAGGCTAAATATACATATGGTGTATTAGAGCGTCAATTCAGAAACATGTTTAAAAAAGCAACTGCAGCACCTGGAATTACAGGTGAAGTATTGTTACAATTATGTGAATCTCGTTTAGATAACGTAGTATTCAGAATGGGTATCGCTCCTTCAAGAAGTGCTGGTAGACAATTAGTATCTCACAGACATATTACAGTAAATGGTGAATTAGTAAATGTTCCTTCTTACCAATTAAAAGCTGGAGATGTTGTAGCTGTAAGAGAAAAGTCTAAGTCGCTTGAAACTATTGAGAGATCTTTATCTAACTCAAGTAATGTATTCGAGTGGATTACATGGAACAGTGAGAAAAAAGAAGGGACTTATGTTTCTATTCCTGCTAGAATCCAAATTCCAGAAAACATTAACGAGCAATTCATCGTAGAATTATACTCTAAATAATAAATTAATCATATTGGTATTTGGCCAAAGGATTTATTTGTCTTCTTCAAACTTATAGATCGCGCAACCAAATAACAATTAAAACGAAGAAAAATATGGCAGTATTCAATTTTCAGAAGCCCGACAAAGTAATAATGATTGATTCTACTGATTTCGAAGGTAAATTCGAATTCAGACCATTAGAACCAGGTTACGGTTTAACAGTAGGAAATGCTCTTAGAAGAGTTTTATTATCTTCTTTAGAAGGATTTGCAATTACATCTGTTAGAATAGAAGGCGTGGATCACGAATTTTCAACAATGGCTGGTGTAGTAGAAGATGTTACTGAAATTATTTTGAACTTAAAACAAATGCGTTTTAAGCGTCAAATAGAAGATGTAGATAACGAATCTGTTTCTATATCTATTTCAGGTCAAGATAAAATTACAGCAGGTGATTTTCAGAAATTCATTTCAGGTTTCCAAGTATTAAATTCAGAATTAGTAATCTGTAACTTAGATCCTAAGGTGAATGTTTCTATGGAAATTACAATTGAAAAGGGAAGAGGTTATGTTCCTGCAGAAGAAAATAAAAAGGCTTCAGCTCCAATAGGAACAATCTTTACAGATTCAATTTATACACCAATAAAAAATGTTAAGTATAGTATTGAGAACTACCGTGTAGAGCAAAAGACAGATTACGAAAAATTAGTTTTCGAAATCCAATCTGATGGTTCTATTACGCCTCAAGATGCTTTAACAGAAGCAGCAAAAACATTAATTCACCACTTCATGTTATTCTCTGATGAGCGTATCACATTAGAAGCTGATGAAATTGCACAAACTGAAACTTATGATGAAGAATCACTTCACATGAGACAGTTACTTAAAACTAAGTTAGTAGATATGGATTTATCTGTACGTGCACTTAACTGTTTAAAAGCTGCTGAAGTAGATACTTTAGGAGACTTAGTATCATTCAATAAAAATGATTTAATGAAGTTCCGTAACTTCGGTAAGAAATCTTTAACAGAGCTAGAAGAATTAGTGAATGTTAAAGGTCTTAATTTCGGGATGGACTTATCAAAATACAAACTAGATAAAGACTAATACATCATATTTTGCTCCTTGAAAGAGAGTTGAGCAAGATGGTGATTAAAACAAAATGTCATGAGACACGGAAAAAAAGTAAACCACTTAGGTAGACAAACTGCTCATAGAAAAGCAATGTTAGCAAACATGGCTTGTTCTTTAATAGAGCACAAACGTATCAACACTACAGTTGCTAAAGCAAAAGCTTTAAAACAATTCGTTGAGCCAATGATTACAAAATCTAAACAAGATACTACACATAATCGTCGTATAGTATTTTCAAGATTACGTCAAAAAGAAGCTGTTACAGAATTATTTAGAGATATAGCTGCTAAAGTTGGTGATCGTCCAGGTGGTTACACACGTATTATCAAGTTAGGTAATCGTTTAGGAGATAATGCTGATATGGCAATGATTGAGTTAGTAGATTATAATGAAATCTATAACGCAGATAAAAAAGCTAAGAAAACTACACGTAGAAGTCGTAGAGGAGGAAAAGCTACTGCTGCACCAGCTCAAACGCAAGCTTCAAACGAAGAAGAATAATGTTAATAAGCATTTAATATATAAAGGATAAACTATTTTAGTTTATCCTTTTTTTTTTAGATTTTTGCAAAACTTTTGTTCACCGTGTTAACGGAAATAAGAATACACAACTACTATAATGAAATATCAAAAATTAAAAAAAGCATTAATCCTATTAGCAGATGGAACAATTTTTCACGGGAAAGCTGTAGGTAAAGAAGGAAGTGCATTTGGAGAGGTTTGTTTCAATACTGGAATGACTGGTTACCAAGAAATCTTTACAGATCCATCCTATTATGGACAATTAATGGTAACTACCAATGCACATATTGGTAATTACGGAGTAAATAAAAATGAAGTAGAATCAGATTCTATTAAAATAGCAGGTCTTATTTGTAAGAACTTTAGTTACGAGTTTTCTCGTGATGATTCAGATGGTTCTTTAGAAGATTTTCTTAATGAAAATAATTTATTAGCAATATCTGATGTAGATACTCGTGCATTAGTAGCATATATTCGTGATAACGGAGCTATGAATGCTGTTATTTCAACAGATATAGATAATATTGACGGTCTTAAAAAAGAATTAGCAGCTACACCAGATATGAATGGTTTAGAATTGGCTTCAAAAGTATCAACTAAAGTACCATATTTTGTTGGTGATGAAAATGCCGAAATTAAAATCGCTGCTTTGGATATAGGTATTAAAAAGAATATATTACGTAACCTATCTAAAAGAGGTGCTTACATAAAAGTGTTTCCATATAATTCTACTTTTGATGAATTAAGTGCATGGAATCCTAATGGTTATTTTCTATCTAATGGACCTGGAGACCCAGAACCTTTAGTAGAAGCGCAAGCATTAGCTAAAGAAGTTATAGAAAGAGATTTACCATTATTTGGTATTTGTTTAGGACATCAAGTTATTGCGTTAGCAAATGGTATTTCTACTTATAAAATGCATAATGGGCATAGAGGTATAAACCATCCAGTTAAAAACTTAGTTACTGGTAAAGGTGAGATTACTTCTCAAAATCATGGGTTTGCCATTAATAGGGAAGAGACAGAAGCTCATAGTGATGTAGAAATTACTCATGTACATTTAAATGATGATACAGTAGCAGGAATTAAAATGAAATCTAAAAATGTATTTTCTGTACAATATCATCCAGAAGCTAGTCCTGGACCACACGATTCATCATATTTATTTGATGAATTTATTAATAATATAAAATCTAAATAATATAAAAAAGGCAATAAAAATATAGTTTTATTGCCTTTCTTATTTTACTAAAACGTTATAGAGTAAAATTTCAATATTTCTGAAAGGAAAACTATTTACAACCCAGAATTTAACTGTAAATTTGGGGTTTATTAAAATAAAATCAACTTATGAGTATTATAATCAACGTTCACGCAAGACAAATTTTCGATTCAAGAGGTAATCCTACAGTAGAAGTAGATGTAGAGACAGAAAACGGATATGTTGGAAGAGCAGCAGTGCCTTCTGGAGCATCAACTGGAGAACATGAAGCTGTAGAACTTAGAGATGGTGGTGATAAATTTATGGGCAAAGGCGTTACTAAAGCTGTAGATAATGTAAATTCTATTCTTGCTGAAGAGCTTTTAGGAGTAAATGTATTTGAACAAAATTATATTGATACTTTAATGTGTGAGATAGATGGTACTCCAAACAAATCTAAATTAGGAGCGAATGCTATTTTAGGAGTGTCATTAGCAGTTGCTAAAGCAGCAGCAGCAGAACTTGGTATGCCATTATATAGATATGTTGGAGGTGTTAGTGCCAACACACTTCCAGTACCAATGATGAATATTATAAATGGAGGATCGCATAGTGATGCACCAATAGCATTTCAAGAGTTTATGGTAATGCCTGTAAAAGCAGATAATTTTTCTCATGCTTTACAAATGGGAACCGAAATTTTTCATAATTTAAAGAAAGTATTACATGATAGAAACCTAAGTACTGCAGTTGGTGATGAAGGTGGTTTTGCTCCAACTTTAGATGGTACAGAAGATGCTTTAGATACTATTGCTATAGCTGTAAAAAACGCAGGTTATACTTTAGGAGATGATATTATGATTGCTTTAGATTGTGCAGCAGCAGAGTTTTATGTAGACGGAAAATACGATTATACAAAATTTGAAGGAGAATCAGGAAAAGAAAGAACAAGTAAAGAGCAAGCAGACTATTTAGCAGAATTATCTCGTAATTATCCAATTATCTCTATAGAAGATGGTATGGATGAAAATGATTGGGAAGGCTGGAAATATTTAACAGAACAAATTGGAGATAAAGTACAATTAGTTGGAGACGACTTATATGTTACTAATGTAGAGCGTTTATCTAAAGGAATTAGTCAAGATATAGCCAATTCTATTTTAATTAAAGTAAACCAAATAGGAACTTTAACAGAGACAATTGCTGCTGTAAATATGGCGCATAATGCAGGCTATACTTCTGTAATGTCACATAGATCTGGTGAAACAGAAGATAATACTATTGCAGATTTAGCTGTAGCGTTAAATTGTGGGCAAATAAAAACAGGTTCTGCTTCACGTAGTGATCGTATGGCAAAATACAATCAGTTAATACGTATTGAAGAAGAACTAGGAAACGTAGCTTATTATCCTAAAGAAAAAGCCTTTAAAGTAAAGCAGTAATATTTTATTAAATACAATTAAAAGCGATTATTTATTTTATAATAATCGCTTTTTTTATGCCATAACTTTTAACAATATTATAATTGTTAAATCCTTTGTTAACTAATTGGATAAATCGCGACTTATTTTGTAAATTAGCAATCCGCAAAAAAACAAGAAAATTCAAATAAAAATATGTCAAAAACTGCTACGCTAGAAATAGATGGACAAAAGTACGAGTTTCCTCTTATTACAGGAACAGAAAATGAAGTTGCAATAGATGTAAAAACCCTTAGAGGAGCTACGGGTGGTATCACAACAATAGACCCAGGTTATAAAAATACTGGTTCTTGTGAAAGTGGTATTACATTTTTAAATGGAGAAGAAGGTATCTTAAGGTACCGAGGGTATGCTATTGAAGATTTAGCAGAAAAAGCAGATTTTCTTGAAGTTGCGTATTTATTAATTTTTGGTGAATTACCAAATAAAGAACAGTTGGATAAGTTTCATGCAGATATTAAAGAAGAATCTGTAGTTGATGACGATATTAAGAAAATATTAGATGCTTTTCCTAAAGCAGCACATCCAATGGGAGTGTTATCTTCTTTAACAAGTGCTTTAACAGCATTTAATCCTTCTTCAGTAAACGTAGATTCTGAAGAAGATATGTATAAGACTGTTGTGAAGATCATGGGGAAATTTCCTGTATTAGTAGCTTGGACTATGCGTAAGAAAAGTGGTTTACCATTAAATTATGGAGATAATTCATTAGGCTATGTTGAGAACATTTTAAAAATGATGTTCGAAAAACCAAATGAAGAATACAAGCAAAATGAAATACTAGTAAATGCTTTAGACAAATTATTAATCTTGCATGCAGATCATGAACAAAACTGTTCTACATCTACAGTAAGAATTGTAGGGTCTTCTCATGCTGGTTTATTTGCATCTTTATCTTCGGGGATTTCTGCCCTTTGGGGACCATTACACGGTGGAGCTAATCAAGCAGTTCTAGAAATGCTAGAAGCTATCAAAGAAGATGGAGGCGATACTAAAAAGTTTATGGCTAAAGCTAAAGATAAAGCAGATCCTTTCCGCTTAATGGGCTTTGGGCATAGAGTTTATAAAAACTTTGATCCAAGAGCTAAAATTATTAAAGTAGCTGCAGACGAAGTGCTAGGTGATTTAGGTATTGAAGATCCAGTATTAGATATAGCAAAAGGATTAGCTTCTGAAGCATTAAGTGATGAGTATTTTGTAAAACGTAAGTTATATCCAAATGTAGATTTCTATTCTGGAATAATTTATAGAGCTATGGGAATACCTGTAGAAATGTTTACAGTAATGTTTGCTTTAGGTCGTTTACCAGGTTGGATTGCACAATGGAAAGAAATGAGAGCACGTAAGGAGCCAATTGGACGTCCAAGACAAGTTTATATTGGAGAAAATTATAGAGCATTTAAAGCTTTAGACAAAAGATAAAATTAAAATTTTATATACTAAGCTTCATAAGAAATTATGAAGCTTTTTTTATATTTACGCTATGCTAAAACTAAACGTAAAAAACGAAACTTCACGCTTAAGAGCTGTTGTTTTAGGTACTGCAAAAAGTAATGGTCCAACTCCAAAAGCAGAAGATTGTTACGATCCCAAAAGTAAATTACATGTCTTAGCTGGAACCTATCCAGTTGAAGAAGATATGGTAAATGAAATGGAAGCCGTAGCTGCCGTTTTTAAAAAGTACGACGTTCAGGTATTTAGACCTGAAATTATTGAAAATTATAATCAAATATTTTCAAGAGATATTGCATTTGTAATTGATGATAAATTAGTTAAAGCAAATATTTTACCAGATCGTGAACGTGAATACGAAGCAATACAACATGTTTTAGATCAAATTAATCCTGAAAAGATTATTGAATTACCAGAAGAATGTCATGTCGAAGGTGGCGATGTCATGCCTTGGGATAATTATATTTTTATTGGAACATATTCTGGAGAAGATTATCCAGATTATATTACAGCACGAACTAATACAGATGCTGTAATCGCTTTACAAGAACAATTTCCAGATAGAATAGTAAAAGCCTTTGAGCTTAGAAAAGATAATGTAGATCCTAAAGAAAACGCATTACATTTAGACTGTTGTTTTCAGCCTATTGGAACAGATAAAGCCATATTACATAAAAACGGATTTCTAGTAGATCGTGAATATGAATGGTTGGTGGATTATTTTGGAAAAGACAACATTTTTGAAATTACAAAAGAGGAGATGTATAATATGAATAGTAATATATTCTCTATCTCTGAAGACGTTATTATTTCTGAACAAAACTTCACACGTTTAAATACTTGGTTAAGAGAAAAAGGATTTACAGTAGAAGAAGTACCTTATGCAGAAATTGCAAAGCAAGAAGGTTTGTTA
The DNA here is from genome assembly GCF_947500325.1 of uncultured Lacinutrix sp. Classification (GTDB taxonomy): domain Bacteria; phylum Bacteroidota; class Bacteroidia; order Flavobacteriales; family Flavobacteriaceae; genus Lacinutrix. The sequence goes on from NZ_CANMRQ010000012.1 coordinate 47,778, forward strand.
CGTTGCAGTACAATGCCTTTGATTCGTGATTAAGTTTCAGTATTTCGTTTAGCGGTTTTTACCCAACTACTTTTCAGGTTTAAGTATACTTTAATAAAACGAAAAAACGGTTCAAGTTTCCACTTAAACCGCTATAGCTTATACACTATCTTGTGTACCGTTTTTTATTCTTTATGTTTAGAATTTTCCGTTATTATTTTTCCATTCTGATTGTGATGGAATAGTACTAATTACATCCCAATGTTCTACTATTTTCCCATCTTCAAGTCTAAATAAATCGTAAAATGCAGTATGCTCGCCTTTATCAAACTTCCCTTCACTTATTGAAAGAACAAAATTTCCTTCGCCTAATACTTTGTGTAGTTTAGTATATTCCATAACAAGTCCGTTTTCTGCAAAATATTTCATTGCTGCACCAAAACCATCTAAACCATCTGCAACGGCAGGATTGTGTTGTAAGTATTTTTCAGGATTGATATATGTAGTCAACTTGTCCATTTCGTGACCTAGCAATACTTTTTCAATAAAATTGGCAACTATTTTTTTATTAGCTTCAGTTTTGTCTAAATCTTTGATTTCGGTTGCTCCGTCAAATTGTGTTCTGCCGCTTGGATTTGGTTTTTGAACCTCCAACAAATTATCCCAATGCTCTACAATAAGTCCGTTTTCAAATCTAAAAACATCAAAACCAGCTTTTGGTCCAAAAAAATCATATTCTGTATGTGTAAATACATATTCTCCATCTTCAAAAGCTCTAATTACATTAGCTTTAAAACCTCCTTCTGGTGCATTTTGCATTACAGCTCCAAAACCAGCTAAACCATCAGCAACTCCTAGGTTGTGCTGTATGTACTTTTCAGGATTGATGTAAGAAATTGGTGTTTTGTCTCCATTATTAAAACTATTTAATAATGCAACTACTTTGTTTTTGTTTGTCATTTCTGTTTCTTTTAAATAAGTGAGTACTTGAGAACGAGTCATAACTATTGAAGGTTGGTTCATCATTCCCATAAATTCTTTTGAAGTGGAATTATTCATAAATGGCTGTAAATAAGCATTTGAGTCTTCTTGAGTATCCCAATAGATTAATACAACTTGTTTTCCTGATTCATCAACACCTGTTATACGTTGTATAAATCCTTTTTGAGTAGCTGTTTTATCTGCTACTTTCTCGTTTATTGCATTGAATGCTGTTTTGTCAATATTATCATTCAAATTAAAAGACATCATTTCTATAAACTTACTATTATTTGCATTAAAATCCGTATTGATAGTATAACGATTCATTTTCATTGTAGAACCTTCAATCATACTTGCATAATCTGCAACTGAGACATCTCCCATAAATTTTTTCATTGATGCTTCTGCATCTGTCATAGTTTTCCAATAAACTATTACTGTATAAACTCCATTTTCATTAACACCGCTTTCGCGTCTAATAAAACCAGGTTGTTTGCTTGTGAAATTATCTTGAATTTTTGAGTCTAGCTTATTAAATGTTTGGCTATTTGCTGTTGTTTTAAGTGAAAAAGTGGTTACTTCTAATACTGTATTCTTCATTTTTTTTTCTTTGTTTCCGCAGCTTACTAAACCTATTAATACAGTAAGCATTAAGATGATTTTTGTGATTTTCATTCTTTATTGATTTTAATGGTTATAAAAATTTGCTTAAATACACTTTCCCATTTTGAATAGATTGTGTGTTATATTCATTCTTTTTACTTAATAAATAGCTCGCATAATTATGCGTGTCAGACATATCCATATTATCTGCGTAGATTAAAGTACCTTTATTAAATAGAGGTTCTAATAGCTGAAAAAGCGGTAGGTATAAATTTTTCCAGCCATCGAGAAATAAAAAATCGATTGGTTTCGAAAGCGTTTTAAGAGTCTCCATAGCATCGCCAATTCGTATTTCAACGTAATCGCTTAAACCTACATCATCAATATTCTGTTTAGCTTTTATTGCTTTGCTTTCTAATAGTTCAGTAGTAATTACTTTTCCGTCAGTTGTACGAACAGCATCTGCTAAATAAATTGTTGAAATTCCAAAAGATGTACCAAATTCTACAACATTTTTAAAGTTATTTTCTATGATTATTTTGCTTATTTCTTTGCCTTGCTCTCTAGAAATAGGAAGGTATGCGTCTTTAAAATCGTCGGGCTGCATTGGACGGAACATAGATTTTATTATTCCTTTACCCATTCGCATAAAGTCATTTTTTGCATCACTGTGTAGGACGTCTAATTTTTGACTTACTCTATTTATATATAATGTACTCATTTATAGTTTTTATTTAATGTTGTTACAAAAGTACTTGCACAGTTAAATTATTTAACTATAAAAAAAAGATTAAAGACTGTAAAAATGAGAAAAACTATTTTCCTATTCTAAATTGTTCAGGAGTGGTTTCGGTTTGTCTTTTAAAATATTTGTAGAAGTTTGTTGTTTCTTCGAAACCAGATTTGTAAGCAATTTCTTTAATGGATAAATTAGTGTTAAGTAGCAACCTTTTAATCTGTTTAGTAGAAATTTCATCTACAAATTGTTTTGCAGATTTATTAACAATATTCTTTGTAATTGTATTTATGGTTTTGGTGCTTACCCCCATTAGACTAGCAAAATCTTTGATTTTTAGAGTTTTATTAACGTTTTTTTCTACCAATCTTTGAAATTCGATAAATTCATTTAGATATTTTTTTTCAAAATTAAATTGTTTTCCTTCTGATTTTATTCGAAATAGTTTGGTAATTAAAATATGTAATTCGCTTCTTATAATACTTAAAGAATGACCGTCATTTACAGAAAAATACTCATCATTAATTCGCTTTATGATTTGCTGAATATTTTTAAATTCCGAATCACTTAATTGTATTTTTGGAACACCTAATTGTTCGTTAAATAGCAACATTGTTTTTTGCGCTTCAATTTTTTCTAGATAACTCACTAAAAATTCATTGGTAAAAAGTAGCAGTGAGCCTTTTAGCTTTTGGCTTTTAAAAAATTTATGAATTTGGTCTTTTCTTATAGTAAGTAAAGTACCTTTTGAACATTTATAATCTGTAAAATCTATTGCGTGAAACCCATTCCCTTTTTCGATAAATAAGAGAATATAAAACTCTACTTTATGATGTGCTTCTATGGAATGGTCTAGATCGGTTCGTTGATATAACTCCTCTAGTTTGACGATATCAAAATGTGCTCTTGTATTTTGTTGGTTTTGAAATTTTATGTGTTTTGTTTGTTTTTTCTTCATTTTCTCAAATGGCATACAATATTTCGTTGATAAAAAATCGTTTTAATGTTTTTTATCAGACGTTAAACGAAATTAGTTAATTTTGTTGACAAAATCATGCTTCTAAAAAGCTACACGAAAGTTAATATTAGGTGTAAAACCAAGCGATTCGTTTTCAATTTTAGAAATAGAATCGTCAGGATTTAGAATATAGTAAGTATTTAAAATATTCTTGCGATTAAGAAGATTCCAAATAGAGATACCAACTTTAGCTTTTACCTTTTTAGCTAAATAAAAACTGTAAGTAGAAGAGAAGTCTGTTCTAAAATAGTCACTTAAATTAGAACTGTTAGGAGTATTGTAGTTTATTGTATCATCAAAAACTGGTGTTTCAGAATTTGGAGTTGTTATTGGTCTTCCAGAACGCCAATTTACACCTAAAGCTAATTTTAAATTCTTTATTGTATAAGTCTTAGCAAAAGTTATAGCATGAACTAAATTTGTATTATTTGAAAAATCTTGAGCATTATTTAAAGTTGGAAAGTTATATTCATTATTGCTAAACGAATAACTTAACCAAGTACTCATATTTGCAAACTGTTTATTAATTAAAAAATCGAAACCTTTAGTATTGTATTGTCCAATAGCGTTAATGCTTTGAAATTGATTTTGGAACCCTTGGCTTCGGGTTGTAATACCTTCTACTTTCTTAGAAAAAATTTCAGCACTAATGAGTAAATTGTTTTTGTTATAATGTAATCCTAAAGAGGTTTGGGTACTTCGTATTATTGGGAAGGTTGTATTGTTAGCTAAAACCCAACGCCGTTTTTCTATACCTAAAAAATCATTTTGTCGATCTATAACTTGTGATGTGGCTTGGCTTTTAAATTCTGCTAGAAACTCTACTTTAAAATGATCTAAGAAACGTTGATTAATACTCAATCTTGGTTCTACAAATAGTAAGTTAAATGGTTTGTAATAATTACTTCTTGCTCCAATTTTTAAATGTGTGTTTTTATTTTCAGAAGAAAAATTAACTTCACTAAAAGTAGCATGAGTTTCTACAACACGTTTTATATTACTTCTAAATGCGGGATTATTAATGTCTTCTAAATTAGTAATGCCAACTTCATTATATTGATAACCTATAAGCCAATTAAAACGATCATTAAAATCGATTAATGTTTTAAAAATAATGCTATTATCTAAAACTTCATTTTTTTGAATGAGTTCTTGGTTATTTGCTATATCAAAATTTGTGGCATTAAGATTATAATTAGAAAATTGAACTTTTAAATTAGTACTCAAAGTTTTATCCCATTGTCTATTATATGATATTCCAGATGCGATATTACCTTGCGTAATATTACTTTTACGAGACGTGTTAGCAGTGTTTTCAAGATAATCTAAAGCATTAAAAATCGAGGTAAAGCTTAATCTTATTTTATCTTTTTTAGATAAATCGTATAATAGTTTAGCACTTACATCGTAAAAATAAAAAGATTCATTAGAAGTATTACTTTGATTTGAATGGCTATCTGTGTTTTGAAAAATACGATCAAAATACCTATTATAAGTAGGTGTTTCTATGGCATCTGTAATAGAGCGTCTACCAGCTATTTGAAACTCTAAATTGTCCTTTAATTTAAGTTTAGCAAAGGCATCAGCTTGAATTAAATCTATACCAGCTCCAAACGTATTTTTTTTATTAATAGTATTATCTAAACGCATATCTATAGTACTAGATACACCATCTCCATAGATGGCACTTGTGCCATTTTTTGAGACAATAACTTCTTTGGTGAGATAAGGGTTAAAAGCAGATATCATACCAAAAAAATGCCCAGATTGATACATCTTTATTCCATCCCAAAGTATTAAGTTTTGGTCATGCGTTCCACCACGAATATTAAGGTTAGATACACTTTCGTCTATACTTAAAACACCTGGAAGGGCTTGAATAGTTTGTAAAACATCTGGTTCTATTAACCCAGGTAAAATGCCAAATTGCTTTGGTTTTAAAACTATTTCTCCTGTTTTACTTTTTTCTAAACCAGATGTTAAATAGCTGTTTAAATATACTACTTCAAGTTGTTCTACTGGTTTGTTTCCTGATGTAGATTTTACAATAGCCACAAAACGACTATTTATAATTTTAAAATCTAAACCTGTTTTTATTTCTAAATAGGTTAGTGTTTCGTTAAAGGATAAGTCTTGAGAAGGAGCAATAAGATTTTTATCTTTTACAGCTATATCTGCATAAGTAAATCGAATACTAAAACGTGTTTCTATAGTTTTTAAAATTGAGGCAAGCGGTAGTTTTTCAGTTTTATCAGTTTGGGCAAAACTGTTATAAAAACTAAAAACAAAGGTAAATATTAAGAGCGTAATCTTAAAGTTGTTACTCACGCTTTAGCGATATCTTATTACTATTTCTTGTAAAAGTTAAGTTAAGAGGTATTGTAATTGCTTTAATAGCGACGTCAATATTATCATGTCCAAAACTTCCTGTAAATAGCTTCTTTGTGTTAATATTATTAACGTCTATTGATACGTTATATTGTCTTTCAAACTCTGCAATAACTTGTGAAAACGGCATGCTTTTAAAGGCACTTTCGTTATTAATCCAATACGGATTTGTTTCTATTACTGTTAGGTCTTTTATAAAAATATTATCTAAAATTAAAAAGCGCTCTCCAGGTTTTAAAATTTTAGAATGTAATTCACTTTCTACTTTAACACTACCTTCATAGCAAATAACCTCAAAAAGGTCGTCTCTGTTTTTTACATTAAATTCTGTGCCTAATACAGAAATAGAACCAGATGTTGTGTTTACAGTAAACTTTTCTCCTTTAGCTACTTTAAAATAAGCTTCGCCATTAAGGTCTAAATTTCTATTACTATCCCAATTATTGTCGTTGTATGTTAAAGTAGACATGGCATTTAAAATAACTTGAGATTCATCAGGCAAGCTAATGCTTTCCTTTTGCGCAATTTCTGTTTTTATACTTGTGTCTATATTTGAAGTGAAATAATAGAACCCAAAACAAATGGTTATAACAGCTGCTACACGTAACAACGGTTTTAACCAATTGTTTTGTTTTTGCGTTCTATTTTTGAGGGATAAATTTAATTTTTCTAATTCACTATCTGTATCAAAATGATTCGGTTTAAAACGCTTAATAGCATTGTCCAACCTTATTAATTCAGTATAGTCATCAAGCTCTTTAAAAGCTTCTAACTCTTGCGAATTAAGGTTGTTATCTAACCATTTCGTTATTAAATCTTCTTTTTTCATAATGTCTATCAGTTATAAAACAACTTAAAACTAAAAACTCCTACTTAATTTATAGAAAATTATAATTCAGAAATAGTTTCACGTAGTTTTTTTAACGCACCATAAATACGTTTTTCTACTGCTTTGGTACTAATGTTTAATAATTCGGCAATTTCTTTATGTCTTTTTCCTTCTACTCTACTTAATAAAAAAGCTGTACGTTGGGCTTCAGTTAAGTTAGAAATAGCTTTTTGTAATTTCTGCATGTATTCACCTTCTTCCATTAAAAATTCTGGAGATTCATGTGTATGCGATTTAGGTTTGTTTTTTTGATAATTTAAAACAACTTTTTGATGCTTTACTTCATTGAGCATTAAATTATTTCCAATCGTAAATAAAAAACTTTTAGCCTTGCTGGGAGTTACTTTTTTACAATTTTCCCATAATTTAATAAAGGCTTCTTGGGTTTTATCTTTTGGGTTTAAATACTCTCCATATCTATAGTGTAAGAAATTGTAAAGGTCATTAGAATACTTTTTAAATAAACTATTAAAAAGGGCTTCTTCACAAATATTCTCATGCAATTTTTTTGCCATTGGTATTTTTTAGATTGCATAAATGTAAAAAAAATGAATATAGGATTAGGAATTTTTAAAAGTAAATTGTTTTAGTAGTATAAGAAAATAAAGTAATGCCATATTACTTTCTTTAGTTGGTTACTAAGTTGGAAGAGCTATTATTTGTGATAGCTCTTTTTTTAGTGTACAAGTTTAAAATTGTATTAGTATTTAATTAAAAGAGACTCTAAAACTAATATTTGGTGTCAATCCAAGTGATATGTTTTCTACTTTAGATACTGTTTCATTATTTATTATATAATAACTATTAATAGTGTTCTTTTTATTTAGAATATTCCATATAGAAGCACCAATAATTGCTTTTTTATTGTATAGTTTAAATTGATATGTAGTCGAAAAATCTGCTCTTAAATAATCATCTAAACGACTACTATTTGGTGCTTGGTAATTAATTGAATTATCAAAAATTGGATTAGTAGCTATTGGTGCAGTATTAGGTTTTCCTGAATGCCAATTGAAGCCCAATCCTATTTTTAATTTTTTTAAAGTATAAGTACTCGCGAAATTTATAACATGTCTTATATCTACATTATTAGGAAAGCTTTTTCCATTGTTTAAGGTGTTGAAAGTGTATAAATTAGAACTATAACTATAACTTAACCAGGCATTAAACTGGTTATTAAATTGCTTGTTAATTAAAAAATCTACACCTTTTATTTGATAGCCACCAATAGCGTTTACAAATTGATATTGATTAAGGAAACCTTGACTTCTAGTAGTAATTCCATCTACTTGTTTTATATAAGCTTCAGCACTAATTAAGAGCTTATTTTTATTATAACTTACGCCTAAACTAGTTTGTTTACTTTTAATAATTGGAATCGTTGTATTGTTTGCTAAAACCCATCTCCGTTTTTCTATTCCTAAGAAATCATTTTGTAAATCTATAATTTGCGAGGTACTTTGACTTTTATATTCACCTGAGATTTCTGCTCTGAAATGTTTTAAAAATTGTTGACTAAAATGTAAGCGAGGCTCTACTATATGCATATTAAACTTCCTATAATAATTATCTCTAACGCCAATTTTTAATAAGGTACTTTTATTTTTAGAGAAATAATTGACTTCCATATAGCCGGCATAACTTCTAATAACACGTTTTATAGAACTTCTAAATAAAGGGTTATTAACATCTTCTAGGTTACTAATACCAATTTCTGAAAATTGAAATCCAGCGTTTAGATTAATATGTTTGTTGAAATTATAATTAGCTTCAAATTTAAAACCATTATCAATGACTTTGTTTTCTTGAATTAAACGTTGATCATTTAAAATGTCATAATTAATAGCATCTAAGTCATAATTTGAATAATAAAATTGAACATCAGTACTAATCTTATTATTCCAATGACGTTGATAGCTTATACCAGAAACAATACTTTTTTGTTTTAATTTACTTTCTGAAGCTTCATTTATAGAGCTTATTATTGCTTGTTCTTCATAATTTAAGGCATTATATATATTAAGAAAATTGAATCGAAGTTTATCTTTTTTAGAAATATCATATAAAAATTTTAATGATAAATCGTAAAAATAAAAGTTTTCATTTTTTGAAATTGAGGCATCGTCTTCGTTAGTTAAATCAGAATCTTGAAATATACGTTCGAAATATTGATTATATGTAGGCGTGTTTACAATATCTGTTATAGAGCGTCTTGCAGCAATTTGTAGTTCTGTTTTTTTACTTAAAGGTAGTAAAGCAAAACCATCTACATTAATAGAATTAATACCTAAACCACTATCATGTTTTTGATTTAAATTGTCTGATAATCTCATATCAATAACACTAGAAACACCATCGCCATATTTTGCGCTAGTTCCATTTTTATACACAGAAACATTATTAGTTAGATAGGGATTAAAAGCAGATATTAATCCAAAAAAATGACCAGATTGATACATTTTTATACCATCATATAACAATAGGTTTTGATCATGCGTGCCTCCGCGAATATTTATATTTGAAATAGTTTCGTCTGCGCTTAAAACACCCGGAAGTGATTGTATAGTTTGTAAAACATCAGGTTCAATTAATCCCGGTAGAATACCAAATTGACTTGGCTTTATAGTAATACTTCCTGTATTATTTTTGTAAATTCCAGTAGTTAAATAGTTTGAAATAACAACATTTTCTAACTTTTGAAAATTAAAACTTTCAGAGTCTCTTCTATAGTTAGAGATCGTTATAAATTCATTGTTTAATTTGTTGAAAATAAGTTTGGTTTGCTTTTCTAATGAGACTAAAATAGTATCTAAATCGTTCGCATCGATATAAACAATATTAATGTTATTTATATCAGCATCTGCATAAGAAAAATTGACTTTGAATTTTTGTTCTATTATATTCAATACCTCTGCTAATGGTTGTTTTTTGTCTTGAGAAAAAACAGTAAAGCAACCAAAAAAAAATACAAATAGGGTAAGTTTTGTAAATTTAATCAAGCGACAATATAATGGTATTATTCTTTTTAGTATAGTTTAATTGTAATGGTTGAGTGATTGCTTTTATAGCAATTTCAATATTATTATGAGTGAATTTACCAGTATAAATTTTTGAAGTGTCAATTTTTGAAGCATCAATAATAACATCATACTGTCTTTCAAATTCATTTAAAACATTAGCTAAAGGCACACTTTTGAATGCACTCATATTATTTAACCAATAAGGTTCACTATTAGTAATTATATTGGCTTTTGTTGTTTTTTTGTTTAATGATAAAAAGGATTCGCCAGGTTTAAGTTTCATTTTCAAATTATTATATGCAACCTCAACTAAACCTTCATAACAAATAACTTCAAAATAATTTAAACGTTGTTTTACATTAAATTGGGTTCCTAAAACTGAAACAATGCCATTTTCTGTTTTAACGTGAAACGTACTTCCTTTTGCTACTTTAAAAAAAGCTTCTCCTTCAAGTAGCACCTCTCTATTTTTTTTCCAGTTTTTTTTATTGAATGTAATTTTAGACAATGCATTTAAATTCACTATTGATAAATCGGGTAACTCTACATTGGTTTTTTGTGCTAATTCTGTTCTGTAGTTTGTGTCTAAAGTGGTCGTGTAATAATAAGTAGATAAACAGATCGCTAGAATAGCTGCAACTTTAAGTAATGGATTTAACCAATTTTTAGAAGATTGTTTTTTACATCCAATCTTATGTGAAATTGTATTAAATGTAGCTTCTGCGTCAAAGTCAGGTGCTTTATATTCTTTAGTAAAGCTTGATAGCTTTATTAATGACTCGTAGTCCTCAAGTGCCTTAAAAGCTTTAAGTTCTTCAGGACTTAAGTCATTATCTAACCATTTTTTTATTAATTCTTCTTTTTCCATAACTATCTTCGTGTATAAGACAGGATACTTTTAAAATTTCCTACCTATTGATAAAAAAAATAATTTTATGTTTTATGTAATAGAGCTATATACCATCAATTTCTTTTCGTAATTTTTTTAAAGCTCCATAAATACGTTTTTCAACAGCTTTTGTACTAATATCTAAAATTTCTGCAATTTCTTTAAATCGTTTACCTTCAACTCTATTCATTAAAAAGGCAACGCGCTGGGGTTCTGTTAAATTAGCAATTGCTTTTTGTAATTTTTCTCTATATTCATTTTCTTCCATTAAAAACTCTGGAGATTCATTAGAGTAGTTTATAGGTTTAATCTTTGTGTATTTTAAAACTACTTTTTGATGCGCTATTTCGTTTAATGTCAAGTTGTTTGCTGTGCTATATAGGTAGCTTTTTACTTTTTCAGGAGTTATTTTTTTACAGTTCTCCCATAATTTTATAAAAGCTTCTTGAGTTTTGTCTTTGGGGCTTATTTGTTCACCAAATTTATAGTATAAGAAATTGTGTAAGTCTTTAGAATGCTTATTATAGAATGCTTGAAATCTGAATTCTTCACAAATGTCTTTATAAATATGTTTACTCATAGTCGAGTCAAATTAGTCTTTTATTTATTTAAATATAATTTTTTTTTATCAATAGGTAGGAAATTTTAAAAGTAACCTGTCTTATAATTGAAGCGAGGAAAAAAATGCTTTGAAAAAGAAAAATTAATTTAAAAACATTATTATGAAATCAACCTTTGAAATTATGAATTTAAAAAAACTATTTTTTCTGCCTTTTATTGTTTTGGCATTAATGGTATCCTGCCAAACAGAAGAAACAGATATTACAAACCCTCAAGAAGAAATTATTGAAGCCAATTCTACAGCTGCAGATTTAATGAGCAGAACAACGTTAAATGATGGCTCTGGAGATAATATTATTGATTATGCTAATTGTTTAGAAGTATTATTGCCTGTAACAGTAACAGCAAATGGTGTAACAATAACTATTGAAAGTTATACAGACTATGATGCTTTAGAAGAGCTTTTAGATGCATTTAGTAATGATAATGATGAGGTTGTAATTACTTTCCCTATTACGGTAATCTTAAATGATTATACAGAAATTGTAATTAATAATCAAGCAGAATTAGAAGCCCAAGTAGAATTATGTAATGGCGAAAATGAAGATGATGATGATATAGAATGTATTGATTTTCAGTATCCAATAAGTATTTCTATATACGATTCTACTTTTCAGGTTACAGATACAATTACTGTTGAAAATGATGAAGCTCTTTACGATTTTATAGAAAGCTTAGAAAATGGAGTATTAGCTAGTTTAAATTTCCCAATCACAATGATTTTAAGTGATGGGTCTACAGTTGAGGTAAATAGTAATCAAGAACTAGAAGCTGTGATTATAGATGCTGAAGATGATTGCGATGAAGATGATGATAATGATTGGAATGATGATGATGAATTAGATTGTGATGAAGAGACTGTAGCGTTAGCTTTAAAAGAATGCGAATGGATTATTGCTGCTTATACTAGTTTTCCAGAATTTGAAGGGTTTGAGTTAGAATTTGATGCTAATTATAATTTTGTAATTACACAAGATAATCAAGCAATTGGAGAAGGATCATGGTCTGTTGCACAAGACGGAGACGATATATTTTTACATTTAGATACTAATTTTGAAGATTTCGGAGTAAGTTGGTTACTTGTAGAATGTGATGATGATAGATTTCAATTTGAATCTGGAAATAATACAATGGTTTTAGAACAAGACTGTGACAATAATAACAATTCGCCTTTTGATTGTTTTGCAAGTTTTGATGCAGTAATTGAAAAGTGTGATGAAGGTAATGATGGCTTTGAGGTATATAATTTAACAACAGCTTTCGATAACTGTAATACTCCTAATTTCGAATTAACATATCATATAACAGAAGCAGATGCAGATGCAAATGCCAATGCTCTTGCTAATCCAGAAGCTTATACAAATTTAGCTTCACCTCAAACAATTTATGTTAGAGTGCAAATAGTTGGTAATGATTCTGAATTTGAGGTTTTTCCAATAGAATTGCTATTAAGTGATTGTGGAGGTAATATTCCCGGATCAGGATGTACAGAAACAGAAGTAGATAATATTTTAATGGAATGCGAATGGACAATTACAAGCTACCAAGGCGGTACGAGTTTCAATATTTTTAATATGAGTTTTATGGATAACCAAGATTTAATTATTGAATCTGATAATGATTCTTATACAGGAAATTGGTCAACATCTCAAGATGGAGATTATGTAATTGTTGAATTTTCAAATATCCCAGGAGGTAATATTCAAATACTAAATGGCTCTTTTAAAGTTGTAGAATGTACTGCAGAGCAAATGATTTTTCATGATGTTAATGATAGTAACAACGAATTAGTTCTAGATAGAGATTGTATTTAATTCGCATAACAAAATAATGCCATAATAACTTTGTTTGTTTAGTTATTATTAAGAAAGAGTTGCTAGTTTTAGCAGCTCTTTTTTTGATTTAATTATTGTAGTTTAAACTTTAAAAATACGCTTCAAATTCTTATTTTTGCAACTCTTAAAAAGAAAAGAGAACTATGTTTAATAATTTAAGTGAGAAGTTAGATAAAGCGTTACACGTATTAAAAGGTCATGGAAGCATTACAGAAGTTAATGTTGCCGAGACTCTAAAAGAGGTACGTCGAGCACTTTTAGATGCCGATGTTAACTTTAAAATTGCTAAGGAATTTACTAATAGAGTAAAAGAAAAAGCACTAGGCGAAAATGTATTAACAACATTGCAGCCAGGGCAATTAATGGTTAAAATCGTTAAAGATGAGCTAACCGAACTTATGGGTGGCGATGCAGAAGGTTTAAATCTATCTGGAGCACCAACAGTAATTTTAATGTCCGGTTTACAAGGTTCTGGTAAAACAACATTCTCTGGTAAATTAGCCAATTTCTTAAAAAGTAAAAAAACAAAAAAACCTTTACTAGTAGCTTGTGATGTTTATCGTCCTGCTGCAGTAGATCAATTACATGTTGTAGGAGATCAAATTAAGGTTGATGTATATAGTGATAAAGGTAATAACGATCCCGTAGCAATTGCGCAAGCAGGTATTGCTCACGCAAAAGAAAATGGACATAATGTTGTTATTATTGATACCGCTGGTCGTTTAGCTGTAGATGAAGCAATGATGACCGAAATCTCTAACATCCATACAGCAATTAAACCACAAGAAACATTATTTGTTGTAGATTCTATGACAGGTCAAGATGCTGTAAATACAGCAAAAGCATTTAACGATGTTTTAAATTTTGATGGTGTTATTCTTACCAAATTAGATGGTGATACTCGTGGTGGTGCAGCGATTTCTATTAAATCTGTAGTTAATAAACCAATTAAGTTTATAGGTACAGGAGAGAAGATGGAAGCAATAGATGTATTCTATCCATCTCGTATGGCAGATCGTATTCTTGGTATGGGAGATGTTGTCTCTTTAGTAGAAAGAGCACAAGAACAATTTGATGAAGCAGAAGCAAGAAAATTACAAAAGAAAATAGCTAAGAACCAATTCGGATTTGATGATTTCTTAAAACAGATTCAGCAAATTAAGAAAATGGGTAATATGAAAGATCTTGTTGGTATGATTCCTGGAGCAGGAAAAATGATGAAAGATGTTGATATAGATGATGATGCTTTTAAACATATTGAAGCTATTATCCATTCTATGACCATTAAAGAAAGAACAAATCCAGCTATTATAAATGCTAGTCGTAAAAAACGTATAGGAAAAGGATCGGGAACATCGGTAACTCAAGTTAATCAGTTATTAAAGCAGTTTGACCAAATGAGTAAAATGATGAAGATGATGCAAGGCGGAAAAGGAAAAGCTATGATGCAAGCAATGAAAAACATGAGGTAATACCTCGTGTTTTTTTATTTATAATAATAACTACTACAACCAACAATATAATGACAATTTTAGACGGAAAAAAAGTAAGCAATGATATTAAAGATGAAATTGCCGAAGAAGTAAAAAAAATGAAAGCTAATGGAGAAAAAGTTCCCCATTTAGCAGCCGTTATTGTTGGAAACGATGGTGCAAGTTTAACTTATGTTGGAAGTAAAGTTCGTGCTTGTGAACGTATTGGTTTCGAATCTACAATGGTTCGTTTATCTAACACTACAAGTGAAATTGAATTATTAGATAAGATTGAAGAATTAAATACTAATGATGATATTGACGGTTTCATTATTCAATTACCGTTACCGCCACAAATTGATACACAAAAAGTATTAATGGCCGTACATCCAGATAAAGATGTAGATGGTTTTCATCCTACTAATTTTGGTAAAATGGCATTAGATATGTCTACATTTATTCCTGCAACTCCTTTTGGGATATTAGAATTGCTAGATAGATATAGTGTAGATACAAAAGGAAAACATACAGTCGTTATAGGCCGTTCTCATATTGTAGGTAGACCAATGAGTATTTTAATGGGACGTAAAGGGTTTCCTGGAAATTCTACAGTAACATTAACGCATAGTCATACTAAAAATATTACACAAATCATTTCTCAGGCAGATATTATTATATCGGCATTAGGAGTGCCTAATTTCTTAAAGGCAGAAATGGTAAAAGATGATGCAGTAATAATTGATGTAGGTATTACTCGTGTTCCAGATGAGACACACCCAAAAGGTTATGTTATTACTGGCGATGTTGACTTTGAAAATGTGAGTAAAAAAGCAAGTTTTATTACTCCAGTTCCTGGTGGCGTTGGTCCAATGACAATTGCAATGTTATTAAAAAACACGTTATTAGCTAGAGAACGTCATAGATTGTCATAATATACATATTTGTATATTGCTACATTAATGATTGCATTACTTTATAAAATAAAACCTGTTTCTATTGGAAGCTTAGAGCATATTATACCAATAGTATTAGCATTTATTCTTGGGAGTCTTTTAATTCGTTTTTCAAAAAAAAGACTTAATACAAAACACCAAGAGTTACTATTTCATGCATTAGGTATTTTTGTTTCGTTAACAGTTTTTTTATATCACCTTAATCTTATTATAAAAGGCAATTATAGTTTAATAACAGACTTACCATTATTTCTTTGCAGTTTTATAGCGCTTTTTATTTTTGTGTTTACACACTATAAAAAATACTGGATGTATGAGATTTTGTTGTTTTGGATTATTGCTGGAACCTCTCAAGGCGTTATTACTCCAGATATACCAGAAGGTTTTCCTGTCTTAGATTATTTTCGTTATTGGATTGTGCATTTAGGATTATTAATTATAATATTTTATGCAACTTTTGTATTTAAAATGCAACCAACAATAAAGAGTCTCTTTAAATCATTTCTAGCAATTCATATTTATATGCTTATAGTTTTTGGTATAAATTACTTGCTGGGTTCAAATTACTCTTATTTAAATAGTAAACCATTATCTGCATCTGTTTTAGATTATTTAGGAGACTGGCCTAATTATATTTTCGTTGTTGAGGCTTTTCTTATTCCTTATTTTCTAATTATTTATTTGCCATTTTATATTTCAAGAAAACTACAGTTAAAATAAAAACTATTGATGATAATACATTTTACACATTGATGTATGTAGTTTTAATTTTTTCTTTTATTATTTGTTCTTTATAAAGTCATGTTTTAATAATATAAAACGTTATTGTAGTTTCGTTTTTATTTATAAATCTTTTGCAAAACATAAACTGTCTGGAATATCTTTTAATATACCGTATTTCTCTATAGGATTATAATTATTTCTTTGATAGAGTTTACTAGCTTCAGGTTGTTTTGACCCCATAAAGAGTACGCATCTAGAATAGCCTAATTCTTTAGACCAGTTTTCTAATTCAGATAAAATTTTTTCTCCAACTCTTTGACCTCTTGCTTCTGGTGATACATACATTCGTTTAATCTCCATAGCATTAAAATCGTATTCAGAGATTGCTCCGCAACCAATTGCTTTATCTTTTTTTAATACTATAACAACATAATTTAAATTGGAGATGTCATTGAATTGAGATAAAGGATGAGTTTTTCCGTCTCTACTTGCCAAGTCTAAATTTAGTGATTGTACCAGTCTTTTAAATTCTGGGTTTTGAGAATTTGTTCTTATTATTTCCATTATGTTTTAGTATGAATTAAATATTCGTAAAGAGACATGATATGCATAGGTTATAGGGTTATACTAAATTAATTCCTAATCTTTTGGTTAAACACTTATTAGCTATCTTCTATACACTACGTGTCTATTATTGGTTTTCAGATAATTTCATCAAAACTTTAATTGCTTTCTCCGAGTCTTTCTTATTGACAAAGATATGGTCGTGATAATATCCAGCAATTACATTGCAACTAATATTGTTTTTAGCTAACTCTGTTGAAAATATAGCAGTTAAACCTACTGCCTCTAGGGATGAGTGAATCATAAGAGTAATCCAAGATGCAATGTATTCATAGCTCAAATTTAGCTCGTCTGCTTTTTGTCTTTCAATAACAATAGTAGTGCCTTCTATTTCTTGGAATTCACAAACTGTATCATTTCGGCTAATTGCATTTAAATTCTTTACGGTAGTAAATACGTATTCTCCTATATTCAGTTTTGGAGTCATTCCTTTTAATAATTCAGAGATATTTGTTTCTCCAGGCATTTAATTTCTGTTTTATATACATTGTTAGTAAATGTTTATTCTAATGATCTTAACATTTCTGTTTTTTGTTCTTGAGAATATAACTTTGATTTTTTAAGACTAGTTTTAAAATCTATAATGGTTTTTTGTATATCAATATTCAATTTTTTTTTAGCCTTTATAATATTAAGATAAGCTTGACTAAAATTAGGGTAATAGTCTAATAAGATGTTCCAGGCTTCAATTGATTTTGCATATTCTTGTTTATTATAAAAAGCATTTGCTATTCCATTTATCGCGCCTAATGATAACGAAATATTATCTCCATAGTGATTTTTTACTTCTTGTTTGAAGTTTTCAACTTTATTAAATTCAGATTTATTGAAATAAAGTACATTTTGTTGTTTTGCCCAAAACTCATAAATATCATATAAGTTATCAGCAATAGTTAATCCTGGAACAGCATTATGATATGCTTCTGGTATAAATTTACCTTTTGAATTTATTTTTTGAGTTTTGAGTTTTTCAAATGCAATTTCGGTAGGTTTAATTTCACCAAAATTACTTTTACCTAAGCTATATCTAAAATATTTATGATGTTTAATATCCATATTGGGAAAATTGTTTAATTTTTCCAATATGGATATTTCCGTCAATAAAAAATGGATCCAAAGCTATTACAGCAGTTACATCATTTATATGATTAACAAATAGGTTTGCAGAAAAGAAAGCGTATCTCGAGTGCCCTATAAAAAGCCTGAATGTATTGGCTTTTAATTCTCGCTCTGCATATGGAATTAACTCCTTAAACAAAAAATCTATATTTTGATTTATTAGACCTTTATCATTATTTTCTTTATGCGATGTTTCTAAATAGCGTTTATTTCTTTTTGAATCGATGCTTATAATTATAGATGAAGGTATTTGAGTTGTTGCTGTTAAATAATCAATAGTATTAATAATATGCCCATTAATATTTTTATTTTGTCTATCAAAAACTATGGTTAACGGAAATGTGTTGTTAATATCTTCTTGCCATTCTTTTGGAAGATATATGCTTATTGGTTTAGCATATGACAAACTGTTAGACATAAATATAGTGTCATTTACTTTAGTATATGCTTGAAGGTTTTGAGAGTAAATACTTGTAGAGGAGAAAATTAATATAAGTATTAATAGTAATAGTTTTTTCATTCAATTGTATTATTTGCTAAAGTACTTGTGTATGTTTGGTTACATGTTTTATCAACTAAATTAGCAAATACAAAACGAATAGAAAAACAGCAAGTATTTATGTAAGTAGGCGAGTACTAATAGTAAATTATACACGGTGTTAACCAAAGTGATTTTTCTATTTATTTAATCAGGCCTAAATATAATTTTAAACGAATAATTTTCTTTACTGATTGATAAACCTGTTTTTTATAAATAGAATCATTTTTCATTTCATTTATAATTGAATTTATGGTTTTAGTTTCATCAATTGGCATTAATAACATATCGTTACCAGCTTTTGAAGCAAGTAATGGTGCATTGTCAATTATTGTAACGGCTTTCATTATATTTAAGGCATCAGTAATTACAAGTCCTTTAAAACCTAACTCATCTTTTAACAAACCTGTAACTATGTTTCTTGAACAACTTGCAGGAAGTCCATTAGTATTGTATTTTGGGTTATTGATTATTGTAATATGAGCCATCATTATAGAAAGAACACCAGCTTCTATGAGTGGTGGATAGACATCTAACTCTTGTAATTGTCCGTCTATGTATACCGATTTCTTATGAGTATCACCTTTAACTAAACCATGACCAGGGAAATGTTTTGCAGTTGCTATTATGCCTTGTTCTTGAGTTGTTTTAATAAACTGTTTACTTAATTCAATCACTTTTTCTTTATCGTTCCCAAAGCTCCTATTTTTAATAGCTTCATTCTCTGGGCTAATATCGGTAACAGGTGCAAAATTTTGGCGAAAACCAATTTCGAGTAAATTATGATTGATAATTCTAGCAATAGAATCAGATTGATTAATCGTTTTAATATCTATTGTATTTATAAGTGGATTAGTTCCTTTAAGTCTACCGTTGAAAAGACTTGGTTCTGCATCGATTGAATATAATAACGGTAAATGCTTCTTAGATTCATTTATTAAATTAATGTTGTTAATTAATTTTTTGTGACTTTCTTTTGAACCTTTCAGGAAGACAATTCCTCCAATTTTATTTTCTGTAACTAATTTTAAAATCGTTTTATCAGGTTTACCTAGTTCACCTGCTGAAGTTACAATCATTTGAGCAACTCTAGAGGTGTCATTTAGTGCATGGAAAATTTCGTCAACTCTATGTTCTATTGTTGAATCATAATTATAAAAACTTTGTAATTTATTTGATTGCCCGTTTACAAAACAAAAAGTAATTAGTGTAAAAGATAATGCAACTATTGTTTTTATCATATAGATGTAGAATTGATTTTAGTTATGGTTAACGTGTTTCTGTATGATTAGTGAGTGTTTAAGCACCTAATTTAGCAAATAAAAATCATTTTCGTTAGTAAGCTGGAATTAGCCATTAATTATACATGTTGTTAGCAACTGCTTTTTTGTACAGCTTGTGTCAAAATCTAAAAGCAATACCTGCATTTATGCTAATTGTATTTTCAAATAAACTTTCTTGGTTGGTTTCTATGGATAAGTTTTCTTGTCCATTTTCAAGAAATATTTTTCTTGGAAACAGTCCAGCTTCTCCTTTTTCACGAAACACTAGTCCATTTTTTTGATTCAAATGTAGATTATATGACGTAGAAATTAAAAAGCTTACATGTTTGCTGCTTTCTATAGACAAAACTAGACCTGGTTTTACCCGAAGCCCTCTTTGAGAAAGAAATACACTTACCTTTTCGCTGTTGATTTCTTTTCCATCAATTTCTATATCTTCTTCAAGATTATACTGTTTAAGATAATAACCTAGTTCATGATATCCAAAATGAAGTCTTGGTGAAATATTTATAGGCCTTCCATTAGGGTTTAAATTAAACTTGCCTGCAATAACAAAATCATTACTGTTAATTCCTGTTCTAGAAATTTTACTCTCGTTAGCATACCCAATCAAAAAATTTGGTGTAACAGCATAAAAAATAGATGTAGAAAAACTAACCGAACCTTTGTTTATTGCATTATTATTTTGTTGAATATTAATAACTGAATTGTTATAGTTTATGGTATTGGATGCTGTGTTCAAAGCTGTCCAAGTCAGCCCAATCTCAAATGTCATTCTTTTAACAAAATCTGGAATATTATCAGACTGTTTATTTACTTTAGTGTAATCAACAGATTTAAATAAAGATTCTGAAATTTCATTAGGTGTAATTATGGTATAATTATTCCAGAAGTCTGGATTGTATTCTTTTGTTTTGTCCAACAGAATTTCAGAAAACTGAAGTCTTTCTAGGTATGGAATTTTTGTATTGCTAGGTGTAATGTCTGTTGTTACATACTCGCTGGTTAAGTTAAGAATTTTCCCTTGCTTTTTAAAGGCTGTTCTGTAATAAGAATTCATAAACCTCCATCGTTTATCTTCACCTTGCTCGTAAGTTACTGTAAAATTGAAAAATTCTCGATTACCCAAATTGCCATAATCAGAGTTTAATTTAATATCTGCTTTTACTATCGCAAATGTTTCTTCTTGGATATATACGTATGCAGAGTTTTTGTTCTTTTTTTCAACAAGAACCTTATAAATATCTTTTTCATTCTGTCTTAATGTATCGATTATTCTATATTTATAACCTTTTGTATTTGACAGAAAAGCTTCTCTTCTAGCTACGATATCAAATCTATGTATGTGGTGGCTCCCAGCATAAATTCTAAAATTTAGAGAATCTAGCTCTTCACTTTCATATTTGCGCAATTCTACTAGTTTTACATCTCCTGACCTGTTTCTTTTAATATAACCCTTTTTAATTGCATCTATTACAGCTTCGTTTATATAGATTGGTTTTTTTTCATTTTCCCAAGTAGTGGTTTCTCTAAAAAAACCCGTGTGTCTCTCATCAGCTATTGGGTAGTTGTTTGGAATTGCATTTATTGCTTTTTCTATAAGTTCTTTTGCGTAATCTTTTGAAACAATAACAACTTCATTTAGCTGAGTAACATCTTCAGTCAAGGTTATTGCTTGATGTTCATTATTTAAAGTTATTTTTTCTGTTTTATACCCTAATGAAGAAATAATTAGAAGTTTGTTCTTATTCTTAATATGCACGACTAATTTAAACTCACCAATATCGTTAGAAATCGTTCCTATATTGGTGTTTTCTAGACGAATGTGGGCAAATGGTATTGGTTCGTTATTTGAGTCGACAATTTTTCCAGAAATAATGGACTGCGCTAGAATACATTGGAATGAAAAAAGAAAAAATAAAGTTGATAAAATAACCTTGTTACTATGAGTTGAAATTAGCTTATTTAAAATTTCTGACGTGATAAATTCTGATAATAATATCTTTCTCATAGAATTTTGTTTTTACAGTTCAAAATATAAGAAGTTTATTAATCAAGAATTATTCCGTTTTTCTTTAATTGTTGCTAACGTCTCGCGGGTATATTGCGTTTACTTACTGAAGAGTGTATATACAGACTGTTGTAAATTAAGCTTTATTCAATTGCTGATTCCAATTTTAGAAAACTGATATCAATCACTTTAGTTTTATCTTCCGATAATTTTAGCGCGATTTCATAATTTTCATATTCTGGTGATTTCGTGAATATAATTGCATTTACAGGATGATGATAATATTGGTAATTAAATCCCGCATTTTTTTCAGTTAATCCTATTTTTATATTCATAGCCTCATTCCATTCCACATAAGGGTAAAGAGTAGAGGACAAAGGGCTTCTGTTAGCAGATTTATGCCATTGCTTAAATTCAAATTTAGAATCCTGATTTTGATTGCAACTAATAGTTAAAAAACTAATAGTTAGAAATAAAGCAATTATTTTTTTCATTCAGCATTATTTTAATAACATTAGAGTAATTATTTCTTGCATTGTTTACAAAGGTTCGTATAACTGTTCGTAACGGGTTTTAAATTATGGTTTTACAGTTAAGCACTGTCTTTAGCAATTATGAATGGATTAGGACGTAGTCGAATCTGTCGTAATAGTGGTTATACATTGTTGTAAGCCGTTATTTTTTCAGCAATGTATTTTTCAATCAGTTCTTTATCCGTTTTGTTTTTTAAAATCAATAATTCATTGTTTTTTATGAGTCCGATAGTTCATTGAATATTTAGTTTTTCCACTCCGAGTTAATTCCGAATATTCAAATCGATTTGAGTCAAATTTGTTCGCAATCAATTCAGTTTTTTGGGTTCGGTCTAGTATTTTTTTTAGTCGTGTTATTTTTCCAGTTTGTTCGTCAATTTTTAATTCCGAGTAGTAAATCCAGGAAGCAAATCGGTAGAATACGTATCCAATTAAAGTTAAAATCGCAACAAGAATTCCAATTCCAATTCCGAGAAACCAAATCATAAATATGAGTGAAGCAGAAGAGAAAACCATTAATTCTTTCCAGTTAAATGGAATTCGGTCACTCAAGGTGTGAATATGTCCATTTTTAGAAATTCTGAAATAGTCTTCGTTTTCGTTCATAATTGTTTACAACATGCTTGTGTATGGGAAGTTGCGTGGTTAAGCAACTAATTTAGTAAAGAAAAACGTGCCAAAGAAAATTCCGAAGGAGTTTTCCAAATAATCACTTGCCAAAGCAATTAATTATACACGGTGTTAGCAATAGTATTTTATTTAGCTATTTTTATTTTTCCAGAGTTCAAATACTTTTTTCCAAAAACACCTTTCTGAAAAGCTATCTTTATTGTGTCTCCTTCTTTTATTTTATTCAAGTCAGATTCCGCAAACTTGTTTTCAGTTCTTTCGAAATATTGGTCTTCCAATGACCTAATTCCAACTCCTCCATTTTTCATAACGTAAGTAATTTTAAAACGTTCTGTCAAGTTATCAGAACTTGTCATTTGATTAATAAACAATCCAGAAGCAATTATGATATTTTGAATCCAAATAATATATACAAATCCCATAAATACAGAATATGCTAAAGCTTTCATTATTCTGAGCGTTTTGTCTTTTTCGATTGATAAAAAACGGTAAAAAATTAATAGGGAAATCAGGAATATAATTCCAATAACGACAAGCATATCAGTCAGGTCAAACCCAATTAAATCTCTTTCTAAATAGAAATTATATTGGTAGGGAACAAGAACCCAATAGATTAATAGAAAAATTCCAATTCCAACTATCCATTTCCAATCTCGTTTGAGTCTTTCCATATTATTGTCAACAATAATGTATAGTTACCATAAATAACTATACATCTGTTTATATGTACACTAATTTAATAATTATTAAACACATTAAAATAGTAGAGTGTTTTTTATATCTTATATATAGATAAGAGCTATTTAGCAAATAGTTGATTTATATCTTTAAAAGCTTTAAACTCTAAAGCGTTTCCTGAAGGATCTTTAAAGAACATGGTTGCTTGCTCACCTATGAGACCTTCAAATCTTATATAAGGTTCTATAATGAATGAGATCCCTTTTCGTTTTATATCGTTAGCAAAAGTATTAAATGTTTCCCAAGGTAATACAACGCCATAATGGGGCACAGGAACATGTTTTCCATCTACAGCATTGGTAATTGTGTCTTCTTGAGATTGGGCTTTATAATGAATAACTAATTGATGACCGAAAAAGTTGAAATCTACCCAAAGATTACTACTTCTACCTTCTTCGCAATTAAGAATATCTCTGTAGAAAACACGACATTCTTCTAGGTTGTGAACTGGTATTGCAATGTGAAAAGGACTAAGTTGTGACATACTATAATAATTAAATGTATTGTGAAAATAGTGTTTAATTATTACTTTTTATAATGCTTTATAGTATAATGTAACCCGTTTTGCATTTAGATAAAATTCGTCAATTCGAGTGAATTTCACGATTGAAAATGAATTAAATTTGTATCGAGACTAAGTAATTTTACTTTAAGTTAGTTCTCGATACAATTTTTTGCACCTTAAAATCACTCGAACAGGCGTATCATTTTTGTTTTTTATTTATAAACGCAAAACGGGTTAATATATTTAATAGCAATTATTATAATAAGGCTTCCTAGAAGCGTCATTATATTTTTTTAGACCGTGTACATTCTATTTTCCATGTAGGGAATACTATCGTTTCTGTTTTATCTACCCATTCACCTATCCATTTATAACCAGTTTTAGACATGTCGTAAAAACTTAAACGAACATAACCATCTGTTCCATTTGGTGCTTTTTGTTTTTTATATAATATAATTTTGCCATCTTTTTTATTGCCTTCCCAAACTGGAAGCTTGGTTGATGGTGTTTTTGATGAGTACCAATGAACATACCAGCGACTGCTATCTTTTATAAATTGTCTTATGCTACCTGTATGAGAACCATCTGTTTTTAAAGTTTGATCTTGAACGGCAGTGCCATTCATAATATACTTCCATTCCCAAACCATATCTTCAGCATCATTCCATGTGCCATCTTGTTTTCTTTTTGTGGATTTACAATTACAGATACCAATCATAGCTTCGTAATCTTTAATTTGCTTTGGAGCTTCAGGGTTTGCTTTTCCATATGGAAATTCTTTAGATGGAGAATAATCATATTGGGCAAATAGTGAAATCGAAAGTAAAATAAAGACTAATGAAAGTGTTGTTTTTTTCATGATGTTAATTTTTTTTGAATCAATCAAATCAATGAAAAAGTATAATGTTATTATACTAAAATGCAGTGAGTATTATTCTTTTTGCAGTGAAGCTAGTTAATAAAAAACTAATTTTTAAGAAATGAAATCTTTTACAATCTTTAGATTGCTTTTAGAAATGGGAATTTTTTCATCGTTTTCAAGAATTAACACTGGGCTTTGAGATAAGTTTATCTCTTTTACTAAGTCCATATTAACAATAGCTTTTCTATGTATTCTTAGAAAATTACTTTCTAGTTTTTGTTCTAAAGCTTTTAAAGAACTACGCATTGTATAGGTGTTCGATTTAGTAGTATGAACTTTTACACAATAATCATCAGCTTCTATCCAACTAATATCTTTAACGGGTATAATTTTGCGTTTATTTCCTATTTTAATATTTAAAATTGTCGCTTTATCATCTATAGAAGCGCTTAGCTTTTTATATAAATTTGTATTGAGTTCTTTTAAATCTGAAAGCGTTTGTATTTTAATTTGTAATTGTTCGTTAGCAAAATACAAATGAAGAATAATAGTAATTGCTATATAGCCTAAAGTATATATAGGCGCTTTTTGAAATGTAAAAAAAACAATATAGTCATTAACGATATTGGGTATTGTTATTTTATCTCCATTAAGAATAATTTGACTTATAGAAATTAAAAGAATATTTATAAAAACTAAGCCAGCAATAGCAATAGCATATTTTGCAAAATCTGATAGTGTTAATTTTTTAGTTGCTATATTGTTTTTTGTAAACCAAACTAAAAAATAAGATAAAATAACCCATATAATCCATCGATAAGTTTGTGTTTTTAGTAAGGAGAAAAAAGTAGCTTCATTACCCAAATTAAAACGTTTAATATAAAATAACTGTTGAGCTGTTTCGAAAGTAATCGCCATAATCAATATAGATAGTATGATTATGACAATTTTATTAGAACGAGATGTCTTATTGAAAAAAGCAATCATTAGTCTTTTCTTCTACTTATCGTTTTAGTTTTTACTGTTTCTGTAGTTTGTTTGTAATTTTTATTAGAATCTTCTAAAAGCAAGTGTAAAGTGTTTAATTCCTTTTCTGTAAACTCACGGTATTCTCCAATAGGTATGTCTAATTTAATATTCATTATTCTAGTACGCTTAAGTGAAGTAACTTCATAGGTTAAGTATTCGCACATACGTCGAATTTGTCTATTTAAACCTTGAGTTAAAATAATACTAAACGATTGAGAATCTATTTTTCTTACGGTACATTTTTTTGTTGTTTTATCTAAATCTTCTAGATAAATACCGCCAGCCATTCTTTTTATAAAAGTTTGAGAGATTGGTTTGTCTACGGTTACAATATATTCTTTCTCGTGATTGTTACTGGCACGTAGTATTTTGTTTACAATGTCGCCATCATCTGTTAAAAAAATAAGACCTTCACTTGGTTTATCTAATCGTCCTATAGGAAATATGCGTTTAGGGTATTTTATAAAATCTATGATATTATCTTTTTCAACACGAGTATCTGTAGTACAAACAATACCAACAGGTTTATTAAAAGCTAGATATACAAAATCAGACTTACGCTGGGTTATTGGTTTACCATCTACTTCAACTAGATCTTTTTGAGTGACTTTGGTTCCCATTTCTGGTACAACACCATTAATAGTAACGCGTCCGGCATCTATTAGACGATCTGCTTCACGACGTGAGCAATAACCAACTTCGCTTAGATATTTATTAAGCCTGGTGAGTTTTTCTTCCATAGGTCAAAAGTACTTAACTTTTAATAAAATCAGTGATATGATTGTTTACAACTTCGTTTCTTAAGCCATGTCCGTAACCTGTAGTAGAAATAAATTGAGCGTTTTTATGATTTTTAACAATCATTTTAGCATCATTATGAGGAATGATTTTATCCTCAACATCATGTATAATTAAGGTTTCTGTATCTATAGTCTTAGCAAAGTTAGATAAAGAGAAATAAGACGGTTTTTTATTGAAGCGTTCTACAACTAAGTTGTTTAAACCATTTTCAATACGTTCATTATATCCCATCATGTCTACATAACGTCTAAAAACACCAGTAAACTCAGATGGTGCTCCTAAAAGAACTAGTTTTTCTAATGCGTTATTTTGGTAATTATATTGATAAAAACCAGAAGACATACCACCTACAGAGTGTCCTATAAGTATTTGCGGTTTGTAATGTTTAGCTACAACGTTTATACATTCAGAATATAATACAGCATTAAATTGTTTCCCGCTAGAGCCGCCATGAGCTGGAGCATCTAGAGACACTATATTATAATCTAGTTTTTTAAGTTCAAGTATTAATGCTTCCCAGCGATGTGTATTACTTTCCCATCCATGGGCTAATAAAATAGTTTTACCATTGCCTTTCCAGTTGTAAGTGGCAATAGTAATATTTTCATGTTTTAACTCAAGCTTTTCAGAAGAATTTAAAAACAATTTTTGTGTATCTAAAATACGCCCTTGTCTTGGAGTAGCAAATAAATCTAAAGCTTTAGAAGAGGCATATCGTGAGGATACGTAACTAACGGCATTTAAAGAATTACCTATTATTTTAATAATTGGATTACTCATTTTACGCTTCTCTATTTACTTTATCCATAGAAAATGCTGGAGTACAAATAGCTATGTATTCGCAAGCAATGGTAAAAGGGTTTGAATACTGAACTCTTGTGTTACGCTCAATTTTTATAGATTGACCTGCTTCTAAGATGATTTCTTCTCCTTCAATAATAAATTGCTTTTTGCCTTTTATAATATAAGTGTATTCATCAAACTCTGGCGTTTGGAATGGTTCGCTCCAACCAGCAGGAGCTATCATATGAGCAATACTTATATTACTATTACCATCTGTTGCTTGCCCAAAATGTTCTTCAATAAGCTTTCCGTCTGTAGTTGGTACTACAAAAGGACTATTTTGGATTTGATATTTTTTGTCTTCTTCCATTATGGGCTTTTTACAAAGTATTGTAAACTGAATAGTTTCTTACCATCCAATCATAAAAAACTTGATTTTTGCAGCGTCTGGTATATTTAGAGCTTCAATTTTTTTAGACATGTCAAAGCGTAATTCACCTGGTAATTCTTTCTTGTCAATTGTAAAATATGTATTGTTGTCATTTACAAAAATAACAACGTTTCTTAATGTGTTTTCTATACTAGATATTTTACAATTTGCCTTAATATCTCCAAATGTGCTTAATGTGTTTATCCCTTTTTCAGTTTTAAAACGGCTGTCTATTATTTTTACGGTTCCAATAGTTGCAGTAGAATCTAAGGCTTGTTTTGGAGATAAAGATAATAAGTGTTTTCCGCCTTTTTCATAAATTTCGATATCATTTACGCTACCAAGAAATTCATCGCCTGCAATGTTTTTTACTATAGAATCTTTAGCGTAAATAATCTTTAAATCTTTAACCTGAGTAGAATCTGTTAGTAAACCTATATTTTGTTTTGTTATTAAAAATGGGTTTGCTTCTTTATTACAAGAAGTCATAATAATTGAAATCAATACTAGTGCGAATACTGTGTTTTTCATTAATTTTTTTGTTTTGTTTCTAATCTAAGAGAAACCTTATTGTTTTACTTTTATTGTTTAAGAATAGAACTTCAGTTCTAATTTACTTCATTACTTTTTTTAAAATTCCAAAAACACTACGTATAAAAGTAGCACTTGTTAAAACTTTTATTATTGGGTTTTGTGCAGTGCTACGTCTTCGTGTACTAGTCTTTCTTTTTGCTTTTTTTGCTTCAGCCTTTTCTTTAGCTTCTTTTGCATCTGCTTTAGCTTTAGTTTCTTCTGCTTTGCTTATTTTTTTGTTAAGCATTTCGTAAGCGCTTTCCCTATCGATTTCTTCATTATACTTCAAGACTAATTTAGAATCGTCTAATAATGTTTCTAATTCATTAGGAGTTAAAATATCCATACGACTCATTGGAGCTCTCATCATTGTAGCAGCTAATGGAGTGGGACGCCCTTTTTCATCTAATGCAGATACTAATGCTTCTCCAGTACCTAAAGATGTTAAAATTTCAGCAGTATCATAATACTCTGTATCTGGATAATTTTGAGCAGCTAACTTAATGGCTTTCCTGTCTTTAGCGGTAAAAGCTCTTAAAGCGTGTTGAATTTTTAAACCTAATTGACTTAAAACACCTTCAGGGACATCAGTTGGATTTTGAGTTACAAAATATAAACCAACACCTTTACTACGAATCAATTTTACAATACTTTCAATTTGATTAAGTAAGGCTTTAGAAGCTTCGTTAAAAATAAGATGTGCTTCATCTATAAACATAATAAGCTCTGGTCTTCCAGAATCACCTTGTTCTGGCATGGTTTCATATATCTCTGCTAATAAGCTTAGCATAAATGTTGAAAATAGTTTAGGTTTATCTTGAATATCTGTTAAGCGAATAATATTAATATAGCCTCTACTATCTCTAGTTGTTCTCATTAAATCTTCAATCTCAAAACTCTTTTCTCCAAAAAATAAATCGCCTCCTTGTTGCTCTATTTCTACAACTTTACGTAAAATAGCTCCAGTAGAAGCACTAGATATTCTTCCATATTCAGCTTCAAACTCTACTTTACCTTCTTTAGTTGCGTATTGTAATATTTTTTTGAAATCTTTTAAATCTAAAAGCGGTAATTTATTATCATCACAATATTTAAAAACAACTGCTACTACTCCAGATTGAGTTTCTGTTAAATCTAAAATACGAGATAGCAAAACGGGACCAAATTCGCTAATAGTAGCACGTAAACGTACACCATCTTGTTCGGATAAAGACATGATTTCAACAGGGAATCCTTTGGCTTCAAAATCTAATCCAATCTTAGCATGACGTTCATCTATTTTTGGGTGTCCAGGACTTGCTTTTGCCAATCCACTTAAATCACCTTTAATATCCATTAGTAAGACAGGAATACCTTGGTCGCTTAGATTTTCGGCTAAGACTTGTAATGTTTTTGTTTTTCCTGTTCCTGTTGCTCCAGCTATTAAACCATGACGATTCATAGTTTTTAAAGGGACTTTTACAAAAGCATCTTTAACAGTTTCACCATCTAACATTGCAGATCCTAAAGTTATAAAATCACCTTTAGTAGTGTTCCCGTCTGTAATATGCTTAAAGAATTCGTCTTGTCTACTCATGCTATATTAAAATTTTTGATAAAAATAGTGTAATTTTAATCAACTATAAAATTCTACAAGTATGATAAAAGCAAGATATTTACTATTACTATTGATTTTTTTTATGATAAGTTCTTGCCAAGAAAAATCGACTAAAACCATCTTCCATAAATCTCATGAAGTTAAAAAACAAAATGCACCATTTAGTGATGCTGTTGAAGCTAATGGTTTTTTGTTTTTATCTGGTCAAGTAGGAATGGACCATAAGACTAGAACTCTAGTCCATGGAGGGATAAAGGCAGAAACAAAACAAACCATAGAAAATATCAAATCTGTGTTAAATAATCATAATTTATCTTTAGATAATGTGGTGAAGTGTACAGTGATACTAAGTGACATTAATGACTTTTCGTCTTTTAATGAGGTTTATAAAACCTATTTTACAAAGAAACCAGCTCGAACTACTTTTGCAGCTTCAGGATTAGCTGTGAATGCTAAAATTGAAATAGAGGTAGTGGCTGTCAAATAAATCTATAAAACTTTTCGCTTCCAACTTTATAACTATCTTTGCAAGCTATGACGCAAGAAGTTCAAGATTTAGTAAATCAAGGAAAAATGTTGCCTTTAATGGAAGAGTTTTATACTATTCAAGGTGAAGGTTTTTATAAAGGTACAGCTGCTTATTTTATAAGAATAGGTGGATGTGATGTTGGTTGTCATTGGTGTGATGTTAAAGAAAGTTGGATCGCTCAATTACATCCGCCAACAGAAACAGAAAAAATTGTAGCTAATGCTAAAAAGTATAGTGATACTGTTGTTGTTACTGGTGGCGAACCATTAACATGGGATATGACTGAGCTAACAAGGCAATTAAAAGCAGAGCATATGAGTATTCATATTGAAACTTCTGGTGCTTATGAGTTGTCTGGTGATTGGGATTGGATTTGCCTATCTCCAAAAAAGATGAAGCTTCCAACTCAAGGAGTTTATGACAAAGCAAACGAGTTAAAGTGTATTGTATATAATAAAGATGATTTTCGTTTTGCTGAAGAGCAAGCAGAAAAAGTAAATGAAGATTGCATATTATACTTACAACCTGAGTGGAGTAAAAGAGATACTATGATTCCAATGATTGTAGATTATGTCATGGCTAATCCAAAATGGAAAGTGTCACTACAAACGCACAAGTATTTAAATATACCTTAAATAATTTATTTCTTTATAAATTTAATTGGTTGTCTGCCGCTATTGTTATGAAAATCTAAATAATAGAGCCCAGAAGGTAAAGCTTTTACAGTTATGTTATAATACTTTAAAGTACCTTGTGTTTTAATTATCTCTCGAGTAAGTTGTTTAATATATTTCCCAGTACTATCGTACAATTCTATAAGTAAATTATCATCTTCCTTAAAATTAATTGTAAATTTTAACTCATCATCAATTGGATTGTTCAAAAGAGTTATTTCTAACGGGGATTTTTCATTTGTTGTAAAAGCCTCAGTGCCTAATGTTTCTTGAGTATATTTATATATAGTAGTTCCAGAAGTATAAGCTATTGTTGGAGAAATAATAAATATTCTATTAAGGTTATTGCCAATATTTAAATTAGTCCATGTTACTCCGCCATCTGTAGTTTCATGAAAACCAGTAGTATGTCCTCCCATCCAGCCATGAGTTTCAGATATAAACCCAACAGCTTGCACTCGAGTTTCTGGTGCATCAAGACTAGTCCATGTATTTCCAGCATCATTAGATTTTAATAGCTTACCTATATTGGGAGCAACAGATTCTACCGAAGCAAAAATAATATTAGGATCGTTTTTAAAAACTTGTATTTTCCATACATATTCGCCTGAGATATTAGTGTTATATAATTCTGTCCATGTTGTGCCACCATCAATAGTTTTTAAAATAGTGCCACCTAATGTACTGCGACCAGCGGCATAACCAATAGATTCTGTTATAAATTGTATGTCTACTAAAGCATCAGCTTGTGCAGACATATCAATAGAATCCCAGGTATTACCACTATTTATAGATTTTATAATTACTGCTGGTGTAAAATAAGCACCACAACCATATACTGTTGAGCTTCCTACTGTACTTAAACCACAAATAGCCGCAGGATTAGGAGTAATATTATCTATTAATTCCCATGTAACGCCACCATCACCTGTTTTAAATATAGCGCCATTTAAAGTACCCAAAAAACCAATATCAGCATTTAAAAACTCAATAGTTCTAAAGTAATATGCGCCTCCTAAATCTGTTTGATTAACCTGTTCAGACCAAGTGTTACCTCCATCGGTTGTTTTGTATACAGCAGCATAAAAACCATTAGCAGCCCATCCAATATTCTCATCTAAAAAGAAAACATCATCAAAACGTTGGCCATTTGGATTAGAAAAGGCATTTGGCATGGCTTGCCAAGTAGATTGTGCTGTTAGATTAACACAGAAAAAAACAATAAATAGTTTGAGAAATTTCATTAGAAATAGATTGTCTTACAATTATGTAAAGTTAATCTTTATTTTTAATGGAAACGGAGTGTTGGTTTTTTTATAATATTTAGATTGAATTAATTAGTTTAATATGGTGTGATTAAGGATAGATTTATAGTTTTTAAGTTAAAGCTATTTTAAAAGATCAATTTGTTTATTATCTTAATTAAAAACAAGTAATAATTGATTAAGTGTAAGTGATTTTGGTGTTTATGTTTAATAAATAAAAGTTTAAACGCATATTTGTATCATAATTATTAATTAGATATGTTATGTGTGGAATTGTATGTGCTTTCGATTTGAAGCAAAAGTCTGAAGATTTAAGACCTCAGGTTCTAGAAATGTCAAAAACTATTCGTCATCGTGGACCAGATTGGTCTGGTATTTATAGTGATGAAAAAGCAATTTTGGCTCATGAGCGTTTAGCTATTGTTGATCCAGCATCAGGAAAACAACCTTTATTTAGTACTGATAAGAAATTAATTCTAGCTGCAAATGGAGAAATTTATAATCATAGAGCAATTAGAAAACAATTTGAAGGTAAGTATGAGTTTCAAACTGAAAGTGATTGTGAAGTAATTTTAGCATTATACAAAGAAAAAGGTGTAGATTTTGTAGATGAGATGAATGGTATTTTTGGTTTTGCTATTTATGATGTAGAGAATGATGAATATTTCATTGCTCGTGATCATATGGGTATTATACCGTTATATATTGGTTGGGATCAAAATGGAACATTTTATGTTGCTTCAGAATTAAAAGCTCTTGAAGGTATTTGTACTAAAATAGAGTTATTTCCACCAGGTCATTATATGTCTAGTAAAGATGGTGAGTTTGTAAAATGGTATAATAGAGATTGGAAAGAATATGATGCTGTAAAAGATAATGAGACAAGTATAGCTAAGGTGAAAGAAGCATTAGAGGCTGCTGTAAAAAGACAGCTAATGAGCGATGTTCCTTATGGTGTGTTATTGTCTGGTGGATTAGACTCTTCTGTTACTTCTGCAATAGCTAAAAAATATGCTCAAAAACGAGTTGAAAGTGATGGGACAAGTGATGCTTGGTATCCACAGTTACATTCTTTTTCAGTAGGACTGGAAGGTTCTCCGGATTTAGCTGCTGCTCAAAAAGTAGCCGATTTTATAGGTACTGTACATCATGAGATAAAATTCACCATTCAAGAAGGTTTAGATGCTATTCGTGATGTGATTTATAATATTGAAACTTATGATATTACTACTATACGATCAAGTACACCTATGTATTTAATGGCAAGAGTAATTAAATCTATGGGTATTAAAATGGTATTGTCTGGTGAAGGAGCTGATGAGATTTTTGGAGGCTATTT
Organism: uncultured Lacinutrix sp.; assembly: GCF_947500325.1. GTDB lineage: Bacteria > Bacteroidota > Bacteroidia > Flavobacteriales > Flavobacteriaceae > Lacinutrix. The sequence continues at coordinate 81,748 of NZ_CANMRQ010000012.1, forward strand.
ATATTTTCATAAAGCACCAAATGCTAAGGAGTTTCATGAAGAAACTGTACGTAAGTTAGATAAATTACATATGTACGATTGTTTACGAGCGAATAAGAGTTTAGCAGCATGGGGAATTGAAGGGCGAGTACCTTTTTTAGATAAAGAATTTATGGATGTGGCCATGAGTATTAACCCTCAAGATAAAATGATTAATGGAGAACGTATGGAGAAATGGGTTGTTCGTAAAGCATTTGAAGATATGTTGCCGGAAAGTGTGGCATGGAGACAAAAAGAACAATTTAGTGATGGTGTTGGTTATAGCTGGATAGATACACTTAAAGAGGTTGTGGATACTGCGGTAACAGATGAGCAAATGGAAAACGCTAAATTTAGATTTCCAATACAAACACCACAAAATAAAGAAGAGTTTTATTACCGTTCAATTTTCGAAGAGCATTTTCCAAGTGATGCAGCTGCTTATAGTGTGCCACAAGAAGCGAGTGTTGCTTGTAGTACAGCTATTGCTTTAGAATGGGATGAAGCTTTTAAGAATATGAATGAACCTTCTGGAAGAGCCATTGCTAATGTACACGATGATTCGTATTAGAGAAATGAATAGATTATTAGCTAAAACGACCAATCTCTCGATTGGTCGTTTTCTATTTTATTAAATGTGTTCAATGAAAAGACTACTTCTTAATAAATTTTTTAGTTGCGAACTTTCCAGATTCGGTTTCAATTTTTATAAGATAAAAACCGCTTGGTAAATCTTTAACAGATAAAGTGTTTAGATTTTTATTTGTTTTTAAAACGGCTTGTCCTGTAATATTGAAAATACTTATGACTTTTATTGTTTCATTAGTATTAGTTGAAATTGAAATGAAATCAGTTGCGGGATTTGGTAATAATTTAAATCCATCTATAAGTGTATTAGTTATAGTCGATAGCGTGTTTGGTGTGTTACGTTCTAATGTTTCCGTAGTTTGATTTATACCAAGAAATGCAGAAACAAGATTAGCGTTATTATATCTAAACACTAAGTCATTACTAGTATTGTCGTAGTAAAAGTATGAGGTTTGGTCTAATGTTCCAATGTTATTGAAAATAGGAGGGACACTAAAAAATAGTGACTGTTCTAGTTTTAATCGTGTTGCATTTCCATTATAAGCGCCGCTTCCAGTGTCATTTAAGCTTAAAGCGCCATAAGCATCAACTGTAATGGAGATTGTACCAACAAAAGTTCCATTAGTACCTTGATATGAAAATGTACCTGAAACAGGTGTGTTTAAAGCACTGTAACCAAAACTTAATGGAAACAAACCTATAAAAGCATTCGCTGTAGAGTAATTTAGTGTAATATCGCCTTGAGAAATAGCTGTTATAGAAGTGCCAGTAATATCATCCTTAAAAAAGGTTTTATTTACTATTGGCGTTCCTCCTTGAGATGTGGTAGATAATACTTCTGTAGTGCCCGGATAAGCTGTTATTTCTGCAGCTGTAGGTGAAGCATAAGTATCTATATTCGTTCCCGCTGCTGTTAAATTGTTAAAACTCCAAGAGGTGTTTGCTCCGTCTGAAGATTGATCTATACTTGGAGTAGAAGTTACGACTGTAAAATTTGTGTTAGGAGCACTCTTAAATGACGCAATAGGTGTTTGAGAGAAACAGATGCCACTATAAAGTGATAAAAGTAAAAGTAGTTTTGTTTTCATGAATATATAATATAAGATTAATAGCTATGTGTAAAATTATTAAAAAGAAAGAAATAAGAGTGTTCTTTTTTGATTTATTTATTAGAAGTAGTACTCATAAAACTAGACATGCTATTTGTTAAATATTAAGAATAGTAAAATGGTTATATATTTACCAGTTATTAGTGAATCTACTGGAAAAGAAAATGATGATTTTTTCTTTATTCTTAAGAAATATAAAGGTAAAAAGTGTTTTTATTAAAGTGAATTAAATTAGGATATAGTAATGCTGTTATAGCAAAAGTAAAATTAAATAGCTGTTATAATGCTGGGTTTTGTTTTCTAGTTTTTTAACACTAAATCTGGAGTTAAATGCTCTATACGGTCTATAACTTTAAATAATTTAGTTTTGTCTAGAGGTTTGGTAATACAATCTATAAAACCTGCGTCATAAACTTGGCTGTTAATGTCGGTTGAGGTATATGCTGTATGTGCTATTATTGGTAAGTAAGGTCTAAATCCTTTAATAATTTTTCTAGCTTCAAATCCATCCATTTTTGGCATTTTAATATCCATTATCACTAATTGAATATTGTTGTTTTCTTTGCAAATACGAACAGCTTCTTCACCATTTCTAGCTCTAGTAATGGTGTATTTTCTAATAGCCATAACACGTTTAATAAGCATGAAGTTAATGTCATCATCTTCAGCAATTAGAATATTTAATGGCTTTACTTTGTCTGCAGCATTAATCTCAATTTCTGTAATAGGTTTTGCCGGTAATCCATTTAATTTAAGAGGTGTTGTAAAAGAAAAAGTAGTACCAATATTTTCAGTAGATTCTAGCCATATGTCTCCACCTAACATTTCTACATAGGCTTTTGATATGGCTAAGCCTAAACCTAAACCGCTAAGGTTAATAGTGTGATCATTTTGAATTCTGTTAAACCTGCTAAAAATATTTTTAAATTCTCCTTCAGAAATACCGATTCCAGTATCTTTAATATAAAATTCAAGAGCATTAGTATCGGCATTTATTTTATATCCAAAATTAACAGAGCCTTTCTCTGTATATTTAACAGCATTATTGACTAGGTTAACAATAACTTGTCTCAATTTAGTTTCGTCACTTATAAGTTGATAAACTACAGGGAATTTTGGTTTGTCAAAGAATACTCTTAATGGTTTGTCTTTAGGTATAGTAACTTCTACTGTCTGTTTAATTTCATTTAAAACTTCATCTAAATTAAAGGCATCATAATTAGGTCTAACTTGATTGGTATCAATTTTAGACATTTCAATTAAATCATCAATAATAGAAACTAAATTTTTACCACTTCGTCTAATAACTTCTAAATATTCTTTTTTTTCAGATTCACTTAATTCTTGCGTATTTAATAAATCAGAAAACCCTAGAATTGCATTCATGGGAGTTCTAATTTCATGAGAAAGATTAGTTAAAAATGACGATTTTAACACTTCGCTTTCTTCAGCTTTTTCTTTTGCTTTTTTTAGCTCTTCTTTTTGTTTTTGGCTACTTAAAAATAAGTTTCCAATATGAAAAAACTCTTCTGAGGTTTGTTGGAGCTTATTGATTGAAGCTTTGTCATTATCTTCTACAATTTTTCTTATCAGTTTTAGAGGTTTGTTTATAAGCATTTTGTAGAAAATGATATAGCTGCTAATTGTAAATATAAATCCAATAGATATAATAGCTAAAACAATACCGTATTGCTTATCAGTGTAATAGAAGGATAAAAAACAGAGAGCAGTAAATAATAGACTAGTAATTGCAATTAATACTAAAACCTTCCTGTAGGTGGTAGAAAAATAACCTTTCATTTTATTAGTTAGTGTATTAGGGGTAGTAAATGTAATAAATTAAATAACAGTGAGTTAATTTATTTATGATATTTTTCTTACATCAATGATGGTATTTGTAATAATAGTTAAATTAAAATTATAGTAAATAATCATGGTTTAAGTTGTTTAAAAAAAACTAAAATATTGAAAATAGAGCATCATTTATTTATAATAATAAACTTAATGTTTTTTTCAATTTATATAATAATGCTTTTTAAACCCTATAAAATTTTAAGGTGACATTTAATAACAAGTAACAAATATCGATAATGGTGAGAGTATTCTTTATACTGTAAATAATGCAACATTTGATGCTTGGTTGCCATTTATAAGTTTCATTTTTATTTTTAATGGAGTGTTCTTATTTGTTACGTTTTTAATTTGGAAATGGGGCAGATTTCCAGATATTAAAAAGTTGGGAAAGTAATAAAATGTACTAAAAACTAATTATAGCTAGAATTTAAATTAGCACCTCTAAGCTGTTTTTGTAAAATGGTCGATTGCTGAAGAATAAAAAAGTTGTTGAAATTGAATTTAAAATGATTTTTAAGCGATTTAAGAGCTTTTTTTAGAAATTAACAATTGTTAATAAAAATTGCTTGAATCCGTTAAACGGCATAAAATAACCTTAATGATTTTGTATATTTGTTTGTCGCTGAAAATTCAGTTTTTTAGTAATTTAAAAATTAAATAAAAGCAATTAAAAATATATTTATGAGCGAAAAGAAAGAAGAGTTTAATAAGCATAATTATTCTGCTGATAGTATTCAGGCATTAGAAGGAATGGAACACGTGCGTATGCGACCTTCAATGTATATTGGAGATGTTGGCATACGTGGTTTACATCATTTGGTCTATGAGGTGGTAGATAACTCTATTGATGAGGCATTAGCGGGACATTGTGATAATATCACTGTAACTATAAACGAAGATAATTCGATTACTACAGAGGATGACGGTCGTGGTATTCCAGTGGGACTACACCAAAAAGAAGGTGTTTCTGCACTTGAGGTTGTAATGACCAAAATTGGTGCTGGTGGTAAATTTGATAAAGATTCTTATAAAGTGTCTGGTGGATTACACGGTGTTGGGGTAAGTTGTGTGAATGCGCTATCTGAACACCTAAGAGCTACTGTTTATAGAGATGGAAAAATTTGGGAGCAAGAATATGAAAGAGGGAAAGCTCTTTATCCAGTAAAAGCAATAGGTGATTCTGATAAAAGAGGAACTACAGTAACTTTTAAACCAGATTCAACAATATTTACGCAAACTTTAGAGTATAACTACGATACTTTAGCAAGTAGAATGCGAGAGTTAGCGTATTTAAATAAAGGAATTACGGTTCATTTAGTTGACAGAAGGCATATAAAAGAAGATGGTTCTTTTGAAGGTGAAACGTTTCATTCTGAAGAAGGATTAAAAGAGTTTATCAAATTCTTAGATGCAACAAGAGAGCCTTTAATGAAAGATGTTATTGCTTTTGAAGGTGAAAAAAATGGTGTGCCAGTTGAGGTTGCCATGATTTATAATACATCGTACGCTGAAAACTTACATTCGTATGTAAATAATATTAATACACATGAAGGCGGAACGCATTTATCTGGTTTTCGTCGTGGATTAACACATACGCTTAAAAAGTTTGCCGATAACTCAGGAATGTTAGATAAGCTTAAATTTGATATTGCTGGAGATGATTTTAGAGAAGGTTTAACGGCTATTATTTCTGTAAAAGTTCAGGAACCTCAATTTGAAGGACAAACAAAAACGAAACTAGGTAACCGTGAAGTATCTGCTTCTGTAAGTCAGGCGGTTTCTGAAATGCTAACGGATTATTTAGAAGAACATCCAGACGATGCTAAGACTATTGTTCAAAAAGTAATTTTAGCAGCACAAGCACGTCACGCAGCCCAAAAAGCGCGTGAAATGGTTCAGCGTAAAACAGTTATGAGTATTGGTGGTTTACCTGGTAAACTATCTGACTGTTCTGAGCAAGATCCTGAAATATGTGAAATTTATCTAGTTGAGGGAGATTCGGCAGGAGGAACGGCAAAAATGGGTCGTGATAGAGCGTTTCAAGCTATTTTACCATTGCGTGGTAAGATTTTGAATGTGGAGAAAGCAATGAGCCATAAAGTATTTGAAAATGAAGAGATTAAAAATATTTTTACTGCTTTAGGTGTCACAATTGGTACTGAGGAAGATAGTAAAGCATTAAACCTTTCAAAATTAAGATACCATAAAATTGTGATTATGTGTGATGCCGATATTGATGGTTCGCATATTGAAACTTTGATTTTAACATTCTTCTTTAGATATATGAAAGAGTTAATAGAAAATGGTCATATCTACATTGCAACGCCGCCTTTATATTTAGTGAAAAAAGGAACTAAAAAAGAATATGCTTGGAATGATGAAGAACGTTTAGCATTAATGGAGCGCTATGGAGATGGAGCGAAAATTCAACGTTATAAAGGTCTTGGAGAGATGAATGCAGTACAACTTTGGGATACAACAATGAATCCAGAGTTTAGAACATTACGTCAAATTCATATAGATAATGGTGTTGAAGCAGATCGTGTATTCTCAATGTTAATGGGAGATGAGGTGCCTCCACGTAGAGAATTCATAGAGAAAAATGCTATTTACGCAAATATTGATGCGTAAATTATTTTTTATAATTTTTATTTCGCCTGTAATATGCTTTTCTCAAAATCAAGATTTGGGAGATGTTGCAGGTGATTTAATATTTTTAACAGGAAAGTATGTTGAGCCAGCGGCTCAAGCTACCATATATCAATCGTCTAGTGGTTGGTTTAAAAATGCGAAATCAAAATCTCTATGGGATATAGAAGTGTCATTACAAGCAAATGTACTTTTTCTACCCAAGAAAAAAAGAAATATTGAAATCTCAGAATCTAATTTGGTCAATTTAAGCATTAAAGGAGATGAAACAGCTACTACAATACCATCAGCATTAGGAGGAGAAAGTGATGTGGTTTTTGAAGGTTCTATAAATGGTAATGCATTAGAAATTGATGCACCAGAAGGTTTAAATGAATCGTTTTTTAATCATTATCAATTGCAAGCTGGGTTAGGACTATGGAAAGGCACAACTTTAATAGCAAGATACTCTCCAAAAATTAAGATAAATAAAACGTATTATCAGGTGTTAGGTGTTGGGCTTCAACATAATATTTCGCAATGGATACCTACTATAGATACTTCTAAATTTAATATAGCAGCTTTAGCGTCTTATTCAAACTATAATGTAAGTGACGAATTTTCTCCAGCAGATTTAGTTTTAGGAACTATTAATGCCATTAATGTTGAAGGAGAATCTGTTCTATTAAGCCTTTTAGCGTCTAAAACAGTTAAGAAGTTTGATTTTACAGCGGCAATTGGTATAACTAAAAGCTGGTTTTCTTATGAAATAGGAGGAGAAGGCGAGTTGTTACTTTCAGTTTTAAATACCGCTTTAACAACCTTAGAAGGTGAAGAAACCAACTTCAAAGGAGATTTAGGGGTTAATTATAATTTGAAAAAATTCTCATTCAATTCAATAATAACGTTTGGAACATTTAATAACTTAATTATGGGAATAAATTATAATATATAAAGTATTGTATTTCATACTAAAAGCCTTGCTGTTTTAGACATTAAAACAATAAAAAATTCGTACTTTTGCAAAAGCAAAAAAACAACACAATTTTAATCATAAAATAAAAATAAAAATGAAAGTAACAGTAGTTGGAGCAGGAGCAGTTGGTGCAAGTTGCGCTGAATATATTGCAATTAAAGATTTTGCCAGTGAAGTAGTAATCTTAGATATTAAAGAAGGTTTTGCTGAAGGTAAAGCAATGGATTTAATGCAAACAGCTTCATTAAATAGTTTCGATACAAAAATTACAGGAAGTACTAACGATTATTCTAAAACAGCAGGTAGTGATGTTTGTGTTATTACTTCTGGAATTCCAAGAAAACCAGGTATGACTCGTGAGGAGTTAATAGGTATTAATGCAGGAATTGTAAAAATGGTATCTGCTAGCTTGATCGAGCATTCTCCAAATACAATAATTATTGTTGTATCTAATCCAATGGATACTATGACATATCTAGTGCATAAAACTACAGGTTTACCAAAAAACAGAATAATTGGTATGGGTGGAGCTTTAGATTCTGCACGTTTTAAGTATAGATTAGCAGAAGCATTAGGAGCTCCTATTAGCGATGTTGACGGTATGGTAATTGGTGGTCATAGTGATAAAGGTATGGTGCCATTAATTGGTAAAGCTGTTAGAAATAGTGTGTCTGTTTCAGAGTTTTTATCTGAAGAGCGTATGGATCAAGTAGTACAAGATACTAAAGTAGGTGGAGCAACATTAACAGGATTGTTAGGAACTTCTGCATGGTATGCTCCAGGAGCAGCTGTATCTGCAATGGTTCAAGCTATTGCTTGTGATACTAAAAAAATCTTTCCATGTTCAGCATTATTAGATGGTGAGTTTGGATTAAGCGATTTATCAATTGGAGTACCTTGTGTGTTAGGCGCGAACGGTATTGAGAAAATAGTAGAAATTAGTTTAAGTGATGCTGAAAAAGCTAAATTAGCTGAGTCTGCTGAAGGCGTTAAGAAAACAAACGGATTATTAGAGTTGTAATCTAAAATCAATAAATATTTAAACCTCACTTGTTATATACGAGTGAGGTTTTTTAGTATCATGATGTAACATTCTTTTAACTAGAAAGACTTATATTGTGTTCAATAAAATAAAATAATAAAATGAAAAAGATATTAATATTACTGGCATTATCATTAAGTGTAGTGGTTTATGCACAAGAAAAATTAGAAGAAGGAATTTTAATGGTTAAGGTGAGTATGTCAAGTGATGATGAGCAAATGAACACGCAATTAGCTATGGTTGGAGATATGGAATCAACCACATATTTTAAAGGGCAAAAATCAAGAAATGAAAATAATAATCCAATGACAGGTGAAATTATTACAATTCTTGATAATGAAAAGAAAGAGATGTTAATGTTAATGAACAATCCAATGTATGGAAAAATGTTTGCTAAAAGTAATATCGAGATGTCTGAAGAGGACGAGAAAGGAATCGTTATAAAAAAAGGTGAAGAATCTAAAAAAATATTGGGATACGATTGTGATCAGTATTTCGTCTCAGCAAATATACAAGGACAAGAGATGGAGATGGAGATTTTTTCGACAAAAGAAATTATAGCCTATTCGCAACAAACAGCTACTTATGGAAACAAAATAGAAGGTTTTCCATTATATGTTGAAATGACAATGAATCAAGGACCAGTAAAAATGACGATTGTTACAGAGACTACAGATATAAAAAAAGAATTAGTATCTGATGACAAATTTGATATGACACCACCTAAAGGATACGAGGAAATTAAACAATAAATTTAGTACATAACACTTAAGTTAGGGACGTAAAAAAAGGAGTAGCATAATTGCTACTCTTTTTTTGATTAAAAGTTATAGTATTCAATAATTTAAGACAGACATTTATATAAAAAATCTAGTAGTAAAAGCCTTTATTTTACTTATATTTGGCGCATGTTAAAAAAATGGTACATAAGTGCTTTAGTTGTTATCCTGACCATTATTGGTATTTCTCAGGAACAAGCTATTGTACCTAATCAAGAAATTGTACTACAATTCTCTAATAGTCATGTGTCTTCTAACGAGACTCAAGAGGCTATTGATTCTGTGAGAAATCAGCTTCAGGATATTGGAATTCAGAATGTTAATGTAAAGGAAGAGCAAAAAGGTCGGTTAGTAATTGCTTATTATAGTACTAAAGATGTTGCAAGTATAAAAGAAGCGTTCTTTAAAGACAATACGATAGGACTTGGACTTGATTATACAGGGTTAGATAAGAATACTAAAGATTCAGAACAGCCTTCAAATAAAAATCCAAATCACTATAACCTTGATATCTATGAAATCCAAAAAGGAGGAGATTTAGGATTAGGTTTTGGAGGAAAATATGTCTTTGAACTAAAACAAGAATATGTAAGGTTTTATAATCCAAATGTATTCTTATTTGCAACTATAATAGACTCTAACGAGAAAGATAGTACTATAAAAGTTGCTTATATAATTAACAGAGATATTGCATTAGCAATAGATAATACTTCATATAAAATTCCAGAGGTTCGTGCAGGACCTATTTGTTAAGACTTTCAAATAATATAGCTTTCATATTGTATTGGCAAAAGCTATAAATCACTTTAATAATCATAACAATTAATTGTCAAATTAATAGGTAAGTATATATTTGCCAAATTAATAATTTGACCAAAATAAAAACAAAATGCAAAACAAAGGATTAGTAAAACTATTTGCAGTTTTATTCGGATTGGTAAGTATTTACCAACTCTCTTTCTCTTTTAAAAACAGCTCAATTGAGAAAGAAGCAGAAACAGTAGCAGTAAGTAAATTTGATACTTCTGTAGATCAATTTAAAGATAAAAGAAGAGCACACGAAGTAAGTTATTTAGACTCTTTAGCAACGTCTAAAGAAAGTGTGTTTTTAGGAAGTACGTATGCAGAGGTTAAAGAAAACTCAATGAAGTTAGGTCTTGACCTTAAGGGAGGTTTAGAAGCAATTTTACAAGTATCTGTAAAAGACATCTTAAAAGGTTTAGCTAATAATAGTAAAGACCCTGTTTTTAATAAAGCATTGGATGATACAGATATACTTCAAACAAATTCTCAAAACGATTATATAGACGATTTCTATACTTCTTTTGATGCGATTAAAGGAGATAAAAAATTATCATCTCCAGATATTTTTGCAACTCGTTCTTTAGAAGATGAAATTAGAATGGATACTCCAGAGAGTGAAGTTAAAAATGTGATTTCTAGAAAAATAGATGAATCAATTACTTCAGCACTACAAGTATTACGTACTCGTATTGACCAATTTGGTGTAGCATCTCCAAATATTCAACGTTTAGGAACATCTGGAAGGATTTTAGTAGAATTACCTGGTGTTAAAGATGTAGAACGTGCTAAAGCATTAATTACTGGAACAGCACAACTAGAGTTCTGGTTTGCTATGAAAGCAGATGGGTTATTTCAATATGTTAGTGATGTAAATACATTACTTAAAAATGAATTAGAAGCTACTGAAGATACAGCAGAAGCAGCTACAGAAGATGCTGCAGATACAGAAGCTGAAAAAGATGAAACAGAAGATATTATTGGAGATTTAACGGGTGAAACAGATGAAACAACTAAAGTTGTTAACCCATTTTTAGATTTAATAAAAGGAGCAGGTTATCAAGGTGGACCAATTATTGGTATGTTTAATATTGCTGATAAGCAAAAAGTAATGGACATCTTAAATCGTCGTGATGTAAAGGCAATGTTACCAGCAAATGCTAAAGATGTAAAGTTTGTTTTTGGTAAGCCAGAAAAAGATAGTGAGTTAGTAGCATTATATTCTTTACAAGGAAATAGAGATAATGTAGCACCGTTAACAGGAAGTATTGATGATGCTAGACAAGATTATAGCTTAGCGAACCAAGTAGTAGTATCTATGCAAATGGATGCAAGAGGTGCTAAAATCTGGGAGCAAATGACAACTAAAGCCTATAAAGATAGAAGTCAAATAGCTATTGTTTTAGATGATCAAGTATATTCAGCACCAGGTATTAATAATGGTCCAATTGCTGGAGGTAGTTCTCAAATTTCTGGAGATTTTACAGTAAATGAAGCAATCGATTTAGCTAACGTATTACGTGCTGGTAAGTTACCTGCAAAAGCAACTATTATTCAAAGTGATGAAGTAGGACCAACTTTAGGTCAAGAAGCTATTGATAGTGGTACAATGTCATTTTTAATTGCATTAGTATTAGTATTAGTATGGATGGTGTTCTATTATGGTAAAGCTGGTTTATTTGCAGATATTGCTATGTTATTAAACATCTTATTAATCTTTGGTGTGTTATCTGGTATTGGAGCAGTACTAACTTTACCTGGTATAGCAGGTATAGTATTAACTATTGGTATGTCTGTGGATGCGAACGTACTTATTTTCGAGCGTATACGAGAGGAGTTATCTAAAGGTAAAGATTTGAAGTCATCTGTTAAAGATGGTTTTAGTAATGCATTATCGTCTATTTTAGATGCAAACGTTACAACAGGTTTAACGGCATTAATCTTATTCATTTTTGGAACAGGACCAATTAAAGGTTTTGCAACAACATTATTAATAGGTATTGGTACATCGTTATTTACTGCAATTTTTATTACTAGATTATTAGTAGACTGGTATGTAAACAAAGGAGGGAAATTAGATTTCTCTACAGGTGTAACTAAAAACTTATTTAGAAACATTGATATTGCTTTCTTAAAGAAGCGTAAAATGGCTTATATTATTTCTGGTATATTAATAGCAGGAAGTTTAGGATCATTATTTACAAATGGTTTAGATCAAGGTGTGGATTTTGTTGGAGGTAGAACGTATCAAGTACGTTTTGACCAACCAGTAAGTGCTTCAGAAATTTCTAAAACATTATCAGATCCAGCTGTGTTTGGTAGTGCAAATGCTAAAACTTTTGGACCAGACAATCAATTAAAAATAACAACAAAACATAGAATCGATGAAGCTACAGAAGAAGCTGACGAGGAAATGAGAAAAACATTATTTACTGCATTGCAACCACATTTAAATGGTATGGATTATGCAGCATTTATTGATAATAAAGAAGGTAAGACTGTAGGTTTACTTAAGAAATATAAAGTAAGTCCAACCATTGCCGATGATATTAAGAAAGCCTCTTTTTGGGCTGTTTTAGGATCGTTAATAGTTGTGTTCTTATATATATTATTGCGTTTTAAAAGATGGCAATTCTCACTTGGTGCAGTAGCTGCCGTATTCCATGATGTATTAATTGTATTAGGTGTATTCTCTGTAACATACAAGTTTATGCCGTTCTCAATGGAAATTGATCAAGCCTTTATTGCAGCCATTCTTACTGTAATTGGTTACTCGTTAAATGATACCGTGGTAGTATTTGATAGAATTCGTGAATTTTTCAACGAGCATACTAACTGGCCATTTAACAAAGTGATTGATAAATCATTAAGTAGTACATTAAGTAGAACATTAAATACTTCTTTAACTACATTAGTAGTGTTATTAGCAATCTTCATTTTTGGAGGAGAATCTATTAGAGGATTTATGTTTGCACTTATCGTAGGTGTTATTGTAGGTACTTATTCTTCATTATTTATCGCGACACCAATTATGTACGATACAGTGAAAAAAGGAGATGCTACAGAGGCGTTAAAGAATAAAGTAAAAGAAGAAGAATTAGAAGAAGTGAAAGCTTAATCTCATTTTTTAAAATAATAAAAAGCCTTTCAGTATGATACTGAAAGGCTTTTTTTGTGCCTTCAATTTAATAAAAACATAAAGCTGTTAATTTTTATTTGTGAGATGTCTGGATATTTAAATAAAACGCAATTATTACTTATTAGGCTCAAATTTGAATTAGTTCCTTGCGAATATATATTTGGGCTATGAATAAGAGATTCACTTAATTATTTTTATTTCTGAATATTATTTTAAATGATGTGATGTAATTCCTGATAAATTTTAGTTAAAAAAAGTATATGGCGTAGCATAAGAAATAGAAGCGTGTACTTATCTAGAAAATAATACATCTAATTTTACGCAACCTTTTATCAGTTTTGGTATCTATTGAATAGACTTCAATTTGTTGAAAATTAATAAAAATCTTAACTAACCAATAATAAAACTAACTATGAAAAAAACGCTACTAATAATTTTTACAATATTTTCATTACATACAAATGCACAAGACCTACTTATGCAAAATGGAACTGTCAATATGAGTTCAGGAACATTTTTAGATTCAGGAGGAAGTGCATCTAACTATTCAAATAATGAAGACTATGTTTTAACAATATGTCCAGATCAAGCAGGAGATAAAATTCAACTAACCTTCACAGAGTTTTCAACAGAGGCAGTTTTTGATATACTGTCTATATACAATGGTGTTAATACATCTAGTCCAATCTTAGGAACTTATAGCGGTGGAGGAGCTGCTAATTTACCAAGTGTTATGGTGGCAAGTATTAATAATAACTCTGGATGTTTAACTATTCGTTTTGTCTCAAATGGAGTAGCTAACACAATGGGTTGGTCTGCAAATATTTCTAATTTTACGCCTTGCCAAGACATTATTTCTCAGTTAGACTCTTCTACGCCTGTTGCAAATACAGAAGGTAATATTCAAGTATGTACAGGAGATAGTATAACTTTAAATGGTAGTGGTGTTTTTGAAATTGATGGAGCAGGAGCTACTTACGAATGGGATTTAGGTAATGGTACTACTCAAGCCGGTCAAACAGTAACATTTTCGTATGATACGCCAGGTTTTTATATTGTTAATCTAAATATTAGGGATACCAATACGGATTCAAATCCGTTAGGATGTTCAAACACAAATTCAATAAATCAAGTAATTAATGTATCTGGTGAACCCGATTTTACAGGAACTCAAGCTACAGATGATACATTGTGTTTTGGAGAGACAACTTCAATTGAAGGTATTGTTAATTCAGTTCCAGTGGTATACAATTGTCCTCCTCCAATTAGTGAAGAGACATTTTTGCCAGACGGAAGTGGAATAGCATATAGTACATGCGTAACAGTTAGTTGTTTTGCGCCAGATGCAGTATTGACAAGTCCATCTCAAATTCTTGATATTTGTTTAAATATGGAACATTCTTATTCTGGAGATTTAGATATAAAAATTATTTCTCCTAGTGGTCAGGAAGCTATTCTATTTGCTCAAGCTAGTGGTGGTGTTTACTTTGGAGGTGCTGATAATAATGATAATCCAGTACCAGGAATAGGCGCAGATTATTGTTTTTCTATGTCTGCTACTACTTTATTAGAAAACGCGGGAACAATTATTGCTGGGTGTTGTCCTCCTGCTGATTCATGGACTCCAGGAACTTATCTTCCAGTAGAGTCATTTAATGCATTAGTAGGAAGTCCTCTTAATGGAGATTGGTGTATTGAAATTTTAGATAACATTTTTGCAGATAATGGTTATATCTTTTCTTGGGAATTAAATTTTGACCCAAGCGTTCCTATGCAAGACTTTTCTTTTACACCAACAATTGTATCAGAATCTTGGGATAGCGACTCAACAATTACTGGAGTTAATGGAAATGAAATCACTGTAGCTCCTATGGCATCTGGTTTGTTTTGTTATACCTATAGAGTTGTAGATAGTTTTGGTTGTGAATATACAGAAGAGGTTTGTATAAATGTAGCAGATCAAAATGAGTCTCCTGTTACATATTATAGAGATAATGATAATGATGGTTATGGAGATTCTAATGTTTTTGTAAATGAGTGTTCTAGTGTGTCTCCAATTGGATTTGTAGCTAATGACTTAGATTGTGATGATACTAATAATTTAATTAATCCAGATGCTGTTGATGCTCTTGGTAATGGTATTGATGAAAATTGTGATGGTGTAGATGGAAATATACTTGGAGTGGAAGAAGTTGCAATTAATGATTTAAAGATTTCTCCAAATCCATTTAAAAATAATATTACAATTAATTTACCATTTAATATGATTACTGCTAGTTTAAATCTTTCTATTTACGATTTAAATGGACGATTAGTTTATGATGAAAATGTTTCAGGTCTTGATGGAGTTATTACAGTTAATAATCTAGATGAATTAGAAAATGCAACATATTTTCTCAAAATATCTAATAACCTAGAAGGCGTTTTGTTTATTAAAAAGTTAATCAAAATTTAAAATATTTTTTTTAAAATAATAAAAGCCTTTCAGTATGATGTTGAAAGGCTTTTTGTTTAAATTTTGTTTGTTATTATTTTTGAGGCTTAAATCTATTAACAAAAGACGTAAGGTTAGTAGCATATCCAACCATGAGTTGAGGATATATGTTATAGCTTTGTGTGTGATAAAAACCGCCTATTCTTGCAAAAATACCACCCTTTTTCCCTTTGGTAGGGTTTGTTAACCAATAAAAATCGGCTTTAACATTTACAACGTTATATTTAAAACCAAAATGATTAAAACCTTTATCTGTCATTAAGCTTTCTATGTTTGTTCCGCTTATTTCATTACCATTATTATAGGTTAAGTTTTCTAAACTAGCACTTATATCTGCGCCAAAATTTGTTTGTGGTCTTATTTCTACATTAATAACCGGGCCATGGCTCAATGAGAAAAGTTGAGCAGTTTCCACACTGTCTTCTTGACCAGTTACTGTTGTCGTTTGTTTAAAGGCTGTTCTATGAAAAGTAGCATTGTACCCTAAAGAAATATAAGAAAAATAACCTTTTGCTTCATGAGAGATTAAATCTAAATTTAACTTTCCGTTTAAGTTGCTTTTCTTTAGTAAATCAAAATTACTAAAAGTACTTCCGTCCTTACTTTCAATAATTCTAGTGTTGTCAGATGAGCCGTTATAAAGTGCAATGTTTACTTCTGTAAGCATTTGTCTAATAAAACTCCATTTTCCTATGTTTCTTTGATTTATTGGAATAAGTAGTTTTGCTTGGGCATTAATTAAACTATTACTATTATTTTGATCCAATGCCAATGCATCAGTAAATAACACAGCAGTAAAGAAATCGAAAAAACTTCTTTGTCTAACACTTCTAACTAAAGTGTCTTTTTTAAAATGTAATTCGCTGTTTGCTATAGAGTAATTAAAATGCTGATTTGCACCATAATCAAAAACATCGTTATAGTCAATCTCAAAACATTTTTTTCTATCATTATTAATAGAAAAGGAATTAGTACTACCATAGTTATTAAAATATCGAACAGGTACACTAAAGTCGTTATTTACTATAACTATTTTTTTTGTACTATCATTATCTATTTTTCCTTCTAAAACAATAGTAGAGGCTTTATTATTAAAAAAACTTATATAGGCTTTATTAATATTTAAAACAGGTTCAGAGTCTCCTAGAATTTTTTGTTTTTGATCTCCACACTCATCAGAGTCTGTAGTTTTTATCTTTACAATATTATTAAGGGTTATTGTGCCAGAATATTCAATAGGTTCGCCATCTATTGTCTCTGTGGTTTTTTGTAATACACTTTTTAGAGCTTCTCGTTTTTTTGATATTTTAGTTCTGGTGCCTTCAATAGCTGTAGTTTCTGGAACTGCAAAAGTGGCTGCAGAATCTAAGCTTAGAACTAATTGCTTAAATATATTAAAGAATACAGTGCTGTCTACTGCATTAATAATATTTCCACTTTCAGTAGAATTTGTACCATCTATAATTTTTAGTACAAAAGAACTGGGTTCATACTTTGCCTGTACTTCATATATGTTATTTTGAATAACAACATTGTCAACAGTTTGGTAGTCTTGACCATACAATGTTATGCTGATAAAGAGAATAAAAAGACTTGAGATTTTTTTCATAATAGACGTGTTTTAACTCATTAAAAAAAGAATAAGATTATTAGCTATTACTAAGTTAGTATATTAATCTAAATATCTAAACACCTAATGTTAGGTATTTTTACTATCTAAATGGATATTAATCCAATCATGAGTTAATTGCCATAGTGAAGATTCAAAACGTTCTCTAAAAAATCCAAAATGCCCAATATTAGGACTATCTATTTCTTCTGGTAATATATGGCGTCTGTCTACTTTTGCATTTTTAAAAATATTAGCTAACCAATCTACAGTTCGTTTAGGTGCAAATTCATCTTTTGGGAAGCTTAAAATTAACATAGAGCAATTAATTTTATCTAAAACTAAGTCTTCTTTTTTTGCATAATGTAGGAAGTAATTTTTTTTGTTTCCCCATTGCCTCCATTGATAAGTAACTTGTTTAGGTAAATTCTCAAAAAGCTTTAGTTTTTTAGCGGGGAAATAACCAAAAAATGGAATAGTAGCAGGAATGATTAAATTCCAGAACAAATACATTTTTAATTTGTTAAAACCATTAAACATATTCCAGTAACCAGATTGAGAAGCTACAGTAATAATGCTATCTACTAATTCGATATTATGATTAAAAGCAATAAGTTGTCCACCAATACTATGTGTAATTAAAATAATTTTGTGTTTAGGGTTTTGCTTATTTACATACTGTAAAACATGAGCCTGATTATTTGCCCAATCGTATAAATTAGACGTGTTATTTTTTATAGTCTTCGAATGTGATAAGCCAATTCCAGAATAGTCAAATGTATATACAGTAAAGCCTAAAGAGCAAAAATAAGTGGCAAATTTAGAATAGTAGTTTTGTAAAACACCAGTGGCAGATGAAATGACAATGCTTCTTGAGTTTGATTTTTTTGGAATAAAAAGAGTTGAAAAAATAGAATGTTCATTGTGAGATTCTATTTCAACAACTAACGGTGTCATTATTTTACAATTTTATATTCAAAATACTCCATACGATCTCCAACCTCAAGTAGCCATTTTTCTGCTAAACCAGCATTAACTTCTAGTACAAATTGAGCTAAAGCATTAGATGGTAAAGATGATTCATCTAAAGGCTGTGCATTTTCTTGAAAACTAACAACAGTTTTATTGTGATCTAAAAAGATTAAATCTAAAGGAATACGTGTGTTTTTCATATAGAAATTACGTTCGCGAATGTCATCGAAAACAAACAACATACCTTGGTTTTCTTTCATAGAGTCTCTATACATCAAGCCAGTTTCAATCTCAAAACTTGTTTTGGCAACTTCTATATTTAGTTTAGCTATAATAGAATCACTTGTGCTTTTGTAGAGTGTTAATTCTCCTTCTTTAATAAAAGAGACTTCAGCTTGTTTTATTGTTTTTGGTTCATTTTTACATGCTGTGAAACAAATTGCACATATAAATAGTGCTGCAAAAAAAATAGAATTATAAAATTTCATTATTTAGTAGATGTTTTTTGTTTGTAAATAAACATAAAATAAATTCCAATAATAATAAAAGGAATGCTTAGCCATTGGCCAGTATTTAAAAGCCAATCTGCTCTTTCAATATTTTGGGCTTCCTTTACAAATTCCACAAAGAATCTAACAGTCCATAGTAGTACTAAAAACAAACCAAACAAAAAACCTGGTTGATTTCCTTTATCAGTTTTTAAATAAAAATAAAGGAGAATAAGAAAAACAAAAATATAAGAAAATGATTCATATAATTGTGCAGGATGTCTATACGGTACAGCTTCTAAGAGGTTTTGGAATTGAGGGTTATTGGTTACTGCTTGATATGCTTCTTTGTAGTCTTTTATACCTGTTAAACGAGTAATAGTATTTTTACTATATTCTTCTTGAATAAAGCGAACACCAAAAGAAGAATCTGTAACTTTTCCTATAATTTCTGAATTAATAAAATTACCAAATCTAATAAAAACGGCACCTGAAGCAACAGTAATAACAACACGATCTAAAATCCACATTAAAGATTTGTATTTGTATTTTTTACGGTATAAATAGAGTGCTATAATAATACCTATAGCAGCACCATGGCTAGCTAAACCTTGAAATCCAGTAAATTCAAAGCCTCCTTTAAATTTAAAAGGAAGAAAGATGCTAAAAAAGTCTTGAGTAATTAATTCAGATTGATAAAAAAGCACATGACCTAAACGGGCACCTAACATAGTTGCTAAAACTGTATATATAAAAAGAGGATCTAGATATTCTACGTCTACTTTTTCTCTTTTAAAAATACGTTTCATGATATTCCAGCCTATAACAAAAGCTATAACCCACATTAAACTGTAAAAATGAATTTTGAAATTTCCAACGATATCAAATCCTGTTATCGGATTCCAATCGAACTGTAGTAAATACATAGATTTTTTTTTATGATTGTAAATATAATATTTATACTGAATTTAATTCAGTTTATAACAAATCATTAATACAATTATTCTTCTTTATAAGGAACAGGATCGTGACCTTTTCCTTCCCAAAGCGTCAGAACGTTAAAAAAAAATGTGCGGTGTACATTTTTAGTGAATGAGCGAGCTGGTGTGTTGGCTAGTTGTCATCCTTGTCAGGAACAGGATCGTAACCTTTTCCTCCCCAAGGATGACAACTAAAAATCCTTTTTACAGCTAATTTTCCGCCTTTAAGTAGTCCGTGTTTTTGTAAAGCTTCTTTAGTATAATGAGAGCAAGTTGGTTGGTAACGACAAGTTGCGGGCGTAAATGGAGATATTAAAGTTTGATATACTTTAATAATAAATAAAAACGGTGCAATTAAAATATGCTTCACTTTATTTTATTATAGCATCAACATATAAGTTAATGTTTATTATGCATTAATTGGTTGAAAAAGTTGTGCCGTCTCTTCCATCATTAAGTTGAATACCAACAGCTGCTAATTCATCACGTATTTTATCAGACAATGCGAAATCTTTATTTACTCTTGCTTCTTTTCTTAATGCAATAAGTAATTCAACAGCTCCAGTTAATTTATCAGTTCCAGATGCATTATCTTCAGAAGTCTTTTTTAGTCCCAAGATATCAAATACAAAAGTAGAGATGGTTTCTTTTAATAACTTTAAATCATCAGCAGTAATTGTTGCTCTTGTTTCTTTGATTGCATTAATATGGGTTACAACTTCAAATAAATTTGCTATTAAAATAGGAGTGTTAAAATCGTCATTCATTGCATTATAGCAATTCTGTTTCCATTTTTTTATATCAAAAGAACTGTTATTAGAAGTTTTTAAACTTTCTAAATCATCAACAGCATTCATTAAACGGTTAAAACCCTTTTCGCTTGCTAGTAGACCAGCATCAGTTAAATCTAAAACACTTCGGTAGGCAGATTGCATCATGAAGAATCTAATAACACTTGGGCTGTATCCTTTAGACATGATGTCGTTTTTACCAGAAAGTAACTCAGCAGGATTAATAATATTACCTGTAGACTTACTCATTCTTGCGCCATTAAGTTCTAACATATTGGCATGCATCCAATAATTTACAGGAGCTTGACCTTTTGCAGCTTGATTTTGCGCTATTTCACACTCGTGATGTGGGAATTTTAAATCCATTCCTCCACCATGAATATCAAATTGCTCTCCTAAATATTTAGTACTCATAGCTGTACATTCTAAATGCCAGCCAGGGAATCCATCACTCCAAGGAGAAGGCCAGCGCATAATATGAGTTGGTTCTGCTTTTTTCCATAGTGCAAAATCTTGAGGGTTTCTTTTGTCACTCTGCCCATCTAATGCACGTGTATTGTGAATTAAATCTTCTAGCTTACGCTTACTTAATATACCATAGTCGTTGGTCTCATTGTATTTATGTACATCAAAATAAACTGAACCATTTACCTCGTAAGCAAACCCGTTGTCAATAATTTTACTTATTAATTCTATTTGCTCAATAATATGACCTGTTGCTGTTGGCTCAATACTTGGTGGTAAAAAATTGAACTTGTCTAAAACATTATGGAAATCAACAGTATAACGCTGTACAATTTCCATTGGCTCAATCTCTTCTAATCTTGCTTTTTTAGTAATCTTATCTTCACCAACATCTGCATCATTCTCTAAATGACCAGCATCTGTAATATTTCGTACATATCTAACTTTATAACCTAAATGTTTAAGGTAGCGAAAAACCATGTCGAAAGACATAAATGTCCTTACATTACCTAAATGCACATTACTGTATACTGTTGGTCCACAAACATACATGCCAATATAACCACTGTTTATAGGTTTAAAGGTTTCTTTTTTTCCGGTTAAAGAATTATATATGTTTATATGCTGATTTTGATAAAGCTGCATTGCGATTGTTTGTAAAGATTAAAAATGATTGATTATTAAAAGATGAAAGCTAAATTGTTAAAATTTAGTGTCTAGTTTTATGTAATCTAAAAACTCACGTTTAGTTTCTTTGTTTTTAAATTGCCCGCCAAATTCAGAAGTAACAGTACTACTTTCAATATCACGTATTCCTCTAGAATTGACGCATAAATGTTTAGCGTCTATAACGCAGGCAACATCTTCAGTATTTAATACTTCTTGAAGTTCTTTAACAACTTGAATGGTTAAGCGTTCTTGTACTTGTGGGCGCTTTGCAAAATAATCTACAATACGATTCATTTTAGATAAACCTACTACTGTTCCATTAGAAATATAAGCGATATGAGCTTTCCCTACAATAGGCAGTAAATGGTGCTCACATGTAGAATATACAGTGATGTTTTTTTCAACTAACATTTCACCATATTTGTACTTATTATCAAAAGTTGAAGCACTTGGTTTTTTATTAGGGTCTAAGCCTCCAAAAATTTCATTAACGAACATTTTTGCTACACGTTTAGGTGTACCACTAAGACTATCATCAGTTAGGTCTAGACCTAAAGTTTCCATGATGTTTTTCACATCTTTTTTTATGCTTTCAATTTTTTCTTTGTCAGAAAGCTTAAAAGCGTCAGATTTCATAGGGGTTTCAGTAGATGTGCCTACATGGTTTTCACCTAAATCATCGTAATTTTTTGTGGAATTTTCAATTTTCATTTATTCAAAAAAAGCATTAGTCTGCAAAGATAAGTAATAAAAAAATTAGAGCGCTTAGGTAGGAGTTTTTTAATTTCAACTGTTTTATTAGTAAGTTAACTTATCGTTAACAAAAGTTAATTCTTTTTTTCTATTTTTAGAAACTTAAATCAACACGTAAAATGAAATTAAAATTACTCTACATGTTTGCTTTGGTATTTACATTTAGTATATATAATGTAACTGCACAGTCGCAAATAAAACAAATTCAAAAAACGGTAAAATATAAGGACAATGTAAATGCTCCTTTAACAGCTAAAGAGTTAGCAAACTTAAAAGAAGTGTATGCAGACAAATTAGAAGAATATGTTTTAAATAGACCAGAGTATCTAACATATATGAAGCATTTATTAAGAAATAGAATTGAAATTGTAAATAAAGCAGATTTAATTAAGCATAAAGACAAGTATGAGCTTTTAAGTGAAGTAGGCTTGTTTAATAATTACAATAGTAATTTAACTATGGATACAGGATATAATCCGGAAACTTTTAATGTCTTAAAATATAATGTAAGATACCATGGAAATGGAGCTAGTATATATAGGATTGATAATACCAATTATTTCATAATTATTAAATCACAACATCAATAAAAAATACAACAATGAAAAGGTTTACATTATTAATTTCATTTTTATTTATATCAACTGTTGCATTATCTCAAGATGTTTTGATGCAAAATGGCACTATTAATCAATGTTCTGGGACTTTTTTAGATTCTGGAGGAGCAGGGAATTATGGTAGTAATGAGAGTTTTACATTAACGATATGTCCAGATGTACCAGGTAATATGGTGCAATTAAATTTTACTCAGTTTAGTACACAGACTAATAGTGATGTTATGATGATTTATAACAGTACAATGGCAGATGCTGCAGTTATTCTAGGTACTTATTCTGGTGGCGGAGCTGCTAATAATCCTGGTTTCGTAACGGCTACACCTGTTGCTAATCCTTCAGGTTGTTTAACAATTGTGTTTACTTCAGATGCTTCTGCAACTACTACAGGTTGGGAAGCGGCTATATCATGTTCAGAACCATGTCAAGATATTACAGCTCAAATAGATTCAACAACACCTGCTATAAGTGCAGATGGTTCTATTAAAGTTTGTCAAGGTGATGATATTACTTTTAATGGTGGAGGAACATTTTCTGTGGATCCTACAGGGGCAACTTACGAATGGGATTTTGGAGACGGAACTACAGGTACTGGACAAACAGTTACTCATAATTATCCTAACGAAGGTGTGTATTTAGTTAATTTAACAATAACTGATGATAACACTTCTAATGCTCCCACTATGTGCTCTAGTACAAATTTTATAGACCAAATAGTACAAGTAGGAACAGATCCTAGTTTTCTCCTTCAAGCAGCTAATTCAACTTTATGTTTTGGAGAGTCGACAGATATTATTGGAGGTGTAATGCCTACTGAATTTATTTTTGATTGTACACCAGCCTCTGGTTCGCAAACGGCTTTACCAGATGGTAGTGGAGTGAGTTATGCTTCTAGTGCTATTGTAGAAAATTGCTATGCTGATACAGAGGTAATTGTATCAGGAAATCAAGTCGCTTCTGTTTGTCTCAATATAGAACACTCATATGCTGGTGATTTAGATATCTTTTTAACGAGTCCAAATGGAGTCCAAGTACAACTTTTTGCCCAAGCAGGTGGTGGTACTTATATGGGTGGAGCAGATAATAATGATAATGGCGTACCTGGTGTTGGTGCAGATTATTGTTTTTCAACTACAGGCGCAACAATATTAGCTAACGCACCAACAATTACTGCTGGTTCAAATCCGCCTAATGCTTCTTATACACCTGGTACTTATTTACCTATAGGTAATTTTGATGATTTCATAGGAAGTCCTATTAATGGTGATTGGATAATTACAATAACTGATAATATTTTTGCTGATGATGGAACTATATTTTTCTGGAGTATTGAATTTGATCCAGCTTTACAACCTCCATTGTTATCTTTTACTCCAGTAACAGTTACCGAAGGTTGGGATCCAGATCCAACAATTACGAATACAGTAGGGAATACAATAACAGTAGCACCGCCTGCTGCAGGTCAATATTGTTACACTTATAGAACAACAGATGATTTTGGTTGTGAATATACTGAGCAAGTATGTATTGACGTATTGCCAGAAATTATCACTGCTGCACCAGATAATTTGTTTTTATGTAATCCTGGTGCACCACCGTATATTTTTGACCTAACTCAGAATGATGCTGTAGTTACTGCTGCAGCTCCAAATCCTGGAGATTTAAATATCTCTTATTATGAGACTCAAATGGATGCGGATAATGAAACCAATCCTATACCAAATCCTAATGCCTATAGTTCTAGCGCAATTTTAGGAACACCGCAAACAATCTTTATTAGAGTAGAGTATTTAACGTCAGATTGTTATGAGACTGAATCTTTCACATTAAATATAACATCGCAACCTACAATTGATCCAGTAATGGATATGGAATTATGTGATGATGCTTCAAATGATGATACAGAACCTTTTGACTTAGAATCTCAATCTGCTACTATTTTAGGCGGTCAATCTGCTACAGATTATACCGTTACTTACCATTTAACTTTAGCTGAAGCAACTGCAGGAACTGGAGCATTAGTTAGTCTTTATAATAATATTGCTAATCCTCAACCTATATTTGTTCGTGTACAATTAAATAATGATGCATCTTGTTTTAATGTAACAACAGATCCTTTAGGAGAATTCGACCTTATAGTAAATGAAAGAGATGATTCTAGTTTTACAGCAACACCTACTTGTGGAGGAGGTACTATTGTAATAACAGGAGATGCAGGTGGTATGTTTGCTTTTAATCCTTTACCAGGAGATGGAGCGACTATAGATGCTAATACAGGTACTATTGCTAATGGATCATCAGGAGCTACTTACACAGTAGAGTATACTACTGCAGGTATATGCCCAAGCACAACTACTCAAGATGTTACAGTTATAACCACAGATGATTCTACATTTACAATGTTGCCAACATGTGATGGAGGGACTGTTGATACGGTAGTTACTCCTGGAGGAGCTTATACATTTAATCCTGCTCCAACAGACGCAGCTGTTATTGACCCTGCAACAGGTACAGTGACTGGTGGAACATCTGGAGCTACCTATACTGTTGAGTATACTACTACTGGAGCGTGTTCTGCAACAAGTTCTTTTAGTTTAACAGTTATTACAACTGATGATTCCACATTTACAATGATTCCTACATGTGATGGTGGAACAGTAGATTCAGTAGTTACACCAGGCGGAACTTATGTATTTAATCCATTACCTACAGATGCTGCAATAATAGACGCTACTACAGGAACAATAACCAATGGAACATCAGGAGCTTCTTATACTATAGATTATACTACTAATGGAACCTGCCCATCAACAAGTTCATTTACAGTAACAGTTAATATCACAAATGATGCGAGTTTTACAATGCTACCAGCATGTGATGGTGGAACAGTAGATTCAGTAGTTACACCAGGTGGTGTTTATGCCTTTAATCCATTACCAACAGATACC
>NZ_CANMRQ010000013.1 GCF_947500325.1 uncultured Lacinutrix sp.
CAATCGACAAGGTTAGAAACTAATTTAGTGTAAACACATAAGCTTTAACTTGTGTAAACTATGTATCTTAACGAACAGTTAAAAACCAAACAGAATGAGTAACTTACTTTACTATCCTTACATAGATGTTCCTCGCACAGATTGGACCTTAAGGACTCTTTTGTATTATGACAATATTGGTTCAATTGTTCCGCAAGAATACTTTTACGAACCTGAACAAAACTATGATGAATTTATGCTTGAAATGGTTCGTAGTGGACTTGTTACACCAATAAACCCAATTGATGTTTTAGACAATCCTTGGGAATCTACTCGACCCTTTATTGAATTAATACACGACAATAGAAAAAAGCTGAAAAAGGCACAAAAAAGATTTATTAGTGGACATCGAGGAAATATTCACCAAGATAAGTTCCCTAAAGCAAACATACACGCTGATAAATTTGACGGAGAAATATTCTATCAATTAGAACAACTTGGTTTAGCCGAAAGAAGTGAAGGAAATTGGTATTCGGTGGAAAAAAAGACAGCTAACAACCTAATGAATTTTTTAGCTACACTGATAAGTGCTAAAACCGATAGATTACCAGCAACGGATTATGTAAAACCATTTTATTACCGAAATTCTTTTAAAAAAATACAGGAAAAAAGAGAAACAATTCTAACGAGTTTAATCCCATTTCCTCAAGAAATTGATTTAAATCGCCTAATAAAATTTAAAGAAAAACACACTGACTTATTGCAAGCATTTAGAACTCAAGTGGAATTAATTGCTCTTGACCCAAACATTATAGAAGGAACACCATTATTCTACACACGATTGGCAGAATTAACTCAGCGCAAAGATGAATTGTCTGCTAAAATGAATGAAAGCAAGTTCAATGGAATTTTGTTCGGTACCGTTTGTGGTTTAATTGGTGCTTATCAAGGAATCGCATCAGCATCTACAACAGGAACTATTTTAGGAGCACTTCCTGGATTTGCAAATGCGGTTTATTCTGCTCTACAAATTGAAAGAGCGGAAAATATATTTGACCAAAGTGGATTGAAATATTTGGCTTTAGCCGATAAAAGATTAAGAAAATAAAACCAGTTGCCAACAATGACTATTAGTAATTGCTTGTTCTCGCCTACTTCTGAAAATCCTCGCAGATTTTCAGTTTGGTGTGTACTTGCAAAGTTAACCGCTAAACCACGCAACTACTCATAGCCGAGACCGTTGGCCACAATACAAACGAACGATCCAAATGAGTGAAATACATTACTTTCAAAGATATTCCCAAAAAGAAAATGTAATAACAAATAATACGTTATTATTATTTTCTCGTCTTTATAATCAATCTCCTTATAAATTCAACCTGTTCTTGAATGAATTAACGAATGATTTAGATATTAATGTAGGAATTTCGTTTAAACAACAGACTAAAGCAAAAAACTCTATTCCTGACGGTTCAATAACTCAAGAAAGTTTTAAAATAGCAATCGAAACAAAACTATCTGAAAAATTTTCAATTAACCAATTGGTTAATCATTTAGATAGTTTTAAAAATGAAAAATATTCTATTCTTTTAGGTTTAAGTCCTAAAAAACCTTCGAATAATAAAATTAAAGAAATCGAGCAGCAAGTAGTTAATTACAATGCAGAAAATAACACGAAAATTAGTTTCATATCTGTAACTTTTAAAGACATTGTATTTAAGTTTAATGAGGTAATTAATGACTACGATTTTGAATTACAACAAATTATAGACGATTTTGAAAGTTTCTGTTATTCAGTTGGAATGATTAAAGATGATGAATACAGAATGTTAACCATTGCTTGCGGAAAAACCTTAAATGATAATTTTAAGAACAATGTTTATTACGACCCATCAGATAGAGGATATTCAAGTTGTACTTATTTAGGAATATACAAAAACAAGAGTGTTAGAGGAATTGGAAAAATAGAAAATATTATTACTGCAAATCTTAATGAAAAAGGTAAATTAGATATTATAAATGCAACCAACGGAAGTGTAACCGAAACTCAAAAAAGTAACATTATCGAAATGATTAATGATGCAAACGTGAATTTAGGTTGGAATATAAGAGAAAATCATAAATTCTTTTGTGTTACTAACTTTGAAAAAACAGATTTCAAAAAAACATCAAAAAATGGATTGTTTGGGAAAAAGTATTTTAATTTGAGTTATTTAATTGAAAATATTAAAGAAAAAAACACAATAGAAATTGCTGAATTATTGAAAGAAAAAGATTGGAAATAAATAAAGTGGCTAACAAAGTGTAAAAAAATAAGGGTTTTGGTTCTTAAATCAAAGTTCAGTGCATTTTACAAAGTCCGCAAAATTTACAATTTTGCGTGTCTATTAAAAAAAAGAAAAATTGTAAATTTGGCTAAGTGATAAACCGAAAGTTCAGTCCTTCAAAATCCCTTACTATTCTTACACAAACCGTTGGCTGTAATTTAAACAAACCTTATGGTAGGATACTTAATGCGAAAGTTTCTTTTCAAAAAGTTGTCGAATGTGATAACTGACATTGAGTTGACTAAAAATGGTTTTATAATAAATGAACCTTTTGGTGCAAAACCTAAAAATATTAAATGGAATCAGATAAAATCAATAAGGTTTTCGAGTTATGACAAAGTCCTTATTGTAAAAACAGCTGAAAACGAAATCGCTCTGAATGACGACCAAATTGGCTGGTATGAATTTATCCAAAATATTCCTAAATCATTTAGGCAGTTTGACTTTAAAAAAGCTGATTTGATTATTGATTCTCTGAAATCTTGCGAAGTTTGTGGAATCATAGCTGTAAGAAGCAATATTTGTAAAGTTTGTGACTCTAAACCTTGGAATCTAAATAGTGAAAAAAGTAAAGTGGAATATTTAAAACAAAAACAACTTGAACATTTCGAATATGAAATGAAAAACAAAATAGAAATTAAGGAATTTTCAGAACCTGAACACGGATTTAAAGCTGACAGTAACTGGAAATTGTATATATGAAAAAAAACTACAGCTAACACTATGTATAATTAATTGCTTGGTTCACTGCCGACTTACGAACATTCCTGCGAAATATTCTATCTGTGATTTATTTACTAAATTAGTTGCTTAATCACGCAACTATCCTTACACCAAACGTTGACATTCATTATGAAATCATCTCTATAGAATATTACAAATATGAAAATATCAATTTATTTGAGTCTTCTAATTCTGTTTTCAATTTCTTGTAATCAAATCGATAATAGAACAATTAATTATACTGACAATTCGGGAAAATCAGTTAATAAAAATAATGATGAAGCTTCTTTATTAATAGGTTATTATGATATCTACAAACGTAAAAGTTCATTATTAAGATATAAATTAGTAAATGGAATTTTGCAAAGTGTAGATACATTAAATACCTTTTCAAGTGATAGTGTTTATTATTCTAAAATAAATCGAATTCTAAAAAACAGATATATAATAACTGGAGTTGGAGATATAATAGACATAAAAACAAACTCTATTTTAAAAACTGAAAATAGCACATTTTCATATTCAAAAGGAGACTCACTAATATTTTATCTGGATAAGCCAAACGAATATGGTTTATATAACCTAAAAAATAGAACATATAAAAAAGTCTCAGATTCTTTTTTTTCTTCTAATAGAAAGTACTATTCCAGTAATAATAACTACAAATTATCAGTTGAGAATCATACGAATAAAAAGGATTTTGCACATGTGATAGAAATAGAATCTACTGAATTGAATAAAACTAGCTTCATAAATCAAAATAACCTTTTTCAAAAAAAAATTTTTATAGAAAACAGGAATGGTACAAAAGAAATAGTAGTAAAAAATGCTGGCGTAGGAACTTTACTAAAAAGATTCGCAAATGCAAAATTAGATGTTCCAATGCTTTGGATTGATAATACTAATTTTTTATATAGCCATATAAATAAAAATAAAGCAACAATAAAATTAGTTAATATTGAGAATAGTGATGAAGCTACAATATGCTCTATTAATGACATTGAGCAATCTATTAGAAATGCATACTTTTTTAAAGATATTGATAAAAACATTATTTATTCTTGTGAAAAAGGAAAGTTTAAAATCAATATTTCTAAAATGACATGTTCGGAATACGAATACGAAAATCTAGGTCACAACTTTTATAGGCAAACACAAGGTGGAAAATTATTTTATAGAGACACACAAATAGGAGAACTACCTTATAATCAAAAATCTAACCAAAGAATTTATACGAGAAACAGCTATTTAGCAATGTATGACGGAACAATTACTGGAAAAATTAATGGTTTAAAAATATGGCATTCAAAAAATAACAAATGGCTGGAAATAAAAACTCCGCATAATATAAATATATCAATAATTGGATGGTTAACTATTTAAAATAACTAAATACCAACAACGTGTATAGCTCATTGCGGTTGAATTCCTTAATCAGAATTCATTGCAATTTGCTACCTTCGAATTACGGTGGAAAATCATAGCTAATTTTCCGCAACGAGCCATACATAAAAACGTTGACAGTAATGTGAGCAAAGAACTCCGAATTAAACAAATGAACTTTTTGAAACTACCAAATTTATTATTTATAACATTTTATTTTTTGATTTTTTGCAACCCTTTATTTAGCCAAAAATTAGACCCAAAAGGACGAATTTTTTTTAAACCAGACCATATCATTAAATCTGAAATTACAAATAAAGATTATTTAATTCATATGTCTTTTCCAAAGAATTATTCTATTCAGGACAGTATAACATATCCTGTGCTTTATGTTTTGGATGGCAAAAGTACATTTGGATATTTCGAATCATCTTACATTGATTTTGAGAAAATCGAAGATGTGATTCTCGTTGGAATCAGTCATAAGGTAAATGGAATAGAATCAAAAATTAATCGATTTAATGACTACACACCACATCGCGATACAATAAGTGAAAGAAAATTTGAGAAGAATTTTGGTGTGGAAAAAGGAACTATCAAAACTGGCGGAGCTGATAAATTTTTAGAATGCTTAAAAAAAGAAATAATCCCATTTATCGAGGAACACTATAAAACTAATTCTGACAAAGGAATTTCAGGTCATTCTCTTGGTGGTTTATTTACAGCATACTGCTTTTTGAATTCTGACAATTACTTCACTCGATTTGGAATAAATAGTCCTTCATTTCAACTTAATGAAGAAATATTTTTAGATCCAGCAATTATTAAATTCACGAATAATAAAATTTGGGAAATTAAACCAACCAAAGTATTTATTTCGACCGGAGAAAATGAAAGCCCAATGATGGTATCAAATATGATTAAATTTAGCATGTTCCTTAAAAAAAGAAACTATGACAATATTGATATGGATTGGCACATATATAGAAATGAAACACATACGTCTGTAATTCCATTTTGCTTTAAAGGAACACTGACAACATTATATGGAAAAAAATAAACACTACAGCCGACAACGTGTATATTTAATTGCTTTGGCAATTGCCTATTTGGAAAATTCCTTCAGAATTTTCTCGCGTTCGTTTTTGTTTACTAAATTAGTTGCTGAAACACGCAACTAACCATACACAAAACCGTTGGCTACAATATCTAATCAAATCTAGTCACCATTCATAAATGAATCCAAAAGAAGAAAACAAAATACTATTGGTACTTGATATTGATGAAACTCTAGTTCATGCTACTCCAACGGAATTAAATAGAAAAGCTGATTTTAAAGTGTTTAACTATTACGTATATCTTAGACCATATTTGAATCACTTTCTAAATGAAATTAAGAATGATTTTTCAGTGGCTGTTTGGTCATCTGCATCAGATGATTATGTGGAAGAAGTAGTTAAAATTATTTTTCCTGAAGAAATGAAATTAGAGTTTGTTTGGGGAAGAAGCAGATGTAAACCTAAAAGGTTTTTGAACGTAGACAATTTTGGTAATTATGAAAGTCGATATTTAGATCATTATAATTTTATTAAGCCTTTAAAAAAGGTTAAGAAAAAAGGATTTAGTCTTGATAAGATCCTTATTATTGATGATACTCCGCACAAATCAAGTGATAATTTTGGAAACGCCATTTATCCAAAAGAATATTTAGGTGAACTAGATGATGATGAATTAAAAGCGCTATCCGAATACTTGAAAACTCTGAAAGACAAAACAAACGTTAGAAAAATTGAAAAAAGAGGTTGGAGAAACAATCTTAAATAATACAGTAGCCAACAACGTGTATAGTCAATTGCTTGAATTTCTCTGTGCCAATCGGAAAACTCTCCGAATTTCCCTCAGACTCGCCCCCTTTTGTTATCTTTAGTCACAAAGCAACTAACCATACACAAACTCATTAGATACAATTTGAGAAACAAGAAACTTTTGATATTAGATTTAGATGGAGTACTAATAACAAATCCATCGTGGAAAGCTGACCAAATTCACTCGGATGGATATTCTGAATTTAATAAATCTTGTGTTGAGAATTTTAACCAACTTCTATCTCTTTCGGATTTTGATATCTGGTTAAGTTCGACAAGGAGAACAGTAAAAACCTTGGCGGAATTTAATGTGATTTTTGAAAATCGTGGAATAAAAAACGATATCGTTGGATTTTTGCCTGAATACGTTAATTGTAAAAACAGAAAAGAAGAAATATTAAAATTTATTGCGGAATTTAAAATATCTAATTTTCTAATTATCGATGATGATAAATCATTAAACGGATTGAATAATGAGATAAAAGAAAACTTAATTTTAACCGAATTAACAAAAGGGTTTAATTCTGAAAAACTAAAAGAAGCATCTCAAAAAATAACTGAATTAATCGGAATTGATAAATACAGAATTTATACCAAATACAACGGACAATACGATGTAATGACTGATTTTAGGACTGGTACGAAAAGTGATTTAAAAAAAATTTCAGAACGTGAATGGAGTATTATTGAGGAAATTGAAGATAGTTTATGTGTATTAAATACGGGAAAATACTCAAAAAATATACAAGCCGAAATGCAAGCGAAAATTGACAAACTAAAACCTATGATTACGGATGAAATATGGCAGTTGATTAAAACTAATAAAAAGTCAGTTCAACTAGAAAAAGAATCTTGGCTGAATAGAATGTTAAAAAAACTGTAGGTAACAATGTGTATAATTCATTGCTAGTTAGAGCCTACTTACGAAAGTCCTCGCGGACTTTCTATCTGTGATTTATTTGCTAACTTTAGTGCTTAAACACACAACGAAATCATACACTAGACCGTTGTGTAACATTTGAAAACATAATCTTGAAAAATAAAATTCTTTTTTTTACTTCTGAATTTCGCAATTAAATGAAAAATACTAGCATTGCGACATAATATTTCACCATATTGAGAAGACGGTATATGAGCAATACAGTTGAATTCTTGATAAAAATAATATTGGAGTCAACTGTTATAATGCATTTCAAACCAAATAGGTAAGCCTACAATTTTAAAAACTATAGTGAAAAGATCTAAGATAATACTACCCATAATTGTAATCGCCCAATTCTGTTGCACATCACTTTGGTTTGCTGGTAATGGCGTAATGCAAAACTTGGCAACTAATTTTCAACTTAATCAAAGCGCTTTAGGTCATCTCACATCTGCTGTGCAATTTGGGTTTATTTCTGGCACATTATTATTTGCAATTTTAACCATTGCAGATCGATTTTCTCCATCAAAAGTATTTCTTTTAAGTGCCATTATTGGAGCTTTATTTAATTCAGGAATGCTATTAGACAATAATAATTTAACTAGCCTATTAATATTTCGTTTTGGTACAGGTTTTTTTCTTGCAGGTATTTATCCTATAGGAATGAAAATAGCTTCAGACTATTTTGAAAAAGGTCTTGGAAAATCGCTTAGTTTTTTAGTTGGTGCATTAGTATTAGGAACAGCATTCCCCCATTTACTTAAAGGTCTAGTAACACTATCTTCATGGAAGTTTATATTAATTTGTACGTCATGCTTAGCACTTATTGGCGGTATATTAATAATTATGTTTGTTCCTAATGGTCCTTATAGAAATCCAAGTCAAAAAATAGAATTCTCTGTTTTTTTTAAAGTATTTAAAAATAGTAATTTTAGAGCTGCAGCATTTGGGTATTTTGGACACATGTGGGAATTGTATGCTTTCTGGACATTTGTACCAATACTATTATCTACCTATAGTTCAATATACCCTAATACTACCCTTAACGTACCAATGCTATCTTTTTTAATAATTGGAGTTGGTGGTATTTCTTGTGTTATTGGCGGTTACCTTTCTATAAAAATAGGAACTAAAAAAACAGCCCGGATAATTTTATTATTATCATGCTTATGCTGTATAGTCTCTCCTTTAATATTCATGATAGACTCTGTTAATATACTATTTGGTTTTTTATTTTTCTGGGGTATGGTTGTTATTGCAGATTCTCCATTGTTTTCTGCCCTAGTTGCCAATAATGCACCATCTAAGTGGAAAGGAACTGCACTTACCATTGTAAATTGTATTGGATTTTCTATAACTATAATTAGCATTCAACTTCTTACACTTTTACATGAAGTTATGAATCCAATTTATATATATACTGTGTTAGCTTTAGGTCCTATATTAGGCTTAATAGCCTTATTAAAAAAAGAAAACATAAAACACTAATAATGTTTTAATTACACGTAAAAACACCTATTTCCCATTGTAGTAAAACTACTCTAAGACAACTCTATAAATAGCTTTAGTTTTGTGTAAAATCTATATATCATGTTTAAAAAAACCATTGCTATACAAGACACCACATTAGATAAATCATTAGAAACAGCAGGAAGAGAACCTATGCTACCAAGAGGTTCTGCCTTGATAACAACATCTGGCAATTTATATTCTAAAGGCATGAAAGCTATTATAAACGCTGCTACTGGTGCTATGACAAAAAGCGGAGGTATTTTTGAACCTACAGAAACATCAATTGCTAACTCTATAAAAAACTCATTTACCTTAATGTCTGTTAATGGCTATAATAAAATAGCCGTACCATTTATTGGTGGTAAAATATTTATATCGCGCATAGGGGTTACTGCCAATGCTCTTGCTAAATGTATTATAGATGCTTGCTTTAAAGCTAATAGCGATGGTTCGCAATTTGTTTTAGTAATTCATGGCACTCATGATTATAACATATTTAAACAGGAAATTAATACTAACTACCCTGCTATTAATTATAGTAAAGTATTAAAAGAAGGTAGTATTCTTGATTTTAGTCTTCACCAATGCGATACTATAATGAATGCGGCAAATATGGAAGTAAAATTTGGAGGTGGATTATCTGGCATTATTGCCAATGCTACTGGTGAACAAGTTAAAATAGATGCAGAAGCTTTGGCTGCTATAAAACAGTTTTGGAAAGCCCAATAATAAACAAGACGTTTTATATAAATTCGTAATAATGAAACTCAATATCCTTTGCACATTAAAACCTATTATATAGTTCTAATATTACAAAAACTACTACATATTATCTAAGTGTTACTTAATTAATATTGAGTTCTTATTATTTTTCTCACTACTCTTAGTATTTTTATTAATTATAAAGTACACAATCTGATTTAATAAAACAATACAGATGAAAGACATAGCTATACAATTTGGTCAATCGCTGGACAACGATGCGTTTAATTTAACACAGAAACTCTTGAGTCAAGACTGCAACTATTTTATTGGAGAAGATGTTCTTATTGGTCCTGAAAAAATATGCCAGTCTTATGAACAGAATATGATTGAAGGAAGACAAAAACTAGATAACCTCGAATGGGGACAAAGTGAAATAGAACCCCTTAAAAGTAATGAATTTTATGTACATTTTACAGATTACTTAACTCATAAGGGAATAAAACACACGCATAGATGTAAACAAAAACTCTTCATAAATGAACACGGGCTAATACAAAGAATTGAACATATCCATAATCAAGAAGAACAGGACAAATTAAATGCTTATTACAAAAGTGTTGGATTAAAATAACTTGATTTGTATATACTGTTTAATTAATGAATTAAACTTTAAATAAACTCTTGATATTGCATGACTCGAAAATCGAAAGTTGTAAACTCTGGATTACTAGCTTTTAATTGTTTGTATAATGGGTTACTGCCTATAGATATATTAGCCGCGCCTGATGATGATGTTAATGAGACTGTTTGTATTATTCTACTTATAGAGTCTTCATTTTCACTTTGAATGACAAATGAATGTATTTTTGGTGTTTCTTTTCTAACTAATTCTAGTTTTAAATTATAGTCTTTTAAATGTTTTCTAAAGAAATATTCTGGACCATTTTTAGAATTCCCACCAATAAACAAAAGCGCATCTATACTTGGATATTGTTTTAAATAACCTATTAGATCTCTTAGTTTAATATTCATCATACCTAAATCTGAAGCATCAATTTTATCGCGCTCGGCAGATTCAACAATGTCGCAAACTCCTATTTTATGCTTAATAAGAAAATCTTTTCGCTGGTTAATGGCTTCTTGAGAATTATCGTAACGTAAATTAAGATTGTGAATTTTGTCTATAAATAACCATAATGAATTATAATAACTACCATAACAAAAGTTAACATCTTTCTCTAATAGCTTACCTGTAGTAAATCTTGGCGGTGGCAATGTACCCACAATCAACTTTTGGGTATTTTTTTTAATAAATGGTTGATATGGATGTGTATGTTTAAACATGATAAAAAATCACATGCTTTTTAATAATTTCTCTACCTCAGCAACTGTAGCACGATATTTTTGCCTATTTGGTTTTGTCATGTGTTTTGACTCTTCAGAAATATCTTTTAATAGTTCTATAGCGTTTTCTTTTTTATCTCTTCCTAAAAGAAATTTAGCTAATATCAAGCGTTCTTCATAATTATCGTATCGTTGGTCTATATTCTTTAATTGTGCTTCAGCTTCATCTAAACGCCCTGTTTTTTCTAAAGCTAAACCATAAGTAAATTGTGCTTTAGATTTTTTAAATTCAGCATGTAATTGTATTGTTTTGGCTAAAGCAATGGATTGTGCAAAATTTTCAGATTTATAATAGGCAATGACCAATTGCGACGTTATAAAATAATTATTCTGGCTGTCATCTTTACTTGCCTCTTCATAATATTTTATAGCATTATTATAATCTTTCATATCAAAATAAGCATCTGCTAAATTAACTTTATTCTGATATGTGTCTGAAAACTCTAATTGCTTCTGAAGATCTTTAACACGCTTAGTAGGCACTAATATATTTGTTATACTTTCTTGAATTTTATTAGCATCGCGTTTATTAAATACCTGAGTTATTAAGTATATTAAACAACCAATAATTGGCAAAAAAATGATTAAAAAAATCCAATAATAATCATTTCTATTTTTAATTAAATGGTAAATACAAAACGCTTGAAAAGCAACAATAAGATAATAATGCATTAGGTTAGGTTATGTTTAGTGGCTAAGATAGTGAAACGGTAACTACCGGGTGAATACCAAATTATTTTCTGTAGATAACGCATCACTAAACCCATAACGCTCATAATTAAATGCTTTAACATCGTCTAATGTTTTTGCATTTGTATCTATAATATAACGTGACATTAAACCTCTAGCTAACTTAGCAAAAATGGCAATATTTTTATATTCTCCGTTTTTAAATTCTTTAAAAGCGACATTTATTACTGGCACTTTTAAAGTTTTTAAATCTATAGCTTTAAAATATTCAGCACTAGCTAGATTCAAGAATAGCTCATCGTCTTTTAATTCTTCATTTAGAGCTTTTGTAATGTCTTTTTTCCAGAATTCGTATAAGTTTTTCTTTACACCAACAGGCATTTTAGTTCCCATTTCTAAACGATAAGCTTGTATTAAGTCTAATGGTTTTAAAACACCATATAAGCCAGATAAAATACGTACTGTATCTTGAACCTTATCTAATTTATCATTAGGTATAGTATAAGCATCTAAACCTCTATATACATCTCCATTAAAAGCATACATTGCTGGTCTGGCATTATCTTTAGTAAAAGGCAATTGCCAATCTTGATTACGTTCGTAATTTAACTGGCCTAAATTATCACTTATATGCATTAATTTAGATAAGCTTTTTGCAGATTTCTTTTTAAGCAATTTATTTAACCTTTCAGATTGTTTTAAAAAACCAGATTCAGAGGTTTTTGTTGTTGGTAATTTACTTTCAAAGTCAAGAGATTTTGCTGGTGATATTACTAATTTCATAGATTAATTTTTCTGTTACTAAATTACGATAATTCTTTAATTTTTCCATTTATAAAACTAAAGTTATAATCGCCTTTAATTATAAAATCTGAAGTAAATGCCTCAGTCATTGTTGGATACCATTTCTTTTTATTTTTATCAATAAGAATAAATAATCCTTCACTATTTCCTAAGGCACAAAAGCGATCAAAATTACCATCAAAAATTGAAATTGATTTAATAGCATTAATTTGATTGTATATCACTTCTATATTATCTACTGCAATTGCCATTTCACTTATAGATACAATAGAATCTGCAGTAAAATTCTCATTATTCTTAATTGTTATGGCTTCTCTGGCAATAAACTCCATGATATTATTATCTGCATCATAAAAGTAAATAGACTTAGCGTTCCATGCTTTAAAATCTGTAATGTCTTCGCCTTCATAATCAATAATTTTCACTCTTTTTTTTAACCAATTTAAGGCATGATAAATAGAATCACTTGGAATATTAAATGCCAGATGAGATGGCTTTATCGTCTCATTATATTGGAAAGTTAAAATACTATTTCCTGTCTTAAATGAGACATGAGTAGCATTATCTTCAATAATTATAAAATTTAAGACTGTTTTATAAAATTGTCTTTGCGCCTGAAGATTATTTGTAAAAAGTATAATTTCTCTTATTATCATACTCTAAAAATACAAGAGAAATATAACCTATGCTAGGCTTTAAAACTGATAGTTTTTATATAGAAATAAGCTTTTATTATAGACTAGCTATCTACATGAGTAGCATAACCTCTCCATTTTTCTATGCATTGCTGCATATCTTCTGGAATCGCGGTGTTAAACTGCATCATTTCTCCTGTGTCTGGATGTTTAAAACCAAGAGTTTTTGCATGTAATGCTTGACGCGGTAAAACTTTAAAACAGTTATCTACAAACTGTTTGTATTTGGTAAATGTAGTCCCTTTTAGTATGCGTTCTCCACCATAACGTTCATCATTAAATAATGTGTGCCCAATATGTTTCATGTGCACGCGAATTTGGTGTGTACGACCAGTTTCTAATTTACAGGACACTAAAGTTACATATGTTAATCGCTCTAATACCTTAAAATGCGTAACAGCTGGTTTCCCTTTATCCGCATCATCGTCTAAATACACTGTATTTTGTAATCTATTCTTTGGATGGCGACCTATATTACCTTCTATTGTACCTTCTTCTTCTTCCATATTACCCCAGACAATAGCTACATATTCACGCTCGCTAGTTTTATCTTTAAATTGTTTAGACAAATGCGCCATAGCGTGCTCTGTCTTTGCAACCACTAACAATCCACTAGTATCTTTATCTATTCTATGTACTAATCCTGGGCGATCACTAGAATTTATTGGTAAGTTATCAAAATGATAAATTAAAGCATTTATTAACGTTCCAGAATAATTACCATGACCAGGATGTACAACCATGCCTGCTGGTTTATTTACTACTAAAAGCGTATCATCTTCATAAACAATATCTAGTGGTAAATCTTCACCAACCAATAAGTTTTCAAATGGCGGATGCTCAAACAAGACTCGAATTTTATCTAATGGTTTTACTTTATAATTAGATTTTACTTGCTTATCGTTAACGTATATATTTCCGTTTTTGGCAGCTGTTTGAATTTTATTACGAATTGCATTTTCTATACGATTCATTAAATATTTATCAATACGTAAAGGAGCTTGCCCTTTATCTACAGTAAAAGCATGATGCTCGTATAGTTCGTTATCGCTTTCGGGTTGTTTTGGTGTATAATCTTCCATTATTGAGGGCGATTACCATTACCTAAAACAATATCAATAGTTGATGTTTTTGGGAGTAATTCGCCTTTTTTAATATTTCTATTTTGGTAACGCATACCTCTTACTTCATCTTTACCTAAATGATCTATATAAGTTGTCTTTCCTATTTTAAAACCTAGCGCTTCTAATGTTGGTTTAGTTTGTCTAAACGTTCTACCAACTAAATTTGGCACTGCTACTTTTTTATATCCTGAAGGATTTAGTGTAATATATATTTTACGATTTTCTTTAACATTAGCTCCTGCTTTAGGATCTTGATCGATAACAGAATATTTTGGATAATCTGGATTAAAATTTGCCGAATCTTGAATTTCCATAACCAAATTATTTTCGTCTAATTCTATTTGAGCAATATCAATAGACTTACCTTTTAAATTAGGTACTGTTTCAAAATCACCATTATTGGTTGTTATATTTAACCATTTTAATATTAAAAAGCACAAAACAATTACAGCTATAGCAGCCAATGCTAATTGTTTAAAAAAGACTTTACTGGTTAAAAACTTAATAATACTCATGGACAAATTCGTGTTAAAAATGGTAGGACAAATATATAAAAACTAAAAGGTTTTTCGTTTGATATAAAATAAATGATATTTTAGCTAAACTCAATTACTCAAGAGTTATTGTATTAGTAAAAACATACCAAAATAAATTTAGTCTAAATGAAAAAAAATATCGCCATTATTATGGGTGGATATTCTAGCGAATACCAAATCTCTTTAAAAAGTGGAAATGTTGTATATAATACTTTAAGCAAAGCTAAATACAATGCCTATCGTATTCATATTTTTAAAGACAAATGGGTATTTGTAGATGCAAATAACAAAGAATATCCAATTAATAAAAATGATTTTTCGGTAGAGGTAAATGGAACAAAAATTACTTTTGATTGTGTTTTTAATGCTATTCACGGTTCTCCTGGCGAGGATGGTTTTATGCAAGCCTATTTTAAGCTTATAAATATGCCACAAACTAGTTGTGATATGTACCAATCTAGTTTGACTTTTAATAAAAGAGATTGCTTAAGTACTTTAAAACCTTATGGTATATTAACAGCCGAAAGTTACTATCTAAATCTAGGGGATAAAATAAATGAAGACGAGATAATTAGCAAAGTAGGCTTACCTTGTTTTGTTAAAGCAAATAAAGCCGGTAGTAGTTTTGGCATTACTAAAGTTCATAAAAAACAAGATCTTAAAGAAGCTATTGCTGTTGCATTTAAAGAAGATGACGAAATAATTATTGAATCCTTTTTAGATGGCACAGAAGTTTCGGTAGGTGTTATTACTTATAAAGGAAAAACAAAAGTATTACCAATTACTGAAATAGTAAGTGATAATGATTTCTTTGATTATGAAGCAAAATACTTAGGGAAATCGCAAGAAATAACACCTGCTAGACTTACTAAAATTCAAGAAGAAAAAGTTAATACTGTGGCTAAAAAAGTGTACGACATTTTAAAAATGAAAGGTTACTCACGTAGCGAATTTATTTTTAAAGATAATGAACCGCATTTATTAGAAATGAATACTGTACCTGGATTAACAAACGAAAGTATCTTACCTCAACAAGCTGCAGAAGCCGGTATATCTATGGAAGAATTATTTGATAGCGCCATTGAAGAAGCTTTAAAATAATTATAGTACATTTATATCACTAACCTAAAACTAACTATATGATATTTTATGGCACTAATGCTTCAAGGCTAAAAGATGGACGATTAAGTAATGTTACTTGTCCAAATTGTGACAACCAAACACATATGACTTACAGCGTTTTTGGCAAATACGCATATATTTATTGGATTCCTTTTTTTCCTATTGGAAAAGAAAACATTTTAGAGTGTGATAGTTGTAAAAAGACATTTAAGTTAAAAGAATTACCTCAACAAATTCAAAATAAATTTGAATTAGAAAAACATACTGGTGTTCCTATTAAACATTTTGCAGGATTTGGAGTAATAGCAATAATAATTGCTTTTGTTATGTACTCTTCGTCCCAAAACAAAGCCAACAATTTAAAATATATTAATGCTCCAGAAATTGGAGATGTTTATTCTATTGATGGGAGCGAAAAAGGTTATTATTCTACAATGCGTGTAAAAGAAGTAACTAGTGATAGTATTTACTTAATAGTTAATGATTATGAAGTGGATAAAAAAAGTGGTATTAATGATATTGATGTAGATAAAAACTATACAAATGAAGAATATCATATTTCTAAAGCAGGAATTATTGAACTATATAATAACGAAACGATTTTTGAAATAGATAGAGATTAAATATAGTAATCAAAATAAAGAAAAATGAAACGTGCTATTTTCCCAGGATCTTTTGATCCCATAACATTAGGCCATTACGATATTATAGAACGCGGTGTAACACTTTTTGATGAAGTTATAGTCGCTATTGGTGTTAACGCTTCTAAAAAATATATGTTCTCTATAGAAGAACGTATGGATTTTATAAAAGCGGCCTTTAAACATGAACCTAAAATAAAAGTAGTAAGCTATAAAGGATTAACTGTTGATTTTTGTAAAAAGAATGATGTGGAATTTATTTTAAGAGGCTTAAGAAATCCGGCAGATTTTGAATTTGAAAAAGCCATAGCGCATACAAATCGTGACTTAGCTCCTATAGAAACAGTCTTTTTACTTACTGCAGCTAGCACTTCTTATATTGCATCTTCCATAGTAAGAGATGTTATTAGAAATAATGGTGATTATACTAAACTTGTTCCAGATAGTGTACGTGTAAAACAGTAATAACTTGTAACATTTACTATTTATTTCATACTAATTAGTAGAATGATTTATCTAAAGTTTCATGTTTCACCAAATTACATATTTGTTATTTAAAGCTAATCTTATTCAGCCTTCTGAAAAGGATATATTGTTTTGGATGGAAAATAATGAGCTAAATAAAATAGAATATGCATTAGAACATGGTAACTATAAAACAAGAAAATTAGCTGCTGAAGCTATAGAAAAAATTGGAAAACCGTCTTCGATTCCTATACTGCTTAAAAGCATAAATGATAACGTTAAAAACGTTTCTATTGCGGCTTTAAATGCTTTA
Source organism: uncultured Lacinutrix sp. (assembly GCF_947500325.1). Lineage (GTDB taxonomy): Bacteria > Bacteroidota > Bacteroidia > Flavobacteriales > Flavobacteriaceae > Lacinutrix. The sequence continues at coordinate 17,211 of NZ_CANMRQ010000013.1, forward strand.
GAAAAAATAGGTTCTAATGATGAGCTTATAAACACTATAATAAAAAAGCGTTTCAATTGGGCTAAACATATTTGTGATAATAAAAAAAGAAATGAAGCTAATAAAGGAAAAAAAATAAAAATCTATAGATGGGAACGCACTAGCAAAAAATCTTTTGAGCGTGTAAAAGAACAATTAAAACGGTCTATGAGATAACCTTTTTTATTTGAATAGTATTCTCGCCGTGCTAATAACAATTCAATAAAAGCAGGTGTTAAATAATTTATTTTTTACTAACAATAGCATTACTAATCGCTTTAACGAAATCTTCTGTTATAAAAGGTTTTAAAATATAACCATCCATTTTTGAGTTCTTAATTTTGCTTTCCACTTCGTTCGTTGATGCTGCCGTAAGTGCAACTATTGCTATATCCTCATTAAACTCTCTAATAAGATTTGTAGTTTCATAACCATCTAGTTCTGGCATATGTAAATCCATTAAAACACAATCGAATGTTTCAGTTTTAAGAATTTCTATTGCTTTTTTTCCACTATCTACTGCTATAGATTCTATGTTTAAATGCTCTAAAACTTTAGTAGTTACCATTTGGTTAATTTTATTATCATCGACTATTAGTAATTTACAATTATTAATAGCTTTTAAATGATTTTCGTACTGAGTAATTGGCAATTTCATCTTTTCTGTTTTATTAAATATAAGGCTAAAGAAAAAAGACGCGCCTTTTCCTTCCTCGCTTTCAATTTCTATTTTTCCTCCCATAGCATCTACTATACGTTTAACAATAGACAAACCTAAACCTGTGCCCTTATATGAGTTTTTATTTTTAGCATATTCTTGATGGAAATCTTCAAAAACATGAGATTGTTTGTTTTTCGGGATTCCTAATCCATCATCGGTAACTTTAAAATAGATTTTAACTTGCTCTTTATAATTTTCAAGTTGTTTTATTTCAATAGTAATATTCCCGTTATTAGTAAACTTGATTGCATTAGAAATTAGATTAATTAAAACCTGTGATAATTTTAAAGAATCACCAACTATTATACTAGGTATAGTATTATCATAATTTAAGTGAATAGTATTATTACTATCCCTCAAAGCATATTCTAAACTTTCAATAATATTTATTGTTAAATTTTTTAAATTGAAATCGATCATTTCAATTTTCATCTTTCCAGATTCTACTTTATTAAGTTGAAGCACATTATTTATTAAAGACAATAAATGATTTCCAGAAAATTTAAGAGATTCTAAATATTCTTTATGCTGTACATTTATATTCTCTTTTAATAATAAATTGGATAGTTCTATTACGGCATATAATGGTGTTCTTAACTCATGACTTATTTCTGAATAAAAATCACTTTTCGCTTTAGATAAATTCTCGGCCTTGTTTCTAGCTAGTTGAAGCTGTTTATTCTTTTTAAATATCCAATATGCATTTATAAGCAACATAAGGATAAATGCTATTAAAATAAAATTATACATTTTAGATTTAGTAATAATCATTTCCTGAATAGCCTTCTCGCTTTCTATGAGTTTTAGTTTATTTTTATTCTCTTTAACAGAAAACTCAATTTCCATCTCCTTTATTTGCTCAATTTTTGCAACTTTAGTTATAGAATCGTTTATTTTAATAAGTTTATAAAGTAACGCATTAGCTTTTTCATACTGTTTTTCTTCTTCATAAAGCTCTGCTCTACTCTTATAAATTGCTTGTAAAGCTTCTAAATAGCCATTATCCTCAGACTGCTCAATAGCTTTATCATAGTACATTTTAGATTTCGCTTTATTTTTTATTTTATAATAAGCGTAACCTAAAACTTCATAAGCATCTGCTTTTATTCGTTCCGACTTAATATTGTTTGCAACACTTGCTAATTGTAAAGACTTCTCTATAAATATAATGCCTTGATTATAATCTTCTTTTTCAAAAACTAAATTATAACCTATATTAAATGTTGGATATACTGCAGCGTCATACTTTTTATATTTTTCAGCAATTTCCATTGCTTTTTTAAAATATAAATTCGATTCTATGTAATTACCTTTGTACCTATATAACGCGCCAATATTATTGTGTATAACTATAATTCTAGACGTATCCTTTATCTTCTCATATAGTTTTTTAGCATTAAAAAAATATTCTAAAGATTTATCTGATTCTCCTAAAGCATAATAAGAAACTCCTAAAACATTTAATGCTTTTGCTTTTAAAAAATCACTTTTGTGATTTTTTGCATACTCTAATACTTCACTACCTACTTTAATTGCCTCACTGTGTTTACTTTGTTGGCTTAAGTCGAAAGCATTTTTTATAATAATTGTTACAGAATCTAATTGAGCTTTTGTAAGCTCTTGAGCATTAACATAACTCTGTATAGAGAATAAATAACAAAACAATAATAGAAGTGTTTCATATACAGGGCTTTTTATATTAACAATGTAGTAAAAAAATTACAATTTAATTCACAATTTATTTAAACAGTAGAACTATAAATTATCCTCATTTATCAAGTGCCATAAACGAACAAACCATAAGCCACTAATAAAGAAATATTTATCTTGTTTTTCGCATTGATTTATTTAATACATTAACAAAATTAGCAGTGATAAAAGGTTTTAAAACATAACCATTAATTTCATAATTGTATATTTTACTTTCTACTTCTTCTGTTGTTGCTGCAGTTAATGCAACGATGGCTATATCTTTATTAAATTCTCTTATTCTTTTTGTAGTTTCATAACCGTCTAATTCTGGCATATTTAAGTCCATTAAAATACAATCGAACTGCTCAACTTTCACTAATTCTATCGCCTTGATTCCTGAGTCGACAACCATAGAATTTATTTTTAGTTGATCTAACACTCGCTTAGTTACTAGTTGATTTATTTTATTATCATCTACAATTAAAATTTTGCTACCAACTATTTCTTTTAACTGATTAGAATACAACTCAACTGGCATACTATCTTTCTTACTTTTTTGAAAAGTTAATTCAAAGTAAAAAGTACTCCCTTTTCCTTCTTCACTATTAATTTTAACTTCACTACCCATTGCAGTGACTACCCTTTTAACAATAGACAACCCTAAACCTGTACCTTTATATGACTTTTCTATTTTTGCTTGTTCTTGATAAAAGTTTTCAAAAACTTGATCTTGCTTCTCTTTTGCAATACCTAAACCTGTATCTGTAACTTCAAAATAAATTTTAACAGTCTTTTCTAATTCTTCAACTGTTTTTGTTTTCACTGTTATGCGACCATTATTAGTAAACTTAATGGCATTAGAAATTAAATTTATAAAAACCTGAGACAGTTTTAAGGAATCTCCAACAATTACTTTTGGAATAGAATTATCATACTCTAAGTGTATTATATTATTACTATCTCTTAAAGCAAATTCAAGACTATCTATTATATTTGAAATAATATGTCTTAAATTAAAATCTAGTAATTCAACCTTCATAGTTCCAGATTCAACTTTGTTTAATTGTAACACATTATTAATTAAAGACAATAAATGATTCCCGGAAAACTGAAGTGACTCAAGGTATTCTTTATGTTTTATATTAACATCCTCTTTAAGCAACAAATTAGACAACTCAATAACGGCATATAATGGAGTTCTAAGTTCATGACTAATTTCTGAATAGAAATCACTTTTTACTCTTGATAAATCTTCTGCTTTTTCTTTTTCTTTTTTTAATTCTCTATTCTTTTTAAATCCCCAAAATGCAAGAAAAAATAATACACTAGTAAAAACTATTAAAATGGTATTGTAAATTCTAGACCTTGCAATATGTATATCTTGAGTATTTTTTTCTTTTTCTATAAGTTCTAATTTAATCTTATTCTCTCTTAAGAAGTTATCTGCTTCAATCTGTTTTGCCATTTCAAATTGTTTTATTGAAAAAACAGAATCTATAGCAATTGTATATTTATCTAAAGCATAAAAGGCTTCTTTAAATTTTTTCTTCTCTTCATTAATAGTTGCTTGGGTAGAATGTGCATTAGCAATAATTTCTATATAGTTGTATTTCTTAGCAAAATCTAATGTCTTATTATAGTACTCTAATGACTCTATATTATTTCCTAGTTTATGATGGACATAACTTAAAACTTCAAAAATCTCACCTCTGATACTTTTTTTTTGATAATGCTCTTCAGCTAGAGCTTCTGCTCTACTTAAATATTTTAGACTCTCTTTATAGTCTTTAGGCTTAACCTCTTTACCCTCAATTAAATTAACACCAATATTATATAAAGGATACACTAAAGCTGTTTTAGAATTACTCTTTTCTGCTATATCTAAAGATTTTTTAAAGTATGTATTTGATTTATTTAAATCTTTATATACTCTATAATTAACACCAATATTATTGTATGCTATAATTATTTTAGAAGTATCTTTTAATTTAACAAATAAATCTTTAGACTTGAACAAGTAATTAAAACTAAGTGAATCTTTTTCAATGTAGTAGTATGCATTTCCTAATACATTATAAGCCTTAGCTTTAAGATAGTCATCACCAGTACTTTTAGCATGATTTAATACTTGAGTACTAAGTTCTATAGCTTCACCATATTTATTTCTTTGGAATAGTTCAAAAGCTCTATCAACTTCTTTATACATTACATCTGAAGGTAAGTTAGGTTGCTGTTGAGCAAATACCGGAATCGCCATACTCATAATTGCAACCAAACAAAAGCACACATACTTCATAGGCACATTTTATATTATGTAAGTTAATAAAAACTACTTACAAATACTTTAATCAACTTCAAGCGATTTGATTTGAATCTAAATCCTATAAATTATATTCCGATAATGGTTTGGTGAACTTCTCAGGGTCTGCCGCTAAGTGATAACGAGGATCATCAATGTCTTCAACAATAACTTCTCTAAATTTGGGGCTAGCCTTATATAATAACTCTTTACAGTCTTCGCTTAAATGCTTTAATTTAATAGACTTATTTTCTGCTTCATATTTTTCGACTAAATTAAAAATAGCCTCTAAAGCAGAATGATCACTTACACGCGACTCTACAAAATCAATTTCAACATGATCAGGATCATTTTTAACATCAAATTTTTCATTGAATGCTATAATACTACCAAAAAATAATGGTCCCCATATTTCATATATTTTAGTACCATCTGCTTTCATTCTCTTGCGTGCACGAATGCGTTTTGCATTTTCCCAAGAAAAAACTAATGCACTAATAATAACACCTGCAATTACTGCTATTGCTAAATCAAATACCACAGTTAGAGCAGAAACAGCAATTAAAACAATAACATCACTTTTAGGAATTTTGTTAAGTATTCTAAAACTACTCCATGCAAAAGTCCCAATAACTACCATAAACATCACACCTACTAATGCTGCGATTGGTACTTGCTCAATTAACCCCGAAGCAAATAAAATAAACGCCAATAAAGCTAATGCAGCTACAATACCAGATAATCTACCACGACCGCCTCCTTTTATATTAATTAAAGATTGCCCAATCATTGCACAACCTCCCATTCCACCAAATAAGCCTGTGATTATATTTGCGCCTCCTTGCGCTAAACATTCTCTGTTAGAATTCCCTCTAGTTTCTGTAATTTCATCTACTAAATTTAATGTCATTAAAGACTCAATTAAACCAATAGCTGCTAATATTAATGCATAAGGAAAAATAAATTTTAACGTTTCTAAATTAAAAGGTACTTTATTAAATATATCTGTTTGAAACTCTGGCAAACCACCGCTTAAACCTGTTCCTCCTCCATCTCTAATAAAACTTCCTACTGTTGCTACATCTAGATTTCCAAATATTACTATTGCAGATACTACTAAGATAGCAATTAGCGCTTCTGGTAATTTTTTAGTTAGTTTAGGTAAACCAAACATAATTCCCATTGTTAAAGCAACTAATCCTACCATAATCCAAAGTGGCTGACCTTGCATCCATACTTTTTCATCTCCAATAGTTTCTTTAAACATACCTAATTGCGATAAGAAAATAACAATTGCTAGGCCGTTTACAAACCCCATCATAACAGGATGTGGTATCAATCTTACAAACTTACCGAGTTTAAAAACTCCAGCAAGCATTTGTATAATACCCATTAAAATAACAGTTACAAATAAGTAATATAAGCCTAGATTTTCTCCAGCTGCTCCCATATCATTTCCTTCAGCGACTAAAGACACCATTACTACTGCTAGTGCTCCAGTTGCACCACTAATCATGCCTGGTCTTCCGCCAAAAATAGAAGTAATTAAACCAATCATAAATGCGGCATACAAACCTACTAATGGATCTACTCCTGCCACAAAAGCAAAAGCTACAGCTTCTGGCACTAAGGCTAAAGCTACAGTAAGTCCGCTTAAAATATCATTTTTGGCATTAGCCGTTTGTTTTCTAAAAAATGCTGTCATTATCTCTTTTTTGAAGCTGCAAAAGTACGCTTAATTAAGAGATACACAAATGCTTATTGTAATATTTGTATTGTAATGGTTTATAATCAAAGTATTACCTATTGCTACTAACAATCCAACTCAAAGCGTCTTCTCTATAATCAAACAATTTTATATTAAGAGGTTTATTTATATTAATTATTGTTTCTATTGCCATTTTACGTGCCTCTGTATATGCTACAACAGCTATACAATTCATTTCTTTTAAACTAGCAACAATTTTTTGCGCTTCGAAAGTATAGGAGTAAGAATGCTTTTTATTAAGTAAGATTGAAAAAGGTTTTTCTAAATTAGAAAGTAAAAAATCGTGATAAATAGCTACATTTTGTTTATCAAATTCTACTCCTTCAGAAATAATAACTTCAGCTATATTTTCTTTAAGAATATTAATTATACCAAAAGGTAAATTAAAAGTTTTCATAAGTGGTTGGTTTAGATAAGTAAGCAATCAAATATAATAAAATAAGAATTGTCTAATTATTCACTTGGTATTTATGAGTTTTTTTTGATTAAGTTTGAGTAAAATATTATTCAACTTTGTAAAGTTTATTATAATGAAGCGTTATTTACTATCATCTATTTTAATTGTTTTTTTTATTGCTTGTTCTTCTAAAAAAGAAAAACCTAACGTAGACTTTACAACTGTATTTGAAAAATCTGAAGGCACGAAAACCGCTACCTATCAAGAAACCATTAGCTTTTATAAAAACTTATCTAAAACCTATGCATCAATTTCATTTGACTCTATAGGTATTACTGATTCTGGAAAACCGCTACACGTTATAACATATAATAGCGATAATGACTTTAACTTTTCTCAGATAAGAAAAACAAAACGCATTATACTTATTAATAATGGTATCCATCCAGGTGAAAGTGATGGTATTGATGCCACAATGATGTTATATAGAGACATTGTTGAAGGGAAAATTAAAACGCCAGATAGTACTGTTATTGTAACTATTCCTATTTATAATGTTGGAGGAAGCTTAAATCGCAATTCAACGTCAAGAACCAATCAAAACGGACCAGAATCTTATGGTTTTAGAGGCAATGCTCGTAATTTCGATTTAAATAGAGATTTTATTAAATGTGACACTGAAAATGCTAAAACTTTCACTAAACTATTTCATTTAATACAACCTGATGTTTTTATAGACAACCATGTAAGTAATGGTGCAGATTACCAGTATACACTTACACATTTATTTACCCAACATAATAAACTAGGAGGAGTTTTAGGCAATTATCTAAATAATGAAATGATGCCAGAACTGGAACAAAAACTAAAAGAAAAAGATTGGGATATTACTCCTTATGTTAACGTATACAATAAGGTTCCCGATAATGGTTTTTCTCAATTTATGGATTACCCACGTTATTCAACAGGATATGCGACTTTGTTTAATACTCTAGGAATGATGGTAGAAACACATATGTTAAAACCATATAAACAACGAGTTGAAGGTACTTATGAATTAATGAAAAGCATGATAGAAATTACGGAATCTAACGGTAATAAAATTTCGAAACTTAGAATTAAAAATAAGAAAAGCTTTATAAATAGTAAAGATTATGTTCTAGATTGGCAAGTTGATTCCGAAAAATCTTCCACATTAAAATTTAAAGGTTATGAAGGCGAAACTATTGTAAGTAAAATTACTGGAAAAGACCGCTTAAAATATAATCGAAGTAAACCTTTTACAAAAGATGTTATTTATCAAAATTACTTTAAATCTTCAAAAACGGTTTCTATTCCAAAGGCATATATAATTCCAAAAGGCTGGCATAATGTTATAAAATTATTACAATTGAATAATGTAACGTTAAGAGAATTAAAAAAAGATTCAACGATTACTATTGAGCTGTATAGAATTAAGAAGTATGACACAAGAAAAACGCCATACGAAGGTCATTATTTACATTACAATACTTCTGTAGAGTCTAACAAAACAAGTCTTAATTTTAGCAAAGGAGACTATATCGTTTCAACAAATCAAAATGCAGTACGTTATTTACTTGAAACATTAGAACCTCAAGCTCCAGACTCTTTTTTTAATTGGAATTTCTTTGATACTATATTACAACAAAAAGAAGGCTTTTCGGCATATGTATGGGAAGATAAAGCCAAAGAATTACTTCACAACAATGAAGAATTAAAAATAGAATTCGAAACTAAAAAAAATAAAGACGAAAAATTTGCAAAAAACTGGTATGCCCAATTAGACTGGTTACATAAGCATAGTGAAAACTATGAAAAAGCACATATGCAATATCCTATTTATAGAATTCTAAAAGATTAAAGTTAAAAATAGTTGAAATAAAAAAGCTGTTGCAATTGCAACAGCTTTTTTATTTCAACTATAAGAATAATTCTTATTTATTAATTTGAATTTTCTTGCTAAAAGTTCTAAAATTAGATTTAAAACTTAATATATATAATCCAGAAGCTAATGATCTAGCATCAATTTTAGTTTTACCAAATGTTGAATTATCAAATGATCCTGAAAGTACTTGTCTTCCATTTAAATCTACCATATTATAATTCATAACCTCAGAATCTAATAATAATAGCTCCACATTTAAATCATCAACTACTGGGTTTGGATATAATTTAATATCTATATTCCCACTAATAGTTTCAGATTTCTCGTCAATAGATACTATTTGTGTATTATTTTTAATAGGATCTACTGTTACTTTAACATCATCAACAGCCATTTTTTCATCTACTCCTCCATTAATAATAGTTATAGCAACTCCTTCACTATCTAATGATGCACATAAATCATTATTAGTAATTGTATCTAGAATATCTTGAGTTGTAGTAACTCCTAATGTAATTGTATTTATATCTAAAGTTGTTGGATCATAAACTAATAAATGTACTTTAAAACTATTTCCTGGCTGTACTAATTCTAAAGACAATCCTGTAGCCATATATCTAATGACATTATTTTTAGATAACAATGTAGCATAACTATAGTTTTCAGGTAAAACAGTATCTGGACCGGGTATAATTGTAACAACAGGATTATCAACTCCTGGAGCAATTAAAAACACCGTTTCATCTGTTATTGTGTTTCCTGCTGCAGCTTGACAAACTTCTTCTACTACATCTTCTAATGTAAATGTAATAGTCTCGTCATCACATTTAGTTCCTCCACAATAATTACCGCTAAATAATGAACCTTGCACCTCAAAAGTTCCTGTTCCTAAAAACCATGCTGCATTTCCAGCTGGGAAAGTATAATCAATATAATTTTCTATAATGTTATATACCTCTCCAGTACCTAAGTTTGTTACTTTATATCCAAAGCTTTCAGAATTTCCAGAAACTAAACCATTAATATAAAAATCAGCTGGTAAATCATTAATATTATATGTTTCTCCATCTACAATTGTAATAGCATCTGTACCATTTGCAAATTGATATTCAGCTATTTCCCCACAAGTATCTTCAGTAATAGTAAATGTTATACATATATGGTCGCATTTAGTTCCTTGACAATTATTGTACTTAAAAATTTCAGAATAAAATTGAAAAGTTCCTGTTCCGAGGTTCCATGCTGCATTACCGCTTGGGTATGTATATGGCAATACATTTTCGCCATTAGTAAACACTTCTCCTGTATCTAAGTTTCTAACTCTATTAAATGCACTTTCTGTTAATCCAGAAACTTTTACATCTATATAAAAATTAGATGGTAATGATCCTAAATCATAGCTTCCTCCATTTACAATAGCAACTGTATCTGTACCATTAGAAAACTCTAACCCTTCAATTTGTCCACATGGCGGAGTATTAGTTAATGTAAAATCTACATATTCAAAATCGCAAGAAGAAGATTGACAATTATTATATTTATATATTTTAGAATATACTCTATACTTACCTGGTCCATAATTTAAAGCACTTCCTCCATTAGGAAAAGTATATGGCAAATAATTTTCAAAAACCGTCACATATTGACCTGTATTTTTGTTTTTCACTGTAATACGAGCACTTTCTGAGTATCCCGTCACTAGAACATCTATATAAAAATTAGAAGGCAGATCACTTATCGAATAAGTACCACCATCAACAATATCTACAGAAGAATTTCCATTAGAAAATTGAAAGCCTGAAATATGCCCACAATCAGTTGTTGCATAAGATTGTATTGAAAAAATAAACGAAAATAAGACAGTTAGACTCGCTAATAATGTGGATTTTCGTGATGGGTAGAGTAATGTTGTTTTCATAATTTAGATTTAATTGATAATAACGCCGAAAACTAAAAAAACTATCAATCACGCTAAATTATATTAGTCTATTTACGATAATATTCGTTTAAGTGGTTCTTTTTAAGGAAACAAAATAATGTAAGAAATTTCAATCGGAAAAATACTACCATTAAACGAATAAAAAAATATAACTACCTAGAGTTATTGCTTTTAACACAAAAAAGATTATGAAGAAAAAAAACAATATTAACTTTAAATTATATTAATAATTTAATATTTGCATAAGAATTTTTAAGAGCTTTGGTTGCCTCTTCTTTATTTAACCAAGCTACTTTTGTAATACCTTCATTTTCTTGAGGAAATAGCTCTCCCTCAAAGTTGGTATTCATTTCAAACCAATAAGTAATCTTTATTTTTAACTTATCATTCCTTTTAAAAATATGATATGTTGTTTCTAAAGGCTTATTTATTTTTAACCCGTTAACACCTGTCTCTTCCTCAACTTCTCTTATAGCGGTTTCTTCTATAGATTCCTTCCCTTCACTTTTCCCTTTTGGTAAATCCCATTTATTGTTTCTAAAAATAAACAAGACATCTCCTTTATTGTTAAAAACTTTTCCGCCTCCAGCAACAACATTTGGTAATTTAGCAAGAAACTTTTTTAGAATAGTATTAGGATTATGATGAATAAGTCTTACAGATTCTATTTTTCGTTTAGATATTGTTTTTATAATTGTATCAATAGAAACATCTTTTAATAAAAAGTTTTTAAAATTTGTTTCCTTTTCAACTTTAGTAGTTAAAATTATAGGTTTATCATTAACAAAAATGTAGTGCATGGTTAGATATTACAAACGTTTTAGGTTGTCGTAAAAATATCATTTTTTAATTTAGAAAAAAGCATCTTAAAAAAAATAATTTTTCATTCATGAAGTATCATTCTAAAATTAAATATTCCTTATTTTTGCAACTATGATAATTGACAAATTCGCCGCAAGGCAAGCTGCAAAAGTGTTATTACAAATAAACGCTATTAAACTACAACCTAACGATCCTTTCACATGGGCATCTGGATGGAAATCACCTATCTATTGTGATAATCGTATTATTCTATCATTTCCTCCTATTAGAAATTACATTAGAGAAGAAATAGGTAAATTTATTGAACAACATTACGGTAAACCAGATGCAATAGCTGGTGTGGCAACAGGAGCCATTGGTATTGGCATGTTAGTCGCTGAATATTTAGGGTTACCTTTTATATATGTTAGACCAGAGGCAAAAGGTCATGGTAGACAAAATCAAATTGAAGGATTTATAGAAAGCGGACAAAATGTTGTTGTTGTTGAAGATCTAATTAGCACAGGAAAGAGCAGTTTAAATGCTGTTCGTGCTTTAAAAAATGCAAACGTAAATGTAAAAGGTATGGTTGCTATATTTACTTATGGATTTGACATTGCTAAAGAGAACTTTGAAAATGAAAATACACAACTTCATACGCTTAGTAATTATGAAAATTTACTTGTTGAAGCTGCAGAAACAAATTATATAACAGAAGAGCAATTACAAACATTATCAAATTGGAATGCCAATCCTAGTGAATGGAACGCAAATTGATATACACTAATTAGAACTTGTTTCTTAAAAAAGGATTAACCAAATTTTTAAGAATACTACTTTTTAATAAAAACATAATACAATAAGATGAAATTAGAATCCCAAAAAGTTACCATACAAAAATCTGCTCAAGACACTTTTAACTTTTTAACTGATGTTAAAAATTTCGAAAGTTTAATGCCTGAAAACATAAGTAAATTTGAAGTTTTAGATGAAGATAAATTTTTATTTGCATTAAAAGGCATGCCAGAAATTATTTTAAAAAAGAAAGAAGCTATAAAGCCAAATAAAATAGTTTTAGGTGCAGCTGGTGGTAAAATAGATTTTGCATTAGTTGGAAACATAGCGGCGATTGATGATAATACTAGTGAAGTACAATTACTTTTTGAAGGAGAATTTAATGCTATGATGGCTATGATGATAAAAGGCCCTATTAGTAAGTTTATAGACACTTTAGCCTCTAATATGCAAAGAGCTGTTTAATATAATAAAGTGATTTGATTTAGAGAAAATTCCTCTAAAATCTCATCCTCCAATAACACTATTAAATTTCCTGTTTTAGAAATACCTTTTATAAAACCTGAAAATAATTGACCTTCAATATTTTTAAATGTTGAAGGTTTATTTTTTCTAAACAAATTAGAAAGATATTCTTTTCGTATGGTTTCTATTTTGCCTGTTTCTAAAATTAAAAAATACGCTTTAAGGTGATCTATAAATTTTTGAAGCACCTCATCTAAATCAAAATTATTCCCTAATAAACTTTTCATTGATGTAGCTCTAGGCAAATTATCAAATGTTGTTTGATTTACATTTAACCCTACTCCAATAATAGATGACACAATTTGATTTTGATTTATGACATTTTCAATCAAAATACCGCCAATTTTTTTATCTGCTGACAAAATGTCGTTTGGCCATTTAACACTTAATCTAGGTATATTAAAAGCGTTTAAGGTTTTCTTTAATGCTAACGCAGTAACCATACTTAAGCAAAACTGATTTTCAAAAGATAGAAACGTAATGCTCTTAAACACACTAAAAGTAAGGTTTTGCCCTCTTTCTACACTCCAAATTTTCCCCATTTGTCCTTTACCATGAGTTTGATGTTTTGCTACAACAACTGTAAAATCTTCAATAACATCTGCACTACTAATTTCTTTAAGAAAAGTATTTGTAGAATCGATGGCATCAAGTTTGATTATACGCATATAAATTGGTTATCTTCGTATTGTTATTTATTATAATAATCTTATCCTTTTTTTAAAGTATAAAGAACCAAAAAATAATAACTTTGCACAAATTAAATCTAATTAATGGTTAAAACACAAGCTAATGCTGATGCACTAATAACTACAATTATTAGCGGCATAGAAGATGTAAAAGGAAAAGACATAAATATTCTTGATCTTAGAGAAATTGAAAATACAGTTTGCGATTACTTTATTATTTGTGAAGGAACTTCTAACACGCAAGTAAATGCAATTGTTAATGCCATACAAAAAAAAGTAAGTAAAGAATTAAAGGATAAACCTTGGCACATTGAAGGCGAAGATAATGCCGAATGGGTTTTAATGGACTATGTAAACGTTGTTGTACACGTATTTCAAAAACATATTCGTGAGTATTATGATATAGAAAGTCTTTGGGGTGATGCCAAAACAACAGTTATTGAATCAAAATTTTAAATCCATTTCATGGCAGAAAATAAAAAGAAAGAAACTCCAAAAAAACCTAAGTTTAATACGTCTTGGTTATATGGAGGTATCGTTGCAGCACTTTTAGCTGTTCTCATTTTTGGAAACAATGATGCAGGTGATGCAAATAAAATAAATACGACACAATTTTTTAATTACCTCGAACAAGGTGACATTAAAACATTTGATGTTATAACCAATACTAAACGGGTTAAAATTTATTTAACTAAAGAAGCTGAAGAGAAAGCTGAACATAAAAAATCTGTTCAAAAATCAATTTCTTTTATAGGTTCTAAAGTTCCAAATTATAATTACGAGTACGGAAATGATAAAATCTTTGAAGATGAATTTAGAAAAGTCATTAGAGAAAACAAGCTTACTGTAGAATACGAATTTGATAGAGAAAGCAGTCAACTAAGTGACCTGCTTTTTAGCCTATTACCTTTCGTATTATTAATTGGAGTTTGGATTTTTATTATGAGACGTATGTCTGGCGGTGCTGGCGGCGGCGGCGGCGGTCAGATTTTCAACATTGGAAAATCTAAAGCAAAGCTTTTTGATCAAAACACAGAGGTTAAAACAACATTTAAAGATGTAGCTGGATTAGAAGGCGCTAAAGAAGAAGTGCAAGAAATTGTAGATTTCCTTAAAAATCCAGAAAAGTATACCTCTTTAGGAGGTAAAATTCCTAAAGGAGCTCTTTTAGTTGGACCTCCAGGAACAGGAAAAACATTACTTGCAAAAGCCGTAGCTGGTGAAGCTAAAGTACCTTTCTTTTCTTTATCTGGTTCAGATTTTGTAGAAATGTTTGTAGGTGTTGGAGCTTCAAGAGTTAGAGATCTATTTAAACAAGCTAAAGAGAAATCTCCAGCTATTATATTTATTGATGAAATTGATGCTATTGGTAGAGCAAGAGGTAAAAATGCTATGTCTGGGAGTAATGACGAGCGTGAAAACACATTAAACCAATTATTAACAGAAATGGATGGTTTTGGCACAAATACAAATGTTATTGTATTAGCTGCAACTAACAGAGCCGATATATTAGACAAAGCCTTAATGCGTGCTGGTCGTTTTGACAGGCAAATCTATGTAGATTTACCTAACTTAACAGAAAGACGCGCTATTTTTGAAGTCCATCTTAGACCACTTAAAAAAGTACAAGGTTTAGACATTGACTTTTTAGCTAAACAAACGCCAGGATTTTCTGGAGCAGATATAGCAAATCTATGTAACGAAGCAGCACTAATTGCAGCTAGAACCAATAAGAAAGCTGTTGAAAAACAAGATTTCTTAGATGCAGTAGATCGTATTGTTGGAGGACTTGAAAAAAGAAGTAATTTATTCTCTGTAGAAGAAAAAAGAACTATTGCTTATCACGAAGCAGGTCATGCTACTGTAAGTTGGTTTTTAGAACATGCAGATCCTTTAGTAAAGGTGACAATTGTACCACGTGGAAGATCACTTGGAGCAGCTTGGTATTTACCACAAGAAGCATATATAACTAGAACAAGTAAGTTTTTAGATGAAATTTGTGTAACTATGGGTGGACGTGCTGCCGAAAAAATAGTCTTTGATCAAATTTCTACAGGCGCACTTAGTGATTTAGAAAGCGTAACTAAAAAAGCGAAAGCTATGGTTATGATATATGGATTAAATGAAAAAGTTGGTAATGTAACATTTTATGATCCGGCTGGAGAAAATGGTTTTGTAAAACCATATAGTGAAAAAACCGCAGAGCTTATTGACAATGAAATTAAAAACATTGTAGAAACCCAATATCAACGCGCTTTAGATTTATTAGCATCTAAACGTGATGTCATGGATAAATTAGCACAAAGATTAATTGAAAGAGAAGTGATATTTAAAGATGATTTAGAAGAGATTTTAGGAAAGCGTCCTTTTGCAGACATTAAACCTAATGTTAAATCTGAGGAAGAAGAATAGCACATAAAAAACTTAAATAAATCTAAAAATCTCAAATTAACAGTATTGTTCGTTTGAGATTTTTTATATTTACGAAATATCCCTATGTGTTTTGATAATAGCAACAATGTAAATGAGCATATTTAGAAACATCTTTCGTTCTAAATCTAATAAAGAGAAAGAAGAAATAAAAAACGATGAAAGAGGTAAATACATGCCTCAGGTTAAACTACCAATAGATGAAAGTTTTACAATAAACTTTAAATCTAATGGTGGCAAGTTCTTGTACAGTGAAAATTTAGATGAGGTTTATGAAAATCTAAATGCAATTATAAAAGAAAATAAATGGGAAGAACAACCAGTATATTTTTATGATAAAAACCTAAAAGATCGTTTTAAAAATGCTACGCTAACGTTTGCAGATTATCCCAAAGATGCTACTTTCTTTTTTACAACATGCGAAAACTTAATTGCAGATGATGGCTCTTTATTAATTTCATCCAACCAAATTGCAGAAAAAAAGCTACCTGAATTCCCTAATAATTTTATCGTTTTTGCTACTACAAGTCAGATTGTAACTAATATTGGCGAAGGTTTACGCCAAATAAAAACTAAAAACAAACAAAAACTCCCTACTAATATCACTACCATTAAACATTTTAAAAACGTTGAGGAAAAAGACTTTTTAAGCTATGGTAGTGCTTCAAAAAACTTATATTTGTTGCTTTTAGAAGACCTATAAGCAATGAAAGAAACTTTAACTAGATCACTATCTGGATTACTTTATGTAACACTTTTAGTAGGCTCTCTTTTTTTTCAACATGCACTTATTATTGTATTTTTTATATTCGGATTGCTTTGTTTAGCCGAGTTTAAAAAACTAATTCAACTTAAAAGTGTAGTTCCATATATTATATTTACTGTAATTTATATCATATTTGGCTATTGGAGGTTATTCATGAACTCATCAATGGGTATCGATGAGGCTACGCAAATACTTATGGTTATTTCCATTTTTGTACACTTATTACTAGTCAAGGATTTATTTTCTGAAAAGGTAATTCCAATGTTTGAATCAAAACGTTATATATTAACTACTTTTTATATTTCTAGTGCTTTCATTTTCTTAATATTAATTCCATATTATAAAAATGAATATTCACCTAAATTACTTTTAGGTTCCTTTATTATTGTATGGGTTAATGATACTTTTGCTTATTTAGTAGGTAAAAACTTTGGTAAACAAAAGTTGTTTCCAAGTATTTCACCTAAGAAAACAGTTGAGGGTTTTCTTGGAGGTTTACTTTTTGCATGTATTGCTAGTTATTTTATTTTCACTTATACCGAAACATTGACATTTAATAACTGGTTAATTTTAAGTGTCATAATAAGTTTCATAGGTACCATAGGTGATTTAATTGAATCGAAATTTAAACGTCAAGCAGGCGTAAAAGATAGCGGTGTAATTATGCCTGGTCATGGCGGTTTGTTAGACCGCTTTGATAGTGTTATTTTTGCAGCACCATTTATTTATTTATTCTTAAGAATTTTACAGTATGTTTCATAAAGAAGGACATAAAATTATTTTAATCACTTTTATTATTGTTATCGGCCTATTTATGGTTGTAGACCGCTTTGTAAGTATTAATTGGTTACAATACCTTTTATTTGCTACACTTGCTGTTTTCTTATATCTAATACTTCAGTTTTTTAGAAACCCGAAACGTAATACAAATGCGGATGATAAGACTGTGGTTTCTCCTGTAGATGGGAAAGTTGTGGTTATAGAGGAAGTTTTTGAACCAGAGTTTTTTAAAGAAAAACGATTACAGGTTAGTGTATTTATGTCTCCATTAAATGTGCATGTAACACGTTATCCTATTGCTGGCAAAGTAGAATACAGTAAATATCATCCTGGAAAATACCTTGTTGCTTGGCATCCAAAAGCTAGTGAAGAAAATGAACGCACAACTGTTGTTGTAGAGAACAAAAGCTACGGTAAAGTATTATATCGTCAAATTGCTGGAGCTTTAGCTAAGCGAATAGTAAATTACGCTAAAGCGGGACAAGATGTTACTCAAGGTAGTGACTCTGGATTTATAAAATTTGGTTCAAGAGTAGATTTATTTTTACCTTTAGATACCAACATTAAAGTAGAATTAAACCAAAAAGTTCGTGGTGGTGAAAGTATCATTGCCGAAATGTAATAGACATGACTTCTGAAGAAATAGATATTGCCTTTAAAGATGCTGTAGAGCGTATAAATGCGCATACAGAACCTTTTCCTGCAGATTTTCTATTAAGACTTTATGCCTACTATAAAAAAGCAACTAATAATTACGAGCGACCAAGTAGTCGAACACCAATAATTAACGCCTTTAAGACTAACGCCTTATTCCAAATTCAAGATATTTCTGAAGATGAGGCCAAACAAGCTTATGTTGCGCTAGTGAATAATTACTTTTTGTATAGAAAATAAAACAACTTCTTATCATTCCTACGAAAGTAGGAATCCACAATTTAATAACATCCTTTAAAATAAATTCCTGCTTTTACAGGAATGGCAAAATATTTAATCAACAACAAATTCTAAAACATCTCCTGTAGCCCCATTAGGAAAACTTATACCCAATAATGCAGATATTGTTGGTGCTATATCTATAATTTCTGTTTTAACTTGTGTACTGCCCTTTTTAATTCCTTTTCCAAAAAACAATAATGGTACGTGAGTATCATAATTTAAACCAGAACCATGTGTAGAGCCTGTTTTACTGTAGCTAATAACTGCTGGATCTTTAACCATTATTATATCTCCAGATCGTTTTTGGTTATAACCATTTTGCAATAATGCTTCAACTCCACTACCAAAAGAAGCAGTTTGAAAAGTCTTAGAAGCATATACTTTATCTATATTTTTATAATTAATTAATTCTTGTACTAATGCATCTTGCACTTCTTCTATAGAAATATTTAAAGCCTTTAAGCGCTTTTTATTAAAAAACAACTGATTATTACTGATATTTTCAATTAAATCTGAAGCTTTAAAACGCTCTGCCATGAAACTATCTAATTGTTTTTTAAAAGCATCTTTATCAAAATATCCAGCTGGTATGTTATGACTTTGTAAATATGATGGCACCTCAACTGCTCCGTGATCTGACGTTAAAAACACAGTATATTCGCCTGCTCCAACTTTAGAATCTAAAGTATTAAGTAAACGCTGGATATCTTTATCTAAACGTAGATAAGTATCTTCAATTTCTTTAGAATTCACTCCAAAATTATGCCCTACATAATCTGTACTAGAAAAACTAACCGTTAACACATCTGTAATAGTATCTTGTCCTAATTGCTCACCTTCTATCGCAGCAATAGCAAAATCGGCAACAATACTATTACCATATGGTGTACCTTTAATAATATCGAAACCAGCATTTTGATCTTTAAGTTTCGCTAAATCATAAGGAAATACTGCTTGATCTTTCCCTTTAAATCCGCCTTCATATGCATTTAAATCATTTCCACTCTCGGTATATGTATTAATATCATACAACGTATTCCACTCTTTCAAATAGCTTTCAGACACATTAGATGTGTTAAAATCACTAACCCATTTTGGTAAGTTCTTCATATAATAAGTACTTGTAATAAAGTTTCCTTCATTCTTTCCTCTAAACCAATAAGCCGCATTAGCAGAGTGTCCAGCAGGCAGTATTGCGCCTCTATCTTTTATTGAAATACCAATGGTTTTTCCTTTCATTTGTGTGAATAATCTATTTTCATCACTAAACGTTGTTGTTTTCATTCTATGTGGAGACATACGCTCTAGCTCAGACTCACTTCCCACCGCCAAGACATTACTATCTTCTGCACAATACACCATTTCTTTAATAAACTTATCGTACCAGTTATTTGCTATTATACCATGATACTTTGGTGTAGTCCCAGTATAAATTGAAGCATGTCCTGGACCAGTATAGGTTGGCACATAATTATAATGATTGTTTTTACAATTAAATCCTTCATTCACCATACGTTTAAATCCACCATCTCCATATTTATCATAAAATCGTGTCAAATAATCATAACGCATTTGATCTACAACAATCCCAATTACTAATTTAGGCTGCGTATTTATAGATACCTTACCAGTATCTTTTGATGTTATAATATTGTTTTGTGCCTTACAATTAAAAAGTAATAGTGCAAATAATAAACTTAATTGAAATCTCATTTTTGTTTTGTTTTGTAACGTTTTCAAAAATACATTTTTTAGTTTATCTTAATTTAAATTAATCGTTAAATACGTCATTAGATTTTTATACTTTAGCATTATAAATATTACTATGCAGTACCTACATAATATTGGCACATATTTTTTAATGGTTTTAGAGATGTTTCGTAAGCCCACGAAATGGTCTGTAATGAAACAACTTATATTAAAAGATATAGATGATTTAATTATAGGGTCTTTAGGAATTGTAGCTTTTATTTCATTTTTTGTTGGTGGCGTAATTACTATACAAACTGCGTTAAACATCAACAATCCTTTAATACCTAAATACCTTGTTGGCTTTGCCACTAGACAATCTGTTATTTTAGAATTTGCTCCCACATTTATTTCTATTATTATGGCCGGAAAAGTAGGATCTTTTATAACATCAAGTATTGGAACCATGAGAGTTACAGAACAAATTGATGCACTTGAAGTCATGGGTATTAATTCTATAAATTATTTAGTATTTCCAAAATTTATTGCTTTAATGTTATATCCTTTTGTGATTTCTATTGCTATGTTTTTGGGGATTTTTGGAGGTTTAACCGCTTGTGTTTTGGGAGGTTATTCTTCTGCAGATGATTATATTATTGGAATTCAAACAGAATTAATCCCTTTTCAAATAGTATATGCTTTTATTAAAACACTACTTTTTGCCTTTGTATTAGCCACAATACCTTCTTATCATGGTTATTTTATGAAAGGTGGTGCATTAGAAGTTGGAAAAGCCAGTACCACTTCTTTTGTTTGGACTAGTGTTGCCATTATACTTTTAAACTATGTATTAACCCAAATGTTATTAAGCTAATGATAGAAGTAAAAGATTTAGAAAAATCGTTTGGAGATGCACATATTTTAAAAGGTATTAGTGCCACATTTGAAAAAGGTAAAACCAATCTTATTATTGGAACTAGTGGTTCTGGAAAAACCGTTTTTTTAAAGTGTCTTTTAGGTTTATTTGATTATGAGAAAGGCAGCATCTCTTATGATGGTAAAATATTCTCAGAACTATCTGAAGACAAAAAACGTGATTTAAGAGCAGACATGGGAATGGTTTTTCAAGGTAGTGCACTTTTTGATTCTATGACCATTGCAGAAAATGTTATGTTTCCTTTACGCATGTTTACAAAACAAAGTAAAAGTGAGATGATGGATCGCGTAGATTTTGTTTTAAATCGTGTAAATCTACCTGACGCTCATAAAAAAATGCCAAGCGAAGCTTCTGGTGGTATGCAAAAACGTGTTGCTATTGCAAGGGCAATTGTGAATAAACCAAAATATCTATTTTGTGATGAACCAAACTCCGGTTTAGATCCAAAAACTGCCATTGTTATAGATAATTTAATTAAAGAAATTACGGAAGAATATGAGATTACTACCGTAATAAACTCTCATGACATGAATTCTGTTATGGAAATAGGAGAGAAAATTGTTTTCTTACGTTATGGCTTAAAAGAATGGGAAGGTTCTAAACACAATATATTTAAAACCGATAACGAAATTGTTACCGATTTTGTCTATTCTTCTAACCTATTTAGAAAAGTACGTGAAAGCTTAAATAAATAAGTTACTCTCTTTTTATAACAATATCCTTTTTAGTCTTTACGGTTTGTTTTAACCATTGACTTAATTCTTTTTCCTTAATTGTTTTTAAACTATCACTTAAAGCCGTATTCCATTTTAAACGTGCTACAGATACAGTATCTACTTTTATAAAATCTTTAGATTCTAACATTTTAGCATAACTAAAGAACTCTAAATCTTTAAACCTAATTTTAGCGTCTTTTGCAAGCGCCGTAAATGATATTCCAGTCTTAACGTTAGTTTTTTGTTCTAGTTGTTTATTTAAATTAGTAACCTCTTCCTGAAGCTCACTTATTTCTTTTTGTAGGCCAGCAATAATATTCTTACTCTTCTTTAATTCCTCCCGAGTATCTTTATATGCATTTGAAATTAATTCATAACTCTTTGTATCATTACCTTTTAACTTTAGAGCTACATCTCTTAAGTCTGGGTATATAGGATTATTTTTTATTTCATTTAATAAATCTTGTTTTGTTGCTTCAGTAATTTCATTTAAGAAATTTAATTCGAATATTTTATCATCATAATCTTTATCATGGTCTAACAGATTTAAAGCATCATTCCCTTCTATTTCATTTTCTATAAAACGAGCAATTTGATTTTCAAATTTACTTTGCTTATAAACATCTATAAAAGTCATAACAGCTGGAATCATTACCAATATTGCAAGTATAGAAGCCAATTGAGCGATACGTTTACGTTTTTTAGAATTCGCATATTTAAGCATTGGAAAACGTAACACTTTCAATACAATAAATGTAGCTAGCGCAATAAATATTGTATTAATAGTAAATAGGTACATTGCTCCTGTGGCATATTTAAATCCGTATTCACCACCTTTTGCTAAACCAAAACCAACAGTACATAAAGGCGGCATTAATGCTGTCGCAATTGCAACACCAAAAATCACTGAAGCTATTGTACCTTTTTTAGTTCTCGCAATAATTAATGCTAAACCTCCAAAAAAGGCTATTAAAACGTCTCTAATATCTGGTTTTGTTCTTGCTAATAATTCTGATGAATCTTCATGTAATGGAAAAAATTTAAAGAAAAGATAAGCCGTTAATAAACTTAAAATAATCATTACCGCTAAGTTTATTAAAGACTTTTTTAAAGTATCTATATCATTGATAGCTATAGACATACCTATACCTAAAATTGGCCCCATTAATGGTGAAATTAACATGGCTCCAATAACTACAGCTGTAGAGTTGGCATTTAAACCAACCGAAGCCACAAATATGGAACAAATTAAAATCCATGCTGTAGCACCTTTAAAAGGTATATCTGCTTTAATAGCCTCTATTGTAGCATCACGATCTGTATCATGTCTAAAATCTAAAAGCTCTTTAAAAAAGGTTTTTGTGCTTTCAATAAAACTAACGGCATCTTTTTTTACAGTTTCTTTAGATTGTTTTACTGCTTCGTCCTTTTTTTCTGTTTGGCTTTTAGCCTGTTCTTCAGAAAAATTAAATTTACTTTCTTCACTCATATTTTAACCATATTGCTCTCCAAACTTCTCTTTTACTTGTTGGAGTACTTTTTTAATATCTTGTTCTTTTGTTTTAGGATAGATTAATAACACCTCATCTTTATCTACAATTATATAATCTTCTAAGCCATCAATGACAACTATTTTATCACTTTTGGTGCGTATCATATTTCCCGAAGCATCTTCAGTAAGTGTTCTTGCATTTACAACTGCATTATTATCATTATCCTTATCTAACTTATCATATAAACTACCCCAAGTACCTAGATCATTCCAGTCAAATGTCGCTGGTAGTACATATACATTTTGCGACTTTTCCATAATGGCATAATCCACAGAAACATTTTCTGCTTTACCATAATTATCTCTAATAAAATCGTCTTCAAAATCTGTATTATAGACTGCAATACCATTTTCAAAAAGTAAAAATAATTCTGGCTGATTATTTTTAAATGCTTTCAAAACACTTTTTACACTCCATATAAAAATACCAGCATTCCATAAAAAATTACCTTGCGCAATAAAATCTTTTGCAGTTTCATAATCTGGTTTTTCTCTAAATTGATTTACTGCTTTAATAGTTTCATTGGTGTTTTTATCAAATTCAATATAACCATATCCTGTATTTGGAAAAGTAGGCTTTATACCCAAAGTCATTAATGCCTCACTTTTAGAACAAAAATTAAAAGCGTCCTGTACATTATCGCTAAATGCTTTTTCATCTTCTATCCAATGATCGCTAGGTGCCACAATCATAACCGCATCTGGATTCTCTTTTTGTATTTTTAATGAGGCGTATAAAATACATGGCGCCGTATTACGCATTGCTGGTTCTAAAACAACTTGTCGTTTAGTAACACCTGGCAATTGTTCAAAAACCAAATCATTATAGCGTTCGTTAGTTAAAATAAAAATGTTTTCTTGAGGAATAAGATTTGCTAAACGTTTAAATGTTTTTTGAATAAGCGTATCTCCTGTTCCTAACATATCATGAAACTGTTTAGGAAAATCTTGAGTACTCACTGGCCAAAAACGTGATCCTACGCCTCCAGCCATTAATATTGCATAATAATTTTTATTCATATTTTTTTGTTATTGCAAGACCTTAATCTACTCAATATCTTAATTTCTATTAGTTTGACTCTCTATTGCACAAAGTGTTACAGCTATTTTTTGTTAACAACAATCTCGCTTTCATGAGAACGTATTAATTCTACTTCTGCATTGGGACTAAAAAGATACACTTTTCCTGTTTTAATCTCAACACATTCGTAACGTTTTACTCGTTTTTTTACTTTTTTAAAAACTTTATTATTTCTAAACTTGAATGCTTCTTCGTATGGTATTTCAAAAATGTAGTTTTTATTGTTAGGTGCATCAAACTGTTTTAAAGCTAAAGCTAATTTCGCATCTGTATCACTACTAGCCTTAGGATTTCTAAAATGATTCGCTAAAAGGGGCAAAATAGTCGATGGAAATACTTCTGGGTTAATAAAAGGTAGCATTAAATGTTGAAATGTTCGTTTCCACTCCATCCCATGAGGCTTTATAAATTTGCCATAATGTTTATAGGCTTCAAAATGTGCTATTTCATGAATAAGAGTAATTAAAAAACGATAGCGATTTAAGTTTTCATTTATAGTAATTTGATGTTTACCATTTGGTAAGGCTTTATAATCACCATGTCGTGTTTTACGTTCTTTTTTTACCAAAACAACTAAATTATCGTATTTTAATAATTGTAAAACTTGAGGTATTGCTGCTTCTGGAATATGCTTATGTAAGGTGTTTTGCATTGGTACAAAAATAAGAGAAAGTGATTTGTTTACAATGCTATTTCAATATTAATACGATTTTACTATTATCTGTTACGTTATTAAACAGTAAATAAAAACCATTTGCTACCAATTAGTATTAATATAATTTCACCCCAAACAATTAAGCTAATTGAATGAGGTGAATAAGATTGATTAATAGCGTGTAAAATTTAGCGCTAAGTTTAGACTAAATAAGTCCTTATCCTATTTTTATTAGGGTAGTTTTTCCCACCCTAAATTATTGAAAGAGGTTAATAAGTAGTAAATCAATAATTTTTTAAACATAAAAACTTACTAAGAATAAGACAGCTAATAATCGGTAGTATTTAATATTTCATACTTCATTCATACTTTTTTCCTACCCTAATTATTAACTAATTCATTAAAACTCAAATTAAATTTGCTTTCAAAGTAATTATTAATATTAATTTTATCAATATGAAAAAAAGCACATTTTTATTATTCGTTTTACTTGTAAGTAGCAGCTTTACCTTTTCTCAAGTGAAAAAAGACTCTTTAAATGACAACTATATCTATCCACCGGAATCTCAGGGTAGTTTCACACCAAAAGAGAGCTGGAAGATTCATAGAGCTGCTTACATTAAGCAGTTAAAAGCAAAAGGCTTAACAGATAATGAATTTAACATAAAACTTATTAGTTATGAAAAACAGAAAGAAGAGTTTTTAGCCAAAGTAAAAGAACAACATAGAATAGCTGAAATACAGAGAAAAAAAGCTAATAAACAAAGGGCATTAGCTGCTATAGAAAGAAAAAAAGCTGATAAACAAAGAAAACTCGCTGTTATCCAGAGAAAAAAAGCTGATGAATTAAGGAAGTTAGCAGATATTGAAAGAAAAAAAGCTGATGAACAAAGAGTAAAGAGTGGAATACAAAGACTAAAAACTATTGAGCTAATAAAGCAAGCTAACATTGAAAGAGCAAAAGCTGATAAGCAAAGAAAATTAGCTGAAATTCAAAGAATAAAGGCTGAAAAAGAAAGAAAAAAAGCTCAAGAATGGAGAAAGAATGCTGAAAATATTCTAACAAAAAATATAACACTCTCAAAGCAATCTAACAATAGTAGCAAACCTATACTTTTTAAAGTCACTTCTAAAACAACATTACGCATTGGCATAAGAGCAAATATTAGCTCGGGAACTGCTTTAATTGAAATCTATAACCCTGAAGGAACCAAAGAAGGAGAACTATCATTAAAGTTCAATTCACAATCGATTTCAAACCAAGAGAAAGAAGCGTTAGAATATACCTCGGGAGCTTTTGATAAAACAATTCCAGATGCTAAAGTTGGAGATTGGAAAATAAAAATTTCTTCCTATGAATCTGAAGGTAATGTGGCTATGTCTGTTTCTAAATATATAAAACCAACTATGAATGAATAAAATATTAAAAAACACTTTAGTCATTCTAGTTCTAATATTATGTAGTCAAACTAAAGTGTTTTCTAAAAATACTGGTCAAATATCAGGCAAATTGATATTAGATGATACTTGGGAAAGAAAAATATATGTATCATACATTAAAACATTTGAGAAAGAATACGCTGTTTCTAATGATATTATAATTACAAGCGCAATTATTGACAGTCTTGGTTACTTCAAAATTGATTTAACCAAGGTTCCAGATAAATGGTCATTATTACGCTTACACGTTGTTAAAAAAGATGTTTCGCCAAACTCTTTAATTATTGGTAGTAGCGACGAAAACTTTATATTCTTAATAGCGCAACGAGATTCTAAAATAGAACTATTCAATACAGAAGGCATACCAATATTCTTAAATACAAGAATTGAAGGAGCTAACTATATGAAAACCTTTAACCACATTAAAAACTTATCTAATTACCCAAACTCCATAGACTATGAAAACTCTATAATAGAAAAAGAATTTATAAAGGAGGTCGTTTCAGAAAAACTGAAAGTGGTAGCAGATACGAGCTCAAATTCTTTGGTTTCGCTTTATGCTATATACCATATTGATTTTCAAACAGATTACTTAAAAAACCCAGAATTTTACAAAACTTATTTATCTAAATGGAAAAACGAAAACAGTTCTTATTTTAAATCTTTTCGACAACAACTTCCGTTTAATAATGGCTCTACAAATAATAAAAATATAAACTACATTATTATTTTAATCATTACAATTAGTATCCTTTTTATAAGCCTCTTAATTTATTTTAAAAAGAAGAATCAAAACATTAAAAAATTAAGTGTTCAAGAACGAAAAATATTCAATTTAATACGAAATGGGTTGACTAATAAAGAAATATCTGCTGAATGTAATATTGAATTATCTACAGTAAAATCGCATGTTGGTAGTATTTATTCTAAATTAAAAATAAAATCTAGAAAAGAGGCAATACATTTAAAAACCAAATAATTTTGAAAACTATAAAATTAATCGTTTTAACCTTATTATTACTCGGTTGTAAAAACGAAAAAGGACCATCTAAAAACAACTTGAGCTCTATTGAGCAAGGTTTAATAATTATTGACCAAGACTACAATAAAGCCATAGAAGTAGCATCACTACAAGATAAATTAATTTTTATCGACTTTTATACAACATGGTGTGCTCCGTGTAAGAAATTGGACAAATTAATCTTTCAAAACGATTCTATTAAGCAGGTTCTTGGAAAGGATTTTATTCTTTTAAAATACAATGCAGAAAATGACAGTATTTTTCATCTGTCCAAAAAACATCATGTAAGTAGTTATCCAACAGGGCTTATTATTAATAAAAAAGGATATGTTTTAAATAGGAAATACGGTTTTCCAGGAGTAGACTTTCAATCGTTAAATAAAAACGTATTAGAGTTCACAAATAATGGTATTGAATTAAATAGAAAAAATAAAATATTAAAAGGATATTCTAATAAGATTGAGGTATCTAAATACCCGAAGTTTTATGTTGATTATATAGATCGAACTAATACTAGAATCAATCCTCTAGAGATTAATGAATATTTAAAAACTGAAAAAGATATTTTTTCAGAAGAATATTTTTCAACTTTAATATACTTCGCTAAGGAATCTACAAATGATATCGCAGAAACTATTCTAAAAAACAGAGATAAATATTTAACCCTTTACGGCAAAACCGATGTTGAAATAATGATGTATTTTTTAACGTCAAGTAAATTTGACCAAGCAATATCAGAAAAAAGTCAAAGTAAATATGACGCTGCTGTTATCTATGCGAAAGCTGGATTAAGCAAAAAATGGACAGACGATATTCTACCTTCTTTTGAAAAAGACTTTTTAAAGGCTCAAAACAAATGGGACAAGGTTTTTGAAATTAATAAAAATTTAAAAAGCAAAGGTGAGTTTAATAACGAATATGTTAACCATTTTTGTTGGCAAGTTTATGAAGATTGCGAGAATCAAGAGATTATAAAAGAATGTCTTAAATGGATGAAAGTGGTTATAAAAGAAGAACCTACCTATTCCTATTTAGACACTTATGCTTATTTAATGTACAAATCTGGAGATAAAAAAGAAGCAAAAAAAATTGCTCTATTGGCGATAGAAACTGCCAAAAAGAAAGAAGAGAATACTGAAAGCATGGAAAAACTGATTAAAATGATTAGTTAACTAGGTGATTAAATTCATTTATTCAATCTAGAACAAACAAACTAAATTCATAGTATTCTTTTTTATTTAATATTTGATTAGACTAATCCAACCACTAATTAAATAAAACTATATATTACATAATTGAGTAAAAACAATTAAAAAATCGAAACATTAAAATACATACTAAACAAGTTTCTTCCTATAGAAGAAAATGATTGGGAGGCAATAAAACCTTATTTAAGAATTGTTCAATTTAATGAAAATGAGCAATTACTAAATCCTCCCAATATATGCGATTTCATTGCCTTTATTAAATCTGGTTCAATAAGATCTTATCATAGAGACGATAATCTTATTGAAACCAATCTTTTACTAAAATCTGAAAACGAATTTATTACAGATTACGAAAGTTTTATAAGCCAAAAGCCATCAACATTATGGATTCAATCTATTGAAAAAGCTGAGGTCATTTTATTAGACAGAACTGGACTACATTCACTTTACGAAACTTCTTTCTATTGGAATACATTTGGTAGAATTATGAGTGAACAAATTTTTATAAACAGTAAACGTAGAACAGAACAACTGTTATTTTTAGCGCCTAAAGACAGGTATTTATTACTCTTAAAAGAGCAACCTAACTTTTTTCAAAAATACGCATTGAAACACATTGCTAGCTATTTAGGTATAACACCACAATCTTTAAGTAGGATTAGAAATCAACTTTCTAAAAAACATTAATTACCCAAAGTTAAGTGGTAGCTATAATACATAACTCTAAATTTGTTTGAATTAAAACTAATATATAGAACACTTTTTTAAAATTTCAATCTTATGGTTATTGTAGCCCTATCTATATTTCTATTCTTAATTTTTACAGTACTTGGTGGATTTCATTTCTATTGGCTTTTTGGAGGTGTTTGGGGTTTAAAAAGTGTTATTCCCACAAAAGAAAATGAGTTAAGTAATTTATCTATTCCTAAATTAGCGACCTTAATAGTAGGACTCACATTAACTCTATTTGGGTTACTATATCTCGTAAAATCTGGACTCATTAATGTTCAAATTCCGAATTGGATAATAAACTACGGATATTGGTTTATACCTTCTATTTTTATTTTGCGTGCTATTGGCGAATTCAATTATGTTGGGTTTTTCAAAAAAATAAAAAACACTAAATTCTCGAAAGCAGATACAGAAGTATTTTCTCCACTTTGTTTAATTATTGGAATCATTGGAATACTCATTCAATTAATACATATATAACTCTCTAGTTGACATAAAACTTATATCAATAAAAGCAATATATAAGTTACTCCTTTTCTATTTATAAGATACAACAGAAGTAATGGCTAAATTCACTAATTAATACCTCAATAATTTTATTTTTTTATTATAACTACAAAAAGAACTCAACCTAGTTGTATTAATAAAAGCTCTTACCTATATTTGCAACTCAGTTGCATTAACTAGAAATTAAATGGTATTTATAACGCGTAAATCAGATATGTTGGGAGCTATTGCAAGTACTTTGTGTCTAATACATTGTATTGCTACTCCTTTTCTTTTTATAGTACAAACTTGTTCGGTAACCTGTTGTAGTGCAGCTCCAACTTGGTGGCAGTTTATTGATTATTTTTTCTTAATTATTTCCTTTTTTGCGATTTACAAGTCAACACAAACAAGTTCAAATAGTTGGATAAAGCCTTTATTGTGGCTAAGTTGGTTTCTACTGTTCTTAGTAATAGTAAACGAAAAATTGGAGTGGTTGGTTTTAAATGATAATCTTATTTATGTTCCCGCAATAGCGTTAGTGATTCTGCATTTATATAATCTAAAATATTGTAAATGTAATACAAATAGATGCTGTATAAGCGACGAATAAATCATGACACATGATGCACTAAACATAACATTCTTCACATTTACCTTGAAGCAAAACTTGAGATACATCTACTTTACGGTTAGGTATTTTTGGAATAAGAACATCTGTAGATAAACAATCTACTTTACCACAATCTGAACATTGAAAATGAGGATGAGAATCTTGATGACCAGATACAGAACAACCATTACATTTGGCATACCATTTATGCCCATTTTTTCCTAAAAAAGAATGTAAAACTTTATCTTCTTCAAGTTTATCTAAAACACGATAAACTGTCGTCTTATTTAACTCTGAAGCAAGACGTTCTACTAAAGTTATAGCTGAAATAGCGCTTGATTTCTTATCAAATTCCTCAAGTAATATTTTTACAGATTTTGTTTTTCTTAATATCCCCATAAAACAAATATAATGCAACTGAGTTGCTAAACAAAATATTTTATTTATATTTGCAACTCAGTTGCATTAGTATTACATTAATTAAACTGATTTGTACATTTTTTGGATTATGTACATTTTCAGATTGTGTACATTTTGGATTATGTACATTTTTTGAATTTTATTAGAAATTGAACCTTTTGAATCTTTCCACATTTTTTTTAAGTTTCATGAAAGGTATTGAAAAAAACAGATTCAAAAGGCCAATTTCTTTATACTAATTTTGCATAAAGTTAGATAAAAAAGCATAAAAACATTTTTAAAATAGTAGTTTTTAAACCCAACTCCCAATTCTAAATTCACTATCTTTAAATAGTAATGTTCTACTTAAAACTACATAAATGGCTTTATAGTTTAACGGTATTAGCATCGCTAATCTCTTATTCTGGAAATGCTAGTACAACAACTTTTGTTAGCAACACTACAGAATGGATACAAATTAAAGAGACGAGGAAA
This sequence comes from uncultured Lacinutrix sp., assembly GCF_947500325.1. Lineage (GTDB taxonomy): Bacteria > Bacteroidota > Bacteroidia > Flavobacteriales > Flavobacteriaceae > Lacinutrix. The sequence continues at coordinate 48,697 of NZ_CANMRQ010000013.1, forward strand.
CAACTTGCTTATTATGTAAATTATAATAAGATACTACAAACAAAAGACGACTCGTTTTCGTTCTATAAACTACAATACTTTAGCTTTAAAAAGAAAACTGAAGATTACAATCATATACTTTTTATTAAGCAGAATAATCTTTATAATCATTTTAAGACTGGGCGTCTCTATTCTATACTAAAAGCTCAACTTCTAATAAACACTGTGAATTCTACAATTATTTAAACCAGGTTATAAATAACCTTTTCTTCTCGATTTAAATAATTACAAAATTCACAATTATGAATATAAAAAAACAACTACGATTAGTAGCGTTAATAGTATTTATAGCTATTGCATGCGCTATACCTTTTCCTATGACATTTAAAAGGAAAGATAACTTACCAAAACATCTTATTGAACAATTAGATACAAAAGACGATGCTCAGGATGAAAACTTAAAAAAAGATGCTTTTGGTTAAATTCAAAGATTATTTCATTTTTTAACTCATTGATTTAATTTACTTTACTAAATTTAAGCTTCAGAAAAAGATATCCCCAACATCTTATTACTTAATCTATTTATATTTTTAATAATAAAAAAAGATTGAGATGAAAACAAATTACTTTTTTGCAGTTTTACTATGTCTATTCTGTTTTAAAACACAAGCACAATGGATAGACTTTGTTGAAGAAACTAGTACTAGAATAAATGTTGTAAATATATCTGACAATACAGACAATACAAAAGTTGATGATCAAGAAAAAGATTTAGCTGTTGGCGATTTTAACAATGATGGCTTTACAGATTTAGTGGTCGTTAGAAAAACACCTTTCTCATCTGCTGGAGGTAAGACAGATTTATTGTTTATGAATGAAAATGGCGTTTTAGAAGACAAAACCGATGTTTATGCGCCTGCATTTTTATCGAGTTCTACAGATGCTAGAGATATTATTTGCGTTGATGTTAATAAAGACACTTGGTTAGATCTTTTTATTATTAACACTTTTGAAGACCAGCCCAAATTATTTATTAATCAAGGTGAAGACACTAATGGAAATTGGCTTGGTTTTATAGATGAATCTAGCACGAGATTACCAACCATTACTGTTAATCCTATTCAGTTTTGTGCCGGTTGGAGTGGTGATTTAACTGGTAACACCTATCCAGATTTATTTATGGTAAATTATGATCCTTTTGGTAATGCTTTAGATGCTTTATTAATAAACGATGGCACAGGTGTTTTTACTGAGGAAACGCAAACACGAATGGGAGATTTAAGAAACTCCAGCTTTGGTACAGGTGTAGAATTTCATGATATAGATAATGATAACGATCTAGACATTATAAAAAACCTAGGTTTAAATAATATCGCTCCATTTAATACTAAAGGGACTTTAGTATTATTTAATAATGGTGCAGGTACCTTTACAAATTGGCATAGATTACCTGGTCCAGATCCATACATGTTTACTGCTGGAGATTTAAATGATAATGGGTTTTTAGATTTTTATTTAGTTGATGATGCAGCAGATTATATAGATAAAATAACAAGTGTTACTATAGACCAAAGCGTAACAGTAACCCAACAAAGCATGGCTACCAATAGAACCGATGGCTTTGGAGGAAATGTAAAAATGGTTGACCTTGACGGTGATGGTGATTTAGATATTGGTTTGTCTAGTGTAGATACAGATTTACCTCCATGTGAAACACCTGCAAACAGACGATTTATAATTTTTGAAAATGAAAACCTCTATAGCGGTAATATTATTCATCCTTACGGTTCGACTATTAATGCTTGGAACGTTTCAACTTACGATCACGATTATATTGATATTAATAATGACGGCTTAATGGACATTATTTTAGGTGCCTGCGATGATTATAAAATATTCATGCAAGTAAACCCAGCATTATCTGTTGAAGAAGACACTCTAGATACTCCATTTAGTTTACATCCTAATCCAAGTAATGGAAATATAACAATTAATTTAGGAGCTATAAAAAACGATACAGTTACGTTAGATATTTATACTATAGAAGGCAGAAAAATAACCTCTATTGAAAAGCAAAATATAGATAGTAGTTTTACTCTAGATTTAAAACAGCAACTACAAACTGGAGTGTACTTTATTAAATTTAAAACAGATACTGCTACGTTTACAAAAAAGATTATAATAGAGTAAACTTACATACGTTCAGGTACATTAATACCTAATAAGCTAAATCCGTTTTTAATAGTATTAGCAACGGTTTGCGATAATTGTACTCTAAAATTCATAGATTGCTCATCGTCATTGCCCATAACTATAGGTAAATTTTGAAAAAATGAATTATAATCTTTTACTAATTCGTATATGTAATTAGCTATTAATGCTGGACTATGATTATTTGCTGCATTTTGAATCACTTCTGGGAATAACTGTAATTGCTTTAATAATGTTTTTTCCTTGTCATGTAGTTCTAACGACAATTCAACTAAACTAGAAGAAACAACATTATTAACTTTAGCTTTACGCAAAATAGATTGTATTCTAGCATATGTATATTGAATAAAAGGTCCAGTATTACCCTGGAAATCTATAGACTCTTTTGGATCAAATAAAATACGCTTTTTAGGATCGACCTTTAAAAGGTAATATTTTAAAGCACCTAGACCTATGGTTTTATATAACTCTTGTTTTTCTTCTTTAGAATAACCATCTAACTTCCCTAATTCTTCAGAAATTTCTTGAGCAGTAGTTGCCATACCAGTAATTAAATCATCTGCATCTACAACAGTTCCTTCTCTACTCTTCATTTTACCGCTAGGTAAATCTACCATACCGTAACTTAAATGAAATAGATTTTTAGCCCAATCGAATCCTAATTTTTTTATAATTAAGAATAATACTTGAAAATGATACTCTTGCTCATTACCAACAGTATAAACCATACCACCAACATTAGGAAAATCTTTCACACGTTGTATCGCTGTACCAATATCTTGGGTCATATAAACAGCTGTACCATCACTACGTAATACTATTTTTTCATCTAGACCATCTTCTGTTAAATCACACCATACAGATCCATCTTCTTTTTTAAAGAAAACACCTGTTTTTAAGCCTTCATCAACAAATTCTTTTCCCAATAAATAGGTTTGACTTTCATAATATAGTTTATCAAAATCTACTCCTAAGTTTTTATAAGTTACATTAAAACCATCATAAACCCATTGGTTCATTGTTTCCCATAATGCAACGGTTTCTTTATCTCCTGACTCCCATTTTAAAAGCATATTTTGTGCTTCAACTAAAATAGGTGCTTCTTTTTTAGCTTCTTCTTCAGTCTTACCTTGCCCTTTTAAAACTTCAATCTCTTTTTTGTATTCTTGATCGAACTTCACATAATAATTCCCAACTAGCTTATCTCCTTTTAGCCCAGTTGACTCTGGTGTCTCTTCATTACCAAAACGTTGCCATGCCAACATACTTTTACAAATATGAATACCACGATCATTAATAATTTGTGTTTTGTATACTTCGCGACCAGAAGCTTTTAAAATTTCAGCGACACTAAACCCTAATAAATTATTTCTAATATGCCCAAGATGCAACGGTTTGTTTGTATTTGGTGAAGAATATTCAACCATAACAGCTTTATCTTCTGTATTAGTCTTTATAAATCCGTAAACGTCATTATCTTTTATAGTGTTGAAAAACGTAACGAAATAACTATCATTAATTTCTATATTTAAAAACCCTTTAACAACATTAAAAGCTTTTACCTCTTCAACATTATCAACTAAATATTGACCTATAGTTTCACCTATTTGCACAGGGTTACCTTTAACAACTCTTAGCATTGGAAATACAACAACAGTGATATCTCCCGCAAACTCTTTACGTGTTGCTTGAAATTCTACGCTTTCTAAATCTGCTTGAAACATTAGTTTCACAGCTTGTTTTACATGATTTGATAAAGTGTCTTGCAGGCTCATTTACAGTTGTTTTTTAGACGGACAAAGATAGTATTTTTATTTCGTGTAAATTATAGGTTTCCTATGTAATTCTATATCTTTATCTTTTTAAAAAACTAACCAATTTATTTATGAAATATTTTACATTTTTATTTTTACTTACCTGCTTAACATCATGTAAAGATGACATTAAAACTAATGACGCTAAAGATGCATCTATAGACAATTTATATAGTTTAATGCAAGGTTCTTTTGACTCTGGAGCACAAGCAAAAGCAGATAGTACTTATTATAATATTTCATTACACATGTATCCTATTTGGGAAGGCAAAGGTCATTTTTTATATGTAGAACAAGCACTTAGTAGCATGCAAAATAAACCATACAGGCAGCGTGTATATGAATTAAAAAAACTAAGTGATAGTACTATTGGTAGTTATATATATAAAATACCTAATGACTCACTTTGGATTGGAAAATGGAAGACACCTAAGGCGTTCGATTCTATAAACTTAGATCAATTAGAACTTAAAAACGGATGTGAAGTTATTTTACAAAAAATAGCTAAAAACACATACAAAGGAGCAACTGGTATTAATACTTGCGAAAGCACTATGAGAGGAGCAAGTTATGCAACCTCTCAAGTAGAAATAACAAAAGATAAAATTATGTCTTGGGATAGAGGTTTTAATAAAGATAATGAATACGTTTGGGGTGCCGAAAAAAGCGGTTATATCTTTAATAAAACAGTAAAGTAAAACAGTGAAACCTACTGTTTATCGTTCTTTTAAACCTATTCCATTTAGTTAATTGCATTTTATCGAAAAACCGAGTGATTTAACACGTAAACACAAGTTTCTCGGTATATTACATGGTGAAATTTACCGTTAATCAGTTCAACTAATATATTGACTTTAAATCCTATAAATTCGTTTTTTCATCGACTTTTTTGAATTTTTGTTATTAGCTATTAACAACAAATAATTAATACTTTACCTAACCAAATGTTTGAATTCACTGTAATCCATTATTACATACTTTTCAAAAGCTTTTAGTTAATTTTTATGTTGTAATTTTTTTAGAGTAACATGAAGAAACTATTAGTGCTTTTATGTTTAATTTTCGCTATATCTAGTTATTCACAAGATAACGAGGTAGAAAACCTTATGCTTGATTTAACCTTTCAAGATAATGATACTACGAAAGTAAATACGTCTCTAAAAATTATTAAAATTCTTTACGAATCTGAAAATTACGATCGTGCTTTAAATTTTATTAAACGAACTGAAAAAAAATCTGAAGAAATAGCTTATGAGAATGGTTTAGCTAATGTAGTTTATTATAAAGCCTTAATTTTTAAAAAGAAAGACGATTATATTAATGCATTAAGTCAATATAAAAAAGCTAAAAGTCTATTTTCAAAACTAAAGGATACTATTTCTGTATCTAAAGTAAACAGTCAATTAGGTGTTATAGAAATAGAGCGAGGCAACTATGGTAAAGGGTTGAGATATGCTCTATCTGCAATTAAAGTTTTAGAAAAAAAACAACTCAATAATGAATTAGCGTCTACATATAAAAGTTTAGCAAAAGCATATCAAAATAATGGCACTTACGAAAAAGCAATCGATTATAATTTAAAAAGCTTAGAAGTAGAAGAACTAATAAATGACACTAAAGGCCTAATTGTATCTAATAAAAATTTAGCGCAATTATATCTTCAAAAAGAGGATTATAATAAAGCCATACGTTATTATGAAAATGCACTTAACTATGCTAATACTAATGATAATGATTTAAAAGCCGAAATTCTTCCAGAATTAGGTAGTGCTTATATTAAAATAGAAGATTATAAAATTGCAGCAGACTATTTAGTAAAAGCTATACGATTAAATAGAAAACTAAAAAACGAAAAAGGCATTCTTAACTCTCTTAACAATCTAGGAGAATTAAATTTAGTCAAAAGGAATTTTAAAATAGCAGAAAATCAACTTCTAGAAGCTGGTAATTTAGGTAGACAAAGTGATAATACATTGGGTTTATTGAAAAATTATAAACTCATGAAATCTTTAGACTCTACTAGAGGTGATTTTGAAGGTGCTTTTGGCTGGCAAAATCAAATTATAGAGATTCAAAAAAAGGTAGATGCAGAAAAACCTAGATATGCCAAACCTTTAATTGATGATAGTGAGTTAAATGAAAGTTTTATTGAAGATGATAATGTTGTTATCCCTTTAACATCGAAAGCCGACACAGATAAAAATCTAGTAGAAAAAGAAAGATTAGATCGTTTAAAACTTATTTTTTATGCACTATTAGCTGCATTCGCAATTGTACTCGTATTCTTCGTTTTATTTTATATGAAACGTAATACTAGTGCAAAATACACTCGTGATTTAGAAGCTAAAAATCAAAAAATAGAATTGCAAAACGAAGCCATTTTAGAACAGAGTAAACATTTAGAAAATATAAATAAAGTAAAAGACAAATTGTTTTCTATAGTGTCTCATGATTTAAAAGATTCTTTAACATCTACTAAAGGGTTTATTGATTTATTAAAAGAAGGCCAATTGTCTCAAGAAGAGTTTCATAATCTATTACCTGAATTGAGTGAAAATGCCAATAACGCTTCTTTGTTATTATTCAATTTACTGAATTGGTCTAAGTCGCAAATGCAATCTTTAAAACCTAAACCGTCATTGTTTGATGTTCAAGAAGTGTTTTACGAAAAGATAAAATTAATTGAGCAGAAAATGCAAACTAAAGGCGTATTACTTATTGATAATACTTTACGCGATTTTATTTATGCAGATAAAAGTATGGTTGAGATTATTATTCAAAATTTATTAGCAAATGCAGTAAAATTTTGTAAATCTGGCGACACAATAACCATAGCTAATACCATAAGTAATAGCAAAGCTATTTTTAGTGTATCAGACTCAGGAGTTGGTATTTCTACAGAAAACCAACAAAAATTATTTGGTAATAATACTTTTACTACCATTGGAACTGGTAATGAAAAAGGAACAGGTTTAGGCTTAACTATTTGTCGTGAACTTGTAGAGCTTAACGATGGTCGAATTTGGGTAGATAGTGAAATTAATAAAGGCAGCACCTTTTTCGTGGAACTGCCTAAAACTAGAGTTGAAGATCCTGTAAACACTTGAACTATCCCTTCGGTAGAAATACCTCAGCCATCATACAGCGAGCACTTCCGCCACCGCAAGCCTCAATAGTATCTAAAGAGCTAGATAGTATTTCGCAGTGTTTTTCTATAATCTTTATTTGAGCTTCAGATAATGAATCGTATGCTGCTTGACTCATTATTAAATACAATTTATCATCTTTCCCTTTTACTTGCAGCATATTACCAGCAAAGTTATTTACTTGAGCTTCTGTGATTCTAATCACTTCTTTCCCATCATCTGTTAAGCTTTTTATAACTTGTTTACGCTCTTTTTTATCGTCTATACAATCCAGGCAAATTACGGCAAACGTCTCTCCCAAACACATCATAACATTGGTATGGTATATCGCTTTACGCTTTCCTTCTACTGTTTGATTTGCTGTAAAAATTACTGGTGTGTATTCAAAGTCTTCACAAAATTCTATAAATAAATCTTCATCTGCTCTTGGAGACAATGCACAATATGCTTTTCTATTTACGCGATCTAACAATAAACTACCTGTACCTTCTAAAAAAACATCTTCATCTTCAGCCGATGTGTAGTCTACAATATCATTAATTTTAAAACCAGCAGTTTCTAATTGTTCTAAAACATCTTCACGACGTTCCAATCTTCTGTTTTCAGCAAACATAGGATATAAACCTACATTCCCATTTTCATGAAAAGAAATCCAATTGTTTGGAAAAATTGAATCTGGTGTATCAAATTCTTTTGTGTCTTCCACTACAACCACATTAATACCAACAGCACGTAATTTAGCAACATAATCATCAAATTCTTGTTGCGCTTTTGCATTAACTGTTTCGGGTAATGTATTATCTAAAACCTTTTGATAATAGTTATTTACTGCCGTTTGTTCGTTCATTCTAAACCCGATTGGACGAATCATTAATATAGTATTTGTTGTTTGCTGCATTTTTAGAAAATTTTAAAATGCAAAAATAGAAAATATGATTTTCATATTTTCTATTTTCATTCATTATTAAATCTACTCTACTTTTTTAAACGCTTTCTAATTATAAAGAAAGAAAATACGCCTATAATTAATAATGGCCATATATTGATAAGAACAATAATAAATGCTTCTATAAAAGACCAGCCATTAGAAAGGCCGTCTTTAGTTTTACTCCAAAACGTTTTAGTATAGCTCTTTGGTTCTTCTTTATAATCTACAGACTCATACAGGTCTATTTGTATTGTACTATAAGCAACTTTATTTGTTAAATACTTTAAGCGTCCTTGAGCAGATTCTATTTCCTCTTGTATAATACGTAGTTTATCTTCGGTTTTTAAAATATCTTCTACTGTTTCTGCATTTTTTCGCAATATTAACTCGTAACGTGCTTTTACTTCTAGCTTCGTTTTTAATCGTGCTTCTATATCTAAATACTCTTCTGTAACATCTTTTGTGGTTATGTTTTCATACTCCACAAAATCTGCAATTACGTTTACAGAATCCATTACTTTATCAAAATGTTTTTGTGGTACCTTAATAGTAAATCTATTTTCTTTTCTATATAAGTCGTTTTGAAACCTTAAATCTGAAATGTACGCGCCATATTCTCGCGCTACGATTTTAATTTTATTAGTAGCTTGTTTAACATTCTTAACCTGATACCTAGCTGTAGCAGATTTTATAATTTTTAAATCTAAAGGTACATTGGTTTGCTCTGTGGCAAATTTTGCAATCGTTTGTTCTGCAGAGATAGTCTCGAAGTTTTCTGAAATATCTACTTCATTTGCCATAACAGATTCTTTGTATGAATCATTTTTACATCCAAAGATGAATACACTTAATGTTATTACTAAAATTTTAAATACTGTTTTTAATGTTTTTGCTGTCATAATTTTATATTTTTAAGAATTACTTTAGCAAACATATTTTGTTTACATACTTTTCTTTTGAAAAGCCCTTGTAAAACAATTGTAAACTGTTTTACAATTTTCAAAACACTAACAATTAAGCATTTAGTTTAATTTGAATACTATTAACAAACATCTTTTCGATACATTAAAACAAGCTATAGAAACTACATTTTTGGAGAACAATAGTACTACATCTTCTATTGAAAATTGGAAAGGAGAAGAAATTGCTGCTTTTCAAAATGATTTGTTAGATAAAGTGAAAGGAAAAATAAGTGAAAAATGGTTTTATACTTATATAAAAAATACGCCAGAAAAATTACCTAGAATAGATGTATTAAACCTATTATGTAATTATGCAGGCTATACCAATTGGAATACTTTTAAAGCAGAAAATACAACGCAAAAAAAACTTACAAAGAAAAGATCACTACCAAAACTTTGGTTTTTAATAATTATTCCTATAGCGCTTTTAGCCATAAATCTATCTTCTAAAAACACTTTTGAATTTTGTTTTATAGATGCTATTAAAAATGAAAACATTACTTCTATTCCTCTTGATATTAAAATACTTCAAGACAATGAATCTCCTATATATTTAAAAACAGATAGTCTAGGTTGTTTCTCTTATAAGAGCAAAAGTGATGTTATTAAGTTTGTAGTCCAATCTCCATATCATAAAACCGACACTATTGTTAGAAACGTTAATTCTAATTCCAATCAAGTCATTAAAATAAAACCAGACGATTATGCTTTAATGCTTCATTATTATGCTAATGGAAACATTAAAGACTGGAAAAAGCATATAACAACATTAAACTCACTTATTGCTAATGATGCAAAAATATATAGACTATTTAAAAATAACATTGCTATAGAATTATATTCTAAAGAAGAGTTTATTAGTATGCTTACCATTCCAACTAAAAGCTTAAAACGCATAGAAATTCTTGACAAAACTATAGAGAATGGAAAGATTGCAACTTTAAAATTTATAGTAAAATGAAACAACTAACCTATATTTTTATTCTATTAATTATAATGTCTTGTAAAAATGATGCCATGAAAAGTATGGATATGGAGGCTAATGAAATAGATATCTCTGAATACAAAGAAAGTGCTATTGAAGAATCTGAACGTATTGAAATAATAGGAAACAATAGTTTTTCTTATAAAGATATAAGTACAGAAAAGCTTCAAGAGCTATACGATTTATTAGCACTAAAAGAAAAACACCCAGAGTTTAATGAAAAGATAGAATCTCAATTAAAAAATTATACAGATGAGAGTTTTAAAACCTTAGGTGATGTGCTTATTAAAAATGTTACTTTAAAAGGAGAAGTAATTAGTCTTTCAGATAGCGTACAAAAATTAAAAATATACTACGATGTTGTTTCAAGTAATAAAAGCCAACAAGATTCTATATGGGCAGAAATAACAACACAAAATATACATATTGATGGTAAAGCTGTAAAATCAAAAAAGATAAAATTTAAAAAAAATTAAATTTAAAATCATGGAATTTGTATCACACTATTTACAAAGTGAACGTTTATTAGGGTTAAGCACAGGAATTATTGGAGTACTATCTATAATTATTGGTCTTTTCTTTTTACTAACTAAACCTCAATTTAAAGCATTCGCCATAACTATGCTTATTATAGGCACTATTGAAGCAGGAGTTTTTATAACGGGCTATTTTATAGTAAATAATGAAACAAAAGTAAATAGCAAGATTGAAGTTTATGAAAATGCACCTAAAGATTATTTAGAAAAAGACAAAATAGTAATCGAGAGAAATTTAAAGCTATTTTTTATTCTAAAATGTATTTACGGATCACTCTTTTTAATTCTAGCAATTATATTATCTAAAGCAACACTTAAACCACAATACTTTGGAATCTTAACAGCTTTAATGATTCATTTTGCTATTGCTGTAGTTATTGATACGTTTGGTGAGCACTACACAAAAAACTACCAAAAAGAAATTAATAAACAGCTAAACATATAAGTACTATTTCCATTTAATATTGCAACCAATACTAGGTTTTTGAATTTCAATAGGCGAATTGTTATTTAAAACAGCCTCAATGGCTTGTCTCAAATCTTCCCCATTAACAGGCAAACCATTTCCTGGTCTTGAATTATCTAACTGCCCATGATATGTCGCTTTTAAATCTCCATCAAATACATAAAAATCTGGAGTACAAGCGGCATCATAAGCTTTAGCGACTTGCTGTGTTTCATCGTATAAATATGGAAATGGGTAATTTAAATTTACTGCTACTTGTTTCATTAATTCTGGTCTGTCCTGTGGATAGTTTTTAACATCATTACTACTTATAGCAATAAAGCCAATATCTTTACTCTTGTAGTCGTTAGCTAATTTCACCAATTCTTGATTTACATGTACTACAAAAGGACAGTGATTACAAATAAACATTACTACTGTTCCTTTATTTCCTTTTAGTTCTTGTAGACTCATTGTTTTTCCACTAATTGTATCTATTAAAGAAAAATCTGGTGCTACGGTTCCATTTTTAAAACTATTTGATTCTGTTAATGCCATCCAAAACTTAATTTTTAACGTATATAGCAAAGATACTAATTATGAAACCCTTAAAAAATAACGTGACTACAAAGAAGTAAAATATACCATGGTAAACATTTTAACAAAAAACTTGTTTATTTAATATATTTTACTCAATTTAGTTATATAATTGATAGCAACCCTTAAAACACCATTCCCTTAAATGAAGTATTCCCTTATACTCCTATTTTCTTTTTTCTCTTTATTTTCAATAGCTCAAAACAACAATCAAGACTCTCTTTTACAAGTAACACGCTATAGATTACATCCTGAAGAATTAAACCTTCAAAAAGATATTGATGCAGAAAAAATTAATCTTAAAATTTATTATTTAAAAGATGCTAGTATTGTAGCTGACTATCATTTTTTTAAACCAAAAAATAATGAAATTTTATTTTTCTACGGAAAAGACTCAGAGAACAATACGTCTGAAATGTTTTTTAAATTTGATGATGAGTTAAAAAACATCTATAAAAAGAAAGACTTCCAACAACTTATTAAAATTATAGAAGTATTAGAATACAACGTATTCCCTACAGAAGCTTTTTCTGGAGCAGATGCCTACGCAGCTTTAGAGCGTTCGTAAAGTTTATTAAATTAAAAAAATAACTCTGGCGGGATACTATAACAAACTACAAACAATTTAAAGTCATAATTGCTTGGGCAATATTAATTCTTCTAGTTATACTTTTAATATTTATAGTTATATAAATTAGATTTGATTTAAGGTGTAGAATTAGAAACCTGCAATAATTTTCCATTATAATACTTATTCCCATTTAAAGAGAAATTGGCAATATATTCTGCCATTTCTATAGCAGTTGTTGGTGCTTGATAACCAGGAAAAGCCTCGGCTAACATCTCTGTTTGCACGGCTCCTAAGGCCAACACATTAAAACTAGGTCCCGTTTCTTTATATTCTTCCGCCAACAATTCTGTTAAAGTAACCACTGCTCCTTTACTTGAGCTATAAGCAGACAACCCTGGGAACTTAACACTACCTTGTACGCCGCCCATCGAGCTAATGGTCACTACGTGTCCATTGCTCTTCATAAAAGGTAACACAGAACGTGTCATTTCTGCTACACCAAACACATTTGTTTTATAAACATATTCAAAATCTTCCATTGTGGTTTCCACAAATGGTTTATTTAATAATGTCCCTGCATTATTTATTAAAACATCTACATGTTGCCACTCATTTTTTATAAAGTCTTCTACTTTTTTATAATCTTCTTTTTTACTTAAATCGAAAGCAAAAGAAGTAATATTATCAAAATGCAAATTACTAACAGGCTGTGCATTTCTAGATAATGCTAATACATTATGTCCTTGATCTGCAAATAAATGTACTAGCTCAAAACCAATACCTCTACTTGTTCCAGTGATGATTATGTTTTTAGTTGTCATTCATTCTAATTTCTCTAGTTGCTGTATTACTCATTGCCTCAATAACTGGTGCCATTTTATTAATTAAACTAGCCATAAATGGATAATCTAATTTATCTATTTCATCATCTACATGATGATAGAAATCAAAATTAGTTAAATCACAAGACGAAACAGTGTGAGATGGCACTTTAAATGCTTGGTAAAACGGGTAGTTATCTGAGCGTTTAAATAAGCTATATTTTTTTGAAACTTCTGAAAAACCTAACAGCTTATTACCAGCATATTCATTAGCTTTTTCTGCAAAGTTTGATAATTCATATCCAGAAACAAATGCTTCATAATCTCTAGCTTTAAAAGGCACACCTATCATTTCGATATTAAACATAGTATAGAGATTAAAATTTTGCTCTTTTAATCTTTCTGCTAAATGTTTTGACCCCAATAATCCTTTTTCTTCAGCAGTAAATGTAACAAACAATAAACTCCTTTTATTATTCTTTTTTGCAGCAAAGTATTTTGCTAAAGATAAAACAGCACTTGTACCAGCTGCGTTATCATTAGCTCCATTGGCAATTGTATCGCCATTAACATCTTTCCCTATACCAATATGATCGTAATGCGCACCAATAATAATAAATTCTTCTTTTAACTTTGAATCGCTACCTTCTAGGTATCCAACAACATTAAAAGCGTCCATCTCTCCAATTTTAAAGTTATCTCTATATGATGTTGCATCGAAATAAGGTTTTAGCCCCATTTCTTTAAATTTATATTCAATCATTTTTGCAGAAGATTCAATTCCTGCACTTCCAGTATCTCTTCCTTCAAGATCATCTGATGCTAAAAAAGCTACAATATCTTTAACCTCATCACTTGTAATAGTTACAGTTTTTGAACTTACTCCATCTTTTCCAGGTTTCCCATCATTACCTTTTAATTTAGCCCCACAAGAGATTAAAAGCAATGCTAATACTATAATTGAAATTGTTTTTTTCATCTAAATTTTATTTGAGTTTAAAGATAAAAAAAACCTACTTCATTTTATCGAAATAGGTTTTGTATTATAAGATTCTTTTTAGTGTTTAGAACACCTTTTTATACTAACATAGTTACTGGGTTTTCAATATAACCTTTTAAGGTTAATAAAAACTGAGCTCCAGTAGCTCCATCTACAGTTCTATGATCACATGCTAATGTTAATTTCATAGTATGACCAGGTACTACTTGTCCTTCTTTTACTACTGGTTTTTCTACAATAGCTCCAACCGAAAGAATTGCAGAGTTTGGCTGATTTATAATTGAAGTAAAACTTTCAATCCCAAACATACCTAAATTAGATATAGTAAATGTACTGCCTTCCATTTCTGCTGGTGTTAACTTTTTAGCTCTTGCTCGCTTAGCAAAATCTCTAACTGAAGCCCCTATTTGAGGTAAACTTTGCTCATTAGCAAATTCTACTACAGGTACTACCAAACCTTCATCTACAGCTACTGCCACCCCAATATGAACGTGGTTATTAGTTCTAATTTTATCACTAAACCATTGCGAATTTACTTGTGGATGCTGACGTAATGCTAAAGCACAGGCTTTAATAATCATGTCATTATAAGAAATTTTCACATCAGGAATAGAATTGTATTGCCCACGGAAAGCTATAGCATTTTCCATATCAAACTCTACATTTAAGTAATAATGTGGCGCAGTAAATTTAGATTCACCTAAACGTTTAGCTATTACTTTACGCATTTGTGAATTTGCTTTCTCGTCAAAATCTTCTTGACCAGAAGCTACAAATTTAGCTACAGGTGTAGATGATTGTACTCCTGTACTTGTTGGAGTATAATTTTCTATATCTTTCTTTACTATACGTCCGTTTTCACCAGATCCATTTACCTGAGATAAATTAATTCCTTTATCTTGAGCCATCTTTTTAGCTAAAGGAGAAGCAAATACTCTTCCATTAGAACCTGAATTTGAAGTTGAAATTGAGGCTTGAACATCTTGTTTAGGCGCTTCTTTTTTCTCTTCTACTTCTTTTGGGGTTTCTTCTACAACAGTAGCATCAGAACCACTATTTACTTTAAAGTTCTTAGCAAGAGAAGACACATCTGTTCCAGCTGGACCAATAATAGCCAATAAAGCATCTACTTTTGCAGATTCTCCTTCATTTAAACCAACATGTAATAGAGTTCCTGCTTGGAATGATTCAAATTCCATTGTCGCTTTATCTGTTTCAATCTCAGCTAAAATATCTCCTTCTTCAACAGTTTCTCCAACTTTTTTTAACCAAGTAGCTACCGTACCTTCTTCCATAGTATCACTTAAACGTGGCATTGTTACTACAATAACACCTTCAGGTAATGCTTCTTCTGTTTTAGAAGACGTATTAACTACGCTTGGCTCATCTATTTTTAACGCTTCAGTTTTAGGGTCTTCAGAAGTATTTCCTTTTAACAAACCAGAAATATCTTCTCCTTCATCTCCAATAATTGCTAATAATGTATCTACTTTGGCAGTTTCTCCTTCTTGAATACCTACATAAAGTAAAACACCTTCGTTAAAAGATTCAAACTCCATAGTAGCTTTATCTGTTTCAATTTCAGCTAAAATATCTCCTTCTTCTACTTTATCGCCAACTTTTTTCAACCAAGTTGCGACTGTACCTTCTTCCATTGTGTCGCTTAATCGCGGCATGTTAATTACTTCTGCCATAGTCGTTATTTAATTTTATGGTCTATAAAAGGATAATCTTCTTGCTCATATACAGCATCGTACATCACGCTTTTTTCTGGATATGGAGAATCTTCAGCAAATTTCTCACACTCAGAAACTAAAGCTTTAACACGTTTATCTATCACTTTAATATCCTCTTCACTAGCGTATTTCTTTTCTAAAAGAATGTCTTTCACTTGCTTAATAGGGTCTATTTTTTTGTATTCTTCAACTTCAGCTTTTGTTCTATAATGTTGAGCATCGGACATTGAATGTCCTCTGTATCTATATGTTTTAACTTCTAAAAATGTTGGTCCACCACCAGTTCTAGCTCTAGTTATTGCTTCATCAAATGCTTCGGCCACTTTAATTGGATTCATACCATCTACAGGACCAGAAGGCATTTCGTAACCACGACCTAACTTCCATATATCTGTATGGTTTGCTGTTCTCTCAACACTGGTTCCCATAGCATAGCCATTATTCTCACAAACAAATACTACAGGTAAATTCCATAACATTGCTAAGTTAAATGTTTCATGTAACGAACCTTGACGTGCAGCTCCATCTCCAAAACAACATATTGTAACTGCATCTTTATCATGATACTTATCTCCAAATGCAATTCCTGCTCCTAATGGAATTTGACCTCCTACAATACCATGACCGCCATAAAAACGATGCTCTTTAGAAAAAATATGCATAGAACCACCAAGTCCTTTAGATGTTCCGGTAGCCTTACCATATAATTCTGCCATTACGCGTCTAGGATCTACACCCATTCCAATAGGTTGTACATGATTACGATAAGCTGTAATCATTTTGTCTTTTGTTAAGTCCATTGCATGTAATGCTCCTGCTAATACAGCTTCTTGTCCGTTATATAAGTGAAGAAATCCTCTTACTTTTTGTTGAATATAAACTGCAGCTAGCTTGTCTTCAAACTTTCTCCAGAACAACATGTCTTCATACCATTTAAGGTATACTTCTTTTGTTACTTTTTGCATTTAGTTTCGTTTTAAGTCAACGGATAACAAAAGTAATACTTTGAATTGGTATAGCAAAAATGAAAATTGACTAAAATGAGTAGATTTTTAGATAAAATTTCACGAAATCGTTATAGGTTAGATTTATCAAAACTTAACGGCAGCAAATTAGCTAAAGAATTAGATTTTATAACTTTCCCTATTTCTCCCATAAAGTAAATCTCTATTGGTGTCTCTTGATTAATTTCATATTCAGCAATAGCCTGTCTACAAGCACCACACGGCGGTATAGGGTTTTCTGTTTTTTGTTTTTGAGAAGCTGCAGTTATAGCCATTTTTACAATTTTTACATTAGGATATTTTGCTCCTGCATAATAAATAGCTGTACGTTCTGCACATAACCCAGAAGGATAAGATGCATTTTCTTGGTTACTACCAGAGATTACTTCTCCATTCTCTAATAATAGAGCTGCTCCAACATTAAATTTCGAATAAGGCGCATAGGCTTTGTTTCTTACTTCTACAGCTTCGCTCATTAACTCTTGAATATCTTGAGGTAGATTTTCTACTGATTCATAAGCATAAAGTGTAGATTCTATTTTTATTTCTTTCATAAAACTATATTAATACTAATATATGAAACTATTTTAGACAAAAAAACTATTGCTTTTGGCAATAGTTTTTTGTGATTTTTTGTTTTTTCTTTATTTAGTACTCATCATAAGTATTAGCTCCTAGATTAAACGTTAAAGAAAAACGTAATGTACTCTCTAATGGGCTTGGTACTTTTGATGCAGAGAATAAATATGACAAATCAATATTCATCACATTATACTTAAAACCAGCACCTAATGCAAAAAACTTACGTGCTCCTTTTGTTTCATGTTCATTAAAGTATCCTGCTCTAAAAGCAAAAGAATCTTGATATAAATATTCTGCTCCAACTGCATAAGTAAACTCTTGTAACTCTTCTTTAAAACCACCTGGTGCATCTCCAAACGATTGAAATATACCTGAAATAAAACCTACTCCTTGATTTTCTTTTCCATCAATAATTACGCGATCATTTACTACTGCTCCTAAAGTATCTCCATCATCTGGATTATAAACACCATCTCCATTAGCATCTGTAAACTCTCTTTCTTTTCCAGTTACCGGAGGTGTAGGCACTAATAGTTTAGCAACTTCTGCTGTAACTGCTAATTTATTATACTGATCAAAAATAAAGTCAAATCCACCTCCCAAACGAAGCGTTGTTGGCTGAAAATTCTCTTGACCTCCTTGATCATATTTAAATGTTGGACCTAAATTTTGTAATGCAAAACCTAATCTAGTACGTCCATTAAAATCATTATAAGCTTCTTCTTCACTTTGATAAAAACCTGATATATCTACTCCAAAAGTACTTCCAGCAGTTGTATCGTTATCTCCAAAGTTTAATTTTAAATCTGAACGCAGGTATCTCATGGCTACAGACATTGCAAATTGATCACTTAATCTCAAGCCATAAGCTAAATCAATAGTTAACTCATTAGGTTTTTGAATCAAAGCTTCAGAAAATTCATCTTCTACAAACTCAATTTCACCTAAAGAAAAATATTTAAAACTAGCACTAAATGCGCTCTGTTCATTTATTCTATTAAAATAAGTGACATTTCCTAAAAATATATCTTTTACTAATTTACTTAAATAAGGTGTATAACTTATAGCAAATCCAGATTTAGCTGTTGAAAATACATATTTTGAAGAGTTCCATTGTTGAGAAAAGCCATCTACTGATGTAGCTACTCCCATATCTCCCATTGAAGCTGCCCTAGCATCTGGAGCTATTAATAAAAAAGGAACTCCGGTAGTAATAACTCTTGAGTCGTTATCAGCTATAACTGTGGTTTGTGCATTTAAATTAAGGGCTAAAAATGCAGTAAGTACTATTATTATTCTATTTTTCATATACTAATTTATTAAGCAAATATAATTTTTTATTACAGGATTACAAGTTTCTCTATTTTCTCTACCGTTTTATTCGTTGTAGGTGAATGTACCTTTAGTTTATAAACATAAGTTCCTTTACCTATTTTATCTCCAAAATCATCTCTTCCATCCCACACAATATCTCTAGAAGTAGAACTTGTAGATTTAGTACCAACACCAGTTGTTTGCCCATTTAATGTTCTCACTAACTTACCAGAAATAGTAAAAATTTGAACAGAAACATTTAATATTTCAGAGCTATTATGGTTAAACCAAAATTCTGTATAGTTAATAAATGGATTAGGATAGTTTAATACGTTTTCGATTACTAATGTTTCGTTTTCGTCAAATACTCTAAATTGAATTTCTGCAACTGATGAATTATTATAAACGTCCCAGGCTTTTAATTTTAAGGTATGCAGTCCTGGTTTTAAATCCCTAAACGGAAAACTTAAATTTCCTCTAGTATAATCGTCTAATTCCGTAACATAAAAATTATTTAAAACAAATGGATTAACTTCATCATCATCAATAATAGCAACAATATCATGTCCTATACCACTTGCAGTATTAATACCGTTTTCATCTTGGAGTTTAACTAATAAAGTTGGAGAATCGTTAGTAATTCCTCCAGAAGCAAAACTTTCATCATTCATATGCAAGACAATGTTTGGTCCTTGATTATCTTCTGCTGCATTTACATTAACACCTCCTATTTGAAGTGTATTTGTTGTTGCACCAGTTTGATCGCTTAAAGGGCTTTCTGTTGAGGCATAAAAACTTACTTTACCATAACCTACAGGTATTCCAATATCGCGTGGTACTATAAAATCAAATTCAAATTCACCATTTGTGACTGTAGATTGCCCTCTAAAAATAACAGGTCCTAAAGTTTCATAATCTAATTTAATTACTTGTCCACCTTCTGCTACATTATCATTACCCAATGTTTGGCGTTGTATTGGTTTATCGTATATGGTAGTAATCAATCTTCCGTTGTAGTTAGATAATACATTTCCGTTTATATCGGTTACTTCTCCAGCTAATTTTGCATAACTAAGCGCTTCTAAAACCTCTGTATTTCCAACAACAGGAGAATCATTAATTCTTGTTAGTCTAACATTAGGTTCAGGAATAGCTAATTTCATAGCTGGGTCTCCTATAAAAAACACTAACTCTTTTTGAGCATTTATTAATGGATCATTTTTAGTTAATCTAAGTGCCTCAGCCATTGTAGGATATTCAAAATCACTAAAATTATCTGTATCATTATAAGAAAACAGATACTCATCCAATTTCTTATTGAATGTTACTCCTACACTTACAAAAATCTCTCTTGTTGTAGTAATTAAAGCAATGGCACCTGCATTTTTATTCCAATAAGTAAGTTCTCCTGCCGTTTCCCTCAAAGGGTTATCAAATCTTGTAAAATCACAAGTAATAGTAACAAACGTTGTTAATTTACAATCGTTTCTTAAATTTGGCGCATCAGATTTTTCATAAATTCTTTCGAAGGCAAACCCATCTTCTCCTCCGTGACCAAAATAATTAACAACTAAAGCACCATCATCAATAGCATCAATAATAGCTGTTCTAACATCTGGATAACGATCACCTCCAGCTGATGCTTGTTGTTGAAATGAATCTGAATGTATTTTTACTGGATTAAAAAATGGTTTTTCATCTGAAAGTGTATCTGCTATTTCATCGGTAGTTTCTTGCAATATTTGTTCCCATGCTTCATCAATATCATCAGAAACAAATAGTACATTATTTCTCCAGCTTCCATAGGCTTCTTTGTCATAATACAACTGAACTTTATCTACCATTTCCTTAGCTCTTTGTGGAGAATCTGCAAGAATTCTTCCAACGGCTATATCTAATTTATCTGTACTATTTGAATTATCTAAATCACCTTCATCTGGGTCCATAAAACCATAAAAATCATCAGAAATGAATGAATTAGTATAATTAAAACTGCTGTAGGCATTCCACAATGGTAGATTGTAAGTATTAGAAGATAATCTTCCTTTATAATCAAAAGAGGTATCTCCAAATAAACATAAATACTTTATCCTATTGTCTGGTGTACTTGCATTATCATATATATATTTTACTGCATTTCTAATAGCTGAAATATCTCTATTACCTGTACTAAACTCATTATATATAGACTCTGCTGTTAAAACTCTTACAGTTAAATTATTTTGAACTCTGTTAATTTGAGCTAATCTTTCTGCTTGATTTAAATGTGATTTCGGCGTAACAATAAGGTAATCTATATCTTCAAAATTACCTTGAGCGCTATTAAATATTGTACCTTTTATATTTTGATTTGCAACTCTAGTATTTGATGGCACTATTGGTGTTTTAAACCCAGAATTACCAATAGCAACATATGTTTTTAAAGCCCCTAGTGTAGATTTATAACTAAACGTAGCTGATCCATCATTAATTTTATTCGTTACATTAACATTATCCGTTACATTCCAAACTTCTAATAAATTACCTGCATTAGTTATAGTATATTCTCCAACTCCAGAAGCTTGAGCTGTCTCATTATTTTTAAACTCTAATGGAATACTATTAAAAACTAGTAATCGTGTTGCTTCAATTGAAAGATAATCTATATAACCTGCTCCACTTGGCACGCCTAGGTTATCATAATTTAGTTGTACGGTAACATTATCATTTGCAACTGGTACTACTCCTACATATTCTACTTCAGAAACCACATTAGGATCAACAACTCCAGGTATAACAAGTGTTGTTAGCGCATTTCCATTAGCATTAACCTGCATATTTACAGTATTCCCAGATGTAGTAGCAGCTATAAGCTTAATATTTATTGGTGTGGTAGTATCTATACTTGGAAAATTAAAATCGAAATTTTTAGATGTTTCAATATCAAATTTATCCCCAAACCATCTACGTCCTACCAATCCTAAACTAAATTCATCTACTTCATGATATTTATAATCTTGAAACTTATTAATAGATAAAGTTACTGGATCTGTAGGCTCTTGAAAAGGTTGAATACGTCTACCTAATCCAGAACCAAAAGAAATATAATAAAACGCATTATCAATATAAGGATTCAAATTAGTATTAATTGTAGGTACTTCTACTCTTCCTTTTGGACCAATCCCGTAAAACAATATATAATCACTATCGTTTAACACTCCATCTTCCTCGCCAATTACTTTAATTGCATTTTCAATTGGATCTAGAGGATAGTTTGCATTATTAAGAAAAGGTAACATTTGTCCTCCATTACCATAAATTTTAATGGTTCTAGGGTCAATATTAGCTGTATTGATTCCTAATTGACTTAAAAATGATTTAGACAATTTATAAACACCTGTTTCATTAATAGCAAATCTATACCATGAACCAGAATTTAATACAGAGTTTGTTATTGGTGGGTTTCTATTAAAAGACACTCTATTTTGTGAAACATTGTAATTAATAGTAAAAGATGTTATTCTTTTATATACATTATTGTTTTTAATAATGGCAGAGACACTTAATGCTGCATAATTTTTATCTCTATCAATCGCATTTTTAAGTTCTACTTTTATAGTATTAGGAATAGTAGACAGGTCTAAATTTTTAAGCTGATCTTTAGATATCGTAGCATAAGATACATTAGATATAGAAACACTCTGTTCATTAATCTTAGTATCAATACTCCATTGTGAAACAAATTGCAATCCATCCTTAAGAGAAAATTTAAAATTCTCTTTAGAAGCAAAAGCAGGAACTTGAATATCATATATTCCAGCCTGAAAGGTTTTAACCCCATCCCAATTAAGGCTAAACTTTTTTTGCTGAGAAAAAACTGTAGCACAAGCTAGCATAGTAATTACAAATAGTATCTTTTTCATTGCTTTTAATAACGAAGTTATTTCATTGTTATTATTGGTATCTTAATTTTTTCTTAAAAAGAGTTCAAAATTACAATAATAAATTAAAAAAAGGCACGTTATACAGTTTCAAAACAGAGATGATGCTAAAAAAAACCATCGATGTAATGTAAATAAACAGGATGAAATGCAATTTTTTTTAATCAATTTTCGAAAAATAACTTGTAAAGTTGGCTTTAATTCTTATATTGCGTCACCAAAAATAAAATTTATTTTACTTAAACGTATGAATATGAAAAAAGTAATTTTATCAAGGATTCTAATGACAATAGCGGTTTCGCTTACCTTGGTTAGTTGTGGTCGATCTGGAGGAGGTTCTAATACTGATAGTGCTACCGGTTGGGACATAAACTCTAAAGATGGAGGTTTCCAATACAACACTAAATTTAAAGAACAAGAAACACCTCCTGGAACTGTATTTGTTGAAGGTGGAACTTTTACAATGGGTCGTGTTCAAGATGATGTTATGCATGATTGGAATAACACACCTAATCAACAACATATTCAATCGTTCTATATGGATGAAACTGAAGTTACCAATCAAAATTACTTAATGTATATAGATTGGATAAAAGAAATTTATCCTCCAGAGGATGAAAATTTCCGTAAGATTTATGATGGTGTTGTTCCTGATACATTAGTATGGAGAAATCGTTTAGGTTATAATGAGGTAATGACAAACAACTATTTACGTCATCCAGGGTATGGACAATATCCAGTAGTTGGTGTTAGTTGGATTCAAGCTGTTGAATATGCAAACTGGAGATCGGATAGAGTTCAAGAAATGGCGCTTCAAAGAGAAGGTTATTTAAAACAAGATAGCCATTTAGAAGCTACTGCTGATGCTAACTTTAATACAGATACATATATAAATACACCAACGCAAACTTTTGGTGGAAATGAAGATATAATTAGAGGAGGTAAATTAAAACCTCAATTAGATAAAGAAGGAAACGAAATAAATGTTTTTGCTTCTAGACAAACAGGAGTTATCTCTCCTAAATATAGACTACCAACAGAAGCTGAGTGGGAATATGCTGCTTTAGGTTTATCTGAATTAAGAAGTTATAATGTATATAGAGGACGTAAAAAATATCCTTGGGATGGACAATATACTCGTTCAGGCAAGCGTAAAGTTCGTGGTGATCAATTAGCTAACTTTAAGCAAGGTAAAGGAGATTATGGTGGTATTGCTGGATGGTCTGATGATGGTGCAGATATTACTGCTCAAGTAAAATCTTATGAGCCTAATGATTATGGTTTATATGATATGGCTGGTAACGTTGCTGAATGGGTTGCTGATGTTTACAGACCTATTGTAGATGATGAATTTAACGATTTCAATTATTACCGTGGAAATGTTTATACTAAGAATGTTCTTAATGAAGATGGTACAGTAAAAATTGTTACTACTGATGAGATTGTATACGATACTTTACCTAACGGAAAAGTTATTGCTCGAGATTTACCAGGAGAAATTGCAACTCAACCTGTAGATGAAAATGAGACGTATTTAAGAACAAACTTTGACAGAAGTGATAACCGTAACTTTAGAGATGGAGACAAACAATCTTCTCGTCTATATGACGAAGGATTTGATGATGAAGTTGAATCTGAAGAAACTGCAACAACTACACGTAAAATGTATAATTCACCTAATCACAGTATAGAATACGATTCTACTGGAACTATGATTAGAGAATGGGATAAATCGAACAAAAGAACATCTCTTATTAACGATGAAGTTCGTGTATACAAAGGAGGTTCTTGGAGAGATAGAGAATATTGGTTAGATCCAGCACAAAGACGCTATTTCCCGCAAAATATGGCTACAGACTATATTGGATTTAGATGTGCTATGTCTAGAGTAGGTTCTAAATCAAAAAATAAAAACAAAACTAAAAACTAATACTTTTAGTCTTAAATTATTTAAAAGTCCTAACAATTTAGTTAGGACTTTTTTTATATTTTTATTTCATGAAAATAAACTACATTCATTCTCTTTTTTTGGACTGTAATAGTATTAGTACTGATACTAGAAAAGTTTCGCAAAACAATTTATTCTTTGCCTTAAAAGGTGATAATTTTAATGGCAATAAGTTTGCAAAAATGGCTCTAGAAAAAGGAGCTAAATATGCAATTGTTGATGAAGCAGAATATAATACTTCTTCTCAAACCATACTAGTTGATGATAGTCTTGCAACTTTACAAGCTCTAGCTACTTATCATCGTAATTACTTAAATACTCCCATAATAGCCTTAACAGGTAGTAATGGAAAAACGACTACTAAAGAACTTATTAATGCTACGCTATCTCAAAAATATAATACTACAGCAACTGTTGGTAATTTAAATAATCATATTGGAGTACCTCTAACCATTTTATCTATGACCAAAGAAACAGAAATTGGTATCGTAGAAATGGGAGCTAATCACTTAAAAGAAATTGAATTTTTATGCGAAATAGCAAAACCTGACTTTGGTTATATTACCAATTTTGGGAAAGCCCATTTAGAAGGTTTTGGAGGTATTGAAGGTGTTATAAAAGGTAAAAGCGAGCTTTATAAATTCCTCATGGATAACGACAAGCATATTTTTTTAAATGCTGATGATAATTTACAAAAGGAAAAGCTTAATGCTTACACGAAAAAAATTGGATTTAGTAAAACAGATGAAAATTATTACAATATAATTTCCACAAACGCAAACCCTTTTGTTTCTCTTAAAGCTGATAATGTTGTTATAAATTCTAATTTAATTGGAGAGTACAACTTTACAAATATTTGTGCAGCAGTAATTATTGCTAAACATTTTAATGTAGATATTAATTCTATAAAAAAAGGTATTGAAAACTATGTCCCAACTAATAATCGCTCTCAAATTATTACAAAGTCTACTAATAAAATTATTTTAGATGCTTACAATGCTAATCCTAGTAGTATGAAAGCAGCTCTTTCTAATTTCGAAAATTTGTCTGACAGTAGTAAAATTGTAATACTTGGAGATATGTTTGAGCTTGGTTCTTCTTCAGAAGAAGAACACCAAGAGATTAGTAACCTAATAGAAAAATTAAACATTCAACAAGCCATATTAGTTGGTGAACACTTCTATAAGAGCACGAGCAATTTAGATTATATTAAGCGTTATGAGTCTTTTGAAGATTTAAAAGAAGTATTTGATTCTAATTCTTATAAAAATGCAACGATTCTTATTAAAGGTTCTAGAGGTATGGCTTTAGAGCGTATTTTAGATTTGCTTTAAAAATGATTTAAAAGCTTTCCAATAGCCATCTACACCTTCAGTAGTAATCCATAATGCTCTTGAACCATGTATCCCTTTTTCTTTAGGTTTATAATGTACTAGTTTTTCTTTATTGACTTTACTCATCATCTCCTCTAATGCTTTGGTTTCATTATTAGATGCAGTAACAAAAACTGGTTTTGACAATGTTTTTATAGATTCTTGAATATTCATTCCTTTAAAATATTCGCCTGGGCTAAATGCTGCAACTGCATTAATTTTATCATTTTTATTGGCTATTAAAAGTGCTAAAGTTGCAGAATAAGAACTTCCTACTAATAGTATTTCTTTATTACCATTATTTATATAAGTATAGTCTATTGCAGCTTCTATATCTTGTCTAGCATCTAAAAAAGCTGTTCCCAGATCTTTAGATTTAGCTAACTTAGCAGTTTCATTAACTATATCATTTGCAATATTACCAGAACGCTGATCTATAGCCATTACAGAATAACCTAATTCATTTAATTTAACAGCAGTATCTTTATATTCACCTCTACTAAATCCAGCTTGATGGCATAATAGTATAGATACTGGTTTATTATTTACTTTATAAACATCTGCAGTAATTGTTAATCCATCTTTAGACGGAAAAGTAATAGTTTCTTTTAAAGTTTTCTTTTCTACAACTTCAATCTCGTTCTTAACAATTTGCTCTTTTTTTTTATCTGTTTTACAAGCTATAATAAGACTTAAAAATAAAACGCATAACACTATTTTTCTCATTGTGACTATTTTAAATTAAAGATAAAAAATAAAACATAACCAGCTACATAAGTAGCTGGTTACTTTATCTTTACTTATATAAAATAAAGACATTCCTTTGCGTGTTTATCACTTTTTGGTTGTGATTATTTAATACGAGAAAATCCATTAAACTCGAAAAAAAGCTTCAGTATTACTACTGAAGCTTGAATACAAAGGTTAATATAAGACTAAATCTATTTTTAATTATCTCCAGAAAAACTCCAATTACTTCCATTTGCAGTAATTCCTACTGATAGTTCTGTCCCTCCATTTATAGAAACACCTTCTGAACTATTACCAGTAGTAGCAGATGTAAAATTGCCATTTGAGGAAATGAATCTAAAACCAGTTAACTCGGGTACGCCATCACTAAATGTAATTTTATAAACTTTATCTCCTGTAGCTACTATTGTTGCTGTTCCGTTTGTATTTTCTATTGGAACTGTTGCAGATGGTGTTTGGTATGCTAATGTTCCTGTATATGTATTAATAACAGATGCTGGCAATGTTACATAAGTAACGCCTTGCGGTTCGGAATTATCGTCATCTTTACTACATGAAAAAGATAATAATAAGGTTAATATTAATACTGTTTTTACTACTGTTGAAAATTGTGTTTTTAAAGTTTTCATTGTTTTGAATTTTTAAGTTAATACTTTGGATTAATTTTTATTCAAAACTAAAGGGTATTCAAATTGAATTTTAGAAGATGTGGCTTAATGCCATATTAAAGCGGACGAATTACTATATGTTGTTGCTAAACGTTTTTTAAGATTTATACAATGTTTATTTTTTTATACAATTGAGCCTTAAAAGTTCTCCCAACAGGTACCGTATAACCTTTTATATCTATAGTTTGATCAGATTCGTATAACGAATCTACTTTCTTCCAATTAATAATATAAGAACGATGTGTTTGAATAAACATTTCGGAATTAAGTAATTTATGTAATCCTAAAATAGAATTCCTAACTGAATATTTTTTTCCTTCATCTGTTACAATAGTGCAGTAGTTTTTAGTATCTGTATGCGCAAAGAGTATAGAAGATATTAGAACTTTAATTAGTTTATTTCCGTTTTTAATAAACAATTCATCAACACTCGAGGTAACTTCAAAATCTTGAACATTAGAAGTTTTACTTTCAGCTATTAAAAGTGCTGCTCTTAAATCTTTTTCATTTATTGGTTTCGTTAAATATGCAATTGGAGAAACTTCTGCAGCTTCTATAATAACATCTTTTCCTTTTTCTGAAGATGTAAAAATAATAGGAATATTATGAGACTCCACTAAACGCTTTGCTAAAGCGACTCCTGCTTGTTTACCGTTTAAATGAATATCCATTAAAACTACTTCTGGTTGTAATTCTCCTATTTGTTCTTGAGCTTCAAAAGGGTCATCACTAGTACCTATAACGTCATACTCTAATGTTTCTAATGTAATTAAAATATCTTCTAATTGAAAGACTTCATCTTCTACTACGTATACTGTCATTTTTTAAGCTGAAATGGAATTACTATCTACAATATCTTTTGATGTTTCTAAAATAGGAAAACTTAAATCAAAACGGGTTCCTATTTGTAATTTAGATGATACTGAAATTTTCCCCTTTTGCATAGTTACAAATCTATGTACTAAATTCAAGCCAATTCCTGTGCCCTTTTCTCCTTGCGTTCCTATTGCCGAATTATTTCCTTCAAATTGAAATAATTGAGCCTGTTGATTTTCACTCATTCCTACTCCTGTATCACTTACTGAACATTTTAAAATATTAAACTCTTTTTCAAATTCAATTTTTATCGTTCCGTTTTCAGTATATTTTAAAGCATTTCCTATGAGATTTCTAAAAATAATATGAAACGCTCCTTTATCAAAAAGAATACTATGGTCTTTAGTGTAAATTAATTCAAGATTAGTCTCCTTATCTTTAGAGTGCTGTCTGAAGTTTGAGATCAAGTTTTCAAACTCTTTCTTTAAAGACAACTCTTCTACTTTAAAAACATAACCATTCATTTGTACTAAAGACCAGTTTAATAAATTATCTAACATATTAGATAAGTTATTAGAATTGTTTTGCAACTCGTTAGACAATACTTTAACTCGATCGTAATTCTTTTTATTTACATGATGACTTAGCACTTTTCCTGCACGTTGAAAAGGAATTAACATACCTCTTAGATCATGAGCTATGATTGAAAAAAGCCTGTTTTTAATTCCATTTACTTTATTTAAACTATTATTTGCATTTGACAATTCTCGTTTTTGTTTTTTTAACTTACTGTTAATCCAAAAACCAAAGACTAAACCAGAAGCTAACAATCCTGCCAATAATAAAAACATATTCTGTCTTGATTTAGCTCTTTGTGTTAAAAGCTCTTGCTCTCTTCTTTCTTTATCAAGTGCAATTATTTTTAATTCTTTACCTTGGGTATCATATTTTTTTTCTAATTCTGCTATTTTAGTGTTGGATTCTACAGAACTAATTGAATCTCTTAAAGCATAGTATGACAAATAATTATTTAATGATTGCTCATAATCTTCTGTTGCTTTATAATATTTTCCTTTCGCCAAAAACACCTCGCTTTTATCATCTATTGTAGGTGCATATTCGTTATTTACAACAACTTCTAATACATTTAAATATTTATATGCTTTTTTATATTTTTTTTTAATTAAGTTAAGATTAAACAAAGCACGTGCAGCATTTCGCTTTATATGCGGGATATTACTATTCTTGGCTATAAGATATGCACCATCATAATAATTTTTAGCTGTTTCATAGTCTTTATATTGATTAAGGTAAAAATGACCTATTTCTAAATCTATTTGAGCTTCGCGTTCAGACATTTTAAGATTTTGAGCTATGCGCTTTGCCGAATCCAAATGCTTAATAGTCTTATCATATAACTTCTCTTTAGTATAGCTTTTAGAAATCATAGCATGACTAAAAAGTAATATGAATTGATTTTCAGATTTTTTTGAGCTTTCTATACTTTTCTTTAAATATTTTTTAGCCAAAAGTTTATTATTATTTTCAGAATAAATATACCCTAGCATATAATAAGTAACATCTACATCTAAAACGCCTTGTCTTTCTTTTAATTCTAAAGCTTTTATAAAAGATGATGTTGCTTTTTCGAATTTACTGTCATTATAATATTGTATCCCTAAATTATGATACAAATTGGGCAAAGTTATTGTATCATTAATTTTATGAGCTAAATCTATAGATTTGTTCATAAAACGATAAGATTCTTCAGTTTCACCTTTAAGACCTTTTAATCTACTTAATTGCCCATAATAGTCGACACTATATTTACTGTCATTATATTTTTCATAGTAAAATTTTGCTTTTTCTATAGATACTTCTGCTTTTTCAATATCCTCAATATCCATATAAAAACCTGCTTGAGAAATATATACTGCAATAAGAATTTCTTTGTTTTTAATAGACTCACCAATTTCTATGGCCTTATTGTAATAAAATAGAGAGGAATCTCTACTGGAAGTATAAAAAGTTTTAGCTATGTGCTTGTAAATCTCTACTTTTTGAGAGTTTGACACTTTATTAATATATGATTTACTATAATTAATTATAGAGTCATTTGTTGTTATATCACTTAGACCTTTCTTCCAGTCTTGATATATTAAATCTTGTGTATAAGCTACACTTACAAAAAAAAGTAGAATTAATACTAGTGTTCTTTTCAAAATAACATATTTACTAACAACTAAAATACAAAATTCGTATTTGGTTTAGTTAATCATTTATTAGTTTAAAAATCATTAATCCCGTAAAAAATAACATTAAACCACGTAATTATACCAAACAACCTCAAACAAAATTATCATCTCAGTTTTCAAAATACTTTTACAGTAAGTAATTAAATGTATTACTATTAATTAAATCCAAAATATTATGAAAACAGTTACATTAAATCAAACAAAGCTAATAATTACTACTGTTATTTTATTAAGTGCCTTAACAACAAAAGCATTTAACATAAGTCTAGTACAAGTAAACTCCCAGTTACCTTCTTTTTTAATTGGTACCTATAACGGTAGTTTAATGACAAATAACACCATGAAAAACAATGGTAGTTGTACCATAAAACGGAGCAGAAACTCAAGCTATATCTTTACTTTTAGTAATGGTATTCAATCTATTAGAAATATAAAATTTTCAAAAGATGATGACACCTATACTTCTTCTTTTATATATAAAGGAAAAACATTTGCTGTTATAGTTGATGAAGATGGAGACTTAGTAATTAACTCAACTTCCGGCTATTCAAATATTTTAAGCTTTAGCGGAGCAATAGATATTAGTCATAATAGCCAAAATAACACCTCTATAATTTCTAGCAATGGAGAGCAATCTATAGCAACAGATAGTAATAGTGTTTTTGTACAAAATGGCAACCAAACCATTAGAAACAATAACACAGTTGAATTACACAATGAAACCCAAGGTATAAGAGCAACTAATGATAGTGTTAATATAAATAATGGCAATGTTAACATTAGTACTAACAGTACTGGAGTAAGCATTAATGGTAGTATTAATATTGGACATCACCAACCTAATGTACAAGTAGAGATTTGTTATGGTTGGACAAATTGTTCTATATCTAATTGTTCACATGAAAATACATCTCAACATTATTATGAATGCGGTTCACATGAAATTTCACAATTACCAAAACATGCTATAGGTTTTTACAAAGGCAAATTAAATGGCTATAGAACCGATACTAAAAAAGGCATCTGCAAAATAGTAGAAACTGGTTGTAAAACTTACAGATTAGATTTTAGCAACAACCTTCCATCTATTCATGGTGTACAATTTGGGAGAATAAACAATTTTGAAGAATATACTTCAGTCGTTATAGAAGGGCAATATTCAGCTGCTATTGAAATAGACATGACTTTTAAAGACTTGAGTATTGACGGAGAAATTATGGCCATCGATTTTGATGGCGACAAACAATAAATTTTTAAAACAATTAATTATAAATCCAAATATTAAAAACAAGTAACATTATGAAAAAATTATTTTTAACATTAATAATAGCTTTTAGCATTACAATATCATCAAAGGCTCAAGAAGGCTTTTCGGCTCAAGCAGGACTTTCTTTAGTAAATACATCTGTAGAAGTTATGGGGGCAAGCGCATCAGAATCTGAAATCGGTTTTTATGCTGGTGCCGGCTATCAATTTGATTTGAGTGATAAAATAGCTTTACAACCTTCATTACTTTTTAGTCTAGTAAAAGATTTAAACTCATTGTATGTCCCAGTAATGGTTAAATATAATATTACAGATAAGTTTAATATACAAGCTGGTCCACAAATAAATTACTTGTTAGAAGATATAGATAAAGGTGCTTTTGGTATTGATGTATCTGCTGGATTAGGTTATTTAATTTCTGATAAATTATATGCTCAAGCTAGATACGGGTTACAAGTATCTAGAACTATAGATAATTATGACATAAACACATTACATATAGGAATTGGTTATAATTTTTAATTGATTAACTAAATATTATAACTAAAAACCCCAATGCTATTTCACATTGGGGTTTTATCTATAACTTATATTTTAAATATTTCTCAATAAAAAAATCCTCACTTATTAAGTGAGGATTTTTATGTGGGCGCGAAGGGATTCGAACCCCTGACCCCTTGGGTGTAAACCAAGTGCTCTGAACCAACTGAGCTACGCGCCCTAATTATTAGGTGTGCAAATATACATGAGATTTTGAATTCACAAAAGGTTTTTTGAAAAAATTTTCAAATAATTTCTGAGACAACAAAAGTACTACCTCCAATATATATCACATCTTTTTTATCTGCTAAATCTAAAGCTGTTTTATACGCTTCATTTACAGAATCATAAGCTTCTCCTTTGAAGCCTTTATCTATAAAATAATCTTTAAGGTCTTTAGCTTTCTTACCTCTTGGAATATTTGGTTTGCAAAAATAATATGTACATTTTTTAGGTAATATATCTATTATTGAATCTAAATCCTTGTCATTTACTACTCCAAATACAATATGCAAACGATAATACTCTTCTTTTAAAAGTTGTTTAATCGTATAAATTAAACCCTCTTTATTATGAGCTGTATCTGCTATTACTTTAGGATTGTCTTGAATTATTTGCCAACGCCCTAAAAGTTTAGTGTTTTTCACAACATTTATTAACCCTTTTTTTAAATCATTATTTGAGATATTATACTCTTGAAGCCTTAATTCTTTAATAGTTTGAATAACTGTTTTAATGTTTTTAGATTGGTAACTCCCTAATAAGTCACTCTTATACATCTCTTTTTCTACTTGATCTGCAAAAACTAACTTAGATTGTTTTTCACCAGCAATTTTTTTAAAAACAGCTTGAGTTTCTTCTTGGGTTTCTCCTATTATTATTGGAATACTATCTTTAATAATACCTCCTTTTTCTTTTGCAATAGCAACTAAAGTATTACCCAAGAATTGGGTATGATCAATTCCTATATTAGTAATAACTGAAACTTCTGGTGTTATAATATTAGTTGAGTCTAGTCTACCTCCTAAACCAACTTCTATAATTGCGATATCAACTCTTTTCTTGGCAAAATATTCGAATGCCATACCAACAGTCATTTCAAAGAAAGAAAGGTTATTTTCTTCAAAAAAAAATTTATTCCTCTTTATAAAATTAATAACATATTGTTTACTAATCTCTTTTCCATTAATTTTTATACGTTCTCTAAAATCTTTTAAATGCGGAGACGTATAGAGACCAACATTGTATCCTGCTTCTTGAAGTATTGAAGATAGCATATGACTTGTGGAACCTTTACCATTAGTTCCCCCTACATGAACAGATTTAAATTTAGTTTCTGGATTACCTAGATGATTGGCTAATAAAATAGTATTAGATAAATCTACCTTATATGCGCTTTTTCCTTGTTTTTGATACATAGGAAGTTGAGAAAACATCCAATTTACGGTATCATTATATGTCATTTCTATTGACCTAATTTAAAGTCTATACTTACAAAACCTATTTGTCTAGTTGGTGCTTTAGAATCTGCCGGCCATTTTCCAGACAATGCTATCTGTTTTGCTGGTTCTAAAAGGCAAGATGCTGTATTTTCAGTCCCTTTTACTCCTGGTTCTGCTTTCACTACTTTACCACTTCTATCTACTTCAATTCTAACTACAACTAAACCAGACTCGTTACATTTTTGTTTTATTTCTTTAAAGCGTCCGCGCCCGCGTCCATTTAATCCAGAGCCAACACCTCCATTTCCTGTTCCTGAATCTCCAAAATAACTTGGTGCATATGGATTACCATTTAGCTGTCCTTTATCTCCATTTTGAGTATCGTTTCCTTCACTTCCAGAAGCTTCACCATCTGTATTATTCATACCGCCCATCATAGCATCTAGCTCTGCTTTTTTCTTAGCTTCTTCTGCTTTCTTTTTTGCTTCGGCATCTGCTTTAGCTTTTGCTATTCTATCTGCCTTGGCTTTAGCTTCTGCCTCTGCTCTTTCTTTAGCTTTTTTTGCTTCTTTAGCTTTTTTTATTGCAATCGCTTCTTCAGATTCTTGAGTTAAAACATCTTCTTTTACAGCTTCAGATGTAGCAGCTTGCTCTGATACTTCTTCACTTTCTTTAGCTTCAGTAGGTTCAGAATTAGCTTCTTGCAGTTGCTTATTTATATTTAAATCTTTTGATTTTACTGGCTTATCTGGCTGAACATTACCACTGCCTACTGCAGAATTACCAAAATTAACAGCTACTCCATACTCTTCTGGTGGATCTTGATACGTTTGTCCAACTACAAAACACAGTAATACTAAAATCAAAACTATTAAAGTTGTGATTTTTGCTGAATTACGCTCGTGTTTTGTTTCTAAATATTTCATCTTATTGTGACTTCACTGCCAATGTTGACTTAATCTTATTGTGACTTCACTGCCAATGTTGACTTAATCTTATTTCTATTTGCTATATCCATTATATAAACTACATTCTTCATCTCCACACTCTCATCTGATCGTATTGTTATACTCTCTGTTCCAGATGCTCCTACTTTTGCTAACACTTCTGCTTCTAATCTATCCTTAGAAACCTGTTTCATATCTACAAAATACTCATTCTTCTTGTTTACACTTACATTTACGTTTTTTGTCTGTGTCGTCTTACTTGACGATTTTGGCAATAGTAAATCTATTGCTTCGGCTGAAACCAATGTAGACGCAATCATAAAAAAGATAAGCAATAAGAATACAATATCGGTCATAGATGACATATTGAATTCTGGTGTTACTTTATTTCTTCCGCGTAGATTCATATATCAAATATTAAATTGGTTCATTTAAAAGATCTAAGAAATCTAACGAATTAGCTTCCATTTGATACACAACCTTATCTGTTCTTACTACTAAATGATTATAGGCTATATAGGCTACAATACCAACTATTAAGCCTCCTACTGTAGTTGTCATGGCTGTATATAATCCATCGGCTAATGTTTTTATATCTATTGATCCTCCCGAATTTGCAATCTCAAATATTGATAATATCATACCAATTACTGTTCCAAGAAAGCCTATCATGGGTGCCGCACCAGATATTGTCGCTAAAACACTTACGTTTTTCTCTAGTCTATAAACCTCTAATCGTCCTGCGTTTTCTATTGCTGTATTTATATCTTCTAATGGTTTGCCTATTCTTGAAATACCTTTGCTTATTAATCTAGATACTGGCGTATTAGATTGTGAACATAAGTTTTGTGCTGAATCTATTTTACCGTCACTAACATAATCTCTAATTTGATTCATGAAATTAGAATCTACCTTTGAGGCATCTTTAACTGCTAATATGCGCTCAAAATAAATATATAAGGCTACTATAAATAAAACGAATAATAGGGCAATAATTATAATACCTGCTGTACCGCCTGTTGTTATAAGTTCTACTATTGAGAGTGTCTTCTCTACTGATTCGCCTTCTATTAATGCATCTGCATCTTGAGCTGTGTCTTGTATTAATGTACTTAACATATTATGGTTTTTGTTGGGGTTATATAACGTTAATATTAGTATAAATGTTTTAAAAAGTGTCTTTTTAAGTAAAAAGTTAATCTGCTTTAACATTAAGAGGCAAGAAATAACGAACTGTAACGGGCTTACCTTGTTGCATTCCTGGTTTCATTTTAGGCAATAGATTAGCAACTCGTTTAGCTTCCTCTGCTAATTTTGGGTCTGGCGCTTTAACTCTAATACCAACGACATTTCCTGTTTGGTTTATTTTAAAAGAAACTCCCATTTTTTGTATTCCAGAAAGTCCTAAATCTGATGCTAAGCTTTTATTAAAATTCTCGCCAAGAAATTTCTTAATTTTTTCATTCATACATTTTTTCTTGGCATTATTATCGCCTCCTTCACAACCTGGATAAATTGGCACATTTTCAATTAAAGCAAAAGAGACTTCTCCAGATCCTTGACTTTTCTTTTTTGCGGCCGCTGCTGCAGCTGCTTTTTTTGCTGCGGCATCAGCTTTAGCTTTTGCAGCCTTGGCTTTAGCTATTCTATCTGCTTCTGCTTTTTTTGCTTCGGCTACAGCTCTAGCTTTTGCTTCCTTTGCTTCTCTATCTGCTTTTGCCTTTGCTTCGGCTGCTTTTTTAGCTGCAGCAGCTTTTTCAGCTTTTTCTTTTGCTTCTTTTTCTAATTTTTCTAATCTCTCTTTTGCTTCTTTAGCTTCTTTTTCATTTTTAATTTTAAGCGCTTCTTCTGCCTGTTGCGCTAATATTTTTTCTGCAGCGGCAGCTTCTTCTGCGGCAGCAGCTTCAGCGGCGGCAGCCTCTGCAGCTTCTTGTTCTGCTGCGGCTTCTTCTGCAGCAGCTTCCTCAGCCGCTGCTTCTGCGGCTTCCAGTTCTTCAGTAGCTGCCTCAATCTCTTCTTCTACATTATCTTCTTCTACATTATCTTCTGATTCTATTTCTTCCGATTCAGACTCTGTTTCTTCAAATTCCTCAAAACTATCTGGTTCTACACTATCATTAACAGCACTAGCATTACCAAAGTTAATAGCTACTCCATATTCTTCTGGTTCTTCTTTATAATCTTGACCGACAACAAAACAGAGTAATACTAAAATAATGACTATTAAAGTTGTAATTTTTGCTGAATTACGCTCGTGTTTTGTTTCTAAATACTTCATCTTATTGTGACTTTACTGCCAATGTTGACTTAATCTTATTTCTATTTGCTATATCCATTATATAAACTACATTCTTCATCTCCACACTCTCATCTGATCGTATTGTTATACTCTCTGTTCCAGATGCTCCTACTTTTGCTAACACTTCTGCTTCTAATCTATCCTTAGAAACCTGTTTCATATCTACAAAATACTCATTCTTCTTGTTTACACTTACATTTACGTTTTTTGTCTGTGTCGTCTTACTTGACGATTTTGGCAATAATAAATCTATTGCTTCGGCTGAAACCAATGTAGACGCAATCATAAAAAAGATAAGCAATAAGAATACAATATCGGTCATAGATGACATATTGAATTCTGGTGTTACTTTATTTCTTCCGCGTAGATTCATATATCAAATATTAAATTGGTTCATTTAAAAGATCTAAGAAATCTAACGAATTAGCTTCCATTTGATACACAACCTTGTCTGTTTTTACTACTAAATGATTATAGGCTATATAGGCTACAATACCAACTATTAAGCCTCCTACTGTTGTTGTCATGGCTGTATATAATCCATCGGCTAATGTTTTTATATCTATTGATCCTCCCGAATTTGCAATCTCAAATATTGATAATATCATACCAATTACTGTTCCAAGAAAGCCTATCATGGGTGCCGCACCTGATATTGTTGCTAAAACACTTACGTTTTTCTCTAGTCTATAAACTTCTAATCGGCCTGCGTTTTCTATTGCTGTATTTATATCTTCTAATGGTTTGCCTATTCTTGAAATACCTTTGCTTATTAATCTAGATACTGGCGTATTAGATTGTGAACATAAGTTTTGTGCTGAATCTATTTTACCATCACTAACATAATCTCTAATTTGATTCATGAAATTAGAATCTACCTTTGAGGCATCTTTTACTGCTAATATGCGCTCAAAATAAATATATAAGGCTACTATAAATAAAACGAATAATAGGGCTATAATTATAATACCTGCTGTGCCGCCTGTTGTTATAAGTTCTACTATTGAGAGTGTCTTCTCTACTGATTCGCCTTCTAATAATGCATCTGCATCTTGAGCTGTGTCTTGTATTAATGTACTTAACATATTATGGTTTTTGTTGGTTTAATATAACGCTAATATTTTATTTAGCGTATGTTAAAATAATGTTCTAGTAAATAAAAATGCTACTGCACCTGCTAAGAAACCTGCTAATGCTAACCATGATATCTTTTTAAGGTACCAGAAAAAATCTATTTTCTCCATTCCCATAGCCACAACACCTGCTGCAGATCCAATAATTAACATACTTCCACCAGTACCTGCTGAGTAAGCTATAAAATGCCATAATTGGTCATCCATACTTTCCGTAAACATACCTAAACTTGCTGCTACCAATGGTACATTATCAATTACTGCAGATCCTACACCAAGTAATAAAACAACCAAATCAGACACTTCTGTGCCAGCCATTTCAGTTCCCATTAAAGGTACTGATTCTTTTAAAGTTGATGCAAAACCAAATAGTGTTCCTAAAGATTCTAAAGCAGCTACAGCCATTAAGATTCCTAAAAAGAATAAAATACTTGGTAATTCTATTTTTGATAATGAATGATGTACAGGACTATGGTGCGCATGTGCTTCACTAGTTTCATCATCTATTTCTGTTAAACTAAATTTTGAAGAGCTATAGATTTCTGCAAATATAGCCACAACTCCAAGAGAAAGCATCATACCTACGTAAGGTGGTAAATGTGTAATAACTTTAAAAATTGGAACAAATATTATTGCTCCTAAACCTAAATACAGCATTGTCCCACTAAACCTACTTTTTGGTTTATCGTCTTCAGCTTCAACTTCTAGATTTCCTTTAAAGGCTGGTAAAAATGATGCTATAAAAGCTGGTACAATCATACAAACCAACGATGGTAAAAATAAATAACCAAACAAGTACCCTGTAGAAACCTTATTTCCAATCCATAACATAGTAGTTGTTACATCTCCTATAGGTGAAAATGCTCCACCTGCATTAGCTGCAATAATTATTAAACCTGCATACCAAATACGTACGCTTCTATCTTTAACGATTTTTTGAAGAATAGAAATTAGAACTATAGTAGCAGTTAGGTTATCTATTATCGCAGAAAGTACAAAAGCTAAACCACAAAAAATCCATAGTATTTTTGATTTCTTTTTAGTTTTGATAAAACTCTTTATTGTTGAAAAACCATCAAAATAATCTATAATTTCAACAATGGTCATTGCTCCTAATAAAAACACTAATATCTCTGCGGTCTTACCTAAATGATGCAATAATGTTTCTTCCATTAAATGCATTTTATCTTCATGGCCTAATGCTGGAAAATTTTCAACTAAAGCATGCTTAGCAGAGTCAAACCAAGAAGGAAATGAATCTATACCTAAAGATATTAATGCCCAGCTTATAGCCATCATGACTAAAGCAGGAATCAACTTATCTATTTTTATACTATGCTCTAATGTAATGGCTAAATAACCAAAGACAAAGACAAGAATAATTACTGTTTCCATATGTTATACTAGTTGTTTTAATGCAATTTCAAAAGCCGTTTTACTTATCTCACTCTTACTAGAGTTTCTATTGTAAACGTTTTGAATTGCTTGTTTTATAATATTAGATGTATCATTAAAAATTGCTTCATCAGTCATTTGCACTTTACGTTCCATAAAATATGCAAAAACTCTTGCCATTCCACAATTAGAAATAAAATCTGGAATCAAACTTACTTTTTCATCTGTATGTTCCATAATACTTCCAAAGAAAATTTCTTTATCGGCAAAAGGTACGTTAGCACCACAAGAAATAACTTCTAATCCTGTATTTATCATTTGACTTATTTGATCTTGAGTAATCAATCTAGAAGCTGCACATGGTGCAAAAATTTCTGTTTGCAAAGACCATATACGCTCATTCATTTCAGCAAATGGAACCATATTATCTGTAGCTAAAGTGTTTCCATTTTTAGTTAAAAAGAAATTAGTGATTTCTTCAAAAGAAAATCCATTTTCATTAATAACACCACCAGATATATCAATAATACCAACAACTTTAGCGCCCATTTGTGCTAAATAAAAAGCAGCCGCAGAACCTACATTTCCAAACCCTTGAACTACAGCTCGTTTTCCAACAACACTTCCTCCATAAATTTCATAATAATGTTTTACTGCTTCTGCAACTCCATAACCAGTAATCATATCTGCAACAGTATATTTCCTTGTTACATCTGGCGAATAACCTGGGTTTTCTATTACTTTTATTACGCCTTGTCTTAATTGACCAATTCTATTTATTTTATCTGCTTCTGTTGGTTTAAAATGCCCATTAAAAACGCCCTCTTGTGGATGCCATACGCCAGAGCTTTCTGTAATAGGAATAACCTCGTGGATTTCATCAACATTTAAGTCTCCTCCAGTACCATAATAACTTTTTAATAATGGAGAAACAGCTTTATACCAACGTTCTAAAACTCCTTTTTTTCTTGGATCTTTAGGGTCAAAATTTATACCTGATTTCGCGCCTCCTATTGCTGGGCCAGAAACGGTAAACTTAACTTCCATTGTTTTTGCAAGTGATAAAACCTCATTCATGTCAAGGCCTTTTCGCATTCTTGTTCCGCCTCCTGCAGCTCCACCTCTAAGCGAGTTTATAACTGTCCAGCCTTCAGCATCTGTTTCAGAATCTTTCCAGTTAAAGACTATTTCGGGTTCTTTATTTTCGTATTTTTTTAGTAACTCTTTCATTTAGTTAGTTTTGAATCTTTTAAACTTTAATAATTAGGTCTGTGGTGTTTGAAAGAAGTGTAGCTAAAGTTGATTCATTTCTTGATAGTTAAATTTTAATTTAACAAATATAAAAAACTAAAAACGATAAAGTTAAAATTATTAAAATTTTAAAATTGAAAAACGACACCTGAAGAATGATCTTTTTTTGCTCCTGTGACGCTAGCCAAACAATTGTTCTCATTTCGTAATTTTAAAACTCCTAAAAAACCAAAAATTAATGCTTCTTTATATTCTATAATGTCTTTAGAAGGTATTTTTATTTCATTATTAGTTAAATCTTTTATTCTAGAAATTAAAAAACTATTAAAAACGCCACCTCCAGTAGCTAAAACTGAAGCATGCGACTTTTGATTTATTATAGTGGCAATTTGTATGGCACTATGTTCAACAAAAGTTCTCAATATATCTTTTGTGCTAAGGTCATAAGAATCAATTAAAGGGAAAACCGCTTTATTAACCCATTCTAAACCTAACGATTTTGGATAACCTTCTTTATAAAACTGAATATCATTTAACACATTCAATAAATCACTATTTATTTCTCCTTGGGAAGCTAAACTCCCTTTATCATCGTACTCTAAACCTAGTTTCGAAATATATTTATTAAGCACAATATTTACTGGACAAATATCAAAAGCTATCCTTTTTTTATTTATTTGAGTTGAAATATTTGCAAACCCTCCTAAATTTAAACAATAATCATAATTTTCAAATAACAATTCATCTCCTATAGGTACCAAAGGTGCACCTTGACCTCCAAACTCAACATCTTGAACTCTAAAATCACAAACAACATTTAAATTCAATTTCTCTGCAAGAATACTTAAATTTCCAATTTGGTATGTTAATGCGTCCTCGGGTTTATGTAAAGCTGTATGCCCATGGGAACATACAGCATCAATATTTTTGACATTATTTTTTGAAATGAATTGAGCAATTAAATCTGCTAGGTAATTAGTATATTCAAAATCAAGATTTCTTAATTCTTCTTTTGAATATGCTACTAAGTTTTTTAATTGTCTTAGCCATTCATCAGTATAAGAAATGGTTTCAGCTATATTTATTTTAAAGGACCATTTATCATTAAAATTAAAAGTAACTAGTGCTAAATCAATTCCATCTAATGAAGTGCCAGACATTACTCCAATAACATTATATTCCTTTTTTACCATATAAAGTAAAAATAGGAATATCTATTGAAAAAAAGACAATTAAAAGTTATCTTTGCACTCTTATTTTATCAAATTAACAATATACTAAGACATGGATTTCAGTTTAACCGAAGAACATTTAATGATACGCGATGCGGCTCGCGATTTTGCACAAACCGAATTACTTCCTGGCGTTATAGAACGTGATGAAAAACAACAATTCCCTCAGGAATTAGTTAGAAAAATGGGTGATTTAGGATTTATGGGCATAATGGTAGATCCAAAATATGGAGGAAGCGGAATGGATGCGACATCTTATGTTTTAATTATGGAAGAATTATCTAAAATTGATGCCTCTGCTTCTGTAATTGTATCTGTAAATAATTCTTTAGTATGCTATGGTCTTGAAGCTTATGGAAATGAAGAACAAAAACAAAAATACTTAACCAAACTTGCAACTGGTGAGTTTGTTGGAGCCTTTTGTTTAAGTGAACCTGAAGCTGGTAGTGATGCTACTTCTCAAAGAACGACAGCTATAGATAAAGGCGATCATTATGTAATTAATGGTACTAAAAACTGGATTACTAGTGGTGGACGAGCAGATGTTTACTTAGTAATTGCTCAAACAGATAAAGATAAAGGCCACAAAGGTATTAATGCTTTTATTGTAGAAAAAGGAACTCCAGGATTTGATGTTGGGCCTAAAGAAGATAAATTAGGAATTAGAGGTAGTGATACACATACATTACAATTTAATGATGTAAAAGTTCCTAAAGAAAATAGAATAGGCGAAGATGGTTTTGGTTTTAAATTTGCAATGAAAACATTATCTGGAGGGCGTATAGGTATTGCTTCGCAAGCATTAGGAATTGCTCAAGGTGCATACGAACTTGCATTAAAATACTCTAAAGAACGAAAAGCCTTTGGAACAGAAATATGTAATCACCAAGCTATTGCTTTTAAATTAGCAGACATGTATACAGAAATCACAGCTGCAAGACATTTAGTTATGAAGGCTGCTTGGGATAAAGATCAAGGTAACAACTACGACATGTCTAGTGCAATGGCAAAACTATATGCTTCAAAAGTTGCAATGGAACAAACTGTTGAGGCTGTGCAAATTCACGGTGGTAATGGCTTTGTAAAAGAATACCATGTAGAACGATTAATGCGTGATGCAAAAATCACTCAAATTTATGAAGGTACTTCTGAAATACAAAAAATAGTAATTTCTAGAGGCGTAATAAGAGGATAATATTAAACTAATATTTATTTATTAAGCGTAGCTATTTGGCTACGCTTTTTTTTTGCAAAAAAATTAAAATTAAAACCAAATACACAAAATTCCATTCCATCCATACAAATTCACAATCATCAAAAAGAGTATTTACTTAGATTTGAATCAGCTATTTATCAAAATTAAAACTAATGATTCATTACTACTCAAAAAGTACCTAACTAGTTTGTTCTATCCTATTGTATTTTTTTAAACTCATTTAAAAAGTACTATTAGGAAATAAACTTTTCATTCTTGTTAACCTTTCTTGTTAGTACATCATTAATAAAACAAACTATTATTAATCAATACATTAAAACTCATGAAAAAATTTACACTAATCTTAATGCTGTTTTGTTTCGCTTTAACAACTAGAGCTAACAACATCCAAGTGAATAATATATCACTTGAAAATCTAAATGAAGTCTCAAACTGGGTACACGTAGAATTTGACCTTTTTTGGGAAAACTCATGGAGAATAAGCTCTGGACCTTCTAATTGGGACGCTGCTTGGGTATTTATAAAATACAGAGTAAACAATGGAAACTGGACTCATGGTATTGTAAGTCAAGCTAATTCTGTTGCTGCATCAGGAAGTACATTAGATGTTACCTCTGACGGTATGGGAGCTTTTATTTATAGAGACTCAAACGGAAGTGGAAAC
This sequence comes from uncultured Lacinutrix sp., assembly GCF_947500325.1. Lineage (GTDB taxonomy): Bacteria > Bacteroidota > Bacteroidia > Flavobacteriales > Flavobacteriaceae > Lacinutrix. The sequence goes on from NZ_CANMRQ010000013.1 coordinate 92,443, forward strand.
GTAAATTTTCAAAACACACAATTACGTTGGAACTTTGGTTCTACAGACACTAATGACATCATAGACATTCAAGTATTTGCCATAGAAATGGTATATGTGCCAGAAGGTTCTTTTTATGTAGGTGGTACTACTGGTGATGAAACAAACAAATTTCATTCTGGTGGTTTTTCTACTTCGTCTTCATACCGAGTAACTTCAGAAAACGTATTAACCATAGCTAACACATCAGGAAATTTATACTATACTGGTGATAATTCAAACGGAGGTGACCAAACTGGTAGCTTATCTGCTTCTTACCCTAAAGGATTTGGCGCTTTTTACAGTATGAAATATGAAGTTACAGAGTCACAATGGTTAGGTTTTTTTAATAGTTTAACAGAAACACAAAAAACGAACAGAGACATCACAGATGCTACACACAAAAATAGTGATGCAGTAGTAAGTAGAAATACAATTTCATGGACCGGAGGTACAGCAAGTGCAACTACAACTGCTCCAGATAGAGCTGTTGCATATTTAGATCCAGGAGACATGAATGCATATATGGACTGGACAGGAATGCGACCTATGACAGAATTAGAATATGAAAAAGCGTGTAGAGGACCTATATTACCAAAATCTGGAGAATTTGCATGGGGAAGTGCTAATATAGCATCAAACGATTATACTTTAGTAAACTCTGGCTTTTCAAGTGAACGTGTTACAAACCCAGAAACAAACACTGGAAATGCAATTTATTCTATCACCAACGGAGCCATTGACGGGCCATTACGTAATGGAATTTTCGCTGCGAGTGCTGTAAACAATAATCGAGAAGAAACAGGTGGAAGCTACTACGGTATTATGGAACTTTCTGGAAACTTATATGAAAGATGTGTGACAGTAGGAACTGCTCAAGGAAGAAACTTTACAGGAATTCATGGCAATGGAATTATTAGTTCTACAGGAAATGGAACAGCTATTAACTGGCCAAACAATACAACTGGAGATGGATATAGTTATAGAGGAGGAAGCTGGTTAAATGGTTCTGATTTTATTAGAGTTTCTGATAGGTTTGATGGAGCATCTGTAATTGCAAGTGGAAATAATAGACTAGGCTTTAGAGCTGTAAGAACTGCACCATAAGATGAAGGAGATGAAAAAAAGAATTATTTTCTTATTATTTGTTTCTCTTCTCTATAGTATGCAAGTTGCTGCTCAATTTGAAGGATCTAATGGTGATGGATACGATAACACAGCTGTATCATCCATAACACTTACAAATCTTTCTCTTGAAATACTATATGATGGTAGTAATGGTGATGGGTTCTCTAACAGAATACTATCGGCTACTACACTTGAAAACATCTCACTTGCAATATTATACGACGGAAGTAATGGTGATGGGTTCGCTAACAGAATACTATCGGCTACTACACTTAATAATGAACAATTAGCAATATTGTATGAAGGAAGTAATGGAGATGGATTCTCTAACAGAACACTATCTGCTACTACACTTGAAAATACTAATCTAGCAGTATTATATGATGGTAGTAATGGCGATGGATTTTCTAACAGAATGCTATCTGCTACAACTCTTGAAAACACATCACTTACAGTTCTATACGAAGGAAGTAATGGTGACGGATTTTCAAATAGAATATTAAGTGCAACAACGCTGGAAAACATCTCATTAGTGGTTCTATATCAAGGAAGTAATGGTGACGGATTCTCTGTAAGACAAGAAAATGTATTCTTAGATCCTAATCAAATAGTAGATTTACGATTAGCTATAAAAGCCATATTACAAGGACCTATTATAAATCCAACGAATCCAGGATTAATGAACGATATATTAAGAACAGATGGTATTATACCAACAATGAGTCCTTATCCTGATATGAGTACTATTAATGCTTCTGTATTAAATACCGGAGGAACATCTGGAACTGGATTAGCATCAGATGATATAGTAGATTGGGTGTGGATAGAGATTAGAAGCAATACAGATAATACTAGTATTGTAGATGATAGATCTGCATTATTACAACGTGACGGAGATGTTGTTGGGTTAGATGGTTTATCTACTATTACGTTAGAAGGCTTTACAGATTCATATTATGTAGTTATAAAACATAGAAATCATTTAGGTATTATGACTTTAAAATCTATTCCTTTATCTGTAGTAACAACTAATATAGATTTTTCAAATCCTATTACGGCAACATTTGGAACAGATGCTCAAGTATTACTACCTTCTGGTAATAATGCTTTATGGGCAGGTGATGCAAATGGAGATGGACGTATAAATTACTCTGGATCATTATCAGATGTACCATCTGTAAGAAGTCAAGTTTTTAATGACCCTAATAATTCAGTATTTGGAGGACCTCCAGTGGCAAGTTATCCATCTGAGGGCTATAATAATACTGATGTGGATATGGATGGTGTTACAGTCTATTCTGGAGCTTCTAGTGATATATTACATATAAGAAGTAATATATTTAACAATCCATCTAATACAATATTTGGAGGACCTCCAACTTCAACATATCTTTTTACGCAACAATTGCCGGAAGGCGCTAATTAAAAAAGAAAAGAAATGAAAACAAAATTAATAACATTACTCGCTTTAGTCTTTGCATTAGCAATTCAGGCACAAACATACGAGTTAACACTTATTCAAAATAGTGGATATAATTATTCGGTAGCTGCTGTGCCTGATTTCAACTCAACAGCACCGCATCCATACATAAATGATCAAAACTTTACGATAACAATACCAGATAACATTACTATATCTAATGTAACGGGAGGTTATTCAGTACCAGTTTTTACAAGTATAGATGCATTTAACCCAGGAGAAGATGCTATAGCATTTAACTTAGTACAAGATATAGTATTGCCCGCTCATACAGCTGGCACTCCTATTGTTTTAACTACATTTGATGTTAACGGATCTCCTACTACTGGCTCTATAAGTTTATTAGATAATACTTCTGCATTAGCAATGGCAGCACCAAATATTTTTAATGCTTTCTTTATAGGAACATTATCTGGAGATCTTATGGATTCGGCTACAGACAACTATATGGGACAAACAGGAACAACATCATATAATTTTGCAACTTTAGGAACAGTTGAAAATGAAATAACTGGCTATTCAATATTTCCGAACCCCGCAAAAGATATTGTGCAAATTCTAGTTCCTAATACTATAACTAATTTCAAAATTGAAATATATGATGTATTAGGGAAACAAGTATTTCTTGATTTATCTGAAGAAAATACAATTGACGTTAGTAATATCTCTTCAGGTTTGTATTTAATCTCAATAATTGTAGATAAGTCTAAAATAATAAAAAGACTTATTGTAGATTAATTTTAAATAAAAAAGGCTTCAGTTTTTCTGAAGCCTTTTTTATTTATTAGATAAATCATTTAAAACCAAACGTAATTCCCCATAAGTATACTTATCATCTATTTGGTGTTTTAAATCTGAGAGGTTTTCAAATTTATGTTTTGGGATAATTATTTTTAATTCCTCATAATGTTTTTTAGAAATTAAATCGGTGATTTTCACTTCACCTGAAGACAAAAAACTTGCTAGATGCCCAGTAATTGTATTTACATTTAAATCCCGTTCAAAAGCTATTTGTTCTATAGCTTTTCCCTCTTTAAATAATTTTAAAGATATCTTTTTTGTATCCCCTTTTTGTCTTTTTGGTTTAAGCTCTTCAAATATATCAACATCTATAGAGGTTTCAATATTATTTTCATCACAATACTCTCGTATTACTTTTAAAATAGCAATTCCATATTTTTCAACTCGTACTTTACCAAATCCATTAACTTTTAAAAGCTCTTTTTTATTTGTTGGCAAGGTTTCACACATTTCATATAATGCTTTCTGGGTGAATACTTGATAATGAATTAAATCTTTATCATTTGCTATATCATTTCTTAATGTTCGTAATAGTTCAAATAATTCAACATTAGTAGTACCATCTATTACTGCCTTTCTGGGCTTCTTAGGTTTGTCTTTTGCTAAGAAAACAGATTTTGCTCTTAATTCTAAAAACTCGTTAGTATTAAAACCTTTAGCTAATCCTTCAAAGTATAGTTTTTTAGCTCCTAATAACTCGTCAAAAAGATCAAGAGCTTTATTAATATCTTTCTCAATAGCTTTATTATCGGTAGTAAATCCAAACGTTTTAAATGTATCAATTATATTTTTTTTAGTTTCATTACTAAAATATTGAATTGCTTTTATAAAACGTTCTTGAATAGTTTTACTTGATTCTGGAGTTTCTTCGTCTAAAAGTAGAGTTTTTACTTGAGCTTTAAACCCATTTCCTATCTTCAATAAACTAGTAACACAATCTTTAATAGTTAATAATGGTGTTTCTAAATTGCCTTCAATACTAGCTCTATTCTTGTAATAAATATCTAAAATACGACGAATTGGATATAAAAGCTTATAAAAATCGAATAGCTCTGAAATTAAATTTAATTGGAATTCAGACTTTGATTGCTGTAAAATTATTTCGTTCGGTTGATTTTCCTCAGCCATTTTATTAAAAGAAATCACATTACTATCACTAATAATTTGGCTAGAACTTATTTTACTTTTTAAAACTAAACCTTCTAAACTTTTACATCGACTTAAAGCTACGTATGTTTGTCCATGTGCAAAAGCACCTTGTGCATCTATAATTGCTTTTTCAAAAGTTAAACCTTGACTTTTATGAATTGTAATTGACCACGCTAATCGTAAAGGCATTTGAGTATAGGATCCTATTTTATTTTCTGTAATAGCATTGGTTTCTTTATCAACCGTATAATTTATATTTTCCCAAACCTCTGGAGTAGTAATTATATTATAATCATCATCTGGACATTTAATAACAACTTCATCTTTATCTAATAAAATGACTTTACCTATTTTTCCATTAAAATAACGTTTCTCTACAGAACTATCATTTTTAATAAACATGACTTGAGCTCCAACTTTTAATATTAGTTCTTCTTTGTTAGGAAAAGAAAACTCTGGAAATTTGCCATCTATATTTGCTTTGTATCTAACAGATTTGCCTTTTAATTTTTCTAATTCTTCATTATTAGTTTTTTCGGCTCTATTATTATGTGTTGTTAAAGAAATATAGCCTTCATCTTCTTCAGGAATAAAATCAGGTTGAAACCTCTTGTTTAATTCATTAGCAGAAGCTTCTGTTAATGTGTTTGTTCTAATTTCATTAAGAATATTAATAAATACAGGATTATCCTGTCTATAAATATGTTTTAATTCAACAGTTATAGCATTACATTGCTGGTAAGCCAAACTACTAAAAAAGAAAGCATTTTTATAAAACGGTTTTAATAAATGCCATTCATTTTCTTTAACAACAGGTGATAGTTGTTGCAAATCACCAATCATTAATAGTTGAACTCCTCCAAAAACTTTATCTCTATTTCTAAAACGTCGTAAAGTTTTATCAATACCGTCTAATAGATCGGCACGAACCATACTAATTTCATCGATTACTAATAAATCTAGTGACTTAATAATATTGATCTTAGTTTTATTAAATTTCCTATTAAATCCAGAAGTATCTTCATTAGGCAAAATAGGTCCAAAAGGCATTTGAAAAAACGAATGTATTGTAACACCTTTAGCATTAATAGCAGCTACTCCAGTTGGAGCCACTACTACCATACGTTTTAAAGAATTCATCTTTAACTTATGTAAAAACGTGGTTTTTCCTGTACCTGCTTTACCAGTTAAAAACACGTTTCTATCTGTGTTACTAACAAAATTCCAAGCTAAATCTAATTCCTTATTTGTATCCATTAAACATCTTCCAATTATAGTGTTTGAAGATAATGAAATTGGAAATTATTTATGATGCGTTTTTAAGAAAAATAAAAAAAGCCATGAGTATATCATGGCTTTGTTTAATTTACAATAGATTATATTATTATACTGTAAGTATAATTATTAATCTTAATTAAAAAGTTCTAACTGAACGCATATTGACATCTGCGTTAGACTTAGGAAATGGTGATTCCGTAATTTGATTTGTTGGACCAACATTGTATAATTCCATACGTATCGCTTTTTCTTCCAGTGATGGAGGTGTATTTAACTCAGTAGAAGTCCAATAGTTACCATACAAAGATGTAGCATTTACTGAATGCATTATATATGCCTGAGATCTTGTTGGCACACGCCAATCTGCAAATTGATTAGCAGCACCACTATGGTTACTTGGATTACTAGTCAAGTCTTGAGCATTATACCAAGTAACACCAGAGGTTAACATATCAGTTGCTTCTGCTACTAAACCATGTTGTCCATTTGATGAGACCCAAATTACAATACCACCTAATTCTGGGTAATTGGTTCCAACCACATAAGTTGTTGGCGCAGATGCTCCTGCGGGTACAGTATATGTACCTGCAGCATTTAAGTATGCTGTTGGATTACCTCCATTCGTTAATGCCACACCATTAATTGATGTTGAAGTTGCAACCCCTAAATTTGGTGTTGTAAATGTTGGACTAACAAGATTTGCTTTTGTATTTAATGCAGCTGGTTGTACCGCAGTATCTGCTAAATCTAAACTAGTATTAACAGAGGCAGAGAGTTTTGTTTCTGTAATAGAGCCATCAGCTACTGCTGCTGTAGCTGTTGGTGCTTGCCATGTGGCAATACCATCACCATTAACATCTGTTAATACATAACCAGAATTCATAGAACTATTAGCAAACTTTACATCTCCCGTATTAAAATTGGTTTGAAATGTATTAAAATTTGCAACAGCATTAAATGATGCTACTTGACCAAAATTAGTTTGTCCGTTTGAAAATTCAACTAAAGGTACTGTTGAGGCAAAAGAAACGTTTCCAGTATTAATGCTCGTAGTACCATTCACTGTTAAATTATCGGTGGTTAACATTCCTGTAATAGTAGGATTAGCGCTATCGGCTTTTAAATTTAATTCTGCTTGTGTAGCTGTATCAAAGGCTAATTTGGCTTCTGTTATAGATCCATCTGCAATTGCTCCTGATGTCGATGGTGCTTGCCAAGTGGCAATACCAGAAGCATCAGAAGTTAGTACCTTATTAGCACCTGCACCATTAGCTATAGTTATTGTAGAAGTAACAATATTATTATCTTTTATAGTTACACCATCTATTATAACTCCATTGTTAGCGGTAGATTCAACTATTTCATTAGTTGAAACATTTCCTCCTATTGCTTGTAAATTTGTTCCAAGAACATCTCCTGAAACAATAACACTCCCTGTAGCATTAAGATTATTAGATGCATTTATATTTACTGCATTTATATCTCCTGTAAAACTAGCGCCAGTTAAATTTGCCTTTAAATTTAATTCTGTTTGTGTTGCTGTATCGAAAGCTAATTTTGCTTCAGTAATAGAACCATCTGCTATAGTTTGCATTACTGGTGCCTGCCATGTAGCATTACCATCTCCATTAACATCTGTCAAAACATGACCAGCTACTTGTGGGCTATTTAATATGTTTAATACTCCGCTATTAAAATTTGTTATTTGATTATTAAATTCTACAGATACCCCATTAAAAAAATTATCCTGAGCGTCATTAAAAATTTGATTACTGCTTAAAAATGTTTGCCCCAAATTATTATTTAAATTAAAATTCCCTGTATTTAGGAATACTACATTATCTCCTGTAAAAATTGGACTTGCACTATTTGCTTTTAAATCTAATTCTGTTTGTGTAGCTGTATCAAATGCCAATTTAGTTTCTGTTATAGAACCATCTGCGATTGCAGCTGGGTCTTGCCATGTAGCATTTCCAGAAGCATCAGAAGTTAACACTTTAGCAATACCTTGCGTTCCATCAACAATTTTCACAGTACCTAATACATCCAGTGTCGCAGAAGGATCATTCGTTCCATTCCCCAATCCTAATTTTTGAGTTAGAATTAGATCTTGATCTATTAACACTTTGGCTCCACTAAAATGAGTAAAATATTGGTTAAGTTCTAAATGCTCATTACCAACATCATCAAAAAACTCTAAACGTCCGAAACCATCATTCGAAATAATCTTTTGGCCTTTTAAGTACAAGTCTCCACTTGCATTTATATTGCCTAAAACATCTAAAGCCTGTGTTGGGTTTTGTACACTAATACCTACATTTCCTCCAGGTATTATACTAAGTCGTGGTGCTACACCAGATTCACTTAAATTAAAAACATTAGAATCTGTATAAACATCCCAACTATTTAAAAATAAATTACCGGTACCGGTACTCACAAAATCTCCAGTGTAATTTAAGTTACCTGCAACATTAAGATTTCCAGTTCCTGGACCATTCCCTACAAATATCGTACTTCCATTATCTGATAGTTGAGAATTCCCCACTGTTGAAGCTGTAGTAAACATGGGTATAGTTGAAGGTGTGCCAGTTATATTTAAGGCCTGAGCTGCCAAAGCTTCTGTTAATTCTGTATCAGACGTTAAATCATCTGTTCCTCCAGAAATTTCGGCAACATCAAGATCAGCAGTTACAATACTAGCATCTGCAATTATGTTAGACGTTACTGCCTCTGGTTCTAAGTACAATATACCATCTGGCGACATACTAGCAGCTCCAGTAATAACGTATTCTGTTGCCGTAGTTCCATTTCCTATTAAAATATGTCCGTTAGCAGCATTTAACTTATTTGCAGTTACTGCTCCATTGTTTATTTTTGTTGTAGTAACGGCATTCTCTGCAATTGTTAAAACTGTCGCTCCTGTAACATCACCGGTGTGTGTTGCGTTTGTTTCTTTAGCCGTATTTAAAGCTATGGCTGCAGTATTTTGTGCTATTTCTGTCTCAACTAGTGTTAATCTAGCGTCCAAATTTTGATTTTCTAGAGTTAAAATACGGGCAGTTTGATCAACAAAGATACCATTTAAGTTAGCAATACTTCCTGTATTTTGACTCACTGTTTGAGCCAATTGAATTACATCGGTAGTTCCTACTTGTGCTTCAAATTGCAAAGAGGTCATTGCAATTGGCACCACATATAATTCTGTTGCTCCAATGACTATATATGTTGTTCCTCCGGTTTCATCAATAGCAATCTCAAGAAAATAACTAACATTTCCCCAATCTAGTAATGCTAGATTTCCAGAAATATTTAGACCGTTTCCTATAGTCAAATCAAAAACACCATTAAGATTTGTATCAGTATTCCATAGTTCTGCAAACACCTCTTGACCAGTAGTAGAACCTGCTAATATTCTGACTTGAACACCAATATTTTGATTTATAATTAAATCGCCTCCAGCATCCCTTACGGCTGCTTGATAATTAAACGTTTGTGCAGCACTAAGATTTGCTGTTAAAACAAATACAACTACCATTAATAAATTCTTCATGACTTAGATAATTAGTTAGGATTGGGGTTTATTAATCTTAATATTCCTTCTTTAATTTTTTACGTTTAATTATTCTAGAAAAAATAACAGATTATGATATTTGTATAAAATTAAAGACAAATACTCCATCATACTAATTATATCAGGGTAGTTTTTCCCACCCAATAAATTTGAATTAATAATACATTTAAATTTAGTTAATAATAACACTAAACATAAATAGCTTATTAACAGCAATTCATAAATAGTAGGCATAGTTGTTTCTTAATTATTTGAAGAGAATAAGAACAACTTCATTATTTAAAAACTTACATACGTATCTGAACAATACGTATTATGATTATAAAAGTATTAAACAAAAAAAATCCTCAACAAATACATGTTGAGGATTAAAAAAGGCGACGACCTAC
>NZ_CANMRQ010000014.1 GCF_947500325.1 uncultured Lacinutrix sp.
AAAAATCCTGTGAAGCTAGCTTCACAGGATAGTAATTAATTATTTTATAATCTGTCAACCTATTTTAGGACGACTCAAATAATTTACATTAGTTAAAATGGACTTAAAATATCTTATATGCTATTAAGCTAAATATTTTAAAATTATTAACGTTATGGGATTAATATATTTAATATACTATGCCTAGACATTTACTCAAATTATTTTTATTTATAAGCTTTCTTTCTAATGCTCAAATACAAAATGAATATGTTATTGCTGTTCATGGTGATGGTATTTATTCTTTACTAAGAAAGCATGGTTTAAATCCAGCAAAGTATTACAAAGCTTTTGTTGCTTTAAACAAAAAAAAGATAAGTAAAAATGATGGTTTATTTGTAGGGGAAACCTATATGCTACCATTTAATAAAGATGTTTTTGTTAAAATAGACACCGTTCCTAATAATAAGATAGTGTTAAAAAATAGCAAAGACAGTACATCGTTAATTAAAACAGAAAAGCATATTCTTTTTGGAGAAGAAAATGCACTAGTTACAATTGAAAATGAAGAGCTAAAAGGTGCTGTTTATTATTTGATTTCTGGACATGGAGGTCCAGATCCAGGCGCGATTACTACCTATAAAAATAAATTGATTTCTGAAGATGAATATGCTTACGATGTTACATTACGTCTTGCTAAACGCTTAATTTCTTATGGAGCAAAAGTATATGTCATTATTAAGGATATGAATGATGGTATTAGAGATGAAAGTATATTAGAAGTTGATTATGATGAGGTTAATCACCCTAATAAAAAGATAAGTAAAAGTCAAATATTACGTTTAAAACAACGTACACAAGCAGTAAATAGCTTGTTTTTAAAACATACAAACAAATACCAAAGGTTAATAGTTACGCATGTGGATAGTAGAAGTGAAAGTAAAAATATTGATGTCTTTTTCTATCATCATAAAAATAGTAAAAAAGGAAAACGGCTTGCCGAGAATATTCATAACTCTTTTAAACAGAAATATGCTAAACACCAACCTAATAGAACCTATACCGGAACAGTTGGTTCTAGAGGTTTGTATTTAATACGTAATACATTGCCAGCGATGGTTTATATTGAATTAGGAAATATTAAAAATGCTAAAGATCAAAAGCGTATTCTTAATTATCATAATAGAGAAGCTTTAGCTAATTGGATTTCTATTGGGCTTTTAAATGATTTTAAAACTTTATAAATAAGAAAACCCTTTCAAAATTATTAATTGATTTTGAAAGGGTTTTTTAAATTTAATCTAAGTTTATTGTACAGCCTGTAAAGCATCTATGTTTCCATAGCCAAAGCTTGAATTCTTATTTGGATAAAAATCTGAAGATTGTTTTAATTTGTTTAAAACTTGAGTTCTACTCCAACTAGGGTGTCTTGACCAAACTAGAGCTGCTATGCCTGCAGTAGTTGCAGTTGCTACAGAAGATCCACCTGTGTAACGTCTTTGATTATTATAGAAACCTAATACAGGAGGATGCTTACTTGTATCATTATCACCTTCCATAATTATAGTAAAATCTATTTTACTTCCGCTGTGACATATATCACATCTTTCATAACTAGATCTGTCAGTAACACCAGTTACAGCAACAGTTTCGCTCATTGTTGCTGGAAAAATAACACCATACCAGTTAGTAAAACTTGTAGAAGTTCCTCCGGCAGCAAAAATAAGTTTTCCTTTACTGTAGGCATATTTTACAGCGTCTTTAACATTACCAATAGACCATGGGTAGCCAATAGACATAGAGATTATTTTAACGTCACTTCTGTTTCCTAATTGTGTTAATGCGTCTGAAACACCTTTACGTTCATGATAGTCGTTTAAAACAACATCTTCTGTTGCTCTATAAGCTACTAAATTCGCATTGTATGCTACACCAACAGGCATACCGTTATCATTTCTTGGCGCCGCCATAGTAGAAGCCATTTGTGTACCATGACCACATTTATCATGTGGACCATCATAGTTGCTAGACCACCACCAAGAAGAATCTATAAATGTGCCATATTTTTGAACAAAACGACCATTAGAATAACCATCGTTTATACCACTAGAGTTTAATAGCGACTGAGACTGTGATATTCCAGTGTCTATTAAGCCTATTGTAATGCCAGAACCTGTACTGTAATTCCATGCTTGAGGAATGTTGTGTTCGCTAAAATTCCAAGCTACTTGTGCATTATTTGGAGCAATTGTAGTGTAATGAGCACTATTAATTGATTGTCCATTTTTATCGCATCCAGCACTTGAACGTTGCTGATTGTCTTGGCCAAAATGATTATAGCCATTTGGTTCTAAATATCTTATATTATTCGCTTTCCTAAGCAGCTTAATCGTTTCAAAATTTTCAACTTTAACATCTACAACATTAATAATTTCATGCTCTACAACTGTTTCGTTACCTCTTTTGTAGCCTTCAGATGATTCAACGATTTGTAAAATAGCATCTTTTTTACTTTCTAATGCAGCAGAACGTTGTTCGCTGAAACTTTCTGTTTCGCTACCATAGCCAATAGTTAAGATAGCATTACCGTGATGTACAGCACTCCATAGAAAATGATCTGATTCGTTTTTCCAATCAAAAGTTTCTCCACTATTTAATTGTGTTTCAATTTTAGTGTTTATTTCTTGAATAGTTAATGGTTTAGAAAAATCTTGAGCTTGTTCTTTTTCTTCAATAAGTGCGTTTTCATCTTTAGAACAAGAAAAGACAGCAAGTAATACAAAAAGGGATGCAATGGTTTTTTTCATAATAGTTTTAATGAATTAGTTAATATTTTTGTTAAGATATTAAATAATCATAAAAATACAATGCTTGCATAGTAAATTTCGTAAAATAAAGATTGTTTTTTTGAGTAATTGTGAATTTAAAACTTACGTTTTATTGAGCCAGTAAAATCTTCTAAGTCTTCTTTTACTTTTTTTAGCTCTTCATTTACGCCATCTGTAATACTAGTATCGATACCTTGTTGTTCGGCACTTTTTGTAATTTCAGATTTGATGTCATTAGTTGCGTCTTTAAGCGTGCGCATACCTTTTCCTAGACCTCTTGCAATTTCAGGAATTTTGTCGGCACCAAAAACCATAACTACTATAAGTAAAATTAAGGCTATTTCTCCGCCGCTAATAAATAAGAATGTTGCTTTTGATATCACGATACAAATATAATAAGTTGTTTTGTGATTAAACTATTTTATAAGTTAAAAAGCCTTTCAATAATATATTATGAAAGGCTTTTTATTTTCTATTTATGGAATTTACTAAATTTTAAAATCTCCATTAGTCTTATGTTCACTATTTTCATAGCGTTCAACACACTTGTTTAATATGTCATATGCTTCCTCTGCATTTCCCCAACCACCAACATCTACTTTTTTCTTTTCTAAATCTTTATATACTTGGAAAAAATGAGTAATTTCTTTAATACGGTGCGGATTTAAATCGTCAATATCATTATAGCTATTCCAAATAGGATCTGTAACAGGTACACAAATTAATTTTTCATCAGGACCTTTTTCGTCAGCCATATGAAAAACACCAATTGGTTTAACTTCCATTACACACATTGGGAATGTAGGTTCTGTACCCATAACTAGTACATCTAAAGGATCACCATCTAAAGCTAATGTTTCTGGAATAAAACCATAGTCACCTGGATACATCATAGATGAAAATAACATACGATCGAAACGAATTTTATTTAAATCGAAATCATATTCATATTTATTTCTACTTCCTTTTGGTATTTCTATTAAAACATCGAACGTTAATTTTCCTGCTGGACTCATTTAAAAATATTTTTATTCATTTCCGTTTTACGGAATCTTAATTATTTAACTACTTTTTTACCTTAAAACGATAGGTTTTTCGGGCTGCAAAAGTACTGAAACATTTGAGTTTGTACAAACAAAATAAGATTTGATTACATTTTAATAACGTTAGTAATGTTATAAGGGCGTTTTTTAATTGATATTATTCCTTTTAAAAATAAAACCCGAAGCTACCAGTGACTCCAAATTTACGAGCATCTGGGTTTAAGTTTTGATCTAAGTAATTTCCTCTAAAGTTAAAGTCTATTCTAAAAACCTTAAAAATATTACCAACACCAACACTATACTCATAATAAGCTTCTTTATTAGGGGAAACATATGTAAATGGAGTTCCATCAGGATTAAAAGAAGCATTTAAATCTCTGTTTTCTTGAGAAACATTACCCATAACACCTCTAAAACCGACAATGGCTCTTAGGTTTAGTTTTTTTAGTAGTGGAATTCTAGAGAATAAACGCCCGTTAAAATTATGTTCTACATGTAATGTCGCGTATTCATCTGTAACAAATTCGTAAAAATCTAATTGAGAGAATGTATTGTATATTGAAAAATAGGATTGATTACCTGGTACAACGCTCATTAATGCTAAAGGCACTTGACCATACGTTTTACCAACTTCGATTGTGGTGTAAAGTCTTCCAAAACCACCAATGGCCCATGGTTGTAAATATGAGAATTGTAGTTTAGTATAATTAAAGTCACCATCAAAAATGGCTTTATCTCCTCGAGTTACTTGGGCAAAAAGCTGTGCGAAATCATCATTCTTTACTCGACGTTCCACTCCAAAGCCAGTCATTTCTCTTTTTGGCATATATCTAAGTGAGAATGCTGTTTCAAATTGTTTAATTTCAGAAGCTGTAGTTGTTTGCGTATTATCTGTATAATAATCCAAACTAAAAGTAGGTGAAGCAGATTCTAAAGTTCTATACGTTCCACTAAGACGAGTTACAAAGTTTCTAAATGGTTCTGCTTGTACAGCAAGAGTAGTTAAGTTTACGTTAGTTAACTTGTCATTGATTCCTGTTCCTACTATAGATGACGAGGCTAAACTTCTACCTAAAACATCGGTTGAAGTAGTTAAACTAGCTCCTATTTGTTCAACATCTCTTCTATTTCCTCCAGAAATAATTAATCGCCTTCTTTTATCAATTAACCATTTACCTGAGATGCCATATTTAAACTTATTGTCTTTAAATCCATAAGCAGTAAAACCTTCTAATCGCCATAAATCATTTTGTCCAAAATATGTTCTTCCTCCAGCACGAAGTCTCAAACCTTCAACAGCATTGAAGCCAAAAGTTGAAAAAACACTACCATAATCGAAATTAAGTTCGTCGAATTCTATATAACCAGAGGCGAGAATGCTTCCTATATTATAAAGACGCTTAAACTTTTTAGTTTTTTTAAGGGAATCTAGCATCACATATACGCCTTTTTCATCCTTACTTAATTTTTCCATTCTATTTTTCTCCCAAAAAGCATCATCTTGATTGTATAAATCTTCATCAAAACTGTATACTTTTTCTTTATAGAATTTTGGGTCTTTTTCTATATCAAATTTGTAATTGTTATATAAAGAAGTTCGTTTACCATAAATACCTTGAGATTTTTCTTTTTTATTAAAAGCAAAATCCGACATAAAATAATCGCGCTTAATAAGAAATATAGAATCGTTTAAAACATCAAATTCTTGTTCTATATAAATCTCTTTTACCCAGTTTATATTGGCGCTTTTTGAGGCTTGCATATTAATATCTTTAATTGCAAATGTGGTATCTGCCACCCAAAAATCTCCTTTAAAAGTCAATTCGTTTTTACGTCTTGGATAATATATAATATTGTAGCACCATTTATTATCTATAAAAGCACTATCTGCTAAAACATAATTATACACATTAATTCCTGTTCTTGAAATTGGGCTTGTAAAACTTTTATCGAAAAACTTCAAGTAATTATCATAGACATCAAAATCACTATATAAATCATCTACAAAGTCAATAATAACTTGATTGTTACTAAATCCAGAGTTCTTATTTCCTTTTAAAACGTCTCTTTTTGCATTAATAACATTATCTCCATAGACTTCACTCGAAGACTCATTAATAAACATTGGTAAATATGTTTTACCAGTTACTTTAGAGGTGTCAACTTGTTCAAAAACAAATTCCATACCTTTAAAAAGTTTACTTTTTATAGTAGAACTATCTATCGTATTTAAGTCGAATTCTACTTTTTCGTATTTATCGTATTGATACTGTTTATACTTTTTAAGTCCATTACTTCTTTTGTTAGCCCATATCTTTCTTAAAATATCTATAGCTGGATTATTCTTTTTTGGTTGTTTTCCGGAAACAATAAGTACTTCATCTAATGCTGCAACATCTTCTTTTAAAACAATATTAAAATTGTAATTTACTTTCTTTTCAAGCGTAATAGTTTGTTCTACATAACTAATAAAAGAAACAATTACAGTATCGTGGTTATCACCATCTTCTAAGTAAAATTTTCCATTCTCATCAGAAATGGTACCTATACTGGTGCCTTGAAAATAGACATTGGCGTAGGCTATAGGTTCATTACTTTCGTCGAAAATGTGACCACTGATTTTTGTTTGGGCTAATACAGAAAAACTTCCGAAAAGAAACAAAAAGAATAATATTTTATAATTCATTAAATTAGTTTAAACAAAAAACTTCATCAACAATCATGCTAATGAAGTTTTTATAAAAATAATATTTTATCTTATTTATACATTACTTTTTTTACAGCTTTAACAACTTCATTATGATTTGGTAACCATTCTGCTAGTAAAACCGGTGAATATGGAGCAGGTGTGTCTGCAGTATTTATTTTTATAACAGGAGCATCTAAATAATCAAAAGCTTCAGATTGCACTATATATGTTAATTCTGTTGAAACGTTTCCAAAAGGCCATGCTTCTTCTAAAACAACTAAACGATTGGTTTTTTTAACAGATTCTAAAACTGCCTTTTTATCCAAAGGACGTACGGTGCGTAAATCTATAATTTCGCAAGAAATTCCTTCTTTAGCTAATTCGTCTGCAGCTTTATATGCTTCTTTAATGATTTTTCCAAAAGAAACTATAGTAACATCTGTTCCTTCTCTTTTTATTTCAGCTACACCTAATGGAATAGTATATTCTCCTTCAGGAACTTCACCCTTATCACCATACATTTGTTCACTTTCCATGAAAATTACTGGATCATCATCACGAATAGCAGATTTTAATAGCCCTTTAGCGTCGTATGGGTTAGATGGAACAACCACTTTTAATCCAGGTGTATTTGCAAACCAGTTTTCAAAAGCTTGAGAGTGTGTTGCTGCTAATTGTCCTGCAGATGCAGTTGGACCACGAAATACAATAGGGCACTTAAATTGCCCACCAGACATTTGTCTAATCTTAGCTGCATTATTAATAATTTGATCAATACCAACCAAAGAAAAGTTAAATGTCATATATTCTACTATTGGTCTATTTCCAGTCATTGTAGACCCAATAGCAATACCAGCAAAACCTAGTTCTGCAATTGGAGTATCGATTACACGTTTAGCTCCAAATTCATCTAACATACCTTTGGACGCTTTATAAGCACCATTATATTCTGCTACTTCTTCTCCCATTAAATAAATGCTTTCATCACGACGCATTTCTTCACTCATTGCTTCACATATAGCTTCTCTAAATTGAATTGTCTTCATATACCTTATAAAAATTGAATAGCAAAAATAAGAATAACTATAAACTATTAAAGAACAATTTATTTAAAATTTATTATGCATGCATAGTATATTTTCGAAATAAAATATTTATCTTCGTAACCTCAAAAATTGAAGCATTGGATGAATAGTTAACGATATCGTTATAGTTCTTAGCTTCACAAACAAATAGTCTTAATTTAATTATATAAATATGAAAATTTTAGTGTGTATAAGTCACGTTCCAGACACTACATCAAAAATTAATTTTACGGATGGAGATTCTAAATTTGACACAAATGGTGTTCAATTTGTTATAAATCCGAATGATGAGTTTGGTTTAACACGCGCCATGTGGTTTAAAGAAAAGCAGGGAGCAAGTGTTGATGTTGTAAATGTTGGTGGTGCAGAAACAGAACCTACTTTAAGAAAAGCTTTAGCTATTGGTGCAGATTCTGCAATAAGAGTAAACACTGAAGCTAAAGATGGTTTTCAAGTAGCTAAAGAACTAGCAAAAGTGGCTAAAGATGGTGGATATGATTTGGTTATTGCTGGTCGTGAATCTATTGATTATAATGGAGGAATGGTACCAGGAATGTTAGCCGAATTAACTAATGCTAACTATGTTACTAACTGTATAAGTCTAGAAGTTGAAGGTGTAAACGCAACAGCTGTTAGAGAAATTGATGGAGGAAAAGAGACAGTGACAACAAGTTTACCTTTAGTAATTGGAGGACAAAAAGGATTAGTTGAAGAGACAGATTTACGTATTCCTAATATGAGAGGAATTATGATGGCTCGTAAAAAACCTTTAAATGTTGTAGAAGCAACAACATCTGGATCTGAAACGACTTCTGTTAAATTTGAAAAGCCAGCGCCAAAAGGAGCTGTTACTTTAGTAGATGCAGGGAATTTAGATGAGTTAGTAAGCTTACTTCATAATGAAGCGAAAGTAATTTAATTACCTTTTAAAAAACAAAAAGATGTCAGTTTTAGTATATACAGAATCAGAAAACGGAAAATTTAAGAAAACAGCCTTAGAAGTTGCTTCTTATGCCAAAGCAGTAGCTAACCAATTAGGAACCACCGTTACTGCTGTAGCAGTTAATGTAGCAGATGCAAGTGAATTGGGTAATTACGGTGTAGATAAAGTATTGAATGTGTCAAATTCAACTTTAGACAAATTTAATGCTAGATCTTATGCTGCAGTTATAAAAGAAGCTGCACAAAAAGAAGGCGCAAAAATAGTAGTTGTTAGTCAAAGTGCTGATAGTAAATATTTAGCACCAGTTTTAGCAGTAGGATTAGAAGCGGGTTATGCTTCTAATGTAGTTGAAGCGCCTTTAAATACAGCGCCTTTTACAGTAAAACGTACTGCGTTTACAAATAAAGCATTTAATATTACAACTATAGATACAGATGTAAAAGTAGTGGGCGTTTCTAATAACTCATTTGGATTAGTTGAAAATAGTGGAAGTGCTTCTGCGGAAGATTTTTCTCCAGCAATTCCAGATGCAGGTGTAACAGTACAATCTGTGGATAAAGCAACAGATAAAGTTACTATAGCAGATGCAGAAATTGTAGTATCTGCAGGACGAGGTATGAAAGGACCAGAAAATTGGGGAATGATAGAAGAATTAGCAGATGTATTAGGGGCAGCAACAGCATGTTCAAAACCTGTTAGTGATTTAGGTTGGAGACCACATGGGGAACACGTAGGTCAAACAGGAAAGCCTGTAGCTTCTAACTTATATATTGCTATTGGTATTTCTGGAGCGATACAGCATTTAGCAGGAATCAATGCTTCAAAAGTAAAGGTTGTTGTAAATACAGATCCTGAAGCACCTTTTTTCAAGGCTGCAGATTATGGTGTTGTTGGTGATGCTTTTGAAGTTGTACCAGCGTTAATAGAAAAATTAAAAGCATTTAAAGCGGCAAACGCTTAATTTTTTATAAATTGTGCTCGTAAAAAAGCGGTTTAAATTCCATTTTACAATTTAAACCGCTTTTTTTATTTTTTATATATGAGTTTAGTAAGATTAAAAATAAAAGGAATTTCTTATAGCCAAACCCAAAATGGAGCTTATGCTTTAATTTTGAATGAAGTAGATGGCGAACGAAAATTACCAATCGTTATAGGGGCATTTGAAGCACAATCTATTGCTATTGCATTAGAAAAAGAAATTCGTCCACCAAGACCATTAACTCACGATTTGTTTAAGAATTTTGCAGATCGATTTGATATTGTTGTTAAACAAGTGATTATTCATAAATTAGTTGATGGTGTATTCTATTCGAGCCTTATTTGCGAACGAGATAAAATTGAAGAGATTATTGATGCTAGAACAAGTGACGCTATAGCTTTAGCATTACGTTTTCAAGCACCAATATTTACTTATAAAAACATCTTAGATAAAGCAGGTATCTATTTAAAAGTAGATCCTAGTAAAGAAGAAGAAGACACTCAAGATAATATCTTAGTTGAAGATATTATTAATGAAGAATTAGAATTAACGACTACGCAAGAAGACTATACATCTCATACAACTGAAGAATTACACAAGTTGTTAGACGAAGCTGTAAACAACGAAGACTACGAAAAAGCAGCGAAAATTCGTGATGAGATTTCTAAACGTTAACCTTATGATTAAAAAAATACTTTTAGCTGTTACAGCTATTTTTTTTGTAACGACATCTGTTTTAGCTCAAGATTTAGATAAATCTTGGGAGTTTAAATCTATCCAAAATAGTATAGGAGAAGATCTTTTTAACGTTTCAAAAGAAGATATCTTAGAATTAAAAAAAGGAGAATTTAGTTATTCTTTATTAGCCAAAGATAGTTTGAAAGCTTCTGGAGATTATATTTTTCAAAATAATCTATTAGTTTTTTATTATAATAAACCAAAAGATACTGTTCGCCGCTATAAAATTAAAGAGTTTACAGATTCTACATTAGTTTTTCAAGAAAAAGCAATAACATATTCTTTTTTAGCTTCAAAAGATGATAAAGCTAAAGCAGAACTCATAACAAATAATGATAGTGGAAATGAGATTATTCCTAGCCAAGGATTCTCTATTGGCAGTCTTTGGCGTGGAGCTTTAGGAATGATTTCACTAATTTTTATAGCGTTTTTGTTTAGTAGTAACAGAAGAGCAATCAATTGGAAAACAGTTGGGATTGGTTTAGCATTTCAACTTATTATAGCTGTTGGGGTATTAAAAATAGATTTTATAAAGACGGTTTTTGAGTTTATAGGCTTAGGGTTTATTAAACTTTTAGGTTTTACTCAAGCAGGAAGTGAATTTTTGTTTGGTGGCATGTTAGATATAAATTCTTATGGTTTTATTTTTGCTTTTCAAGTATTGCCTACAATATTATTCTTTTCAGCTTTAACTTCAGTATTATTTTATTTAGGTCTTATTCAGAAATTAGTGAAAGCTATGGGTTGGTTGTTGTCTAAGATTTTAGGTATTTCTGGGGCAGAGAGTTTAAGTGTTGCTGGGAATATTTTCTTAGGCCAAACAGAAGCACCATTATTAATTAAGGCTTATTTAGAAAAGATGAATAAGTCTGAAATTCTATTGGTTATGATTGGTGGTATGGCAACCGTTGCTGGTGCTGTATTGGCGGCTTATATTGGTTTTTTAGGTGGAGAAGATGAAGCTCTCAAATTATTTTATGCGAAACATTTGTTGGCAGCATCTGTTATGGCAGCGCCTGGTGCTATTGTAATCTCTAAAATATTATATCCGCAAACAGAAAAAATAGACACAGATGTTTCTGTATCTCAAGAAAAAATAGGCTCTAACTTTTTAGATGCTATAGCTAATGGTACTACAGAAGGTTTAAAATTAGCAGTTAATGTAGGTGCCATGCTTTTAGTATTTGTTGCTTTTATTGCCATGTTTAATGGTATTTTAGGCTGGGTTGGAGATGTTACTTCTTTGAATACTGTTATAGCAGCTAATACACCATATCAAACCTTATCTCTTGAACTTATTTTAGGTTATGCTTTTGCTCCTTTAATGTGGTTAATGGGAGTAGCAAAAGAAGATGTTACACTAATGGGGCAGTTGTTAGGAATCAAATTAGCAGCTAGTGAATTTATTGGGTACATACAATTGGCCGAACTTAAAGAAGTAGCAAGCGCAACCCATTTAAAATTCGAAAAATCAATCATTATGGCAACGTACATGTTATGTGGTTTTGCAAATTTCGCATCTATTGGTATTCAAATTGGAGGTATTGGTTCTTTAGCGCCAGGGCAACGTAAAACATTGTCTAAATTTGGAATAAAAGCTTTAATTGGAGGGACAATTGCATCATTAATTTCTGCAACTATTGCAGGAATGATAATAGGTTAAGCGAAAAGAGTAAAGCAGTTAATAACTTTTAATATTAATAAGGGTTGAATCGATTAGATTCAACCCTTATTTTTTATTTTTAAAACTTGAAATAGAAGTATAATTTAATGAGATTTTCGCTTTTGCGAAAAATGAATATGAAGCAATATCACGACTTAGTAAAGCACGTTTTAGAAAACGGAAACGAAAAAGGAGATAGAACAGGTACTGGAACAAAAAGTGTTTTTGGACATCAAATGCGTTTTGATTTAAGTGAGGGTTTTCCAATGGTTACTACCAAAAAGTTACATTTAAAATCTATAGTTTACGAATTGCTTTGGTTTTTAAAAGGAGATACTAATATTAATTACCTAACGGAAAACGGGGTTAGAATTTGGAATGAATGGGCAGATGAAAATGGAGATTTAGGACCCGTTTATGGTCACCAATGGCGTAATTGGAATAGTGATGAAGTTGACCAAATTAAAGAAGTTATTGAAACTTTAAAAAACAATCCCAATAGTAGACGTATGTTAGTTTCTGCATGGAATCCATCAGTATTGCCAGATACTTCAAAATCATTTAGCGAAAATGTAGCTAATGGAAAAGCTGCTCTACCACCTTGTCACGCTTTTTTTCAGTTTTATGTAGCTAATGGTAAATTATCATGTCAACTATACCAGCGAAGCGCAGATATTTTTTTAGGAGTTCCATTTAATATTGCATCTTATGCTCTATTTACAATGATGATGGCACAAGTTTGCGGTTATCAAGCTGGAGAGTTTATTCATACTTTTGGTGACGCTCATATTTATAGTAATCATTATGAGCAATTAGAATTACAAATGTCTCGTGATATACGTCCATTACCAACCATGAAAATTAATCCAGAAGTAAAAGACATTTTCGATTTTAAATTTGAAGATTTTACTTTAGAAAATTATAATCCACATCCACATATTAAAGGCATTGTTGCTGTTTAAATTTTAATGAGAAAAATAACGCTACTTATAATCTTGTTTGCTTTTAGTATTTCAGGATTTTCAAAAGGTAAAGTGATTGAAATTGACACTGATGATCTTGATAAAGAAACTATTGATGTTATAAAACAAGATGATGAAGATCTAACTAAAGATGTTGTTAGCGTAAAAGAGCATAATGATACTGAAGAAGTTTCATTTGATATTATAGAAAATGTTCCAATTCATAAAAATTGTAATGAAAATTTAAGTAATGAGGAACTTAAAAAGTGTATGAGTGATGAAATTAATGTTTTAGTTTCGAAAAACTTCAATACTAGTGTTGTTAATGGATTAGGTTTAAATGATGGACCTACTAGAATTAATGTGTTTTTTACTTTCAACGAAGAAGGAAATATTGAAAATATTAAAACTAGAGCAGAACATTTATTATTAGAGAAAGAGGCCCGACGTGTAGTTAATTTAATACCAAAATTAAAAAGACCAGGACTTGTTAGAGAAAAACCTGTAAAAGTAGCTTTCTTCCTTCCTATTACTTTTAATGTTGTAAACTCTAAAACTAAACTGTCTACTGGAAGTACTAAAATTGATAGGTTTCCAACTCATAAAAGATGTGATGATAATTTAGATAGTAAAACACTTAGAGATTGTACCACAGAGAAAATTGTTAATTTTATTAAATTAGGTGTAGATTTAGAGTTAGCAGATAAGTTATTTCCACATGATAAATCTACTCAATTTCAAGTTGATTTTATTATTAATAAAAAAGGAAAGGTACAGGATGTAACAGCTAAAGCTCATAAAAGAGAAATGGCAGCTGAAGCTATTAAAGTAACTAAGCGATTGCCAAAATTTATTGAGCCAGGATATTTTAAAGGAAAACCTGTTAATACACCTGTAAGTATATTAATTACAATATACTTTTAATACTATTTTCAAATCTTTAACTTTACATAAATTTATTATAGTAATCACTATGAGGAATTATAATTATCTAGAGATTGTAGACCAATACCAACTGTGAAAATTAATCCAGAAATAAAGGATATTTTCGATTTTAAATTTGAAGATTTAATTTAGAAAATTATAATCCACATCCGCATATTAAAGGCATTGTTGCTGTTTAAAATAAAAATATGAAAAAAATAATATTTGTTTTAGCTTTTAGTCTTTGTAATTTTTTGTTTGCTCAAGAAATAATTCCTGTTGAAGAAGGTAAAGAAGTTGTTGCCTTTAGTGTTATAGAAGAGGTTCCTGTATACGATGGTTGTGAAACAAAAAAAGGAAACAAAGCTTTAAAATCATGTATGGAAAACTCTATCAGAAAGTTGGTAGCAAAAAAGTTTAATGGAGATTTAGGAAATGATTTAGGTTTACCAGAAGGATTTGCTTCTATTATGGTGGCTTTCAAAATAGATGAGAATGGAGAAATCATAGATGTGAAAGCAAGGGCGCCACATGAAAAATTAAAAGAAGAAGGTCTTAGAGTTGTCAATTTAATTCCTAAGTTTAAAAAACCAGGATTACAAAAAGGTAAACCAGTAAAAGTATCTTATACTTTACCAATAAAATTTTATATTATTGGAGAGCCGAAAACTAAAGAAGACTCTTTAGAAGAGAATGGTAAACAAAAAGAGTAGAACATTATCTAATTAATAAAGCATGTTCGGAAAAAAGAAGCAAAAACCACAAATAGATCAAGAGCAATTAGAGCTTATTCAAAATGCACAACGTCGCGTTAAGCAAAAGAAACGCTTATACATTCACTTTGTTATTTTTATTATTGGCGCATTATTTTTAGTGTTAGCAAATACTGTTTTGGGTATTGGAGAAGGTTTTAAAATTTTTGAATTAGATTGGTTCGTTGTCGCTATTTTTGCTTGGCTATTTTTCTTTTTATACCATGTTTTAAATGTGTTTGTTCTTAATAAATTTATGGGGAAAGACTGGGAGAAAATACAGTTAGATAAATTAGTAGAAAAACAGAAAACACGAATCGAAAAGATAAAAACAGAATTAAAAAAAGAAGCGCCACTTATTGCAGAAAGCCAAGTTTATAATGAAGAATTGGTGCAGAAAAAAAGTAGTAATCTTACAATGATTGTTGCTGCTGGTGAAAACAATGAAATAGGTAAAGACAATGATTTAATCTGGCATTTAAGAGACGATTTGAAACGTTTTAAAGCGCTAACTTCTGGTCATCATATTATTATGGGACGTAAAACTTTTGAAAGTTTTCCAAAACCATTACCTAATAGAACTCATATCGTTATATCAAGACAAAAAGATTATCAAGTTCCAGAAGGAGTCATTGTTGTTAATTCATTAGAAGCAGCAATAGAAAAAGCAAAAAACGATTCTCAACCATTTATTATTGGCGGTGGTGAAATTTATAAGCAAGCAATGCCTTTAGCTAATAAAATTGAATTAACGCGAGTACATTCTACATTTGATGCTGATACTTTTTTTCCTGAGGTTGATAAATCAATATGGAAAGAAACGGCTAATACATTTCACACTAAAGATGAAAATCATGAATATGAGTTTTCATTTTTAACATTCGAAAGAAAATAATTATACGCTAGTAGTTATGGTAGGTGTAAATAAAGATATATTGACTTTTTCAGATACTAATACACCTGCATTTACAGAAACCGACTTTCCTTTAGATTGGTCTATGACTAGGAATGAACGTTATGGATTTATTCATTTATTGCAAAAAATAAAACCTAAAGTAGCTATTGAAATTGGAACATATAATGGTGGTAGCTTACAAGTTATCAGTCAATATGCCGATAAGGTTTATGCTATAGATAATGATCCATCTGTTGTAGAACGTTTAGGTAAGCAATTTAAAAACGTAGAATTTTTAATTGGAGACTCTAAAGATATAGTTCCTAAACTAATTCAAGATATTAAAGATAAAGGAGAGTTGTTAGAGTTTGCCTTAATAGATGGTGATCACAGCTCAAAAGGTGTAGCTACAGATATTCAAAATTTAATTAATTATATACCAAAAAGTAATTATCATATTGTATTGCATGATAGTTTTAACCCTAATTGTCGTAAAGGCATGAAAATGGTTAATTATAGTGCTAATAAACAAGTACATTATGTAGAGTTAGATTTTATTTCTGGAGTATATGCTCCAGATAATTTAAAACGAGAAATGTGGGGTGGATTAGCGCACATTATACTTATGCCTGAGGCTAGGCAAACGTCTTTTCAAATCTATGAAAGCCAAGAAAAGTTATATAATATAGCTTATAAACGCTCTATTCATTATGTTAAAGATACTTTGAGTTTTTTAAAGCCATTAGTTCGATTGTTTAGAAAGTAAATAACCATATTTATATTGTCTATTTAATAGTTAGGCAACCTTTCCTATTTTTTTTACGTCTTTATAATTGTAGATATATTTTATATGTATAAAATATAAGCATCATAGTTTGTAACATTTTTTTTAAATAAGAGTCTTACTTACATCAATCAATCAAAAAACACATATTCATGAGTACATTAAAAATCAATAACTTATCTAAAACATATGCTAATGGTGTAAAAGCATTAGACAATGTTAATCTAGAATTAGAGAACGGAATGTTTGGTCTTTTAGGGCCAAATGGTGCAGGGAAATCTTCTTTAATGAGAACATTGGCAACACTTCAAGAAGCAGATTCTGGAACAGCAACTTTAGATGATATAGATATTCTTAATCAGCCAGCAGAATTACGTAAGGTATTAGGTTATTTACCACAAGAATTTGGTGTATATCCACGTATTACAGCCGAGCAACTATTAACTCATTTAGCTGTTTTAAAAGGAATTACTAATGCTAAAGAGCGTAAAGAATTAGTGAAATATCTTTTAGATAAGGTTAATCTTTACGACAAGCGAAACAAATCTGTAAAAGGGTTTTCTGGAGGAATGAAACAACGTGTAGGTATTGCGCAAGCTTTAATTGGGAAGCCTAAATTAATTATTGTAGATGAACCAACAGCTGGATTGGATCCTGGGGAGCGCAATCGTTTTTACAATTTATTGGCAGATGTAGGTAAAGAGGTTATTGTTATTTTATCAACACATATTGTAGATGATGTTCGTGAGCTTTGTACCAAAATGGCGATCATGAATTTAGGAGAAATAGTATATCATGGTTCTCCACAAACAGCAATAGATGAACTTAGAAGTAAAGTCTATCAAAGAATAGTTAGTAGAGAAGAACTTCAAAATTATGCTAACGATTATAAAATTATTTCAAATAAAATGGTGGGTGGACAACCGCTTATTCATGTGTTTAGTGAAAGTCATCCACAAAATGGCTTTGAGCAAGTAACACCTAATTTAGAGGATGTTTTCTTTTCAAAAATCAATACTTCAAACGTACTTGTATAACATTCACTAAACCATTTTATCATGTTTAAAACATTTTTTATTTCAGAATTGAAATATACACTTAAACAACCTATGGTGTATATTTTCATGTTTATTATAGGTTTATTGGAGTTTGGAGCTACCGTTAGCGATAATGTCCAAATTGGTGGAGCTATTGGTAACGTAAATATAAATTCGCCATATACCTTAACTATTCATATTACCATATGGTGCATTTTAGCACTGTTAATGGCTGCTGCATTTTTTAATAATGCTGCTTTAAGAGACCACAATAATGAATTTAATGAAATTTTATTTACAACACCTTTAAGCAAACCAGGTTACTTTTTTGGACGCTTTTTTGGTGCGCTATTCGTGTCAACATTACCTATACTTGGTGCTTTTATAGGACTCATAATTGGATATTGGCTTAACCTAATTAATGATTGGGTAGACCCAGAGCGGTTTGGTCCTTTTTACTTAAAAACTTTTGTAAATAATTACCTGCTATTCATTTTGCCAAATATGTTTCTTGCTGGAACAGTAATATTTGCCATGGCCAATAAATGGAAAAGCACCGTTATTTCTTTTGTTGGCGGTTTGTTAATTATTGTAGCATATACTGTTGCTGGTACATTTGCATCAGATGTGGATAATGAAACTGTCGCTGCTTTAACAGATATGTTTGCTATTAATACTTATAGTATTGAAACAAAATATTACACACCTATAGAAAAGAATACCATAAGTCCTGGATTCTCAGGATTATTGCTTTATAATCGTTTAATTTGGGTTGGTGTTGGCTTAATCATTTTAGCATTATCTTATTTTAATTTTTCATTCAAGCAGAAAAACAAAAAGGTTAAAAAAGAAAAAACAAAAGCTTCAAAAACCGAAACTGTTTTTGCGTTACCTAAGTTAAATCCATCATTCAATGGTGCTACAAACTGGCAACAATTCAAAAGTTTTTTTCATATTAATTTTCTGAGTATTGTTAAGAGTATTACCTTCAAAATACTCTTCTTATTCTGTGTTATTATTTTGATAGCAGATCTTGCTGGTGGCTTTGAGTATTTTGGCTTACAGTCTTATCCTGTAACCTATAAACTCATAGATTCTATAAATAGTAATACAAATATTTTCATCATAATTATAGTTATCTTTTTTAGTGGAGAACTCATTTGGAGAGACAGAGATCATAAAATAAATGAAGTTATTGATGCTACGGCTCACACCTCTTTAATATCAATGGTGGCTAAAACATTATCTCTTGTAAGTATTGCTACCATCCTTAATATATTTTTTATTGGTATTGGTGTTCTTTATCAATTAATTAATGGTTATACACGTATAGAGTTTGATGTATATCTATTAGATTTCTTTTATAGCAACCTACCTTTCTTTTTTGTGTTTGGAGCGATTACTATATTGATACAAGTATTAGCCAGCAATAAGTATATTGGTTATTTTGTGGCTGTTCTTATTTTATTTGGGTTAAATATAATTTTAAGTGTTTTTGATATCTACACTAACATGATGGATATCGCTGTTACGCCATCTATTCAATATTCAGATATGAATAATTTTGGACCTGGTCTTAAAGGCGCACTCTGGTTTAACCTGTATTGGTGTCTATTTGCCGTTATAGGATTATTAATTGCCGGTGCGCTATGGAATCGTGGCTCGAAAAGTTCACTTTTAAGCAGAATAAAAACAGCCCGAAAAGAAGTCCCAAAAAGTTATAGAGGTCTTATTATAGGCTCTGCCATTATATGGATAGCTGTTGCTGTATTTGTATATTATAATACACAAATTTTAAATCCTTATTACTCTGGCGATACTCAAGAGCAACTTGCTATAGATTACGAAAAAACATACAGTAAATACAGAAATGTAGCTTCACCAAAAATTATAGATGCTAAGTATTTTATTGATATTTTTCCTAATGAAAGAAACATTCTGGTTAAAGCAGAGTTAGAAATGACAAATGCAACCAACAAGCCTCTTGATTCTATACATATTTATGGGCAAGAAGATTGGGACATGACACTAAACATACCAAACGCAAAACCCGTATTTAAAGACAGTACTTATTTATTTACAATTTATAAGTTAACACCTGCTTTACAGCCAGGAGAAAAACTAATTGCAAAACTGGAGAGTAATTATATTACTAAAGGATTTACCAATGGTCGAGGAAATACAAACATAATTAAAAACGGAACTTTTATAAATAATGGTAGTATTCTCCCAACAATGGGTTATAATGAAGGCCTTGAGATCAATGACAAGAATACTCGAAAAAAATATGACTTACCAGAAAAAGTACGTACTCCAGAATTAACTTCTGGTGTAACAGAATTACATATGGGTAATTACTTATCAGGCGAACAAGGTGACTTTATAAATGTAGAAACGGTTATTTCTACCTCAAAAGATCAAACAGCAATAGCTCCAGGATCTTTAACAAAACAATGGGAAGAAAATGACAGGCAATATTTTCATTATAAAATAGACACACCATCGTTAAATTTCTATTCGTTTATTTCTGCTGATTTTGAAATTGCAAAGCGTAAATGGAATGGTGTAGACATCGAAATATATCACGATAAAAAACATACTGTGAATATTGATATGATGCTTGATGCTGTCCAACGTTCTCTAGAATATTACACCAAAAATTTCGGACCTTATTACCATAAACAAGCTCGCATTATTGAGTTTCCGCGATATGCGAATTTTGCACAAGCGTTTCCTGGTACGATGCCTTATTCTGAGTCTTTTGGTTTTATAACAAATCTAGAAGATGAAACAGAAAACAATGTTATCGACTTTGTTATAGCTCATGAAATGGCGCATCAATGGTGGGCGCATCAAGTTATTGGAGCAGAAATGCAAGGCGGCACCATGCTTAGTGAAAGTTTTTCTCAATATTCTGCTACTATGACAATGAAAGGTATTACTGAAAACCCTATGAAAATGCGTGATTTTTTAAAGTACGACCATGACAGATATTTATCAGGAAGAAGTGGTGAACGTCTTAAAGAATTACCGCTTTATAAAGTAGAAGATCAATCTTATATTCATTACGGAAAAGGTAGTGTAGTTTTATATGCGCTTCAAGATTATATAGGTGAAGAAAAGGTTAATAATGCAATGAAGAGCTTCTTAGAGGAGTACAAGTATAATGCGCCGCCATATCCAAGTACACACGACTTTTTACGTCATTTAGAACCTCAAGTACCAGATTCCTTAAAGTATTTAGTAACAGATTGGTTTAAAGAGATTACTTTATATGATAATCGTTTAAAAGAAGCTACTTACAAGAAGTTAGATAATGGTAAATATCAAATTAAAATGGATATTGAAAGCTATAAAATAAAGTCTGATAGCCTTGGTAATGAAACAAGAGTAGGTATTAACGATTGGGTAGATGTAGGATTCTTTATGGATGATGAAGAGGAGAACTTATATGAACAAAAACGAGTGAAATTTAATAAAGAAACATCTTCAATTACAATGGAATTAGATTCATTACCTGTTAAGGCAGCTATAGATCCTAGGCACCTTTTAATAGATCGTGTGTATAAAGACAATATTAAAAAAATAAGCCATGAAGAATAATTCTTTATAAAATATGCATCCTAAAATAGTTTTGTTTTAGGATGTTTTTTTAGGTTAGTATGTCTAATAGGCTTGTATATTTTTGTAATTTGCAAAGTAAGAATTGATTTTGCTATCTTATTAAATGTATAAAAAATGAATTTCTGGGAAACTATTTTTTTGTTTTTTGCCTTTCTCTCTTTCTTATTGTCCTTTCTTTTTTTCTTCAAGAAAAAAGGCGATAGGATAGCGAATGTTATTTTAGGGGTTTACCTTTTGCTTTTTTCACTAAATCTAGTCTATAATGTTTTATACTGGACAAAAAAACTTTTTACGGCTACTTACATTAATTTTTTTGGCTTACTTGTTATTATTTGGGCAGCATATTCTCCATTAATGTATTTATATACAAAACATTTTCTTAATCAGAATAAATTAAAGAAAAGAGATATATTTCATTTATTTGGACCATTATTAATGGTTGTACTATATTCTAGATTCTTTTTATTGAATTCTAAAGCTAAAGGTCAAGCTTTGTTAAATGCTAATTTGTATGATTATATCTATTTAGGGAAGTATATTCATGCTATCATTGCTTGTATAATGATCTTTTATCTAGCAATGATTTATAATGCTTTTAGTAAGAACAAGAGTTTAGAGATCAATAAAAAAAGATGGTTAAAATGGGTTGTCATTGCTTTTTCTTCTTATGTCTTAGCAATGCTTGCCTATTTTACTTTATCATATTTTCAGTTAATTACAACAGATTATGATTATTTTATAATGTATACCATTATATTTTTTATTGCCTTAGTAGCTTATTTTGGGTTTATGCAACCGGAAGTGTTTAATGGTTTATCTATGGATAAGATTTTACCCTTTAAAAAATATCAAAAAACGGGGCTTAGCAAAAGCCTTTCTATTGAATTAAAAGAACAACTAATAGAGGTAATGAATGATGAAAAACCTCATTTAAATAGTGAATTAAGATTAAGTGACTTAGCTGAAAGATTAAATGTTTCTAAGCATCATATGTCGCAAATTATAAACGAACATTTTGATTCAAATTTTTTCTTTTTTATTAATACTTATAGAATCGCAGAAGCTAAAATGTTATTAAAAAATAATAACGATTTAAATATTACCGATGTAATTTATTCAAGCGGGTTTAATAACAGGGTGTCTTTTTATAATGCTTTTAAAACGCATACAGGTACAACGCCTACTCAATTCAAACTTCAAAGTATATAATCTATATAATTAAGCATACTTGTAAATCTATCTCGGGTTTGTTGTAAATGTTTATAGGGAGTAACTTATTTAGATAGACAAAATATTTTCTTTAATCAAAATTTTAAACATTTTATGATTATGAGAAAACTATACTTTATTTTAATTTTTGTTAGTACTGTTTCTTTTGCACAGATTAATGTTAGTACTATTACACCAACATTTAATGGCAGCGGAGGCGTTACTATTGATGATGCAGGAAACGTTTATATTGGAGATTTTGGAGATTTTTTAGGTGGTCCAGATAACGATGGAATTCCAAACAATGTTATGATGTTAGATACAGATTTAAATTTAACTGTTTTTGCAAATGATTTTACCGGAGCTTCAGGGAATGAATTTGATTCTAATGGTATTTTATATCAGGCAGACATAAGAGATAATGCTGTATATAAAATTACAAATGGATCTAGAGAATTATATGCCTCTACAGGATTGGTTTTACCAGTAGGAATCGCTTTTGATAGTAGTGACAATCTTTACGTCTGTAATTGTGGTAATAATACAATAAGGAAAATTACTCCAGGAGGTGTTTCTACATTGTTTTCAAATGGAAATGGTTTTTTTGCATGTCCTAATGGTATGACTATAGATGAAAATGGAAATTTATATGTTGTAAACTTCTCTAATCCATTTATTGTCAAGATAGAACCAGATGGCACAACATCAAACATTGGTAGTACAAATTCTGGAAATGGGCATATAGATTATGATTCAAATACAAATAATTTATACATAGCAAGCTTTGGAGGAAATCAAATTTTTTACATGGATTTAACAGATTTAAATGTTGGGCTTATAGCAGGAACAGGAACTGCTGGTAATGATGATGGGGCAGCAGCTAGTTCTACTTTTTCTTCGCCAAATGGTATAGCCGTTTCTAAAACTGGTGATTCTATATATGTAAACAGTTCTGCAACATTAAATAATGCAAACTTAAACCCTCAATATGTAAGACTTTTAACAAATGTGCTTTCAACGCTTTCAGTTGATGAATATGAAACGATAGAAAATAAATTGAAACTATACCCTAATCCAGTAAAAGATGAATTTGTTATAGAATCTAAATTGGAGACCAATTTAGATGATTTGTCAATAACAATATGGGGTATTAATGGTGTTATTATAAAAAAAATAACAAATTTAGATTTTAAGGACACGTCAAAAATAAAAATTGATATATCTAACTTTCAATCTGGAATCTATTATTATGCTATAAAATCAGGAAAACGAAAATTAAAACTTGGAAAAATACTAAAAAATTAAATTTTACTATTATAACTGTTATTTAACCATGTATAGGTCATAGTATTCATTAATGATTTTTGATAAACAGAATAATTTTATTAGCAAAACGAATATGATATAAAAATCAGTAGTTTTGCAACATGGTAAAAGAGGTTCAATTAAGGGTAACATTAAAAGAAGAAGAATTTCAAGATATTTTATTGGTGAAGGCAGCTAAGTGGTTGGCCATACCAAAGGAAGAAATTACTGGAATAAAAGTGCTTCGTAAGTCTATTGATGCTCGTAAACCTAAAATCATTTTTAATTATAAAGTAGCTGTTTATATTCGTCAGGTTTTACCCAAAACATCAGAATATGAATTTCAATATCAAGATGTCTCTAAAGCAAAACCAATTCATATTATTGGTTTTGGTCCAGCAGGAATGTGGGCAGCTTTACGTTGCATAGAGCTAGGTTTTAAACCTATTGTTTTAGAACGAGGAAAGAATGTACAAGATCGCCGTCGTGATTTAAAAGCAATTAATCAAGATCATTTTGTTAATGAAGATTCTAATTATTGTTTTGGAGAAGGTGGCGCAGGAACCTATAGTGATGGTAAATTGTATACACGTAGTTTAAAACGTGGTGATGTTAGAAAAATATTCGAAAACTTAGTGTTTCATGGTGCAACAGACCAAATTCTTGTAGATGCACATCCGCATATTGGGACTAATAAATTACCTAAAGTTGTTCAAAATATTCGCGAGACCATATTAAAGTATGGAGGAGAAGTTCACTTTGAAACACGTGTAACTGATTTTGGTATTAAGAATAATAAAATTGAAAGCATTCAATTTCAAAACGGGAATGAAACGGCTGTAGAACGTGTTATTTTAGCAACAGGTCATTCCGCAAGAGATATTTATTATTTACTTAATAAAAAAGCGATAGCAATTAAGTCTAAGTCTTTTGCAATGGGAGTAAGAGTTGAGCATCCACAGCACATTATAGATTCTATACAATACCATTGCTCGGATGAAAGACATGAGTTGTTACCTGCGGCATCTTACAGCTTGGTACAACAGGTAAATGACCGTGGTGTGTATTCATTTTGTATGTGTCCAGGAGGCTTTATAGTGCCAGCAGCAACAGCAAATGGAGAAGTAGTTGTTAATGGAATGTCTCCATCTCGTAGAAATAATAAGTTTGCTAATTCTGGAATAGTTGTAGAAATTAATGCTGAAAAAGATTTGCATAAATACGAGCAATTTGGCGAATTAAAAGGGTTGGAATTTCAAAAAAACTTAGAGCGTTTAGCATTTACTTCTGGAGGTAGAAGTCAAGTAGCTCCAGGGCAGCGTTTAACCGATTTTGTTGAAGGTCGTTTATCTAATTCTTTAAATGATACGTCTTATCAACCAGGGTTAAAAAGTGCTCCTATGCATTCGTTATTACCAAAACTAATTGGAGGTAGATTAAGAAAGGGTTTTGAAGCTTTTGGAAGGAAAATGAAAGGTTATTATACAGAAGAAGCTAATATTGTTGGGGTAGAATCTCGTACATCGTCACCAGTAAATATACCACGAAATGAAAGTCTAGTACATCCTCAAATTTCAAACTTATTCCCTTGTGGAGAAGGTGGTGGTTATGCAGGTGGTATTATTAGTGCTGCTATGGATGGAGAACGTTGTGCAGAAGCTGCAATAATTGGAATGTAATTTAAACGAATACTTTAAAGATATTATTCCTATTTTTGCCACACAAAATTAAACTAATGAAAGCATATATATTTCCAGGTCAAGGAGCCCAATTTTCAGGAATGGGATTAGACTTATACGAGAACTCACCAGAAGCACAACATTTATTTGAAGATGCTAATGAAATTTTAGGATTTCATATCACAGATATTATGTTTGAAGGCACGGCAGAAGCTTTAAAAGAAACCAAAGTAACACAGCCAGCTATATTTTTGCATTCTGTAATTTTAGCAAAAACTTTAGGAGAAAGCTTTAAACCGGATATGGTTGCGGGGCATTCATTAGGAGAACTTTCTGCTTTAGTAGCAAATGGAACTTTAACGTTTGAAGATGGTTTGAAATTAGTGTCGCAAAGAGCACAAGCTATGCAAAAAGCATGCGAAATTCAGCCAAGTACTATGGCAGCAGTATTAAGTTTAGAAGATGCCGTTGTTGAAAGAATATGTGCTGAGACTGAAGGTGTGGTTGTCGCTGCAAATTATAACTGTCCAGGGCAATTAGTTATTTCAGGAGAAGTTGATGCTATCAATAGAGCATGTGAAGCAATGAAAGAAGCAGGAGCCAGACGCGCTTTGGTATTACCAGTAGGTGGTGCATTTCATTCGCCAATGATGGAACCAGCAAGGGAAGAACTTGCAACAGCAATTGAAAATACTATGTTTAGTAAACCTAATTGTCCAATCTATCAAAATGTTACAGCTAGTGCAATTATTGATGAAACAGAAATTAAAAAGAATTTAATGTCACAATTAACGGCACCTGTTCGCTGGACACAATCTGTGCAACAAATGATTACTGATGGCGCAACATTGTTTACAGAAGTTGGACCAGGAAAAGTATTACAAGGTTTGGTTAAAAAAATAAATAGAGAAGCTGAAACAGCATCTGCAACTATAGAAAGTGCTAACTAAATATGAAAAAAAACAGAACACTTCTTATAAGTCTTATTATTGTTTTTAATATTGCTTTAGATCAAGTTTCAAAATTTTGGGTAAGAACTAATGTTTTAAAGAAGTCCCAATCTGAAATTATAGGCGATTTTTTTACATTACATAATGTAGAGAACACTGGTGCGTTTTTAGGCTTGGGAAGTGATTTTAATCCAATATTAAAAATTATTTTATTAAATGTATTGCCTGTAGTGGTCATTACATTAGTGCTTATTCATATTTTTAGAGATAAAACTCTTGACCGTTTTTCATTAATTGGTTTTGCTTGTATCATTGGAGGAGGTATTGCTAATATATACGATCGTATTCTTTATAGTTCTGTAACCGATTTTTTACATATAGATTTAGGCGGGGTTTTTAGAACCGGTATATTTAACTTAGCAGACGTCTCGGTTATGGTTGGTATGGGACTATTAATTTTAGGGAACTTTAAGAAGAAGCCTAAAGAAGAAGAAACATTAAAAGTATAAAAAAAGACCTCTTATTTAAGAGGTCTTTTTTTATACTTTTAATTATAGTGTTTTATTGCTTATATACTTTGCCTTCTTTCATTACAAATACTACATTTTCCATAGTGCTTATATTATCTACAGGATTATCATTAGTAGCTACAATATCTGCAATAAACCCATTTTTTAACTGACCTAATTGATTTTCCATTTTTAGTATCATAGCATTAGTAATAGTAGCACTTTGTATCGTTTCCATAGCTGGCATACCAGCTTCTACCATAAAACCAAATTCTTTTGCATTGTCGCCATGATAAAACACAGCAGCATCAGTTCCAAAAGCAATACCTACACCTGCTTTATATGCACGTCCAAACATATCTTGAATTTTTGGGCCAATATCTAATGCTTTTGGTACAATTACATCTGGATAGTAATTTTTAATTTGTGCTTTTTCAGAAACAAATTTCCCAGCACTTATAGTAGGAACTAAATACACATCGTGTTTTTTCATTAGTTCCATGGTTTCTTTACTCATTAGTGTACCATGTTCTATGGTTTTAACGCCTCCTAAAATTGCACGTTGTATACCTTCATCTCCATGTGCATGTGCAGCTACATGAAAGCCATAATCTTTTGCAGTTTCGCAAATAGCTTTTATTTCTTCAATAGTAAATTGAGGGTTGGAACTATTTTTAGCCACACTTAGAACACCACCAGTAGCCGTAATTTTAATTAAATCTGCACCATTTTTATAACGTTGACGTACAGCTTTTTTAGCGTCTTCAACACTATTAACTACACCTTCTTTGGGGCCAGGATTACCTGCTAAATCTCTACGGTATCCATTTGTAGGATCTGCATGACCGCCAGTTGTAGCTAATGACTTTTCAGCAGTAAAAATTCGCGGTCCAACAATCTTTCCTGATGCTACAGCTTTTTTTAAAGCAACATTTACTCCAGAACCACCTAAATCCCTTACAGTTGTAAAACCACTCATTAATGAGGTTTTAGCATATTGAGTTGAAGTAAATGCTACATCTGCTTCGTTCTGTGTAAACACTTCAAGATATTTTTTTGGATTAGTTTCAGATTCTATATGCACATGCATGTCAATTAAACCGGGCATTACCGTTTTAGATTTTAAATCAATAACAATATCATTATTGTTTTTTGGACTTACATATCCATTTTCTATTGCAGTAATTTTTTTGCCTGAAACTATAATCGTCTTTTTAGTTAATACTGTGCCAGACTTAGTGTCTATTAATTTTCCGCAATGTAAATAAGTGTTTTGTGCAAAAATTAATACTGAAAATAATAATGAGCAAAGGAGAATTAGTTTTTTCATAAGTTATAGTTTTTGTTGCCATTTCCATGCAGAAAGCATAGCATCATCTAGTGAAGATTCTGCTTTCCAACCTAAAACAGTATTTGCTTTTTTTGTGTCTGCATAGGCTGAAATAACATCGCCCTCACGACGATTAACGATTTTATAATTTAATTTTTGGTTAGAAACACGCTCAAAAGATTGAATGACTTCTAAAACACTACTTCCAGTTCCTGTTCCTAAGTTAAAGACCTCAAAATTTGTATCATTTTTAAAATCCAGAAGTCTTTGTAATGCTATAACATGGGCTTTTGCTATATCAACAACATGAATATAGTCGCGAATACATGTGCCATCATTAGTTGGGTAATTATCACCAAAAACAGATAGCTCTTTTCTAATACCTGCAGCAGTTTGAGTAATGTAAGGGACTAAGTTTTGAGGTACACCAATTGGTAACTCTCCAATATTGGCGCTTTTATGAGCGCCAATGGGATTAAAATAACGTAAAGCAATAGCATTAAAAGATTCTTTTATTTTACAAACATCTTTAATTATAGTTTCACCTATTTGTTTCGTATTGCCATAAGGCGATTCTGCAGGTTTTATAGGAGCGCTTTCAGATATAGGCATTGAATCTGCTTGCCCATAAACAGTACAAGAAGAGCTAAAAATAAAATTACAACGTTCTAATTTTTTTACTTCCTGTATAATATAAACTAATGAGTTTATATTGTTTTCATAGTATAGTAAAGGGTTTTCAACACTTTCGCCAACAGCTTTGCTAGCTGCAAAATGAATAACACCAGAAATATCTTCATTGCTTTTAAAAAACTGCTGTACCTCTGCTTTGTCTTTTAAATCTAACTTTTCAAAAATTGGGGTTTTACCTGTGATTGAGACAATTCCATCCATAACATCAATAGAAGCATTAGATAGATTGTCTATAATAATAACATCAAAACCTGAGTTTTGGAGTTCTACAACAGTATGAGATCCTATAAAGCCTAATCCACCTGTTACTAATACTTTCATATAGAATTCTAGTTGTTGTCTATAAAATTAATAATAGTATTAGTAATAAAGTCTATTTGTTCGTCATCAAGTTCTGTATGCATTGGTAATGAAATAACTTCTTTTACTAGTTGATTAGTTACAACAAAATCTTCTTCTTTATATCTTGAGTCTAAATATGCTTTTTGTTTATGTAAAGGTATTGGGTAATATACGCCACATGGAATGCCATTATCATTAAGGTGTTTCGCAAGAGCATCTCTATCTGCATTTTTTATTTTTAATGTATACTGGTGGAATACGTGACAATCACATGCATCGCATATGTCGTCACAACCATTCACAGTTTTTGGAGTTGTAATTTTTGGATGATTAGTAAATGCTTTGTTATATTTTTTCGCGGCATTTCTTCTTTTATTGTTATAAGAGTCTAAATGCGGTAGTTTAGCATCTAAAACAGCCGCTTGAATAGAGTCTAATCGAGAATTTACACCAACAACATCATGATGGTAGCGTTTATACATACCATGATTTACAATACCTCGAATAATATGGGCTAGATCATCATCATTTGTAAAAATCGCACCACCATCTCCATAACAACCTAAATTTTTAGAAGGGAAAAAAGATGTAGATGCCACATGTCCAATAGTTCCAGACATTACTTTTTCTCCTTTAGAATTTTTGTACTTAGCACCTATGCCTTGAGCATTATCTTCTATAATATACAGGTTATGTTCTTTAGCTAATGCCATTAAGGCATCCATATTTGCACACTGACCAAATAAATGAACAGGAACTATAGCTTTAGTTTTTGGAGTAATTGCTTTTTTTACAGCATCAATATCAATATTAAATGTTTCAGGATCTACATCAACTAAAACAGGAGTGAGGTTTAAAAGAGCAATGACTTCAACTGTTGCAGCAAAAGTAAAATCGGCAGTAATAACTTCATCTCCAGGTTTTAAACCTAATCCCATCATGGCTATTTGTAAAGCATCTGTACCATTTGCACATGGAATAACATGCTTTACTCCTAAATAGTTTTCTAAGTTTTTTTGAAACTCATGAACTTTAGGTCCATTAACAAAAGCTGTAGTTTCTAAGACCTCTTGAATAGAATCATTAACCTCTTTTTTTATCTCTGCATATTGACCTTTTAAGTCAACCATTTGTATTTTTCTCATGAAACGAATTTACAAAATTCGTACATGCTAAACAATGAATTATGTATTTTAGCACAAAGCAAATTTAAGTTGAATTTAATTTACTCTTTAGGAATATATTTAGCCAGTTTAATACTGAAAGTTATTGCATTATTTAACACGAAGATTAAGCTTGGTGTTATTGGAAGGCGTCAAGTGTTTAAGGTTTTAAAAGCCAAAATTTCAAATAATGATAAAACATTGTGGTTTCATTGTGCATCTTTAGGAGAGTACGAACAAGGCTTACCTGTGTTTACAAATCTTAGAACACAGTATCCTAAACATAAGATTGTATTATCTTTTTTCTCGCCTTCAGGTTATGAAATTAAAAAAAATGCTCCTTTTGCAGATGTGGTTGTGTATTTACCTTTAGATACTAAAAATAATGCAAAACGTTTTTTAAATGTTGTACATCCTGAATTAACTGTGTTTGTAAAATATGAGATATGGCCTAATTTTTTAAATGAATTAAAGAGAAGACAATTAAGAGCTATTCTAATCTCTGCTACATTTAGAGAAAATCAATCTTTTTTTAAATGGTATGGAAAGCATACCAAAGAGGCTTTATTTGCCTTTGAACATATTTTTACTCAAAATGAAAGCTCAAAACTACTTTTACAAAATATAGAGTATAAATCTGTAACCGTTTCTGGGGATACAAGATTTGATAGAGTGTCAAATCAACTAAATCAAGATAATACAATAGACTTTATAAAAGATTTTAAAGCCAGTGATTTATGTGTTGTTGTAGGTAGTTCTTGGGAA
This sequence comes from uncultured Lacinutrix sp., assembly GCF_947500325.1. Taxonomy (GTDB): domain Bacteria; phylum Bacteroidota; class Bacteroidia; order Flavobacteriales; family Flavobacteriaceae; genus Lacinutrix. The sequence goes on from NZ_CANMRQ010000014.1 coordinate 30,871, forward strand.
GAAGATGAAAAGTTCCTAGTAGAGTATATTAATAATCATTTAAAAGTAGGAGTAAAATTCATTATTGCTCCTCATAATATTAAGCCTACACAAATTCAAAGCTTAAAAAATAGTATTGAAAAGAAATGTGTTTTGTTTTCTGAAAAAGAAGGGAAGTTAATCTCTAACTATCAAATACTTATTCTAGATACTATTGGTTTGTTAACCAAAGTATATAACTATGCAGATATTGCATATATAGGTGGTGCAATGGGAACAACAGGTTTGCATAATACATTAGAAGCAGCGGTTTTTGGAGTGCCAATAATTATTGGCAAAAATCATGATAAGTTTCCTGAAGCTCAAGAAATGATTGATAATGAAGGTCTAATTTCTGTGAATAATCAACAAGAACTGAATACAGCTTTGAATAATTTTGTAGATAACGAAAATAAAAGAGCCATTTTTGGGAAAAATAATAGAGACTATATAAAAAATAATGAAGGTGCGGTCATCCAAATTCTTAATTTTTTACGTAGATAAGCTATAATATTGACATATTATCGATGAAATGTTAAAATTTGTTAAAAAAAATCACTGAAATTAGCTTACAAAATATTACTTTCACGACATATTTAAAACTCAAATAACGAAACCAATGAAAAAAATTTTATTTAGCGCAGCTTTATTATTAGCATTAAGCGCAACGTTCACATCATGTAGAGATGTAAAAGAAGGAGCTGATAAAGCTGGAGATGCAGTTGAAAATGCTGTAGAAGCAACTGGAGATGCAGTTGAAAATGCTGCTGAAGCAACTGGAGATGCAGTTGAAAATGCTGTAGAAGCAACTGGTGATGCAATTGAAAATGCTGCAGAGGCTACTAAAGATGCTGCAGGAAATGTAGTAGATGGCGCTAAAGACATGGCAAAAGATGCTGGAGATGCAATTGAAGGAGCTGCAGATGCTGCTAAAGATGCTGCAGGTAATGCAGTAGATGGCGCTAAAGATATGGCTAAAGATGCTGGAGATGCAGTGAATAAAGCTGCTGAAGATGTAAAAGGGAAAGTAAATGATTTAAAGAAAAATTAATTTATTACTTTTTTAAAATAATATCTAAGAAAGAGCCCAATCTATTGATTGGGTTTTTTTATATCATGTTCTTTCATTAATTATTTTATGACTAAAAAAACAATTTATTCTATTCTTACAGCTATAGTGTTAATAGCTTTTTATTCTTACAATCTATATTCTGAAAAAGAAGCAGAACAACAAATTGTAACCCAAGGTGCTTCAGTAAAAAATGATACTAATGAATATTTTCTACCAAAAAGTACAACAGGACAAATTATACATCATGAAGGTTACAGTTTAAGCTACAGCGAACCGCATGAGCAAGCTGAATGGGTAGCTTACGAATTAAAAAAATCTCATTTAAGCAATACTAATTTTAAACGCCCTTATTTTGAAGTCGATAAAGCTGTAAAAACAAAAGCCGCGCATTGGAGAAATTATAAAAAATCTGGTTACGATCGTGGGCATTTATGCCCAGCTGGTGACAGGAAATATAGTAAATATGCTCATGATGAAACGTTCTTAACAAGTAATATTAGTCCTCAAACGCATGAATTTAATTCAGGAGTTTGGAATCGCTTAGAGCAAAAAGTTCGTTATTGGGCAAGTAAGTATGATGGTGTATTTGTTGTTACTGGCGGTGTTTTAAAAGGAAAAATGAAAACAATAGGTTCAGAAAAGGTAGCTGTGCCAAATCAATTCTATAAAGTTATAATAGATAACAATTCAGGAAATACAAAGGTATTAGCGTTTTTGTTAAATCATAAAGATTCAAAAGAACCTCTGTATAAATTTGTAGTATCTGTGGATGAAGTGGAGAAATTAACAGGGATAGATTTCTTTTCCGAACTTGAAGATACTAAAGAAAATAGATTAGAAGCTTCAAATAGTTATAAAGCATGGAGTTTCAATTAGAATGATTTTGTTAAAAATGAAAATTATTTTTTTAACTTTTGTAAAATGTTTTTCCAGCGTAACTTTCTAATAAAAACACCTTGAGATATTGTTACTAGTCGATCAGGTTTATTAATTACTGCTTTACAATAGCCAACCATATAATTATTAAAATAAGAAATTTTTCTTTTTTTAACTCCCATTTTTAAAGCTGTTAAAAGATTTAATAAAAAGCCATAACGCATTTTGTACATGGCTTCCCCTTGTAAATATTTTGCAGATTTGTTATAGTTAATTCCTGTAGGTTTTAAATGCTTGACATGTAGGGAGCTATCTGTTAATAATTCCCAATCATAATATTGAGCTAAAAGCTCGTCTACTGTATCCCAACCCATTGCAGGTTTTAGTTTGCCAATATCATTAAAACATTTTTTTCTGTAAGCTTTTAATGCACCTCTAATGTGATCTTTTCGTGTTAGATTTTCTATAACCCAATTATCATTTTTACTAATGTAGCAGAAACCAGCTGCCATTCCTAATTTTGCATTTCCTTTAAAATGATTGGAGATTTTTTCTAAATAGTTTTCAGGAAAAATCAAATCTGCATCAAACTTGCAGATAATATCATAATTGCTATCTAGTATTTTAAAACCCTTATAAAAAGCATTTATAATTTTTGAACCTGGTAAATGTTTATTTGAGGATGTTGAATTTATTAGTGTAATCCAAGAATGTTTCGATACGAATTTTTCAACAATACTTTTTGTATTATCTGTAGAATTGTCGTTTACGATAACAAGTTGTTTTGGTAAAAGAGTTTGTTTTACTATAGATTCTAATGTTAGACTAATACAATCTGCTTCATTGTGAGCAGGGATTACAATATATATGTTCAAAATCGGAAAATTATAAATTCAAAGTTACAGACATTTAAATAAATTTTTTGTAAAAGTTTCTCCAAAGTAATTTTCTTATAAACTGACCTTGTTGATTGGTGATTATAAAATCAATATTATTATTATTATTCGTTTTAAAAAAACCTAATATAGTATAAAAAAAATAAGTTATATCTCTTTTACTTATCGCATTCCTTAATGCAAACATAGTAGACAAAATAAATCCATAACGCATCTTATATAATGCTTCTCCTTGTAAATATTTACTACTTTTATGATAGGTTTTTCCTGTAGGTTTTAAATGCTTTACCTGTAGGGACTTATCTGTTTTAATTGTCCAATGATAGTATTGAGCCAATAGTACGTCTATTGTGTCCCATCCAATACTAAGTTTTAAACCATCAATATCTTTAAAGCATTGTTTTCTATAGGCTTTAAATGGACCGCGAACATGGTTCTTGGACGCAATTGTTTCGTAAATCCATTGCTGGCCTTTTTTTATATATGCCAATCCACCAGCAATGCCAACTTTTGGGTCGCTATTAAAAAGCTTTATTAATGATTCTAAATAATTATTAGGTAAAATAATGTCAGCATCAAACTTACAGATAATATCATAATCGTTATCTAGAGTTTCGTAGCCCTTATAGAAGGCATTAATTACTTTACTTCCCGGAATGTGATCTTTTGAAGATTGAATGCTTATTACATTTAACCATTTATATGTAGAAGATAATTTGTTTGCAATATCGATAGTGGAATCCGTAGAATTATCGTTAACTACAACTACTTTTTTGGGTAGAACGGTTTGTTTGGCTAAGGAATCGAGCATTAAACCAATACAGTCTTCTTCATTATGAGCAGGAATGACAATGTAAAAATTCATAAAGACAAATTACAGTAATTAAATTCCAAAATCCAATACAATTGGGAGAGTCTTTTTAGTAATTAAAAATTTCAATTTTTAATTCTCTCTGCGTATACAATATAATAACGCGGTGTAAACCATCTTAAAATTGGGCGTATTCCAATTTTTTTAGTTGGATTGGTCCATTTTTTTGAATCTATTATTTTCCAACCTGCCTTTTCTAATAACCAATCAAATTGCCAATCTTCAAATTCATGAAAATGTCTATCCCATTTATCTGTTTTGCTTCTGTATGCTGAAGAAAACCATAAACGCATTGGTATACTTGCGATTAGTTTGTCTGCTTTTATAGATTGTAGTACAGTTAAAGGAGATAATAGATGTTCAAATATTTCAAATGCAGTAACAACATCGGCATTAGAATTTTCAATAGCAGAAGAATCAAAGTCTAAATCTTCACCATTGGTGTTCTCTACTTTGAACCCTGCATTTACCATAACTTCTGTAAACGGATTAATAACACCTAAATCTAAAATAGATTGTTCTTTAGAGATGTGCTTTTCTAAAAACTCAAAAGTTAATTTATAGCGCTTGTGAGGAAATTTACCTTCGTACAAAATGATGAATTAGTATTTATAAACTATAGCGTTAATATGCATTCCGCTACCAACACTTGCAAATATAATAACATCACCTTTTTTTATCTCTTGATTTTCTAATTTATTATTTCTAATTAGATCAAAAAGTGTTGGTACAGTTGCTACAGAGCTATTTCCAAGCTTATGAATACTCATGGGCATAATGCCTTTAGGTTCTGGAGTTTTGTATAAGCGATAAAAACGTTTAATAATTGCTTCATCCATTTTTTCATTGGCTTGATGAATCAATATTTTTTTTACGTCTTTTATATCAATACCACTTTTGTCTAAACAAGTTTTCATTGCTTGAGGGACATTATTTAATGCGAATTCGTAAATTTTTCTACCATGCATCTTAAGATATCTTACATCTGTAGGTAATGTTTGGTTGTTTGAATTTCCATAGAATAAATAATAAGCCTCATCGTATGTATAGCTAGCAGTTTCATGAGCTAAAATGCCTCCTTCATTGTCTGTAGATTCTATAACAGCAGCTCCAGCGCCATCACTATATATCATTGAATCTCGATCGTGTTTATCTACAACTCGAGATAAAGTTTCGCTACCTACTACTAAACATTTTTTTGCTATTCCAGCTTTTATAAATGCTTGAGCCTGTATAACACCTTCAATCCAACCAGGGCAGCCAAATAAAATATCATAGGCAACACATTTAGGGTTTTTTATGCGTAAACTATGTTTAACTCGAGATGCTAAACAGGGTAAAATATCACTTTGAACAGTTTCGTGTTTTACATCTCCAAAATTATGAGCAACAATAATATAGTCGAGAGTTTCAGGATCTATGTTAGCATTTACAATTGCTTTTTCTGCAGCAAAAAAAGCTAAATCAGATGAGGTTAAATGTGGCTTAGCATAACGCCTTTCATCTATACCTGTTATAGCTTTAAATTTTTCTACAATAACTTCATTAGAATGGTTAATGGAAGAACCATCAATATTTAAGAATCTATGTTGATGGAAATCTTCATTTTTTTCAATACCACTAGGAATGTAACTTCCTGTTCCTGTAAACTTAATATTCATATAAAAGGATTTGCCTTTAATTATTTGGGGACTTTTTTTGCTAATGTAGCGAATATAAAGTCAAATAATTAAAGGCAAATTTTATTTTATTCTATTTTACGACGTTCAATCGTGGTATTATGCTTCCATATAGGCTTCAATTGGTGCACATGTACATATTAAATTCCTGTCTCCATAAGCATCATCAACACGACGTACTGTAGGCCAGAATTTATTATCATAGACATAATCTAATGGGAAAGCCGCTTTTTCACGTGAATACGGTAATAACCATTCGTCACTAGTAACCATAGCCATTGTATGAGGTGCATTCTTTAAAGGGTTATTAGTGTCTTCTTTTGTTGCTTGGTCAATTTCTTGTCTAATAGAAATCATGGCATCACAAAAACGATCCATTTCTGCTTTACTTTCACTTTCGGTAGGTTCAATCATCATAGTTCCTGCTACTGGAAATGAAACTGTTGGTGCATGAAAACCATAATCCATTAAACGTTTAGCAATATCAACAACTTCGATACCATGTGCTTTAAATGGACGACAATCTATAATCATTTCATGAGCCGCTCTACCACGTTCACCAGAATATAATGTTTCGAATGAGCCTTGTAATCTTTCTTTAATGTAATTTGCATTTAAGATTGCAATCTCTGTAGATTTCTTTAAACCTTTAGCTCCTAACATTTTTATATAGCCATAAGAAATTAAACAAGCTAAAGCAGAACCAAAAGGAGCTGCAGAAATAGCTGTAATTGCTTTTTCTCCTCCAGTTTTTATTAATGGATTCCCCGGTAAGAATGGTACTAATTGTTTTGCAACACAAATTGGCCCAACTCCTGGTCCGCCACCACCGTGAGGAATAGCGAAGGTTTTATGTAAGTTTAAGTGGCAAACATCTGCTCCAATATTCCCTGGGTTTGTTAAACCTACTTGGGCATTCATATTTGCGCCATCCATATATACTTGTCCGCCATTGTCATGAATTAACTGTGTAATTTCTTTAATAGCAGATTCATACACACCATGCGTAGATGGATAGGTAACCATTAATGCAGCTAAGTTATCTTTGTGTAATTCAGCTTTTTCTCTTAAATCATTAACGTCAATATTACCTTCTTCAGTAGCTTTTGTTACAACTACTTTCATACCAGCCATTATTGCACTAGCAGGATTTGTACCATGAGCAGATGAAGGTATTAAACAAATGTTTCTATTATAATCACCACGAGATTCATGATAAGCTCTAATAACCATTAAACCTGCAAATTCTCCTTGAGCGCCTGAGTTAGGTTGTAAAGAAGTACCTGCAAAACCTGTTATTTCTGTTAATTGATCTTCTAATGCACTTAAAACTGTTTGGTAACCTTTAGCTTGCTCAATTGGAACAAAAGGGTGGATGTTACCCCAATTTGGTGAGCTTAATGGTAGCATTTCTGAAGCTGCATTAAGTTTCATTGTACAAGATCCTAAAGAAATCATAGAATGATTTAATGATAAATCTTTACGTTCTAATAATTTTATATAACGCATCAATTCTGTTTCAGAATGATGACTATTAAATACGTCTAATGTTAAAAAATCTGTTTCACGTTGTAATGATTGTTCTATATTGTTAGATTCAGAAATAGCATCTATACTAAATGAATCCTTATTTGTAGCCTCAGCAAATATTGAAATGATTTCATTAATGTCTGAAACCGTTGTTGTTTCATTAACAGAAATTGTTACCGTTTCAGCATTTGGATAATTGAAATTTACTTCATGTTTCTCTGCAATAACCTTTACTGTTGTGGCATTTGCATTTAATTGTATAGTATCGAAAAAGGAAGTGTTAGTTTGCTCTATGCCTAATTTAACTAAAGCATTTGCTAAAGTTGATGCGGTATTATGAACGCCTTCAGCTATGTGTGTTAAACCTTTTGGGCCATGATAAACACCATACATTCCTGCCATAACTGCTAATAGTACTTGAGCTGTACAAATGTTAGAAGTAGCTTTGTCTCTTTTTATATGTTGTTCTCGTGTTTGTAGAGCCATACGTAAAGCTCTGTTGCCATTCTTATCTTTAGTTACACCAATAATACGACCAGGAATATCTCGTTTGTAAGCTTCTTTTGTAGCAAAATAGGCTGCATGAGGTCCGCCATAACCTAAAGGGATTCCGAAACGTTGCGTTGTTCCAACAACAACATCTGCACCAAACTTTCCAGGTGATTCAAGTTTTACTAAACTTAAAATGTCTGCAGCTACAGCTACTTTAATTTGTGCTTCTTTAGCTTTTGCTATAAATGTTTTTATGTCGGTAACTTGTCCGTTTTGACCAGGATATTGTAGAATTGCTCCAAAAAAGTCTGAAGAAAAATCAAAATCAGTTTCATTACCAATAACTAATTCAATACCAATTGGTATAGCACGAGTTTGTAATAATGATAAAGTTTGAGGTAAAATAGTTTCAGAAACGAAAAACTTATTTACTCCTGCCTTTTTTTGTGCACGTTCTCTAACAGCAAATAATAAACTCATAGCTTCTGCTGCAGCAGTACTTTCGTCTAAGAGAGATGCATTTGCTAGCTCCATTCCTGTTAAATCGGTTACCATAGTCTGGAAATTTAGCAAAGCTTCTAAACGACCTTGGGCTATTTCTGCTTGGTAAGGTGTATATGCAGTATACCAACCTGGATTTTCTAATATATTACGTTGAATTACTGCTGGTAAAATGGTTGGGTGATACCCTAAACCAATATAAGTTTTAAAGATTTTATTTTGTTTAGAGAGTTCGTTTATGTGAGACGAGTACTCAAATTCGCTCATAGCGGTATTTAAGTCTAAGTCTTGTTTTAAACGAATGTCGTCTGGTACAGTTTCGTATATAAGTTGTTCCATACTGTCTACTCCAAGTGAATTTAACATTTGGTTTTGATCCTCTTCTCTTGGACCAATATGACGTAGTGCGAAAGACTTTGTATTCATTACAATTTGAGTTATAGTTGTTTGGACAAAAGTAAAGAAAACTAATGCTTTTTTTTATGTTAAAATTGAAAGTTTTTAACCATTTAAAGTTGTTATTAACAGTTTGATTAACTTTGTTTAATGCGATTTTTTAAACAACTATATGATTTTTATCTTAATGCTAGTATTCATGTAGCCTTTGCAGTATATGCTTTAACATGGATTACACTTAAAAACTTTAATATTGTATATGATGAGAGTATGTTATATTTTAATTTCTATGCTACCATTACTGGTTATAATTTTGTAAAGTATTTTGGTATTGCAAAATTTCATCATCGTAGTTTAACAACATGGTTAAAAGTAATTCAAGTATTCTCTTTTGCTTGTTTTGTTTTAATGTGTTATTATGCTTGGTTTTTAGATAAAAATACTTTGATATGTATTTTTGTTTTTGGTATTATTACGTTTTTATATGCTATTCCATTTCTGCCAAAAAAAATGTACTTAGATAACCAGCAAAATTTAAGAGATATTAGTGGATTAAAAGTATATGTTGTAGGATTGGTTTGGTCTGGTGTTACTGTTTTTTTACCATTAATTAATAAAGGTTATGTATTTGATGCTGATGTTTATATTACAGGTTTTCAGCGCTTTATTTTTGTAATTGTTTTAGTCTTGCCATTTGAAATTAGAGATCTTCAATTTGATAGTTTACGGCTATCTACTATTCCACAAAAAATTGGAATAAAACGAACTAAAATAATTGGAGTATTGTTATTGTTAGTGTTTTTCTTTTTGGAGTATTTTAAAAATGAGTTAACAAGTAAAAATATTATTATACACTTATTTACGTTTTTAATTACTGCTCTTTTTTTGATTTTTGCCAACAAAAAAAGGAACCGTTCTTACAGTTCCTTTTGGGTAGAAAGTATTCCTATTTTTATTTTAGTGCTAATTATTATGATTAGCTAGTTCTTTTTCAAATGTAGACTGTAATTTAGACTTTTCTTTAGTGTCTAATTTAACAGGTTTTTGCTTTACTAGTTTAGTTAATTTAGTATTGTTTTTTGTGTATTTTCTGCACGCAGCACAATAAGCTAAATGGATATTTAACTTAATTTTTTCCCACAAAGAAGCTTCTTTATACTGTGTTTTATCACATGTATGATTAGCTTCGTCACAACTTAAAAATATTTTATTACTCATTTAAAACCAATTTTTTTCTAGACAACCAGCCATAGCAGTTCTTGCTCTATGAATGATTACCCAAAGGTTAGACGCAGTAATATCCAATTCATTACAAATTGCTTCAGTTTCGTAATTTAAAATTGTTTTCATTTCAAAAACTTGAGCTTGTTTTTTAGGTAACTTGTCTAAACAATTATGTATAGCAGAACCTAATTCTGTATTTTCTATAGCGTCTTCTGCTGTTTTATCAAAAGGATCTGCAACGCGTTCTTCTAGCCAATCTCCTTCTGTTTCTGTATCGCTATTATAACTCATTCTAACTTCAGCTTTACCCTTATTAGAATTTATTTTACGGTAATAATCAATGATTTTTCGTTTTAAAATTGAGATTAACCATGTGCGTTCACTGGCTTCTCCTTTAAAGTTTTTCATTGATTTTAATCCAGCTAAAAAAGTTTCAGATACTAAGTCTTGTGCCATTTCTCTATCGCTTACACGAGAAACGGTATAATTAAATAAATAGTCTGAATACAAATTAATCCATTGGTTAGGATCTATTTTGTGATCTGGCATATTTGGCATTTTTTTTCAAATGTAAAGAAAAAAATAATATACTAATGTTATCTGGCTAACTATATTGGTAATTGTTATTGCAGTATATATATGAATTATGACTTATGGTTGTATATCAGTTTTTTTATTTATTAAAAAATATAATTAGAAATGTATAGCTAAAATAAACCCAAAATATTGAGAATATAATATGAATTATAGTTTCAAATTTTTTTCCTTTCCATAGTGAAGGTGAATAAATAAAAAGTTGAAAAAGCAATCTGAAAACCCAAAATACACCTAAACCTAAAGCAATAGTGTTTCCTAATTTAGTATTTATAATCTCATTTGATGACGTTAAACAGAATAGCCCCATTAAAAAGATTGTAAGTGCAATAAAAAACGTATGAGTTGTCATCATTTGTTTATTTATAAGACTTAATGATTTTAATTCTTTATTCCATTTAAAATATTTCGGAAAAAAGATATGGATTAAAGCTAAACAGATTAATAGTATGCCTGTTATTTTTAAATGAATTTCCATGTTTAGTAATTTATTATTGACATTCGAATACAAATATTGACATGAATGGTGTGAATTTGGTTTCTTTAAATGATGAAAACCCTGCAGATTTAAATGAATTTATCCATGTTTTTCTTGAAAAAAAATGTGTAAAACCAATTGAAAAAGCTAAAAAATTTGATAAATCACGTAAATGCTCAACCATTATTATTTTTCCATCTGATTTACAAATGCGGCGACATTCTTTTAAAAATTCTACTTTTTCGTTATTCGAGCGTATTTCATGTGCTGTAGATAGTAAAAAAATGAGATCTGTAGACTTATCTTTTAATGGTATTTGATCTGTTTTAATTTGTTTTGTTCCAGGATAGACAAGACTAACCTTTCTTGCTCTTACTATTGCAGGTTCTGTATGTTTTTTATCATTGTAGAAGTCAAAAGTTTTTATTATTGATTTAGGGAAATGCTCTTCTAAGATGTAGCTAGTTTCATCAAAACCAGCATTAATATTGATTATTTTTTTTGATTTACTTAGGTTGTAGTTTTTTAGCCACTTAAAATTATAGTAACCTGAAAAATCATAAACATAAGCAGATACAAGTAAAGGCATAATCAATCCATAAATAAATGCAGCAATAATTGCCCAAAACAAAATACTTGGCCATTTAAAAAACACTTGACTTCCAGTTAATAAAGTTAATATGCTTAATCCAATAACGTAAAAGTGCCTGTTAAAGCTCAAAATATTTAATACGCCTTGAAACTTTTTTCTTTTTATTTCCATAGTTCTATTCTCCCTTTTTTCCAATAATAAGGAATGTTTTCTATTATAAATGCATTAGCTAAGACAGGAGCTTTTAATTGTAGCGTGTCTAAGAATTTAATGTTGTAATTTTCAATATTTATAGGCTTGGGTTTCCAGTTTTGTCTCACTCCTTCAATTATTAAGACTTCTTTTGTTATTTTATTGTAAGTAAAAGTAAATGGTAATGGACCAGCAAATCGTCTGGCTTCTTTCCAGTTTTCAAAAGGTGAGTTTTTAGGCAAACAAATAGTGTTGCTTTGATTTTTAATAATAATTTTAAATTTTGATTTTTTAGAACTTATTTCGTTTTTACAACTATTAATGTCTGTTGTTGTATAATTATAGTGAGTAAAAATATTTCCCATAAAAGCCATTTTCTTTTTATTGGTTTCAGACTTTAAAATATATAATCCACGTAGGCGTTTCCCTTTTTTATTTGTGTAACGAACGAATACACGATAACCAATTAAAAAAAAGTCATTGCCTAATATTTTAGGAAAACCTTTTGGTCTCAGGTTTTTTGTTTGTACCATGGCTAGAGCAACAAAAGCCCATTTATTTTGAAATAAATCTAGACTTAAACATTCCGGAATTAGATCTTCTAGTTCTTCTTTTGGAACAGCAAATGTTAAGACTAGTGAGCTTTTAAAAAATGCCTCTACTGCAAATGGATGGTTTTTAAGTTTGTTTAGCATTGTCTTAAGTTGTTGTTTTTATTGAAACGGAAATTGTTTAAATACACCAATATGATGAATGATATAGCAAATATTATATTAAGTTCTCCCCAAAGCAATAGGTCTGGAACCAATATAAACTCAATAATATTCATAGCTAAAACAATTGACATTTGAAGCAAAGCATTTAATTTTTGTTTATAACCAATTATAATCCATATGGCTAAACAAATTTCTAATAATCCAATCATGATTGTTATTGTCCTAGAGTAGTCTGTATTTAAAATCCTTGCGACTATTTCTTGATGCCTTGGTACTTGGTTTAATATTTTGCAATAAAGACCATTAATGAACCAAACTAAGGCTATTATTAGGTTTATAGTTTTATAAGCAATTTTAGGTTTCATTATCATAAAAATTATTTAGTACAGCTTATAATATAGTAACCAAAGCTTTTTATATGTAATCCAGATAATAGAGCATAGAATGAGCCTTTAAGATTATGTAAGCTTTCTCTTTTTAAGAGATTATTTGAAAATATTTTTTTTATAATAAATCCAAGGATGGCAAATGGAACATGTAAAACAGAAGGCGCTACTCTAAAAGAAACATCTTCTACTTTAATATTTTTAAAACCTAATATTTTTAAATCATTTTCAATATTCTCTATTAACCCCAAATTACTTAAACTCCAATGTGAGCAAAGTTTCCTGTACGCGTAATTTGAGCCATAGCATAATTCTTTTTCTTCTTTTTTCAAGAAGGCATCAGCAATAACGAACCTTCCGTTAGGTTTTAATATACGATAGGCTTCTTTTAAAGATTTTTTATTATGACCATCGTGACATAAGCTTTCAATAGCTAAAGCCGCATCAAAAGTATTTGGTTTAAACGAAGTGTTATTGTAATTTTTATTTAATATAGTACCATTCTTACCTCTTAGTAATTGGTTGCCTTTTTCTACTTGAAAGCTTGAAAGTGTTACTCCAAAAACAGATATGTTTTTGATTTTTTTTAAAGCATATCTCATTGTGCCTCCAGCACCGCAACCCAAATCTATAAGATTATTTTTTTTGTTTTTTAGATTTAATCGCTTAAGTACTTGATTATTCATTTCGTTAAGCATAGTATTTCTTTTAAAGAGACTGTTTTTAAAAGGCGAGTAATAACCAAAATGCATATTTAAATCTTTACTCCAAAATTCATAATCTTCAGTAGCAACATTGTAGAAATCTATCATTTCTATTTTGTCTTTTTTTAATTTTTTTTGCTGATTAAGTAGTATTGATTTCATAATTGTTTAATCTTAAATGTTTAGCAATAGTTCACTCTTTTTTTCTAGATAATATTCTTTTGTAACACTATCTAAAAGGGTAATAAAATATACAGAAATAGATAATGGAATAATTATTAGACCAATTACAAATCCAAATGTGTTTTCTAAAGAGTTTGGCCATGGAATTAACCAACCAATCCAATATATTACTACAAAAGACCAATAATTGAACAGTTTGTTTTTATTTTTTTTAGATGTAGATTTCCAATAAAAAATAAGAATTAAAGACGTTAAAACTTGAGTTACACCTAGTACTACTTGAGCATATAATCCCAATATTACAGTTAAATAAAGTATAGCTGTCGTTATGATGATAAATAGGTTGATGTTGTTTAAATATTTCATAATTTTTAATTGTTTTAAACTTTCAGAAAAAATTGAAAGTTTTATTTAAATTTTTTTATTTAAAAAGTTTAAGAACAGATTTTGTTATCCAGTTTTGTTTTTGATTTACTAGTTTGTTTATCATAGCATCTGCTGTCTCGGTTAATTCATGTAATGCTTTAGTTTGTTTAATTAATTCTTTAGTTTTTGCTGTGCCATCGTTTTTAATAGAAGACACTTCGTCTAGTACTTTAATTACTGGTTTTATTTCTCTTCGACTTCTTTCTTTTGCTACAATTCTTGCTAATTCTTGTACGTCTTTTTCTGTAGTGAAAAATTCTTTTCTTTCTCCAGCAACAAATGTTTTAGTGACGATACCCCAATCCATTAATTGTCTTAAATTCATAGAAGTATTACCTCTAGAAATTTTTAAATCTTCCATTATCTCTTCCATAGATAATGGTTTTGTAGAAATAAAAAGTAACGCTTGAATTTGTGCCATAGCTTTATTAATGCCCCAAAGAGAACCTAAGCTTCCCCAGGTACTAATGAATTTTATTTTTGCTTCTTTGTATTCCATGGTTCAAATATACAATAATTTTTAAACTTTCAATAATTATTGAAAGTTTATTTTATTTGTAAATGAATATGATCATCATGTCTTACTGCTTTACAACCATGAAACCTTATTTTATTGTAGCGGTTTAATTTTAGTTCTGTTTTTAAATAAGGTTCAATAAATATTTTTTGAGTTGCGGATTTTGATAGAAAAGTTGTAATAATTTTTTTAGTGGCATTTGCATCAAAATCTAAATTGTTTATTGTGCCAAGAGTAAGGTATTTAGGGAAATCATATTGCCAATAGCCTTTTTCTATGCAATTTTTAGTTGCTATATTTTCTTTTTTTACATAAACACCATAGCCAGATATAGATGGCTTTTTATTTGTTGATAGCCCATTTTTAGTTTTATACATAAAACAGATGTCAATTTTTTTGCCATCATTATGACTTCTATGCGGGAGTAGAGGAAATCCATCATAAAATGGGAAGTTTGCGTCTAAATAAGTGATTTTTATGTTGTCTTGTTCTATTAAAGATAAAGCAGAATCTTCTAATAGTTTTTTTAATTTGGGTTTTACATAATTTCTAAAAAGAATAGGATAGGTAATGTTTTTACATTTTAGACCTTGTTTAGAAATAGGAAGTCTTACTCTTCCAAAATAGTTAGCTATAGGAGGAATAATAACTGCATTGAAAAGTAAATATAGAGCTATAAAAACATATCTTTTTTTCCATTGTTTTAATTTACATAGTATTAAGGTAAGGACCCAAATAAAGCCTCCAACTTGTGTTAAAGCGGTAAGTAAAATAATCCATACAATATGAGTTATTATTTTAAATACGTTTTTAATAGACATGCAAAAGGCGTTAGATATCATTCCAACGCCTATATATTATATTTATTTTAAAAAAGAATCTTATTTAATTAAACCTGCGCGTTTTAATAAAGCTTCAGGTTTTGGTGCTTGACCTCTAAAACGTTTATATAAAACCATTGGGTTTTCTGTGCCACCTTGAGACAATACATGCTCTTTAAACTTAGTAGCTATTTCTTTATTGAATATGCCTTCTTGTTTAAAATAATCAAATGCATCAGCATCTAAAACTTCTGCCCATTTGTAGCTATAATAACCGGAAGAATAACCACCTTGAAATATATGTGAAAACGCTGTGCTCATACAGTTTTCTTCTACATCTGGGTATAAGTTAGTGTTTTTAAAAGTTTCTTTTTCATAAGACTTAACATTGTCAATATGTGTAGGGTTTTTGCCATGCCAAGACATGTCTAGTAAGCCAAAACTAATTTGTCTTAATGTTTGCATACCTTCATGAAATGTTGCAGATTCCTTTATTTTATTAACTAAGTCCATTGGTATAATTTCTCCAGTTTCATAGTGTTTAGCAAATAGCTCTAAAGCTTCTTTTTCATAACACCAATTTTCCATAACCTGACTAGGTAATTCTACAAAATCCCAGAATACGCTTGTTCCAGATAAACTAGGATAAGTTGTGTTTGCTAGTATACCATGTAATGCATGACCAAACTCATGGAATAAAGTAGTGACTTCATTAAAAGTTAATAAAGAAGGTTTACTTTTTGTAGGCTTGGTAAAATTGCAAACTATTGAAACATGTGGTCTTTCTTCTTCATTGTTTTTAACAAACTGAGATTTGTAAGATGTCATCCATGCGCCATTACGTTTTCCTTTTCTTGGGAAGAAATCAGCATAAAAAAGAGATGTGAAACCGCCATTTTCATTAGTAACTTTATAAGTTAGAACATCTTCATGGTACTTATCTACATCATTAATTTCTTCAAAAGATAAACCAAAAAGTTTTTTAGCTACTATAAAAGCGCCATTTATAACATTTTCTAATTTAAAGTATGGTTTTAATAATTCGTCATCTAAGCTAAAAAGTTTTTGTTTTAACTTTTCAGAATAATAAGCGGCATCCCATTTTTCTAGTCTGTCAATTTTGTCTATGTCTTTTGCAAAATTTTCAAGGTTTTTAAATTCATTTTCTGCTGCAGGTTTGGCTTTTAGTAGTAAATCGTTTAAAAAGTTTAAAACAGTTTCTGGAGTTTCGGCCATGCGTTCTTCTAATATAAAATGTGCATGTGTTTTATAACCTAAAATATTGGCACGTTCAAAACGTAAATTTGCAATATCTAAAACAATATTTTGATTGTCTAGCTTATCTTCCTTAAAGGCTTTGCTTCCTGCAGCTTTAGAGAGTGTCTCACGGAGTTTGCGATTATCGGCATACGTCATGAATGGTATATAACTTGGGTAGTCTAAAGTGATTAGCCAACCTTGCTTGTTTTTACTTTCAGCTAATTGTTTTGCTGCTTCTTTAGCACCATCTGGTAGGCCAGATAGTTGATCTTCATTAGTAATTAATAGCTCGTACTTATTTGTTTCTGCTAAGACATTTTCTCCAAATTGTAATTTAAGTTTAGAGAGTTTTTTATCTATTTCTCTAAGTTTTTGTTTTTCTATAGTATTTAAATTGGCTCCATTCCTAGAAAAACTTTTATATTTTTTATCTAATAGCGTGTTTTGTTCTGTAGAAAGATTTAAATTTTGTTTGTTTTCATATACAGCCTTTACGCGTAGAAATAATTCTTCATTCAAGGTGATATCATTTGAAAACTCAGATAATATGGGTGATATATCTTGAGCTATTTTTTGAATATCTTCATTAGTCTCAGCAGAATTTAAATTGAAAAAAATACTTGTTACACGGTTTAATTGTTGTCCGGAAAACTCTAAAGCTTCAATTGTATTTTCAAAAGTAGCAGACTCAGTATTGCTAGTAATTACGTTAATTTCTGCTTTAGTAGATTCAATTAACTTAAGAATTGCAGGCTTGAAATCTTCATTTTTTATTTGAGTGAATGGAGATGAATTGTATTTCGTCGAAAAGTTTTTTGTTAAAGTACTCATTTACAGTGTTATAAATTTTTAAAAGCTTAAAAGTTACTGGCTTTGTGTTAAATATATGTCAAATATTAGTTAAATTCGCCTCAGATTTTTTCTCGAGAGTTGGTTACTCTCTTAAAAATTATTGATTAATAGCGATGAAAAGCCTCAAATTTATTTGGGGCTTTTTTTTATCTCTTATAGTTTAAATTGAGAAGGAATACGTATTAAAATTACTTTTCATCGATTATTTATGCATTTCGTCTAAACTTTTATTTTTTTTAAGCTCAATTCTTCTGTTTGAGATCTATTTAAGAGATTTGCTATAAGTTTTTTTGATGTGAGTAAAACTCATATATAGAAGATTAATAGCGATTGAAAGCCCAGGAGACTGGGCTTTCTTAATTTATATTATTTAAGTTTTTTAGAAGCTGTTTCTACTTTCAATTTTAATCCTTCTTTATAAGCCAAGATCTTATCTAAAACACATTTGTCGCTAGATCCAATTATTTGAGCAGCTAATATCCCAGCATTTTTTGCACCATCTAAAGCAACGGTAGCAACTGGTACGCCACCTGGCATTTGTAATATAGATAAGATAGAATCCCATCCATCTATAGAGTTTCTACTTTTTACTGGTACTCCAATAACAGGTAAAGGAGACATAGATGCAACCATTCCAGGTAAATGCGCAGCTCCACCAGCTCCTGCAACAATTACAGATATTCCACGTGTATGTGCATTTTTGCTATAGTCAAATAGTTTCTCTGGTGTTCTATGTGCAGATACAATATCTACTTCAACTTCAATATCAAAACCTTTTAAAATATCTATTGCCTCTTGCATTATTGGAAGATCACTATCACTTCCCATTATTACGCCAACTTTACTCATAATTTATTTACTTATAACTTTTATGGTGTTTTTTACTTTTTCAGCAATTTGCCTTGCTATATTTAAATCTTCATTAACAATGGTTACATGTCCCATTTTGCGAAATGGACGTGTTTGTTTCTTGCCATAGATATGAGGTGTTACACCTTCCATTTTCATAATACTATCTATGTTTTTATAAATAACACCTCCTGTATGACCTTCAGCTCCAACTAAATTTACCATAATACCACCAACTTTACTTTCGGTCTTACCTAATGGTAAATTTAAAATAGCTCTAATATGTTGTTCAAACTGCGAAGTGTAACTCGCTTCAATGGTTTGATGTCCTGAGTTATGAGGTCTTGGAGCAACTTCATTTATTAATATTTCGTCATTTTGTGTTTGAAATAACTCTACAGCTAATAAACCAACATGGTTAAATGTTCTGGAAACGTTAAGAGCCACTTCTTGAGCTTTTTTAGCAACTTCATTAGAAATACGTGCTGGACAAATAACATACTCTACTTGATTTGCTTCAGGATGAAATTCCATTTCAACTACTGGATATGTTTTTATTTCTCCATTTGAATTTCGTGCTACTATTACAGCTAATTCATTTTTGAAATCTACTAACTGTTCGGCAATACATTCGCCTTTGGGTAGGCCATCTAAATCTTTAAGAGAACGAACAATTTTTACACCAGTTCCATCATAACCAAATTGAGCACTCTTCCATACAAATGGAAATTGTAATCCGCCATTTAGAACAGTCTCTTTTATTTCTGATAGGTAAGCGAAACGAGAAAATGCCGATGTTGGTAATTTATGATCTAAATAGAATAATTTTTGCTTAGCCTTATTTTGAATAATCCTTAAATTCTGAGACGAAGGAAATACTTTTACTCCTTCTTTTTCTAGTTTTTCAAGAGCATCTACGTTTACATTTTCAATTTCGAAAGTGAGAATATCAACACGTTTCCCAAAATTGTAAACGGTATCAAAATCCATTAAATCTCCTTTTGTAAATTGATTACATGCTATTTTGCATGGTGCTTCATCACTTGAATCTAAAACATGAGTCGTAATATCAAATGTTCTAGTAACATTAAGCATCATTTTACCTAATTGGCCACCGCCTAAAATTCCTAATTTAAATTGCGAAGAAAAGTAATTCATTAAAATGATTGATTTGGTACAAAAATACGTTTAAAAATGAAAAGAAAGCTATAAAAATTTGATGAAAATCGCATATCGATTAACAAATCCTTATCTTTGCAGCTTTCATAAAAATAAGCCATGATAAAGCTTCACGATAAATATTTTAAACCGTTTATATCTGAACAAGAAATAAGCGATACTGTTTCTAGAATGGCAGCAGAGGTTGCTAACGATTTAGGTGATGAAGTGCCTGTTTTTATTGGTATTTTGAATGGTTCATTTATGTTTGTAAGTGATTTTGTAAAAAAATACCCCAAACCTTGCGAGGTCACATTTATAAAATTAGCATCTTATGAAGGGGTTAAGTCGACTGAAGATATCCAGAGACTTATTGGATTAACACAAGATTTAACAAATAGAACTGTTGTAATTCTTGAAGATATAATAGATTCTGGAAACACACTGCATGAAGTACACCGTATCTTTAAAAATGAAAATGTAAAGCAACTACTTATTGCTACATTGTTTTACAAACCAAATGCATATAAAAAAGACTTTAAATTACATTATGTTGGTATAGAGATTCCTAATAAATTCATAGTTGGTTATGGATTAGATTATGATGGTCTAGGAAGAGATTTACCAGCAGTTTATCAAATAAAAACAACACAACACATGACTAATTTAGTATTATTTGGTCCTCCAGGAGCAGGTAAAGGCACGCAAGCTAATTTTTTAAAAGAAAAGTATAATTTGGTACACATTTCTACTGGAGATGTTTTTCGTTTTAATATGAAAAATGGCACAGCATTGGGGAATTTAGCACAGTCTTATATAGATAAAGGCGACTTAGTTCCAGATCAAGTTACAATAGATATGCTAGAAGCTGAAGTTGAAAAAAATGCAGATGCTCAAGGTTTTATATTTGATGGGTTTCCAAGAAATGAATTTCAAGCCAAAGCTTTAGATAGAATTATGGATAGTAAAGATTCTAAAGTTAATGCTATGATCGCTTTAGAAGTAGAAGATGAGGTTTTGGTTAAGCGATTGTTAGAACGTGGTAAAACTAGTGGTCGTAAAGATGATTCTGATGAAAATATTATTAGAAACAGAATCGCAGTATATTATGACGAAACAGCTATTTTAAAAGACTATTATTCTGGACAAGATAAATATTTTGGAGTTGATGGCTTTGGAAGTATAGAAGATATTACTGGACGTTTATGTGAGGTAATAGATAAATTATAATTTTATTCCTGTTTATTAAGGAATGATAATACTAAGTAAGTCCAAGAGATGTTAACTCTTACACTTATAACAAAAAACAATGACTGAAGGAAATTTTGTAGACTACGTAAAAATGCATGTGTCTTCTGGTAAAGGAGGGAAAGGATCAACACACTTACATCGTGAAAAATACATAGCAAAAGGCGGACCAGATGGTGGAGATGGAGGTCGTGGTGGACATGTTATTTTAAAAGGAAATTCTAACCTTTGGACATTATTACATCTAAAATTTAAACGCCATATTAAAGCTGGACACGGAGCTCATGGAAGTAGTGGCAGAAGTACTGGTGCCGATGGAGAAGATAGATACATAGACGTGCCTTTAGGAACTGTTGTACGTGATACCGAAACTAATGAGATTCTTTTTGAAATTACCGATGATGGTGAAGAAAGAATTGTTGCAGAAGGAGGAAAAGGAGGTCGTGGAAACTGGCATTTTAAAAGCTCTACGAACCAAACACCACGTTATGCACAGCCAGGGATTCCTTTAGAAGAAAAAGATATTACTTTAGAACTAAAGGTCTTGGCAGATGTTGGTTTGGTTGGTTTTCCTAATGCAGGAAAATCTACATTATTATCAGTAATTACATCTGCAAAGCCCAAAATTGCCGATTATGAATTCACCACTTTAAAGCCTAATTTAGGAATTGTAAAGTATAGAGATTTTCAAACTTTTGTAATGGCAGATATCCCTGGAATTATTGAAGGAGCTGCTGAAGGTAAGGGTTTAGGATATTATTTTTTGCGTCATATAGAACGTAATTCTATTTTGTTATTTTTAATACCAGCTGATGCTCCAGATATTAAAAAACAATATGATATTCTTTTAGATGAATTACGCCGCTACAATCCTGAAATGTTAGATAAAGAGCGCTTAATTGCTATCTCTAAATGTGATATGTTAGACGATGAATTAAAAGCAGAATTAAAAACGGAACTGGATAACGAATTACCAATTCCGTATTTGTTTATCTCTTCGGTTGCGCAACAAGGGTTAACAGAATTGAAAGATGTACTATGGAAAACGTTAAATGATGATTAAAAACGTTTTAAAATCCAGTCTTTTATAATAACTAATGCTCTTGGAGAGAAGGTTTCTTCTATTTTAGCGTATTCTTGCCCACTACCAGTTTCAGCAGTTTGAAATAAATGGTTCAAACCTTCTAATTGTTTTATTGTGACGTCTTTGTTGCCAGCTTTCTTTAAAGCTATTTCTATGGCTTCTAAATTTAGTTTTGGCAGTACTTGATAATCTTTACTGCCATTTAAGGCTAGAATTGGACATGTAGTTCTTGATAAATAATCCTTAGGATCAGTTTTTATAAATGTTTGAAGCCAAGAAGATTTAACTGCATTTGCTTGTTGTTCTATAAAAGCATCAGTTATTAAAGAAGCATATTGTGAGTTTGGGTTTTCAACTTTAAATGCTTTTAAGCCTGAAGATACTTCTGCTTTAATATTTTCAAAAGTATCATGTTTTTGTACAGCTCCATATATAATATTGGTTAGTTTTTCATTTTCATCTATGGCGCTTTTTGGAGCGCCAACAAGTTCTGCGGCACGACGTGTTTGGGTTTCCAAAATTATTTTTCCATCTACACCAGTTCCGGCAAGGGATATTAAAAAGGCAATGTCTTTATTTCTAGAAGCAACTATAGGAGCGATTAAGCCACCTTCGCTATGACCTATTAAACCAATTTTAGATATGTCAATATCATTTCTAGTTTTTAAATAGGTTACGGCAGCTTCAGTGTCTGTAGCAAAATCAAATGTAGTTGCAGACATGAAGTCTCCTTCAGATTTAGCAGTTCCTCTATCATCGTATCGTAATATAGCGATGCCGTTATTGGTTAAGTAATCGGCTAATACTAAAAACGGTTTGTGTCCAGCTAAACTTTCATTACGATCTTGCGGTCCAGATCCACTTATTAAAATGGCAACTGCAGGTTTTTTTACATTTTTAGGTAATGTAAGTGTACCTGCTAATTTTATGTTTTCCGCTTTTGTATTTGTAAAGCTTATATCTTCAATTGTATAATTAAATGGCTCTTTAGGTTCTTGTGGTCTATTTTGTGAGAAGATTGCGCATGTAAAGAATAGAATTATAGTTGTTATTGTAAGTTTCATTATGTGTTGATTTTTAATTGATTAATGTGATGTTTCTATTTTTTTAAATAATAAATAAGAATATACTATAGGTATTATGGTTAGAATGCTAGTAATGACTATAAAGAGTATTAAGTTTAATTTTTTGTCTAATAATAAACTTAATACTATTATCAATAACCCTCCAAAAAACCAATATTTTCCAGCCATATTATGTGTTCTTTTCCATACAGTTTCATTTTCTAAAGCCCAAGGCGTTCTAATACCAATAAAGTAGTTAGGTTTAAATGTTTTCATGTAATTTCCAAGAACAACATACAGTAAACCTATTAATAATATTATAATATTAGGGTTTGTAAATGTTTGAGATTTTGAACTATATAATATAAATAATGCTAGAATCGACATGAAAAGAGTTAACAAAAACTTAATGTTGTAAAACTTATTACTCTTAGCATCTATTTTCTTTTTAGGGTCTATTTTTGGAATTACAGTAAGCAGTACATAGATTAATACAGGTAAAAGAAAAGGAATTAATAATAGCGTATTTTTTGATGACCAACCATCAATCTCTCCACTAGCATTCCAATGTGTAGGTACAGTTTCTGGCAAAGCATTCCATATGTAGGCTAAATAAATAAAAGGAATGAGAACAATAAGTAATAACGGAAGTTCTTTTTTTAAAGACATAATTTTATTTTTTTAAAGTTAGAATCCATTGTAACACATCTTCTAAAATAGTAGTGTTAATGGAGTATTCAACAAATTGACCTTTCTTTTCGCTATTAACTAAATCTGCCCTTTTTAATATGTCTAAATGATGAGAAATACTTGGTTTAGAAATATTAAAAGCATTTGCTATTTCTCCAGCAGTAAGATCTTTTTCTTTAAGCAATTCCAAAATCTGCCGTCTAGTATCATCATTTAATGCTTTAAATAAAAGGTTCATGTATTTAGTTATTTAGACAAATATCTAAATATATGTAGATATTTCAAAATTTTTGTTACATAAGCTCATTAAAATTATATAATGAAACTTCGAATTTCCGTTTAAATAAATCATTTTACCATTCATCATAATTTAGACTTTAAGACTTTAAATAGGATGTATATTTACAGTATCAATTAAAAAACAAACAGTATAACAATCATCAAAAAACAAACAGTTATGTTTAATTTAGTAAAAGTAGTCGTGGAAGTATTAATTGCAGTATTAACGACTATGTAAGATTTAATCAATCAATTTATACTAACCAACCAAAATAACCAAAACAAAATTTACTTACCAATATACCTTGTATTCCCATAGTAATACAAAACAAAAAACTTTAAGGATCTATGAGAAAGATACTAGTATTGTCGTTATTATTAATATTTGCTTCTTGTAAGAATGAAAAGAAAGAAATAGTTATAAAAGAACCAACAGCAGAGCAAAAAGCTAAATATGCCGAATTAAAAAACGAAGCTTGGAATCTTTATGAAAAGAAAGATTTCTTGAAATCGGCACAGAAATATTCTGAAGCTTTTAGGGCTACTGAAGGAAAAAGTAATACTACGGATAGATATAATGCTGCTTGTTCATGGGCTTTAGCAAAAGAAATTGACTCTTCATTTGTTCAATTATATAGAATAGCAAACAAAGGAGCTTATTCTAATTATGGTCATATAACGACAGACGTAGATTTGTCAAATTTGCATTCAGATAAGCGATGGAATAAATTACTAGACGTAGTTAAATTAAATAAAGAAAAGGCTGAAGCAAATTTTGATAAACCATTGGTAGCTATTTTAGATACTATCTATCAAGACGATCAAGGTTTAAGAAGAGAAATAAAAGATGTAGAAGAAAAATATGGTAGAGATTCTGATGAAATGAAAGCGCATTGGAAAACCATAGCAGAGAAAGATTCAATTAATCTTATTAAAATTCAAAAAATATTAGATGAACGTGGTTGGCTAGGTCAAGATAAAATTGGAGGTAGAGGGAATTCTACATTGTTTTTAGTAATTCAACATTCTCCACTAGAAGTACAGGAAAAGTATTTGCCTATGATGCGTGAAGCTGTAAAGAAAAATAATGCTAGAGCGAGCAGTCTAGCCTTACTGGAAGATAGGATAGCAATGAGAAAAGGTGAAAAACAAATTTATGGTAGTCAAATTATGAGAGATCAAGAAACAGGAAAATATTACGTGTCTCCGTTAATTGATCCTGAAAACGTAGATAAAAGAAGAGCAGAAGTTGGACTTGCACCTTTAACCGACTATGTAAGCATGTGGAATATTACTTGGGATGTTGAAAAACATAAAGCAATGGCAGAAAAGTTAGAATCTGAAAAAAATAAAAACATGCAATAAAAATTATAAGTGCATTAGAAATTGTATTAGATATAGAAGTGCGATATTTTAGTTTAAATTGCACAAGTTTAAAGTACAACAAATGAAATTATCTCTAAATAAATATTATCTCATTTTTAGTTTAATAGGTTGGGTGTTTCTTTTTTTTATTACACTAGCACTTAGAAAAATGATTGGTGTAGAAACCTCACCAGAGCGTGTTAAATATTTAATTGCAGAATCTGTTGCTTGTGGGATATTAGCTTACTTAACAACATTTATAGTCTCTCTACATATAGACTATAAAATAGATTTTAATAATATTAAGCGCCTAGATATCTATAAGGTAATAGGATTATTTATTATTATACAATTAATATATTCATGGTTACTCTGGCCATTATTAGATATGGTTGATTTCTGGGGAGGTAGTAGAGGTAAGTCTGGAGATATGACCTTTATACCGCTTTTATATAATGCTATATATTTTGCTACACTATATATTATATGGCTTTTTGTGTTTTTAACTATTAAAATGTATCATCATTTAAACGTTGTGAAAGTAAAACAACTCCAGTTAGAAAGTAACTTAAAAGAATCTCAATTAAATACTTTAAAAGGCCAAATTAATCCACACTTTATGTTTAATACTTTAAATAATATTCGTGGTTTAATGCTTGAAGATGTAAGTAAGGCTAGAAATATGTTAACAAATTTATCTGAAACATTACGATATTCACTTACCAAAAGTGACGTAGATTCGATAGCTTTAGAAGATGAATTAGAAATGGTAGAGAATTATATAGCGATTTCTAAAATTCAATTAGAAGAACGTTTACAATTTCAAACCGAAATAGATCCAAATACTTTAAGTAAACAAATACCTCCAATGATTATACAAATGTTAATTGAAAATGCAATTAAGCATGGTATTTCTAATCTAAAAACGGGAGGTATATTAAGTTTAAATACACATATTAACAATAATGTTTTAGAAATAGTAGTAGCAAATCCTGGGCAATTAAAAGAAACAAAAAATACGACTAGATTAGGTTTGAAAAATATTAAACGACGTCTTGAATTACTTTATGGCGATAGTGCTATATTTAATTTAAAAGAAGTAGATGCTAGAGTAATTGCAACTGTTAAAATTCCATTAGCGTAATGAAGTTAAAAGCTGTCATAGTAGAGGATTCACGTTTAGCCAGAAATGAGTTGAAAGAACTTATGAAAGTACATCCAGAGATTGAACTTATTGGTGAAGCAGAAAATGTAGATGAAGGTTATAAACTTATTAATAAATCTAATCCAGATTTGTTGTTTCTAGATATAAATATGCCCGAAAAAGATGGTTTTGAATTATTAGAAATGTTAGATGAGGTGCCAACAACCATTTTTACTACTGCTTTTGATGAATACGCTATTAAATCTTTTGAGTATAATGCTTTTGATTATTTGTTAAAACCAATTAACCAAAAACGATTTTCGGCTACAATAAAAAAAGTTTTTGAAAATGCAACTGCTGCACCTTCTAATATTTCTAATAAAGATGTTTTAGCATTAGATAAAAAAATCTTTATTAAAGATGGAGAAAAATGTTGGTTAGTAAAAATTCAAGATATTTCTCTTTTTGAAATAGTAGGTAATTATACACGTGTGTATTTTGAAGAAAATCAACCACTTATATATAAGTCATTAGTGCAAATAGAAGAGAAATTACCCCAAGATGTTTTTTTTAGAGCTAATAGACAGCAAATAATAAATATTAACCATGTAAATAAAGTAGTATCATGGTTTAACGGTAAGTTAAAAATAGAAATGCATTCTGGTGATGAAATCGAAATTTCAAGAAGGCAATCTTATATTTTTAAAGACCAATTAAGTTTCTAATTTAGAAATTATAAGTATTATTATTTCTATTAGTAAATAAAAATTTCCAAGTTAAAATTATTTTATTCCGTTTAGATAAATCATTTTGCCATTCGTCATATTTTTTATGTTCAATGTCTGCCTCTAATATATATTTACGACTGTAAATTGAACCTTAATCAATCAACTATATAAATCAAAAAAATGAAAACAATTAAATGTATTATTCTTACATGCCTGCTAAGTATTGCAACACATGCTCAAAAAGAAGTTAAAGAAATCTCAAGGGATTGGACCTCTTTTAGTCAATTTTTAGATATAGAATCTAAGACAAAAAAGAAATTTAAAGTTATTGCTTCTGTAAAAGTTGACACTGAAGATAAACAAGCTTGGGCAGGAGTTTGGGCAAGGGTAGACAATAAAGAAGAAACCGGGTTTTTTGATAATATGGGAGATAGACCAGTGAAAATTAATGAATGGAAGTCTTATACTGTAGAAGGTGTTATAGATGAAAATTCTAAACGATTAAATTTTGGAGGGTTATGTTTAATGAATGGCAAATTCTATTTTGATAATTATAAATTATTTATAGAAAACGATAAAGGAGTGTTAGAAGAAGTTCCTGTAGATAATTTCAGTTTTGAAACTTCATTTTCTAATAATGTAATTCCAAAATGGAATCAAGGTATTTCTAAAGGTAAAACTGTAAAAGTTAAAGAGTATAAGGTAACCACTACAGCAGATGCAGTAGAAGGTAATTCTGCATTGTTAATAGAAGGAAGTGGTATTAAGCCAACCTCAGATGGTACTATAGGAAATGTGGAAGGCGCTTCGCCTCAAATTGCAGCGATGATCTCTATGTTAGAAGATTTAAAAGAGCGAGTAGAAAGAAGAGTAAAGAATATGTCTCAATATGAGATAGATCATTTACATGATGAAAAAGCAAATAGAATTGGGGCTTTAATTATGCATTTAGCTGCAGCTGAAAAATTTTATCAAGTATTTACTTTTGAAGGAAGAATGTTTAATGAAGAAGAGAAAAAGAAATGGGATGTAGCTTTAAATTTAGATCAAGGCGGAAGAGATGAGTTTAAAGGTCATGATGTACAGTATTACTTAGATATTTATAATGAAGTAAGAGCAAAAACGATAGAAGAGTTAAAAAAGAGAGATGATAAATGGTTTCAAGAAATACAGCCAGCTTATGGTTGGAGTAATCATTATTGTTGGTTCCATGTTATGGAACATCAATCTAGTCATTTAGGACAAATTTTATTTTTAGCAAAAAGAATTCCACCAGAGGCAGAGTTGAAACTACCAGAAAACATTAAAGATTAATATAATATTATTAAAATGAAGAAATTATATTTCATACTATTTGCGATTCTAATTAGCTTTTCTCTATCTGGACAGACAGTAAAAGAAATTTCTAGAGATTGGGTTTCGTTTAGCCAAAAAATAGAGGTTAAAACAGACTCTATAAAAAAGTTTAAAGTCATTGCATCTGTAAAAGTAGAAGGAATTGATGAAAAGTCTAGAGCAGGAATTTGGGCAAGAGTAGATAATAAACCAGAGCAAGGAAGAGGTTTTTTTGATAATATGGGAAATAGACCCATAACTGCTAATAAATGGGAGTCATATACAATTGTAGGTAGAATAGATTCTAAATCTGAAGAGATAAATTTTGGAGCTATTTGCTATAATAATGGCAAGTTTTACTTTGATAAATTTGAACTCTATATAGAAGATGATAATGGAGAATATCAACCTGTAAAATTAGATAACGCTAGTTTTGAAAATAAAGTAGTAAATAGTGCTATTCCTAATTGGAGTAATGGTATAGGTCGCGCCGAACCTACAAGAATAAGAGAATTTACTTTCAATGCGAGTGAAGATGCAATAGATGGGGCATATGCTATAGTAATAGAAGGTAGTGGGATTGATAATAATACCGGTACTATTAAACCGTTTTATCCAAATATAGGAATATACATAGCTATACTATTTCTGTTAATATTTGTATTAACATTAATAACTAATATCTCATCAACTGAAGAGGATAAGTGGTCTAAGCTAGGGAGTTTTGGCTTTAGGTTTTCATTTATTTACTTTGGGTTAATTATTTTCTTTCAAAATAATGGGGCTTATCCATTTTTTGATTTTCTAGCTAAAAAACCACTGGAGTTAATGCAAAAATTCGCACCTTGGTTTGGAGAGCATGTTCTCGGAATTCCTTTTAAAATAGCTACAGGACCTAATGGTAGTGGAGATACAACCTTTGATTATCTAGTTGTACTTATAATTTTTATTACAGCAGTATTAGGTGCTTTAATTTGGTCAGTTATAGATAGAAAGCGAACAAGTTACAAGAAACTATATTATTGGCTAACAACAGCAATGCGTTACTATGTTGGTTTAATGCTTATTAGTTATGGCTTAGTAAAAGTTATCCAACTACAATTTCCAGAACCTAGTTTTTACAGATTATTACAACCTTATGGTGAATCTTCTCCTATGGGATTAGCTTGGACTTTTTTAGGTTTTTCAGAAGGTTATAATATGTTTATGGGTATTGCAGAAGTGTTAGCTGGTTTGTTATTGTTTAGAAGAACTCAAACATTAGGAGCGATCATCACTTTAATGACTGCTATGAATGTGATGGCAGTTAATTACTTTTTCGATGTGCCTGTTAAGATATTATCTACTCATTTAGTGTTAATGACGTTGTTCTTGTTGTCTCGAGATATTAAGAAAGTAATGCAGTTTTTATTAACCAATAATCCTGTTGAAAGATTAACAGTAATAAAGCGTCCCAAGCTAAAAAAATGGCTAGATGTTAGTCTTAAAGTGTTGAAGGGTTTAGTTATAGCCTATGCCTTAGGATATGGTTTCTACAATGTTCTAGATATGAATAAGCAATATAATCCAGATGTGCCTAAACCAGAATTATATGGTGTTTATAAGGTGAAAAATTATGTCATTAATAATGATACCATAACCAATTATAAAAATGATAGACTTTGGAAAACTATTATGTTTGAAAGAACAGGTTCTGTACAAATTGAAACAATGAATGAGAAAAGAATTTCTTATAAAGTTGAAATAGATTCAATAACTAAAAAAATGAAATTTTCTAAATCTGGTGATCAATCAGATGCTTTTGATTTTAATTATACAAAGACAGGTGCTAATTTAGATTTTAACTTTATCACAGAGAATGATACAATTTCTGGAAAGACCAAACGTATGAATGATGATGCTCTTTTATTAATCAATAGAGGTTTTAATTGGATTAGTGAACGTCCTTATAACAGATAATACAAGACACAAAACAAGCTTAATTGAAACCTCATTTTTTAGTTAAGTTTGTGTTAATTCGTTGATATTGAAAGTTTTAGGTTGTATTTTTGAGAACAGTCAAAAATCGAACAATGAAAAAATCAATTTTAATTACAATTCTGTTAATGATTTGCTTTTTTGTAAATGGACAAAATTTAATTAAACCAGAAAAAGGGTTTACTAACGATATTGGTAACCTAGTATCTATGCTTAATGATTTAAAAGCAAGAGTAACAAGATCTGTTGAAGGAATGAGTCAATATGAGGCAGACTATTTATTAGACGACAATGCAAATAGAATAGGTGCAATGATTATGCACTTGGCAGCAACTGAAGCCTACTATCAAGTTTATACTTTTGAAAACAGGGGTTTTAATAAAGATGAACAAAAGAAATGGAGTGTTGCTTTAAATCTTGGAGATAATGGTAGAGAAAAATTGCAAGGAAAACCAATAGAATACTATTTAGATATTTATAAAGAAGTAAGAGCTAAAACATTGAAGCTTTTAAAAACAAAAGATGATAAATGGTTAAAGGAGAAAAATAGTGCAGGGACAATGAACAACCATTGGGCTTGGTATCATGTTATGGAACATCAAGCTAATCATATGGGGCAAATACGGTTTTTAGCTAAACGAATTCCAAAAGAATAGAAAAAGGCTTCCAAATATGGAAGCCTTTTTCATTACAGTTAGTTATAGATAGTTAGTTCAATAAGTCACTGTATTTGTTTTTATAGCCTATAAGTACAGCAATATTTAATATTAATAAAACAGCTGCACCACCAATTCCTCCAGGATCTAATACAGCATGAAATAATACCGCATTTATAGATACACTCATTAGAATTAATGCCGATAAGGCGCCAAATTTGTTAAAAATTAAGGCTAAACCAGCTATTATTTCCACTAAAGCAACTAGTACCATTGTTTTAGAATTTGTTAATGCTCCAAAATAGGCACCTGCATCTGCAGATAACTCTGGCATTGGTAAAAAATCAGCAAATTTGTTAACTCCGAAGACTAAAACAAAGATTCCAAGTAAAATTCTTAGAACCATAAATACTTTTGGATTCATAATTTTTTTGTTTTTGGTTAGTACTTAAAGATAGGAAATATATTCCATGTAATTAATTTCCTTGGTCGTAAACCAGAATTATACCTTTCATTATCAGTATATTGTAATTGTAAAGAGTCAAGTAGGTAATAACAATATTACTCAACTGTTATGCGAGTACCTTCACTATGACTACTAAACTCTGGAGCATACATACTTTGTATAGTAGTAATGCCATTACTCATATTACCAGCATTACTAACACGTAAATCGTATTCAAAAACATAAACCCCTTTTGGTAAATAATCGAAAAAGAAGTTTGTTGAAGCATCTTTTGTTGCTTCATAATATCCTAAACCATCTTGAGTTTTATATCTAGATATAACATTTATAGGTTCTAAGCCGGCAGCTCTCATATCTTTCATATGTACAAATTCCATAGCGCGATCACTACGTAATTCTATACGTACTCTTACTAAATCTCCTACTTCTAGTTTGGTGTTTTTTGTAATATCTGTAATCACTTCACCTTTGTCTGTATTTGTCTTTTTAAATAGTTTTTTCTTAAGTTTTAAAGGCGTTTCGGCAGAAGTAATTTTGTCTAAGTCTTCAAAATATTGCCAGTATAAACTTCCCCAAGCAATACCTTTACCTGTTTTCGTGATTTTTATTTCGCTCATTGCAGGTGTAATTTCAGTGCCAGTCCAATTTGTTTTATAATAACCAGTACCAGCTTCTACTTTTACAGCTTCTAGTTTTGATGGGGCAATAGGTTGGTTACCAATAACTACTTCTACCATGTCTGTAACGCTTAACCAATCGCTACCTTGAAGTAGTAAAGCATAAATAGCTTCTGTTGTTGCTTTTGTTGTTTTCCAACGATTAGTTTGTTTATTTTTTAATAACCAGATTTTAAGTTCATCTATAGTTTTAGTATCATTTTCAATTTCAGAGAACGCTTCAATCATCAGGGCTTGTGTTTCTATAGGTGCTTGATACCAATACCAAGAATTGGTGTTTTCTTTCCAATACATTCCTAACTCTTCACTGGTGATACTATTTTCTTTTAATGATTTTAAAATCTTACTTGAGGTCGAATTATCATTCATTCTATGTGTTACTAATGCCATCATACCTTTTGCATATAAGGCACGTTTAGTCCAGTAATTTTTAATTTGAGAATGGTAATAATCCATAATTTCTTTTACTTCTTTATTGGGTTTGTTTTCTGGGAAAAAACTACGCATGTATAAATAATGTAATTGAGTATAGCTTAATCGATCTAGATTTAAATCGGCTTTTTCGTCGTATTTTCTAATGTCTTTATATTCTTTTATGAATTGAGTATCTAAATATGGTAATGCTTTATTAATCATAGTATTTTCTATGTCACTTAGTTTAACATTAAGCTGCTTTAAATGTCCAAAACCAGTAATGATATGTTGTGTGATATAGCGGTTCGCTCTATAATCTCCAAACCAAGACCAAGCACCATTAGACATTTGGTTTCTTTTAAGTTTGTTTTTTGCTTTAGATAATTCGTTATTCATTTTATTTAAATCGAATAACAAGGCGATACGTTTTTTCTGTTCAGTTTCACTTTGCGCATCACGTAACCAAGGTGTTTCTTGAATTAAAATAGATTTTAATTCTTGATTCTTTTCTAAGTTACTTAATAAAGCATCTGTGTTCTTCCATTGGTTAAATACGTCTTGAATTCTTGGATTAGAATTTGCAATATGACTTGCTAAAGTATTAGCATAATAACGGGAGAAGGTTTGCTCGTTACACTCGTAAGGATATTCCATTAAATATGGTAATGCTTGTACAGCATACCATGCTGGATTACTTGTCATTTCAAGCGTTAACTTATGGTTTTTAAGCGTTGTTGAGGTGTTTGTTTTTAGTTTATCTAAAGTGAAAGTTTTGGTTTGATTACTACGAATCCACATTGGTAACGATTCTGTTACCAACATACGATTAGTTAAAACTGGTAATGCATTTTGCTCACCATCGCTATAATCTCCAGACTTCGCTATTATTTTATATTGTACAGCTTGTACATCGTCTGTTACATCTATATTCCAAGTTACACTAGTATTCCCTTTTGCATCTACAGTAAAACCAAGGTCATTATACGCATTAGATAATTTTTGGTCTATAGCTTTACCCGTTAAAGCATTAAACAATTGAAGTATAGCTACACCAGATAGTTTTTTATCTGTTAGGTTTGAAATTTTGGTGCTAATTTTTATGTTATCGCCTTCACGTAAAAAACGTGGTGCGTTAGGTAACACCATTAATTCTTTTTGTGTAACAGTAGTTAACGATGTTGTAGCATGTTCTAATGTTTTAGTATGTGCTAATAATTGTAATTTCCATTTAGTTAATGCTTCTGGTGTTGTAAAGCTAAACAAAACATTTCCGTTACTATCTGTTTCTAATTGGGGAAAGAAAAAGGCAGTTTCCTGAAGGTTTTTTCGAATTTTTACAGTATCAAAATTTGCGTTTGGATTATTTTTGGTTGTAATAATTACAACCCCATTTTTGCCTTTTTCTCCATAGGCTGCAATGGCTTCATTACCTTTTAACACATTCATAGATAATATGTCATTTTGATTTATGTTTGTTATTTCTCCAGCAGTCATAGGTACTCCATCAACTACATATAAAACGTCTTTATTATCACTTAAAGATGAAACACCTTTTAGTGTGATTTTATTATTTGCTCCTGGTTGTACATTACTAGTAGTTATATTTAACCCAGCAACTTGTCCTTCTAATGTTTGAGCAAATCCAGCATTAGTTTTTCTTTTTGATCTAGATTCATCAGAAACCATCATAGCCATTGGAGCTTCACTTTCCATTGCTTCAACTACAATTTCGTCTAAAGAGTTATTATCTTCAGCTAAATAAATAGAAAATGAATTGTTCTTATCAATAGTTATACTTTCGGTTTTAAAACCTATCATGCTAATATCTAAAACTTCTCCTTTCAATACTTTAAGAGAAAAACGGCCGTTAATATCTGTTACTGTTCCAGTAGTTGTGCCTTTAACAATAATATTTACGCCAGGTAATGGCGAATTGTTTTCATCGTAGATAATTCCAGAAACAGTACCAGATTTGACGCTTTTATCGTACCTCGATTTAGTATTATTAATGCGAATACCTCTTAAATAGCGTTGGTATTGCCAACGGTTATTATTTAAACTAAAACCAAACCAATTTAATTGGTCATACATTTGTTCTTTAGGGTAACTTGGATATAGTCTATTGCGTTTTACACTAAAATTTGCTTGCCCAAAACTTCTATTAGCATTACGGCTTAGACTAGAGTAGTAGGTAGAACGATAGATAGGATTAAAACTCCAATTGTGTGTTTTAAATTCGTCTAAAGACGCATCGTACATACTTGCTAATAATTCGGCCGAAGCTTTGTCTCCTTTTGGACCTTTTATTTTAAATTTCCATGTTTCATCACTTCCTGGCTGTAGTTTGTCTCTAAACGTTAACGTTTCAATTTCCAAATCGGTTTTTGGATAAGGGACATTAATTTGTAATGTGCCATTTTTAAAACTATTGTAAGCCGCAAAACTATAATGTACAGCAAAACCGCCTAAGTCTTCTTTAGTTACTGGTATACGAATAGTTTTTTTGTTAGCTTTTAAGTTAACAATGTATGTGTTAATAATCTCATTGTTTTTTTCAACAGCAATAGTTACTGTTAAGTCTTTAGCAGCGGTAGCAAGTATAATTTCTGCAGTATCGTTAGTTTCATACTGCATTTTATTGGTAGTAATACTAAATAATTGATTATCTGCTAATAGTTCATCTTTTGCACTATATAATGTGGTTTTGGCTTCGTCTTTTACGGCTTGGCCAAATTTATCTTTAGAGTCTAGAACTATAATATATTCACCAGATTCCCATCGTTTTATGTTTTTTAAGTCAAGCTCTTTAGATACTTCGGTATTAAAAGTTTTATCGTAAACTAGTTCGCCTTTTTCCTTATGTTCACTTTTATCTTCATTAGTATAAGCATCATGAGGAAAACGGTTTTTAAAATCGGTTTTGGTAAAGTTTATATAATCTGGTGCTTTCCAAGGTCTCGGTCGTAATACATTATCTGGTGCATTTAACTTATAAATTTTAAGTGTGCCTTTTGCAGGAACAAATTCACCATTTAAATTACGCGTATCTATAGTAATTTTATGATCTTTTTTAGTTTTATCTAAAGCGTTATCAATAGAAATAGTGGCTGTTAATGCATGATAACCAACATTTACTATTGTTTTTGTACTTCTGGTTTCTCCATTAATATCTGTAACATCTGCAGTAATCTCATATTTAAAAACAGGAAGACTAGATTTGTCTACACTTTCATCGGGAATAGCTTTAAAAGTAATATTATAATTACCATTAGCATCTGTAACTGTTTCACCTTGGGTTATTTCTTGTCCTTGATCTCGAAATGTTGGACGTCTCCAATAAAACCAACGCGGATATTCTACATTTCTTTTAACACGATATACCACTTTAGCATCAGAAATTGTTGAACCAGCAAAAGCAAGTGCTTCTCCTTTTACGGTTATACTATCGTTTACTTTTATGGTTTCGGTAATGGGTTTAAAGTTGGTTTCAAACTTTGGACGTTTATATTCTTCCACCGAAATATTAGTATAAGCACTTAGGTCTTTATTATCATTTAATCTTATACTAAAATTACCTGTTAATCCACTATTGGGTAATATAAATTCGCCAGCTACAGAACCATATTCATTTGTTTTTAAATTAAGCTCTTTTACTTTTTCACCATTTACATTGTTTAATACAACAGTGACAGAACGATTAGGTATAACTTCAGATTTATTGTCTTTAGTTTTCATACTAATACCTTTAAAATATACAGTTTGTCCAGGTCTATAAATACTTCGGTCTGTAAACAAAAAGGCATTGTATCTTGTTTTGTTATCGTTATTACGGTTTCTGTAATAATTATAAATATATATGTCATCAAAGTGAGCGACATCATCTTTAGATAACACTGTAATATTTAAGCGTCGTCGGTCTCGCTTACGTTTTTTTATAAATGTTTTACCCTTAGAACTAGTAGTCGTTGTAAAAGTTTCACTTACTTCATTATCGTATAAATATTGAAATTGAATTTTAGTATTCTCAATTGGGTTACCATTATTTCTATCTATAAATTGAAAGTATTTCTTTTCAGAATCTTCATATTCTACTAAAGCAATATTTGTGATTTGCACCAATGTATGTGCTTTAAAATTTTCATCTAAAGCAGCCGTTTTAGCTGTTATAATATAACGTCCATTATTTAAAGCAGGCAAAGAAATTTCTGTAGTATGTAACTGAAAATCATTTTCATTTTTTAGTGAAGTATCCCAGTTTTTTGTAGGGTCAAGTTTAGCTATAAAATCCTGTTGTTCATTCTCTCTATATAGTTTTTTAAACTTTTTATATTGTTTTTCGGTAAGCTTATAAGCAGAAAGATTTAACGCTTCTAGGTTTTTGTAGGTTACTAGTATCCTAGATTCTGTATTAACAGGGATTAATTTTTCTGCTGTTAACTGTAATGTAGGATTGGTTATGTATTGTTTTAAAACACGACATTGTTCGGCACCTTTACTCAAAGGGAATTTTGTAATAGTAGTATCGCAAACTGCAATGGCCTCTTTAATTTTCCAACGAACTTCAGGTTTTGTTTCGTAATTATATTGTCCTCCTAGATTATTATATAAACCAGCAAGTTTAAAGTTATATAATGCCGATACTTCATGTTCTTCATGTTTTTTGCTTTCAGATTTAATAGTGTTTATAAAAACGTTCTCTTTATCGTTAAATGTTGCGTATTGATTTACAAAATCTAATCGATCTATATTAACAGCGGTAAGCGCATATGGCTCTTTATCTTTTGCATGGAACTTAGTGAGCTCTTGATAAAGTTTTAAAGCATTTAAAGCTAATGAAGACGTGTCTTTTGATACTATTTTTAACTTAGAAAATGTTTCAGATTCTCCAAGAAATTCTGGGTTGTCTATTAAAAACTTATAGGCAGGTTTGTTAATTCTATTCTCTTGATGTTTGTAAAACACTAAGGCATTATGTGCTAAAAAATCAAAAAGCGTTGGTCTATATCTTTTAGATTCGTTTTGTAAGGATAAAAGAATGTCAAAATCTACTAATTTAGTTTGCTGTAAAATAAGTCCATTATTTAAAGAGCTTTTATAATGAAAATGAATCTCTTCGAATAAAGTCTCTAAATCCCATGTTCTAAAATCTTTAGTGTCTACTTTGTCTTTAGTTTTTGTACGATTATAGAATTTATAGCGATTTTGTTGAAAGTACTGCCAATACAAAGTAGCTAATACATTTTGTAAAACATTCTTTGTTGGTGATTCACTTTTACTAATTTCTGCCTTAAAATCATTAATAATTTTAAGTTGTGCATTTTCTTCAAGTAATAAAGCGAACTTACTTTTAAATAATAATACCTTAATTTGCTGAGGTGAGTTATTGTCTTTTTTTGCTTTTAATTCAATAGTTTCAACAATTTCTAATGCCGATTTAGGCAAACCTTCAACTTCAAGTTTTTCAACTTGACTCCAAAGTTCGGAATAGTTATTGTTTTGAGATAAAGCTGTATTAGCAAAAAGAATAATCATTAATATTGAGAGAAATTTATTCATTATAATTAATTTTTTCATGCAATGTAATTGCGTTGCCCGTTTTATAAAACACTAAATGAGTTACCATGGCGTTTCAATGAGTAAACAAAGCTTCACTAAAAGTAAAGCTTTTATTTTCAACTTAAAATCAAAAACAATACCAATAGATTATTATTTTAGCATTAACATCAATTTATTATGAGATTAGCAGTTTTTTTATTTTTATTTCCGTTGCTTATTTGGGGGCAAAATATCCCTGATCAAGCAAGGCAATTAATAGCAGGAAAGCAGTTTAATAAAGCTGAAAAAATATTGAAACCCTTTGTAGATTCTAATGCAGAAAATTTAGTGGCTTTAGAGTTATTAGGTGATGCTTTTGGGCATCAAAAAAAATGGGATAATGCCATTATTTACTATAAGAAGTTAGTTGATATGCAACCAAATACGGCTAATTTTCATTATAAATATGGTGGCGCTTTGGGTATGAAAGCACTATCGATAAATAAGTTTAAAGCGTTAGGTATAATTGGAGATGTAAAAGACTCTTTTTTAAAAGCTGCAGAGCTTGACCCTAATCATATAGACACACGCTGGGCTTTGGTGGAATTATACATGCAATTACCAGGCATTATTGGTGGAAGTAAAAAGAAAAGTTTTAAATATGCAAATGAACTTCAAAAGCTGTCTACTGTAGATGGTTATTTAGCAAAAGGTTACATTTATGAATATGATGATGAACCAGAATTAGCCGAAAAATTCTACAAACTAGCAATAAAAGAAGGTGGTTCTATTACTTGTTATAATAAGTTGACAAAGTTTTATGAAAAAGAAGGTAAATCTCATGAAGCGATTGCTAATCTTGAGGCTGCAAGTAAAAAACATAAACGTAATGCTATGCATTATCAAATAGGTAAAGTCTGTGCAGATTATAATGTGCAACTAGAAAAAGGATTAACCTGTTTAAAAAGTTATATAGAAAACCACAGCGCAAAAGACGGTGTACCTAAACCATGGGCTTATTATCGCTTGGCACAAATTTATAAGCATCAAAAAAATAAGAAAGAAGCTATAAAATGGATTGATAAAGCCATTACTGGATTACCTAAAATTAAGGTGTTTAAAGAAGAAAAGGAAAGGATTAATAATCTTTAATTTTACATAGGTCTATCTAAATAAACTACCCTTGCATAGATTTTTTTGCGACTTTATAGAATTCATATTTCTATTCTTATATTTACACCTCATTAAATATTTCTATGAACGTACATTTTATAGCTATTGGAGGTAGTGCAATGCATAATCTCGCTTTAGCATTACATAATAAAGGATATAAAGTTACAGGAAGTGACGATACTATTTTCGAGCCATCAAAATCACGATTAGAAGCTAAAGGTTTGTTACCAGAAACATTTGGATGGTTTCCTGAGAAAATAACATCAAATTTAGATGCTATTGTTTTAGGTATGCATGCTAAAGAAGATAATCCAGAATTACTAAAAGCTCAAGCATTAAGCTTAAAAATATATAGTTACCCTGAGTTTTTATACGAGCAATCTAAGCATAAAACGAGAGTTGTTATAGGTGGAAGTCATGGTAAAACAACTATTACTTCTATGATTTTGCATGTTATGCATTATCATGATCGCGATGTGGATTATATGGTTGGTGCGCAATTAGAAGGTTTTGATGTGATGGTGAAACTAACCGAGGATAATGATTTTATTGTTTTAGAAGGTGACGAATATTTAAGCTCACCAATAGACAGACGACCAAAGTTTCATTTATATAAGCCTAATATTGCTTTATTAAGTGGTATCGCTTGGGACCATATTAATGTATTTCCAACCTACGAGAATTACGTTGAGCAGTTTAGCATTTTTGTAGATAGTATTGTCAATGGCGGAAGCATTAATTATAATGAAGAAGACACTGAGGTAAAAAGAGTAGTAGAAGCTAGTGAAAACACAATACGTAAATTACCATATAAAACACCAGAATATACTGTTGAAAACGGACAAACATTATTAGAAACTCCAGAAGGCGAATTGCCAATAGAAGTGTTTGGTAAGCATAACCTAAACAACTTAGCAGGAGCAAAATGGATTTGCCAACACATGGGCATTGATGAAGACGATTTTTATGAAGCGATTTCTACTTTTAAAGGCGCGAGTAAACGTCTTGAGAAGATTGCAGAAAGTAGCAAAAGTGTTGCTTACAAAGATTTTGCACACTCGCCAAGTAAGGTTGAAGCCACTACAAAAGCGGTAAAAGAACAATACGAAAACAGAACATTAATGGCGTGTTTAGAATTACATACATATAGTAGTTTAAATGCTGAGTTTTTAAAAGAATACAAAGGCGCTTTAGATGCTGCAGATGTAGCTGTAGTTTTTTATTCGCCTCATGCTGTAGAAATTAAAAAACTAGAAGAAGTAACACACGAACAAATAGCGACCGCTTTTGAGCGTGACGATTTAATTATTTATACGAATCCTGAAGCATTTAAAACATTTTTATTCTCTCAGGATTTTGATGACAAAGCCTTACTATTAATGAGTTCTGGTAATTATGGTGGTTTAGATTTTGACGCTATTAAGGGATTGATTGGGTAATATTATGGGGGGATTTCGTTCAACGGTTTGTGTAATTGCAAAAGGAAACCGAACCTTAGGAAAATCCGAAGGATTTTCCTAGTAACACTAAACCGAGTAATTAATTATAAACGGTGTTAAGTGTAGTTTTTTTACCAGAATTTCCAAAATGGCTTTTTCTTTTCTACTTTTTTAGTTGGCGTATGATACTTTTCAATTATAGAAAAAACTCTACTGTAATTGTAGTCAGTATTATCATAAGCTTTTTTCCAAACAATGCTCTTTATTTCAATTCTCGTATCTAATGAGCCATTCCATTCTGTTTTAAATCCGTTTTCTTTTAATAATTCAATAATTCTGTTGGCAATTTCAAATGCGATTCCGTCATTCTGTTCATTGCTGTCATAACCGATAAATAACATTCCATTATCTTCTATTGCTCTTTCCAAATCTTGAGAATGGTAGTAGCAATACCCTTTTGCTTTTATTCCAATAGCTTCCAGTTCCTCTATTATTTCTCTGCAATCTTCTTCACTATCTTGTCTTGTGTGTCCAGCTTTATGCAAACTCACAATTTTTTCTTTATTCAGTTGGTCAAAAACTTTTACAAGTCTTTCGAAATCGGTAGGTTTTTTCCAATTTTCGCTACTTTTTAGATGAGAAGAAAATCGTTTTTCAATTTCTGTCTTAAACCAATCATTGTCAAAATCATCTTCATTATAAAATAGCTCGCTTATACTTTCAAAAAGGTCGTCTTTACTTTCAAATCCGAAAAGAATATCCCTTTCCAAATGCTCAATAGCTTCTGTTTTTACTTTTTGTTTCACAAAAGTTCTTTTTAATTACACGAAATGTTCCGTAGATAAAAAACGTTTCAATGTTTTTATCAGGCGTTGAACGAAGTTCGTCTATTTTTTTAAGAAAGTCAAGCTTGTACAATAAACCGCATTTATTCTAGTAGATTCGTTACTTGACTTTCTATTTAATAAAAATGATTCTGTAACGAAATACTTAATCTTAATACTCATTTAGTATAACTAATCATTTATGAAAATCAGCCATCAATTTTATGATTCAACCCTAAGCTTTGAAAATTTTTCAATACGGCGTATCATAATTTCTGTCATAATTGGTTTACTATCAGCATTCGCAATATATTCAGTCTTTTATATTTTTAGAGAATCTTTTAGGTTAATGTCTTTCATGGGTAAAATGGTTCCAAACATTTTCACAGAGAAAGGACGATGGATTTCAAATCTGTTTTTTGCTTATTTGTCTCTAATATTTGGGAATTCTATAGCTATAAGTCTTTTATTTAGTAGTCCACAAAAAGTCTTCTCACGCAGAAACATTAAGAGGAGAAAAATATTAAATGAACAAGCGCTGCTAAATCTTAATTTCGTGTATTGGTTTGGGCAAATTGGATTAACTTTTGGAATTATGACAATAAGTATTATGGATTTTCAGTTTTTCCCAGAATATTATATCCCTTTTGTATTGTTGATTTTAGTAATGTATCTAGAAACATTTAAAACACTGCTTCAGGTTATTAAGAGAAAGAAACATTTGTATCTATTTTTTCATTTTTTAATTCTTTCTTTTGTTGCTTTTGGTTTCTCTATGATAGATATAGTAGATTATAAAAAACTTGATGAAAACATTTTAAGTAATAACCCTGTGATAAATTTACCTAAATCTTTCTACCACGAAAATGATGAAATGTATAAAAGAAATCAAAAAGTACATTTTAGGCTAACTACAGATGAAAATGATGAATTAGTTATTTTTTATGAAGGTTATAAAAAAGTTGGATTAGAAGAAATTCACTCTTTAATATTAACAGAACAATTAAATTATCCTGATTATTATAAATACAGAATGTTGGTAAATATAGCTGCAAATGATAATTTGAAACTAAAACACATTAAAATATTTGAAGCTGAAATTTATTCCATTGGAAAAAGAAAAGTGAGATACGATGTCTTAAATGAGGATGTTAGAACATACCGTTTTACATCTTATGGTTTTAATAAACATCTTAATTCATCGATTTTAGAACATAAAGTTGATTATGGGATTCCACCATTACCACCACTACCAATACCAGAGTATTTAGAAGGACTAACATTTAAAGATACTATTAGTATAATTATTGATAATGAAATTAAATTTAATAATCATTATGTTAAAGAAAATAACTTAGTAAAGTTATTTGAAAAAGAGATTGATAGTAGTACATTGTTTTTATACGAGATTAATATTGAAACTTCATATCAAAACTATATAACATTAATTTCTGCACATAATAGAGCTGTTTATAATTTAAGACAGAAGAACACAATACTAGATTTTGATTTTTTTAAACGTGATTATAGGCTTACTGAAGAAGAAAAACAAGAGTTAAATAGATTAAAAGAACAATTTCCTATATATCAACAAGAAATTTATTTAAACAAATAAATTCTCTAATAATAAATTTATTTTCTAATCGTTATAATCTAAACTAACCAATACCATTTTACCATAGCAACATAATTACGTTTTATTAATTCAATCAAATAACCACATTTATGAAACGTATTATTTTCTCATTATGCATTATTGCATTTGCTTTTTCTTGTTCTACAGACTCAACTACACAAACGCAACAACCACCAGAATCTAATTTTTATGCCTTAACAGTAGGTAATTCCTGGGTTTACAAAAACTACAGGTATAATCCTGATACAGAAGAATATGACGATACCGGCGTAGTAGATTCTATTAGTATTGTTGGAACAGAAGATCTTTTTGGAGTCACTTATTTTAAATTTAGAAGGTTAACTACAGGTAATGAGGAAGGCATTACATTTTGTAATGCTAATGGAGAGCATTTTGAGTACTTAAGAGAATACCAAGGTGCTTTAATTAGAGATGATGGTACAGTGAAGTACGTAAATAACGATTTTAGTGAGCGAGAGTTAGTTAATGCTGGTTGGGGAATTATTTATGAAGCATTACAAGAAGGAACGCAAAATGTAACTGTAGAATCTGGTGTCTTTGAATGCTTAGATGCACAGCGTTATGCAAGAGATTCAGATAATAATACATTGCCAGCTATAGATCACCACATGTATTCAGATGGAATAGGTTTGGTTTATGATACATCTTCTTTTGTGTCTTCTTCAACTCATAGTATAGAAAGACGACTAGATTCTTATAATGTACAATAGCTAAAGTGTGTCTTTAAACCAGTTTAATATTGCTTTTTGTAATTTTAGATTATCTCTTAGTATAAAAGAACCATGTTTGTTACCAGAAGCAATTTTAATTTTTTTAGACTCTTTAGTTTTAGAAAATAACTCTTTGGCCCATATAGCTCTTTTGCCATCTTGCTCTTCTTTTGAAGCAATATGAAAAGCATTTTTTAAAACTAAATCATTTTTAGAGCCGCTTAAATTTTGAGCGGCTTCTGTTTTTGAAGAAATAGAAACTACAGATTGTATATTATAGTCTTTTGAAGCCGAAGCAACACAGGCTAAATTAGCTCCAATTGAAGCGCCAATAATACCTATACGATTCTTGTCGATTCCTTTTTGGTTTTCAAGGAATTTAATAGCAGCTAAAAGGTCTAAAGGTGCACGGTTTGGGTTTTTGAATAAATTATAAATACCGCCTTTGTCTTTTTCAGAAGCGCCATGAATTCTAATATCATAAGCTAAAAGCGCATAACCTTTAGTTAATAATTTATTCCATAATTCTAATTGTTTCCATTCATTCCTGTCCGATCCGCCTTGATGTATAAGTATTATAGCAGGAATACTTTTTTTATTAGTTTTTGGTATTTCAAGAGTACCTTTAATGCTAATGCTATCTTTTGTAATAAAAGTTACTTCTTGTGATTTTGCTTTGGTTTGAGAGAAAGTATTAGATGTAAATAAAATTACTGTTAGTATAATGTAGAATGCATTTTTCATTGTTTTAGACTATTACCATTCGTTAATTCTGTTAGAATCTAATTTAATAAATATAAAAAGTAGTATAGTAAAGCCCCATAATCCAGAGCCACCATAACTAAAAAAGGGTAAAGGAATACCTATTGTTGGTACTAATCCCATAACCATGCCAATATTAATCATAAAGTGAATAAAAAATATTGCAGCTACAGAATAACCATAAACACGACTAAACTGTGATTTTTGTAATTCTGCAAGATGTAATAATCTAAGAATTAGAATAACAAAAACTAATACTACTGCAAAACTTCCTATAAATCCCCATTCTTCACCAACTGTACTAAAAATATAATCGGTATCCTGTTCAGGAACAAACTTTCCTGTTGTACGTGTGCCCTCTAAAAATC
Organism: uncultured Lacinutrix sp.; assembly: GCF_947500325.1. Lineage (GTDB taxonomy): Bacteria > Bacteroidota > Bacteroidia > Flavobacteriales > Flavobacteriaceae > Lacinutrix. The sequence goes on from NZ_CANMRQ010000014.1 coordinate 75,749, forward strand.
CCTTTCCTTTAAAGCCACCTGAACTAATAGCTTTTTCAGATTCATTAAGGTTATAGGCAAATGTTTTTTTCATTTTTTCTAGCTTTGCAGGGTCTTTTTCAAGGCGTAACCATAAACTTATACGATCTTGTTGATGCGGTTTTAGTATACTATTATAAAAAAACTTTACACTAAAAGTAAGACAAACGCATAGTAAAAGTAAACCTATAGGTTGAATGAGTTTCATTTTCTTTCTTCTCAAGAAATAAAAACCAAATAACAAAACACTAGAAACTAAAACTGTTGGTAAAACTCCAAATTTTAATGCAGAGACCGAAACAATAACTATAAATAGTATTATCCATAAATAATATTTAGGTAAGCCTTCTCGATATAAGACAAAGAAAAAAGTGCCATAAACCAGCATGCTTCCAGTATCATTTTGTAATAAAATTAAAATAGCAGGAATAGCTATAATAATTATAGTTTTTATTTGATCTTCAAACTTCTTTATGTCTGTATTTAAGTCACTAATGTACTTTGCTACGGCTAATGCAGTTGCGGCTTTAACAAATTCACTAGGCTGTAAAGTCATTGGGCCTATAGCATACCAGGAAGTCGCACCATTTATTGTTTTACCAAAAATAAGCACACCAACTAATAGTACTAATCCAAAGATGTAAATAATACTGGAAAAGCGTTCATAGAATTTAGCATCAATAGCTAGAATTAATAAGATTAAAATGCAAGTCAACCCAATAAAAACAAGCTGTTTGCCATAAGAATTTGTGAAGTTAAAATACTCTATTACTTCTCCAGATTGAGATGCAGATAAAATATTTAACCATCCAAAGCTTACTAAAAGAAAGAAAAGGAAAATAGTAATCCAATCGAACTTGTAATACCTATCAGTTTGTCTCATAATCAGCTGGCATTGGGATTACTTGTAATTTCGTTTCTCTATTAATTTTAAAAGGCTCACCAGAATAGGGTTTAGCATATTCGTCTTCTAAACTATGTGTTAATAGCCAACGTTCTAAATCCTTACGTGTTATTGTATTATTTACATATTTTTCTATCATTAAACTGGCGATTTTTCCTGCAAATCTATTTCCAAAATATCCATTTTCAACAAAAACGGCTAAAGCAATTTTGGGATTGTCTTTTGGAGCAAAAGCAACAAAAATAGAATGATCTGTTAACTGTGTTTTTACACTATCTATTATAACAAAATTTTCAACAGTTCCAGTTTTTCCACATATTTCAAGATCTTTTACTCGTAAATACTTGGCGGTCCCTTTTTCGTAAACCTGATGCATACCCTCAATTACAGGTTCAAAATGTTTTTTGTCTATAGTGGTATATTTAGGTGTTGTAAATTTACTTGGCAACGTTTCGCCTTCAATAGATTTTATAATATGTGGTGTATAATAATAGCCACGATTTGCTATTGCTGCAGTCATATTTGCTAATTGAATAGGCGTTGTAACTACTTCTCCTTGTCCAATAGCATTAGAAATAGTGTATGTAGAATAAAATCGTTCAGGATATGCTCTTTTGTAGTAGGCTTTATCTGGAATTCTTCCTTTTTCTCCTACTGCTAAATCGTTATTTAAAAAGTTACCTAAACCAAAACTTTTAGCATGATTACTCCATAATTCTACACCTTCTCTAGCGTTTCCAGGTTTATCTAAAATGCGTTTGTAAGTTGTAGCGAAATAAGCGTTGCAAGATTCTTGTATTCCAAGAACTACATCATTACGCTTTCCATAGCTGCAGTGGCATTTCATAAAACGATTCCCATATTTATAACCTGTGTAGCAGGTTACTTTTTCATCAGGAGAAATAATACCTTCTTGTAAACCAATTAAAGCATTCATGAGTTTAAATGGAGAGCCAGGAGCGTAAAGACCTTTTAGACTTCTATTGAAAAGAGGTCTAGAAATTGTATCATTATATAGTTTTGTGAAGTTTTTAGAGCGTATTCTTCCAACCAAAAGATTAGGGTCGTATGTAGGAGCAGCTATCATTGCTAAAATTTCTCCAGAACTTGGTTCAATAGCAATAACTCCGCCGCGTTTGTTTTGCATTAACCATTCTCCATAAGCTTGTAAATCGTAGTCTATTGTGATCTTAATATCTTTTCCTGATTTTGGTAATGTGTCTAAGTCACCGTTTTTGTATGGTCCAATATTACGATTGAAACGATCTTTTTGAATGAATTTTATACCTTTTCTACCTCTTAAAGTTTTCTCATAAGACTTTTCTACACCTTGTAAACCAATTAAATCTCCTTTTTTATAATAAGCATCTTTGTTAATTATAGAATTATTTACTTCTCCTATGTCCCCTAAAACATTAGCGCCAATTGTAGTTTCGTATTGTCTTAATGAACGTTTCTGGATGTAAAATCCATCATACTTTCGCATTTTTTCTTGAAGAATGGCATAATCTTCTTTAGATAAATTTGAAACAAAAACAGAAGGTAATCGCCAGGAGTAATTTTTAGCCTTTTCTAACTGTTTAGTAAAACTTGTCTTGTTAATTTTTAAAAGAGAACAAAACTCTAAAGTGTCTAAAGGTTCAACTTCACGTGGAATAACCATAACATCATAAGATGGTTGATTTGATACTAAAAGTTTACCATTTCTATCGTATACAAAGCCACGTTTAGGGTAGTCGTATACTTTTCTTATAGCATTGTCTTCATAAATGCTATCAGAGTTTGAAGTGTAGATTTGCAAATAGAAAAGCCTCGCTGTAAAAACGATACCTACAACAATCACGCAAAGGAAGAGTAAAAATTGTCTCATTTTTTTTCGTTTCTGCTAAAAATAATAGTGACTAAAACACATAAAATAATTGTAAATATACTAGAGAATAACGTGTTTTTGAGTACTAAAATTATTTTTGAAAAGTTAAATATTTCAAGCGAAAACAAAATAAAATGATGAATAACTGTTAGTATAGTAATGTATGTAATACGTTGTCCGAAATCTATGGAACTAAATTTTACAGCTTGATGTTCATAAACAGCACCAAAGCTAAACTTTAAAGCAGCAGGTCTTATAAAAGCTATAGTTACAGAAGCTGCAGCATGAATACCACCCGAATCTAAAAACATATCTATAAGTAAGCCTAATAAGAAACTTAGTAATATAAAAATTAGTCTGTTGTTTTTAATTGGAAACAATATGATAAAGAGAATATATAAATACGGATTAATATACCCCATGAAGTTAATGTGACTTAGTATTAGTACTTGTACCAATAACAGAACAATAAAACGTATAGTATGTATTGAAAAAATACTAGTCATTTATAGAATTTATTAAGTTTTCTATTATTTGCTTGTCTTTGTTTTCTATAATATATACATGCTCAATATTTGTCATATCATTGAAAAGGGTTACATTAATTTCATAATAGTTTTCAGCATTATCCAATTTAAAATTTGAAACGGTTCCAATTGGAACACCTTTAGGAAAAATAGCCGAGCGCCCAGAAGTTATTATTGTATCTCCTTTCGCTATAGGAGCAATTTTTGGGATTTCAGTAAGTTGTATTTCTCTTGGAGAAATAGCATTCCAACTTAAAGATCCAAAATGATTTGTTTTTTTTAGTTGCGCACTTATACGACTGGTAGTATTTAAGATGGATAAAACTGTTGAATAGTTTTTTCCAGTGTCTTCAATTATTCCTAATATGCCTTTTGATGTTATGACACCAAAATCTTGAGTAATACTATCTTTTTTTCCACGATTAACAAGTAACACGTTATTTGTAGACGAATAACTGTTTTTAATAACTAACCCTGGAGTGAATTTGTAATTCTTCCCAAATTGTAAACTATCTATAAATGCAGACTTTAAATTGTTTTCAGAATTATATAGAATATTTTTTAGTTTATTATTCTCCTCTTGTAATAGCGTATTTTGTTTTTTTAAATTAAAATACTCGCTAATTGAATTTGAAGTATTGTAAATGCCTCCGCTTAAAAAATTTGCAGAATTTATAAATCGACTTCTATGATAATTATGCGACTGGATAGTCAGCATTAATGATATAAAAAGCAAAAAGGCAAATAGTAGAAACGTTTTGTTTCGTAGAATAAAATTTACTATTTGTTGCATTTATTAGAGCTAAATTATTTTATCAATACACTTTTATATTTTGGAATGTTTTTAAGTGTTATTCCAGTACCTCTTACTACGGCACGTAGAGGATCTTCTGCAATATATACGGGTAAATCTGTTTTTTGAGATAAACGTTTATCTAAGCCTCTTAACATAGAGCCTCCGCCCGCTAAATAAATCCCAGTATTATATATATCCGCAGCTAATTCAGGTGGTGTTTGAGATAAAGTTTCCATTACTGCATCTTCAATTCTAAGAATAGATTTATCTAATGCTTTAGCAATTTCTCTATACGAAATTTGTACTTGCTTAGGTTTTCCAGTTAATAGGTCACGTCCTTGAACACTCATATCTTCAGGAGGTAAATCTAAATCTTCAGTAGCAGCACCTATTTGAATTTTTATTTTTTCAGCAGTGCGTTCTCCAACATATAAATTATGTTGAGTTCTCATATAGTAAATAATATCATTTGTAAATACGTCACCAGCAATTTTAACAGATTTATCACAAACAATACCTCCTAAAGCTATCACAGCAATTTCTGTAGTACCACCTCCAATATCAACAATCATGTTTCCTTTTGGTTGCATAATGTCTACGCCAATACCAATAGCAGCAGCCATTGGTTCATGAATTAGGTAAACTTCTTTTCCATTTACACGTTCAGCACTTTCTTTTACAGCTCGCATTTCTACTTCTGTAATACCAGATGGAATACAAATAACCATTCGCAAAGCAGGAGTAAATAATTTCTTCTTTAATGCTGGAATATTTTTAATAAACATACTAATCATTTGCTCGGATGCATCAAAATCTGCAATTACACCATCTTTTAATGGTCGAATTGTTTTAATGTTTTCGTGTGTTTTTCCTTGCATCATGTTAGCTTCTTGACCAACTGCAATTATTTTTCCTGAAATACGATCTCTTGCAACAATTGAAGGAGCATCTACGACAACTTTGTCATTATGAATAATAAGTGTGTTAGCTGTTCCTAAATCGATTGCGATTTCTTCAGTTAGGAAGTCAAAAAATCCCATGCGTTAAGTGTAATTATAGTAGTTATTATATGAGTTGCTGTAAATGTAATAAAAGTAAATAATATATTGGGGTTAAAAGGAATGCATATTTAATTAAAATCAATACAAAATTTTATATACGTTTCTATGTGCGTTTTTAGACTTCTTAAGTTTGTAATATTTTTAGTTAAAACCTAACTAGACAAATAAAGTATAATAATAAATTTTATATAGTGTTAGCTAGCTAACAATTTTTCATATTCATTGTTTTTAATTTTGGTTATTAATTTAATAAAAAGAACTAAAAAAAGAAACGATGAAAAAAGAATTACTATTTAAAGATTTAAAAAGATGGTCTTTATTACTGCTTTGCTTCTTGATATCTATATTAGAAACAGAGGCAAGTAATGCCATTTTTGATTATAGTTTTGAGACTACTAATACTATCCAAGCCATTGGAGGACCTGAAGCAGGTAGTATTCAAATAGCAGGTACAACAGATACAGCAACAAGTATTTGTGTAGGAGAAGGTACAGACGATTTAATTGCAGTAGAATTTGTAGATCCAAATGTATTAAATGGAACTAACAGTACTTATGTAATTACCGATAATGCTACAGGTAACATCTTAGGCTTACCAGCCGCAGGACCATTTAATTTAGAAGGCGCACCAACAGGTGTTTGCGATATTTGGTACTTGCGTTACGAAAATGGCTTAACCGGCTTAGCTGTAGGCCAAAATGTATCAGGTTTAGTTGGTATTTATGATTTTTCTAATGCAATCTCAGTAACCCGTTCAGCAGTAAATGGTGGAGAGATTCAAATAGCAGGTACAACAGATACAGCGACAAGTATTTGTGTAGGAGAAGGCACAGATGATTTAATTGCTGTAGAATTTACAATGGCCTCAACAACAAGTGGTACTAACGGTACATATGTAATTACCGATAACGCTACAGGTAACATCTTAGGCTTACCAGCCGCAGGACCATTTAATTTAGAAGGCGCACCAACAGGTGTTTGTGATATATGGTACTTACGTTACGAAGATGGTTTAACTGGGTTAACAGTAGGCCAAAATATATCAAACTTAGTAGGTTGTTATGATTTTTCTAATGCAATCTCAGTAACACGTTCAGCAGTAAATGGCGGTGAGATTCAAATAGCAGGTACAACAGATACAACAACAAGCATTTGTGTAGGAGAAGGCACAGATGATTTAATTGCGGTAGAATTTACAATGGCCTCAACAACAAGTGGCACTAATGGTACTTATGTAATTACCGATAATGCCACAGGTAACATTTTAGGCTTACCAGCCGCAGGACCATTTAATTTAGAAGGCGCACCAACAGGTGTTTGTGATATTTGGTACTTACGTTACGAAGATGGTTTAACAGGATTAGCAGTAGGTCAAAATGTATCAAACCTAGTTGGTTGTTATGATTTTTCAAATGCAATTTCAGTAACCCGTTCAGCAGTAAATGGTGGTGAGATTCAAATAGCAGGTACAACAGATACAGTAACAAGCATTTGTGTAGGAGAAGGCACAGATGATTTAATTGCTGTAGAATTTACAATGGCCTCAACAACAAGTGGTACTAATGGTACTTATGTAATTACGGATAACGCTACAGGTAACATCTTAGGCTTACCAGCCGCAGGACCATTTAATTTAGAAGGCGCACCAACAGGTGTTTGTGATATTTGGTACTTACGTTACGAAGATGGTTTAACTGGGTTAACAGTAGGCCAAAATATATCAAACTTAGTAGGTTGTTATGATTTTTCTAATGCAATCTCAGTAACCCGTTCAGCAGTAAATGGTGGTGAGATTCAAATAGCGGGTACAACAGACACAGCAACAAGTATTTGTGTAGGAGAAGGTACAGATGATTTAATTGCTGTAGAATTTACAATGGCCTCAACAACAAGTGGTACTAATGGTACTTATGTAATTACCGATAATGCCACAGGTAACATTTTAGGCTTACCAGCCGCAGGACCATTTAATTTAGAAGGTGCACCAACTGGTGTTTGTGATATTTGGTACTTACGTTACGAAGATGGCTTAACAGGTTTAGCTGTAGGTCAAAATGTATCAAACTTAGTTGGTTGTTATGATTTTTCAAATGCAATTTCAGTAACCCGTTCAGCAGTAAATGCAGGAGGCATCGAGATAACAGGAACTGGCGAAACAGCAACAAGTATTTGTGTAGATGGAGTTGCAGATCCAATAGCAGTTACTATGACAGGAATGTCAAGTGGCAGTAATAGTGGTTGGCTAATAACAGATACAGCAACAGGACAAATCTTAGGTTTACCAGCCGCAGGACCATTTGATTTAGATGGAGCAGGTGCAGGCGAATGTAGTATTTGGTATATCGCATATGAAACAGGACTAACAGGTTTAACTGTAGGTCAAAATGTATCAGGCTTAATGGGTTGTTATGATTTATCGAATGAGATTGTGGTGACAAGAAATGCACCAGATGGTGGAGAGATTCAAATAGCAGGTACAACAGATACAGCAACAAGCATCTGTGTAGGAGAAGGTACAGATGATTTAATTGCGGTAGAATTTACAATGGCCTCAACAACAAGTGGTACTAACGGTACTTATGTAATTACGGATAACGCTACAGGTAACATCTTAGGCTTACCAGCCGCAGGACCATTTAATTTAGAAGGCGCACCAACAGGTGTTTGCGATATTTGGTACTTACGTTACGAAGATGGCTTAACAGGTTTAGCAGTAGGTCAAAATGTATCAAACCTAGTTGGTTGTTATGATTTTTCAAATGCAATTTCAGTAACCCGTTCAGCAGTAAATGGCGGTGAGATTCAAATAGCAGGTACAACAGATACAGCAACAAGTATTTGTGTAGGAGAAGGCACAGATGATTTAATTGCTGTAGAATTTACAATGGCCTCAACAACAAGTGGTACTAATGGTACTTATGTAATTACCGATAATGCCACAGGCAACATCTTAGGCTTACCAGCCGCAGGACCATTTAATTTAGAAGGCGCACCAACAGGTGTTTGTGATATTTGGTACTTACGTTACGAAGATGGTTTAACTGGGTTAACAGTAGGCCAAAATGTATCAAACCTAGTTGGTTGTTATGATTTTTCAAATGCAATTTCAGTAACCCGTTCAGCAGTAAATGGCGGTGAGATTCAAATAGCAGGTACAACAGATACAGCAACAAGTATTTGTGTAGGAGAAGGCACAGATGATTTAATTGCTGTAGAATTTACAATGGCCTCAACAACAAGTGGTACTAATGGTACTTATGTAATTACCGATAATGCCACAGGCAACATCTTAGGCTTACCAGCCGCAGGACCATTTAATTTAGAAGGCGCACCATCAGGTGTTTGCGATATTTGGTACTTACGTTACGAAGATGGTTTAACTGGGTTAACAGTAGGTCAAAATGTATCAAACTTAGTAGGTTGTTATGATTTTTCTAATGCAATTTCAGTAACCCGTTCAGCAGTAAATGGTGGTGAGATTCAAATAGCAGGTACAACAGATACAACGACAAGTATTTGTGTAGGAGAAGGCACAGATGATTTAATTGCTGTAGAATTTACAATGGCCTCAACAACAAGTGGCACTAATGGTACTTATGTAATTACAGATAACGCTACAGGTAACATCTTAGGCTTACCAGCCGCAGGACCATTTAATTTAGAAGGCGCACCAACAGGTGTTTGCGATATTTGGTATTTACGTTACGAAGATGGTTTAACAGGGTTAACAGTAGGCCAAAATGTATCAAACTTAGTAGGTTGTTATGATTTTTCGAATGCAATCTCAGTAACTCGTTCAGCAGTAAATGGCGGTGAGATTCAAATAGCAGGTACAACAGATACAACAACAAGCATTTGTGTAGGAGAAGGCACAGATGATTTAATTGCTGTAGAATTTACAATGGCCTCAACAACAAGTGGTACTAATGGTACTTATGTAATTACCGATAACGCTACAGGTAACATCTTAGGCTTACCAGCCGCAGGACCATTTAATTTAGAAGGCGCACCAACAGGTGTTTGTGATATTTGGTACTTACGTTACGAAGATGGCTTAACAGGTTTAGCAGTAGGTCAAAATGTATCAAACTTAGTAGGTTGTTATGATTTTTCGAATGCAATTTCAGTAACTCGTTCAGCAGTAAATGGCGGTGAGATTCAAATAGCAGGTACAACAGATACAGCAACAAGCATTTGTGTAGGAGAAGGCACAGATGATTTAATTGCTGTAGAATTTACAATGGCCTCAACAACAAGTGGTACTAATGGTACTTATGTAATTACCGATAACGCTACAGGTAACATCTTAGGCTTACCAGCCGCAGGACCATTTAATTTAGAAGGCGCACCAACAGGTGTTTGTGATATTTGGTACTTACGTTACGAAGATGGCTTAACAGGTTTAGCAGTAGGTCAAAATGTATCAAACTTAGTAGGTTGTTATGATTTTTCGAATGCAATTTCAGTAACTCGTTCAGCAGTAAATGGCGGTGAGATTCAAATAGCAGGTACAACAGATACAGCAACAAGTATTTGTGTAGGAGAAGGCATCGATGATTTAATTGCCGTAGAATTTACAGTAGCTTCTGTTACTAGTGGTACTAATGGTACTTATGTAATTACCGATAACGCTACAGGTAACATTTTAGGCTTACCAGCTGCAGGACCATTTAACTTAGAAGGCGCACCAGCAGGTGTTTGTGACATTTGGTACTTACGTTATGAAACTGGTTTAACAGGTTTAGCTATGGGGATGAATATATCTGGTCTATCTGGATGTTTTGATTTATCTAATGCAATTTCTGTTACGAGATTAACAGGAACAGATTGTGATGTTTTAAGTGTTGATGATTTCGCTGCAGATTTTAATTTCAGTGTATATCCAAATCCAACTAGTGATTCTGTTAATATTAAATATAATGGCAATAGAAACTTAACATTAGATGTTCAGATTATAGATATGTTAGGGAAACAAATTTCTAATATTACTTTATCTACCGAAAATAATATGACATTAGACTTAAGTAGATTGACTAATGGAACGTATTTCTTAAATATATTAGATAATAGTTCTGGTAACAGAATTGTTAAAAGAGTGATTAAAAACTAGGTTGTTTTTAATTGATTAGCGAAAAAAGGGTGTCATTATGATACCCTTTTTTATTGTGGTTTTAAGGGATAAAAAAAGCTTCAGTTTAACTGAAGCTTTTTTCTATTTATTAAATTAAATTTTTAGTGTTTAAAATGACGCGTGCCTGTAAATACCATAGCAACATCATTGTCATTACAATAATCTATACTTAATTGATCTTTTATAGAGCCGCCAGGTTGGATCACTGCAGATATACCTGCATTGTTTGCTATCTCTACACAATCAGGAAATGGAAAAAAAGCATCACTTGCCATAACGCTACCTTTTAAATCAAAATTAAAAGATTGTGCTTTATGTATAGCTTGATTTAACGCGTCTACACGACTGGTTTGTCCTGTTCCACTAGCGCATAACTGTTTCCCTTTCACTAAAACAATAGTATTAGATTTGGTGTGTTTACAAATTTTAGATGCAAAAATTAAATCATCTAACTCGGTATCTGTAGGTGCTTTATTAGTTGCTTTTGTAGTATTTTCCTTTTTATCTGTTAAGTTATTTCTGTCCTGTACTAGTACACCATTTAAACATGTTCTAACTGTTGTTTGAGCCAATTCAGCATCTTTTAAAACAAGTAATATCCTGTTTTTCTTTCCTTTTAAAACTGTTTCAGCTTCAGATGAAAAAGAAGGAGCGATAACAACTTCGCAAAATAACTTGTGAATTTCTTCAGCAGTAGCTAAATCAATTTCAGAATTTGAAATTAAAACACCTCCAAAAGCAGAGACAGGATCGCCAGCTAGAGCATCAGTGTAGGCTTGATGTATCGTATTTCTTTGCGCTAAACCACAGGCGTTATTATGTTTTAAAATAGCGAAAGTTGGAGCGTCATTTTTAAATTCATCCATTAAATTTACCGCAGCATCGACATCTAAAAGATTATTATAACTTAATTCTTTTCCATGAAGTTTTGTGAAAATTTCATCAAAATTCCCAAAGAAGAAACCTCGTTGATGTGGGTTTTCTCCATAGCGTAAAACTTTTCCGTTGGTTTCAGAAATTTTTAAAGTGGCAATATCATGATTTGCATTAAAGTAATTAAAGATAGCGGAGTCATAATGTGACGATACATTAAACGCTTTGGCTGCAAAGCGTTTTCTGTCATCTTCAGATAAATCACCTTTCTTGTCTGTTATTAATTCTAAAAACTCAGCGTAATCATCTACAGAAGATACACAAATAACATCAGCATAGTTTTTTGCTGCAGCTCTTATTAAAGAAATACCTCCAATATCAATTTTTTCTATAATATCTTGATTGCTAGCTTCAGAAGCAACTGTTTTTTCAAAAGGGTATAAATCGACAATTACTACATCAATTTGCGGGATATTAAATGCTTCCATTTCGGCTACATCACCATCATGATTTTGACGATTTAATATACCGCCAAAAACTTTTGGATGCAATGTTTTTACACGACCCCCAAGAATTGAAGGATAAGATGTGACGTCCTCAACAGGAACGACATTTATTCCTAAATCGTTTATAAATTTTTCTGTACCACCGGTAGAATATATAGTGACACCTTGTGCGTTTAATTCTTTAACAATTGGTTCTAAACCATCTTTGCTAAATACAGAAATTAATGCAGATTTAATTGTTTTGTTGTTGCTCATTACTAGTTGTGTTAATAAGCAAGCAAATGTAGTTATTTTGAAACTTTTTTGTTATATAAAAATAGTCGTTTTTTTAACTAAAAATAGATGTTGTTAACATTTTCATAATTAATAGACGCAACCTTATCCTTATAATTGTATCTATATAATATATAGGCTATTAAATATAAAAGTTATGAAAGTGAAATTGTTTATACTATTGATTTTTGTTATGGGTTGTCAAAACAACGATATAGATAGTAGTGAAAATCTGACTGACACAATTAATGGGACTTGGAATTTAAAAAATGTTTATGGAGGGCTTATGCCTATAGATATAGATTATAATATAGGCGAAGTTAAATGGACTTTTAATGATGCAAATGGAAATGTAATTGTAGAAAACAACATTATTACTACTGGGCCAGAAGATGTTTATTCTGGTTTAGATAGTGGAACGTATACCTATGAAATTCAAATTATTAATAATATTGAGGTGTTGTATGTTAATAATGCAGAAATGGGAGTCTTACAACTTCTAAATAATAATTTAGATATAGACAACGGTTTGGCTTCCGATGGTTATATTACTAGTTTTAAAAGGTGATTTCTTAAAGTATTTCTGAAACTTTAGAGCAAATAAATTCTAAGAAACGTTCGTCTGCTTCAGTAAATGGATCAGGAGTATTAGAATCTATATCAATTTGTCCAATATTTTCTCCATTTACAAAAATAGGAATTACAATTTCTGCTTTTACAGTAATGCTACATGCTATATAATTATCTTGAGCGGCAACATCTGGCACTACAAAGTTTTCATTGCTAACTGCTACTTGTCCGCAAATTCCTTTTCCAAAAGGAATAATAGTATGGTCTGTTGGTTCTCCAACATATGGACCAAGTTTTAATTCGTTTTTATCTCCATTTTTAAAATAGAAACCTACCCAGTTATAATATTTTATATTAGCTTCTAATATTTCGCAAGTTTCCATTAAACGCTCGTTAACGGTTTTTTTGTTATTAGAAAGTATAGCTTCAACTTGAGGTTTTAATGTTTCAAAAATCATGGTAATAAAAATTTTGGTAAAAGTATTTAAAAAGACGTAATTTCAACCTTTCTAAAGATTAAAATTTTCTAAAAATAATTGAAAGAACTCATAATAAAATATAAGTCTGTAATAAAATTTATCCTTACATTTTTGTTGGTATATACTGTGCTTTCTTTTACTTATAAACTATATTTAGATAATTCAAATGACTCTGAATATTATCCAGATTTTATAACACATGTTGTTGCTAAGCAAACCAATACTTTAGTAAATGTTTTTGGTTACGAATCTCAAGTAATTAAACATCCAGATGAACCTTCAATGAAAATGGTTGTACGAGGTAAATACTTAGCAAGAGTTATTGAAGGTTGTAATGCACTAAGTGTTATTATTTTATTTGTTTCGTTTATAATTGCTTTTAAAGGCGGATTGAAAAAAACGCTGCTTTTTATTTTGTTTGGGACCATTATTATTTATTTGTCAAATATTATAAGAATTGCACTATTATCCATTGGTTTGTATCATTATCCACAATACACAGATTTAATGCATTCTGTTGTTTTTCCTTCTATTATTTACGGATTGGTATTTGTACTTTGGATGCTTTGGGTAAATCGTTATTCTAACACAGGAAAGAATAATGGGACGTTATAAAAAAAATATATGGCTAGCTTTCCTTTTTGGATTACTAATTTTAATTAGGTTTTTTGAACATGAAATATTCTATGATCCTTATTTGAAGTTTTTTAATAAAGACTATCTCTATATAGATTCGCCGCGTTTTGAACTATTAAAATTAGTAGTGTCTACAAGTCTTAGATTTTTAATTAATACTGCTATTTCATTAGTAATATTGTTTGTGTTTTTTAAGGATATCAGTATTGTGAAATTTTCAGTTCTAATCTATACGATAAGCTATATAATCTTACTTGTTTTGTTTTTATACTTTGTTATAAACCCTAAGCAGGAAGATTATTATATGTTTTTTAATATTAGACGTTTTCTTATACAGCCAATTATGTTATTACTCTTATTGCCAGCTTTTTATTACCAAAGAAAAGGTGCCAAATAAACGTTAAAGAAGTTTTTGAAAGAGAATAGTATTTCTTTTTTTTGTAATTTTGTAATGTGAAAACAAAGGTATTACATAGCGTTTTTTCTGTAACAATGACTTTTTTAGTGTTGTTTTCAACATTATCTTTTACTGTTGAGTCGCATTATTGTGGCCCTACATTAATAGATGTGTCTATATTTACTGAAGTTGAGAAATGTACAATGGAAGCTTTTGAAAAAGAGCAAGAACGTATTACAAAAAAGAGTTGTTGTAAAGATGAAGTAGAAGTTGTCGAAGGCCAAAAGGAATTAAAACAAAATAATTTTGATGACTTAAACTTTAATCAGCAGTTAGTTTTTACCTCTTTTTTATACTCTTATATTAATCTATATGAGAGTTTGCCTAAACAAACTATACCACACAAAGATTATTCACCTCCAAACCTCATTATAGATATACAGGTTTTAGATGAAACTTTCTTGATTTGATTTATTATTTCTTTTTCATTTCCGCGTAGACGGAATCTTAAATTAAGAATTAATAAATTAAAAAATATTCATGATACATAAATATACAGTTACAGGTATGACCTGTAATGGTTGTAAGGCATCAGTTGAAAAACATTTGAATGCTTTAGATAATGTAATAGATACTTCGGTTGACTTAAGTGAAGCAGAAGCGATTATTAAAATGTCTCAATACATTTCAATTGAAAAATTACAAAAAGGATTACCAGAAAAATTTTCTATTTCTGAAAAACAGATTCACAAACAATCTATAAAAGAAGAAAAAAACAACCTCCAACAATTAAAACCATTATTTATAATTTTCGGTTATATTAGTATGGCTTCAGTTTTACTGCATTATGAAAATTGGGATTGGAATAGCTTTATGCTCGATTTTATGGGGCTGTTTTATATTGTATTTAGTTTTTTTAAAATTATAGATATAAAAGGGTTTTCAGAATCTTTTAAAATGTATGATCCATTGGCTAATACGATTCCGTTGTATGCTAAAATATACTCTTTTATAGAACTAATTTTAGGGCTATTATTTTTAATGAGAATTCAAATTCCTATTGCTTTAATAGCTACTATTATTATTCTAGGAATAACTACTATTGGAGTAACAAAAGCGCTTTTAGACAAAAAAGTAATACAATGTGCTTGCTTAGGTACTGCTTTGAAATTACCAATGACCAAGGCCACTTTTATTGAAAATAGTATTATGATAATTATGGCAATTATTATGCTAATTAAAATGTATATATAATGAAGAGATTGATATACATATTTGTGTTGTTACCTTTTTTGGGGCTAACACAAACGCAGTTAAAAGGAGTGGTTTTTGAAGATGAAAATAAGCAAATAGAACTACCAGGAGCCAATGTTTATTGGTTAAATACAACAATTGGTGCGGTTACAGATCTTGATGGGAAATTCTCTTTGCCTTATAAAGAGGAATATAAGACTTTAATTATTAGTTATGTTGGTTACAAAACGGATACAATAACAGTAGCTGAGAATAAATATATAAAGCATAGTTTAAAACCGACAAGTACTTTAGATGAAGTGAGTATTACTTCTAGAAAACAAGCGACTGCCAAGTCGTATTTACAAGCGCAAAATGTTCTTACCATTAATAGTGATGAATTATTAAAAGCTGCTTGTTGTAACCTTTCTGAAAGTTTTGAAACCAATCCTTCTATCGATGTTAATTTTGCAGATGCTGTTACAGGTACAAGACAAATAAAAATGTTAGGTTTAACGAGTCCATACTTATTAATTGCGACAGAAAATATCCCATCAATTAGAGGCGCATCTCAAGCTTTTGGGTTAAGTTTTATTCCTGGTACTTGGGTAGAAAGTATTCAAATAACTAAAGGAGCAGGAAGTGTTGTTAATGGGTATGAAAGTATTGCTGGGCAAATAAATGCAGAATTAGTAAAACCAAGTAAAGATAATAAGCTGTTTATAAATGCTTATGGAGCGGCAAATGGTAGATTAGAGTTAAATACGCATATAAATACTAAGGTTAGCGATAAATGGGATACTGGGTTGTATTTACATGGTAATTCTAGAACACAGAAGTTTGATAGAAATAACGATTTGTTTTTAGATATTCCATTAGCAAAACAAGTAAATGTTATGAACCGTTGGCAGTATACAAACCCTGAAAAAGGTTTTGTAAGTTTTATTAATTTGAAATACTTAAATGATCAAAAACAAGCAGGTCAAATTGATTTTAATCCTAAGAGAGATAAAGGCACAACTAATTTTTGGGGAAGTGAAATTGATACCGAGCGTTATGAAGTTTCTGCTAAGTTGGGCTATGTTAATTCAGAATTGCCTTGGCAAAGTTTAGGTGTTCAAAGTGCTTTTAGTAGCCATAGACAAGAATCTTATTTTGGTTTAAATCTATATAATATTAAACATAATAGTTTATATGCCAATGTGATATATAATTCTATAATTAGTGATTCAAGACATAAAGTAAAAACAGGAATAAGTTACACCTATGATAATTATAAGGAATTAGTTAATGCTTCAGATTTTAATAGAAATGAAAATGCTATTGGAGCTTTTTTTGAATACAACTTTGATAATTTAGATAAGCTTAATTTAACTGCAGGAGTAAGATTAGATCATCATAACTTATTAGGCACATTTGTTACACCTCGTATACATGCAAGATATACAGCCTGGGAAAAGGGCGTGTTTAGAGCTTCTGTTGGAAGAGGAAAACGCAGTGCAAATATTTTTGCTGAAAATCAAAAGTTATTCTCAACATCGAGATCAATAAATATTTTAGATACTGAAGGTAGAATATATGGTTTAGATCCAGAAATTGCATGGAACTATGGTGTCTCTTTTTTACAAGGATTTAGATTGTTTGATAGAAAAGGAGATGTAACAGTAGATTTTTATCGTACTAATTTTAAAAATCAAGTTGTTGTAGATTATGAAAATGCTCAAGAAGTAAACTTTTATAATTTAGAAGGAGACAGTTATGCTAATAGTTTACAAATTGAATTTAATTATGAGCTTTTCGAACATTTAGATATGCGTTTAGCTTATAAAAATTATGATGTAAAAACGAAGTATAATTCTGGTAAATTAGAAAAACCATTAACACCTAAACATCGGTTTTTTGCTAATCTATCCTATGAGACAGATATTCGAAATAATTCTCAATGGAAATTTGATGCTACCTATAATTGGTTAGGTGCTCAACGGTTTTCTTCAACAGAGGGAAACCCTGTAGAATTACAGTTGCCAGAGTATTCTCCTAATATAAGTACATTAAATGCTCAGGTAACAAAAGTGTTTTCACCAAAATTTGAAGTATATTTAGGAACAGAAAATTTAACTAATACAAAACAAAACAATCCTATTTTAGGAGCTAATGATCCATTTGGCTCAAGTTTTGATAGTACGTTTGTATATGGGCCAATTTTTGGAACAAGTTATTATACAGGATTAAGATTTAAATTAAAATAATATAAAATGAAAAAATCAATAATATTAGTATTTGTAATACTTTTAAGCGTAACTGCATTTTCGCAAAATAAAAATGCAAAAGCATCAATAGAAGTTGATGGCGTTTGTATGATGTGTAAAAAGCGTATTGAGAAAGCGAGTTTAAATACAAAAGGAGTGAAATCTGCAATTTGGAACATTGAAACACATGAACTCAAGTTAATATATGATGAGCGTAAAACAAATCTTGACCTTATTAGAAAAAAGATAACATCAGTAGGTCATGATACTAAAACACTTAAGGCAACAGATGAAGCTTATAATACTGTTCATCCTTGTTGTAAATATAGAGATGAAGAAATAATAGAAGATCATAAGAATTAAAGTCTTGTAGTGTAGAATATTACATTCTTAAAGAATAGCGTAAAAAGCAGTATTTTTAAAACATAAAAATGCTGTTTTTTGCATTTTATCTATGATTTTATATAATAAACCGAATAATATTTAATATAGAGTTGTTTGGTTAATTTTATTCACCTTGATTATAAGTGTGTTAACAGTTATTTAAACTGGTTTTTTTGCATTTATGTGTATT
The DNA here is from genome assembly GCF_947500325.1 of uncultured Lacinutrix sp. Lineage (GTDB taxonomy): Bacteria > Bacteroidota > Bacteroidia > Flavobacteriales > Flavobacteriaceae > Lacinutrix. The sequence goes on from NZ_CANMRQ010000014.1 coordinate 93,846, forward strand.
TTGTCTGATATATATGCGTTTCGTCTATAAAAATAATTTCATAAAGTAATATTCCCCTACATTAGCTTTTCAATATGTTACTTTGCTTAAAATAACCTATTTAACCTAATATTAATTAGAAGTAAAATATTGACCCGCAAATCAATTTAACCTATGAAAAAATCTACCTTTTTTTCGCATGTACTAGTATGTACAATTTCTATATTTTTTTCTATACACTCTTTTGCTCAAGTAGCAGATTTCGATAATGATGGTATTACAGATTATCGTGATGTGGATGATGATAATGATGGTATAAGAGATACAGTAGAATGTCCGGCAATTTCAGGAGCAGCTTCTCCAGAATCTGATGAGATATCATGGTCAAAGTATGGTTATGATGTTTATACTATTGGAGCTAATACAAATGGCTTAGGCTATCAGGAATCTGGATTTGAAGAAGCAGTGTATGCTAAAGGGCAACCATTAACAGTGTTAAATGGTAGTTCAGATTATAGTTTTCCTGCCTCATCATGGGTAGCAGGATCTGCGACTAGTAGTATAGGTACATTTGCTAATGGGACTATGGACTTTGAGCATAATTATCTATATAGAGCTTTCGAAATACATCAATTTAGAACAACAACCTCTGGCGGTTTTACTTCCGGTGGAGGAACAGATTATGGGGTATATGTTTATCCTGAAGTTGGTGCGCAAGTGGGCGATTATTATACGGTTAATGTTAATTTTACTGAGCCTGTTGGGTCTTTTAGTTTTGATTTTGTCGATGCTTTCGATACAAATCCTGATGCTTCAACAATGAATTATGAAGTTTATGCAGATGGCAATTTAATTGCATATTTTAGTGGTACATATATTGGTGATGATGCTACTGGCAATGTAAATCTGTATGATGCAGATGGTGTTTTGCAAGGTGCTGTATCTATGGGGCAAAATATAGAAAACACAATAGGTTTTGTAACAGACGATCCCGTAACTACTGTATCAATACGACATATAGTTACTGCTGGTGGTTTAGCTGCTGCTACGCACGATCCTCATGGTTTAGATACCTTTGCTTATAGTTTTATATGTCAAGCACAAGTGGATATTGATGTAGATAATGATGGTATACCAGATAATATTGAGGCACAATCTACAGCAGCTTATATAGTGCCAAGTGGTAGTGTGAGAACAACAGGTGGAAATATTGGTATGTGGACCAATTATGGAGCAGGAGTTACGCCAATAAACTCTTTTGGAGCTGATGCTCCAGATTATTTAGATACAGATACAGATGATGATGGTATTTTAGATATTGATGAAAATGGACAATCTAGTACACTTAGTGGTAATGATACTGATAAAGATGGTTTAGATGATAATCTTGATTTTGTTAATGCTTCCTTTGATACTAATGATGAGGTTTCTGTTGGGGATTTAGCAGATAGAATTAACTCTTTTGGAGATTTTGATGGAGATGCTGCTACAGGTGGAGATTTAGATTTTAGAGATGCTAGTTCTTCTGTAAGCGGAGACTATACAATAGATTTTGATGGTGTAGATGATTATGTTATAGCAGCGAGTTTACAATTAAGCGGTTGGCAAAATGCTACTATGATGGCATGGGTGAAACTGGATGCAACTTTTAACTCAGAAGGATATATTTTTGGACAGGATATGTTTAAAATATGGGTTGATGCTTCTGGAGGTGTACAAGCTAGTATTATAAAAGATGGAAGTCCTACTTCGTATAGTTTATCTGCTTCAGCTCTAACTAAAAATGAATGGCATCACGTGACATTATCTTTTTCTGGTATTACTGGAGATTTTAAATTATATGTTGATGGTGAATTAGAAAATAATAGTTCTATTTCTTCAGGAATGATATCTACTACAGCTACATACACAAATCCTGATTTCTCTATTGGAAGATCTGAGAGGTTTGGAAATTCGTATTTTAAAGGCGCTATAGATGAAGTTAGAATATTTAATGTTGAGCTAACTGAGAGTCAGATACAACAAATGGTGTATCAAGAAATAGAAGAAAATAGTTCTAATGTTAAGGGAGGTTCTGTTCCAAAAGATATAGCAGATGTCATTACGGATAGTAAAATAAGCTGGGCTAATCTACAAGCTTATTTTCCAATGACCACTATCTCTAATAACATAACCAATGATGAATCATTATATTCTAATAATGCAACATTATTCAATATTGAGTCAATGCAAGGGCAAACCGCTCCAATGCCCTATACTGCAAATAATACAGGAAATTGGACTACACAAGGAACATGGGAGCATGGTAATGTGTGGGATATTGAAAACTTACCAAATAAAGATTGGGCAATTGTTCAAGTAAGTAATAATGCAGAAGTATCAACTACCGCAAGTCATAATATAATGGGGTTAATTGTTGATGCTGGAGCAGAGCTAAAAGTTCAAAGCAATCAATTACTTTACAATACTAATTATTTAGAATTAGATGGAACAATTGATTTAGAAGGTGATTCGCAATTGATACAAAATGAAAAAAGTGATTTAGCGCTTACTAGTGCAGGGAAAATACTAAGACGCCAGCAAGGTCAAAGTAGTTTTCATAGATATAATTTTTGGAGCTCACCAGTTAGTACACAAAGTGCATCATCAAATAACTTAGGGTTTAGGTTAGATATGCTTAAGGATGGTAGTGGAAATATACAGTTTACTACAAGTAATAATCCAACTGCTACAACACCAGCTTCTATTAGTACAAATTGGACGTATACATTTCAAAATAATATAGATTATTATGATTGGAATCATATAACGCAATCGACTTTAATAGATTCTGGAGTTGGGTATACTCAAAAAGGAACAGGGCAATCTACTCAATTTATATTTGAAGGAAAGCCTAATAATGGAGATATTGATATAGTAGCAGTAGATAACGGAGGTGCGGGTTCAGTAGAAGGAACAACAAAAACAGAGTATTTGTTAGGAAACCCTTATCCATCTGCAATAGATGTGCATGAATTTATAGATGATAATGCTTCGGTTATTGGCGGAGAGATATATTTTTGGGAACAATGGGCAGGAGATACTCATGTTGCCGAAGATTATCAAGGTGGTTATGCAATGGTTAATAAAACAGCTGGAGTTAGAGCATATCAACATTTAGGTGAATTTGGTAATAACGGTTCTCAAGATGGAACTAAAACACCATCAAGATACATACCTGTAGGTCAAGGTTTCTTTACAGAAATAGAAAATAAAGGTACTGTTATATTTAGAAATGATCAGAGGATTTTTAAGAAGGAAGCTGATGCAGATGGGACATATGCTAATGGATCTGTATTTCTTAGAACTGGGAACGATTCAAATGAAACAAACGAAGATTTAATTCAAAAAATAAGATTACAATTTACTGTGTCTAATGGTTTAAGCCGTGAATTGGTTTTAGGGTTTAGTAATCAAACAACAGATGGTTTTGACTATGGATATGATTCAAATATTAATGATTTTAACCCTAATGACCTAGCTACAATACTTAATGGAGATAAGTACATTATACAAGCTTTCTCTCCAATTACTATAGATAAAGAAGTGGATTTAGTATTAAACAGTGATTCTAACTTTAATTATAGTATTTCACTAGCAGGATTAGAAAATATTAACGAGTCACAGGCCTTGTACTTGTGGGATACTCAAGAAAATGTATACCACGATTTAAGAGAGAGCGGTGATTATAATTTTACAGCAGATGCAGGAGAAGATGCTACTCGTTTTAAGGTCGTGTTTAATAATGGATCTACATTAAGTACAGAAGATGATTTTGAATTAGAAAATGTTTTAATCTATGCAAATAATATTGAAGATAATATTTATATCAAGGGATTAAAAGACGATGTGAAATCTATTAATTTAATTAATATGTTAGGTCAGAATGTGATGACCTTACATGATCAAACAATCCAACAATTAAGTTCTGGAATATCAACAGTAAATTTAAGTTCGGGAGTTTATATTATAGACATGACTTTAGAAACTGGAAGCAAAATAATTAAGAAGATTACGCTTAATTAGATTAAGTGTTACTTATAATAACTGAGTCGTCCTAAAATAGGTTGACAGATTATAAAATAATTAATTACTATCCTGTGAAGCTAGCTTCACAGGATTTTT